>CAKPYB010000001.1 GCA_934202525.1 uncultured Prevotella sp.
AATTTGACCGTGAAACGCATCAATACCTTAGGGAATAAATGCGTCGGATTTTAAACGGATTTTGAACACCCTACCTTTCAGGGCGCCAGGTGTGCGGACATGAATACCCAGGGCGGTGCCCTGGGCTAGGAGCTTCTGCCCTTTCAGGGCGTGAGGGGAATGGCAGGGGCGTGAGGGGAATGGCAGGCAGGGGCGTGAGGGGGATGGCTCTTTTTGCGTATATTTTTTAGATATAATTTGGTGCTTTCAGAGAAAAAGCGTATTTTTGTGGGAGATATTTAATTAAAGGAGAAGATTATGGCAACATTAACAGATGTAGATGCAGAAGCAATGAGACAGAGATTGGTGGTGAAGGAAAGCCTGACACAGGCTTTTAAAGAACTCCGTGCGGCAGAAGCTTCAGGAGCCGAACTTCCTGATGCCCGAAAATTATTCAAATAAACGGAGGATACATTTATTGGTTATGAATGTAAAGGAACATATATTGGCAGCTATCCGCAAATGCCTGGCAAAGAACTTGCCAGCTAGCGGGAAGGCGATACTTTTCGGCTCACAAGCCAGAGGTACCGCCAGGGAGGATAGTGACTGGGATATCCTTATCATATTGGATAAGGAACCTAACGGACTTGACTTTTTTACCTTTTACCTTAAGAAAAGCTCTTTTTTCGCATATTTTTCAGATATAATTTGGTGCTTTCAGAGAAAAAGTGTACTTTTGTGGGAAATATTTAATTAAAGGAGAAGATTATGGCAACATTAACAATAGATAATCAGATGGTAGTGAAGGAAAGTCTGACACAGGCTTTTAAAGAACTCCGTGAGGCAGAAGTTTCAGGAGCCGAACTTTCTGATGCTCGAAATTTATTTAAATAAACGGAGGATAAATTTATTGGTTATGAATATAAAGGAGCAATTACAAACCAGATTGCAATTGAAGGAAGGTGCCGAGGTAGAATATAAGTCTGCTAAGGGAGGTTTTCCTCAATCCTTTTGGAGTTCTTTTTCTGCATTTGCCAATACCGATGGTGGTTATTTGGTGTTGGGGGTTAAGGAAAAGAATGGGGGCTTTGTGCCCGATGGTTTGACAGAGAAGCAAATTACAGATTATCGCAAAAAGTTTTGGGATGAAGCACATAATAAAGCATGTGTAAGTATACCTTTGCTTGTAGAGAGTGATGTGGAAGAATATCAAACAGATGGTGGAAGTTACCTTCTGGTGTTTCATATACCTCGTGCCCCATACAATCTGCGTCCTGTTTATCTTACGCTTAATCCCTTTGGTAACACCTATCGCCGTCGTCATGAGGGGGATTATGTATGCACAGATGACGATGTTAAGCAGATGATTTCTGATGCCAATAGTTTGCGGTCAAGTGTAGATTCTAGAATATTGCGAGGCTATAGTCTTGACGATATAGATTTGCCTTCATTACACCAATATCGTCGTCTTTACAATTTCCTTCACGAGAACCATCCTTGGAACGAGGAAGAAGATATGGCTTTTATGGAGCATATTGGTGCTTATCGTAAGGATAGAGCAACTTCTACGGAAGGTTTCACAGTTGCCGGAATGTTGATGTTTGGTAAAACCAATAGCATTACAGATCCAGAGTGTTGTCCTTATTTCTTTCCTGATTATCGTGAGCGTCTGAGCATTGTACCTCAAATACGTTGGAGTAATCGTGTATATCCTGATGGTACATGGGAGGCAAATATCTTTCAGTTTTATACTAGAGTATTGCCGATGTTACAACATGCTCTTCCTGTTCCTTTTCGATTGGATGAAAAACAAATGAGAATAGATACTACTACGGCTCATACTGCATTGAGAGAAGCATTTGCAAATAGCATTATTCATTGTGCTTATACTGTAATGGGGAATATTACCGTGGATCGGTTCTTCGATAAGATTGTATTGTCGAATCCGGGTACGATGCTGGTAAGCAAGGAGGAATTTGAGGAAGGTGGGCATAGTATCTGTCGCAATCCGCTTATCCAAAAAATGTTCGTATTTATTGGCGTTGGTGAAAAAGGAGGAAGTGGGGCTGGCGTGATAGCAAAGGGGTGGAAGGATAATGGCTGGAAACAATTACCTTCATTAAAAGAAGTAACTCATCCTGACAGGGTTGAAATGACGTTATTTATTCCAACTTTTACCGGCGATAAAACTATAGAAAATCCGGCGATAACACAGAAATCCGGCGATAAAACTATAGAAAATCCGGCGATAACTCAGAAATCCGGCGATAAAACTATAGAAAATCCGGCGATAACACAGAAATCCGGCGATAAAATAGGTGATATAATGAAAAAATCAATTTTTGATTATATAGTTAGTCATCCTAATTGTAAATCAACTGATATTGCTTCTTGTGTTGGACTACAGATATCTCAGACCAAATGGTATCTTAATCAGTTAACAGAAGAAGGGAAAATCCTTCCTCTTGGTGCCAATCGTAATCGTACCTATTGTGCCAAATAGTTCAAGGAAATACACCCTTCGCCAGGAACGTAGAAAAGGAAGGGGTCGAAATAGCATAAAATAGGCGATTATGCACCTTGGGGCATCATCTATCCTTTTAATCTGTTAAAAACATCACATGTACGTATAATAAATATTAAATTAAAGTGAGCGCTATAACGCTCACTTTTTATTTGGTTATTTGAATGTTTTTTATTACCTTTGCACGAAATTTTTAATTATGAAAAAAATGAGGCATATCACAAGCAATCACCTCGACTTTATGAAGGAGAGATGTTTCGGAAGCTTAGGAGAATTCCCAAGCAAGCTGTCGTATGCCATAACAACTAATAATCGGTCGAGATGCCAGGCATCTGCGACTAAGTATCAACTTAATACCATATCAACAACCAGAAAGTAACAACATCTAACCCGCCCCCACGCCTTACGATAGTAGGTGCTCGGCAGCCTCCAGCTGCTTACGCTTTTTAAAATTGTTAGCGCAAACACACGTCCTTTGCTAAAACGAGGACAAAACAATTAAACAATTAATAATCAAAACGTAAAAACAAATGAAAAATAGCAATATTAGGAGAGTTCGACACTTCCACACCCAACAAGTGAATATCACCAACAACTACAATACCATCCTGATGAATGACAACTGCCAGTATATCGAACACCAAATCAACTATAAAGGAAAGGAGGATGAGAAATGTCTGGACAAAGAATGATCATCATGAATGCTGGCAGCTCTTATTTCGAGCATGTGGAGAACTATTATGGCAGCAATGCCTGTGAACAACCCTCATACAGAAATGCGGAGATACCCGAAGAACTGAAAACGGAAAAGGCGCAGAAGATCATGCAAAATCTGATGGACATCGGCGTAGTAACCGAAGATTTCATGCCTTCAGGAATATCAACATCCGAAGCTGCCGTCCTTGCCTATCAGATTGGTATAGAGTTGGAAATCAAGAACATATGGAGTGTATTCGGCAATTATTGGGGTCCTAATCCGAACTCGATGAGAGCCGCTTGCAACCGAGGAATGGAACAGAAGAAAACGGCTGCCTTCCTCGAAAAAGTGATGCCTGCTATCAGAGGTTAAACTGACTGGTAGTACTAGTACGCGTACATAGTACGTACTAGGTAGAAGTGAGAAATTTGCCTTACCTTTGCCCCCGGAATTCAGAACCAATGCGGTCTGAGTTTCGGGGGCTTTTGTGTATCTGCACATCAACCATGGTGGGAGCCCCCAATCTTCTAAATTATTTAAAATGATGGAAGTGAAAGCGTATGTGTTCAGTCCTCCTTACAGACGGCTGAGAGTGGTGAAAACGGAAGAGGGGATTACCCCACAAACCAATCTTTTATTAACGAAATAACATGACAGAAACACAACATGTAATTGCACTGAACCCTTATCGCAAGGGCAATAAGGGGAAGGTGTTTTCCAACAGTCTGGCGGTGTATGACAAGGTGATTGCATCGCCGGAAATCAGGAAGATGATTCAGCAGATCAGGGGCGAGCTGCCTATCCCGAAGGTGAATGCCAACAATGCAGAGGCGGTGAAGAAGGCGCAGGACAGGCTGAAGAGCGAACTGCCTTTCTTCTGTCCCCACTACGGCATTTTCAAGAACAATGTGCGCAGACAGGAGAATGCCCAGCCCGAGAGCTTCATGTTCCAGACTATCATCGACGTGGATGACAGGGAGTATGTAGACAAGGCTATCGAGAAGGCAAGGGAGCTGAACTGCTCTGACAGCATCTGGAACGGCTCGCTGCTGCACCTCTGCTACAGTGCCCGGAAGAAACTGCACATCGGTATCAGACTGCCGGTGGGAATGACCATCGAGGAGACGCAGAAGGCGTATTGCGAGGCGCTGGGGGTGCCGTATGACGAGAGCTGCATCACACCCGAGAGAATGATTTATCTTACGGATAAGGACTCGGAAATCTACAGGTCGAAGATGTGGTGCGCCGTGCTGAGCGAGAAGGAGATTCTGATGCGAAGGCAGGCGTATCTGGACCGCGGACTGACCGTGGACGGAAGAGGGAAAGTTAATAGTCCTCATCAAGTTAATAGTTTACAGTTAAAAGTTAATAGCAATGGTAAGAATAATGAAAATAATAGACTATCGGGCAACGACGGCTATCCTGCTGTTTCTGCTGGCTCTGCTGTTCAGCCTGCCCAACCTGGTGATAGCCATGGTGCTGATGCTCCTCATATCGGGAATTCTGGAGGCAATCAGGATGCTGGCGGATTGGGAGCCAGGGAGAAAAATCTGATTGCGTTTGACCTCTTTACGCAGGCTGCCGGACTCGGGGGTATGGAGATTGATACCGTGGGGTCGAGACACTCTTCGCTGCTGGCTATCATGAGCGCCGGTGCTTCGAGGGTGATGGAGGAAGAGGAACTGATGAAGGTGGTGAGGGTGAAAATGCCGAGCTACTATCAGGAGAACGACTGCCATCAGCTGATTCACGACTTCTATGCGAAATATGCTGACAATACGAAGCCTATGTCGAGGGAAGTGATGAGGGTGAATGCACTTGCGGAGCAGAAGGCCAGCCAGCAAGTTAATAGTTTACAGTTGAAAGTTAATAGACCTGATGGTAATCATACAGTTCAAAGTTCAAATCTCAAAGTTCAAAGTACCGATGAGGATTATCCGGACCCGCCGGAGATGCCGAAGAAGTTGCCGAAGCTGGTGGAGCTGCTGATATCGAGGACACCGGAAATTTATAAGCCGGCTGTGGCGCACGCTATCTTCCCGCCGCTGGCTACGCATCTCTGGAAGACGAGGTTCCGGTATATTGACAACGTGGAGCACGAAGCGAGACTGATGACGCTGCTGCTTGCGGGTACCGGAGCGGGTAAGAGCAGCGTGAACAGGCCTATCGATTTCATTATGGAGGATATCAGGCAGAGGGATGCTGAAAACCTGAAGCGCGAAAAGGCGTGGAAGGATGAGATGCTGCGCAAGGGTGCCAACAAGGATAAGCGCAAGAGACCTGAAAACCTGATTATCCAGGAGATTGATGCGGATATGACGAACCCGGCTTTCGTGATGAGAACGGCCGAAGCGCAGGAACATTTCCTCTATACTTCGCTCAATGAGCTAGACCAGTTTGATGCGCTCAAGGGTAGCGGAAGCCAGCAGTTCCGTATCATGTGTCTGGCAGCAGACCCGGGTAACAAATATGGACAAACTCGCGTAGGAACAATGAGTGTCACGGAGCGTGTTACCATCCGGTTCAACTGGAATGCATCTACCACCATCCAGAAGGGTCAGCGTTACTTCTCTAAGGTTCTTACCGATGGTCCTATCAGCCGTATCAACTTCTGTACCATCCCCGAAAGGGAAATCGGCGAGGATATGCCTGTTTACGGAACCTATGATGAATCGTACCGTGAGGCGCTACGGCCTTACATCGAAAATCTGAACAAAGTAACGGGCTTGATTGAGTGTAAGGAGGCGTTTCAGCTTGCCCTCAGGCTGAAGGATGAGAATGCTGAGTTTGCCCGGCTGTCGCAGGACAGGACGTTTGAGAATCTCTCGTTCCGTGCCAACGTCATCGCTTACCTGAAGGCGTGTGTGCTGTATGTAGCCAATGGTTGCAAGTGGGAGCCGGAGATTGACGAGTTTATCCGCTGGAGCGAGCAGTATGACCTGTACTGCAAGATGCGGTTCTTCGGCGATATGATTGCGAAGGAGAACTATACGGCGCAGAGGAGTTCGAAGCGTGGGCCTCAGAATCTTTTACAGATACTGCCCGATAGCTTTACGGCTGCGCAGTTGCTTGCCATCCGGCTGGAGCATGGTTTGGATGCGAAGGGTACCGATATGATGATCAGGCAGTGGCTGCACCGGAATTACATCAGGCGGACGTATCAGTATACGGGCAAGCGTGACAGTTGTGACAGTTGTGACAGTTTTGAGAAGCTTAAGTACCGCCACGATGGTATGGTTATTAAATCTTAAATTTATTTTTACTTATGCAGATAGTTTTAAAACGTATAGCGAAGAAGAAGACCTACACGATAGGTCGCCTTTACATCCTGAAGGATGAGGATGTGAAGAAGCGCACGATTGAGAGTGTGAACAAGTGCAGGGGGCTGAAGACGGTGTGCGAGGTGCCGCCGGAGAAGCTGAATGCGGACTCGTATTTCTGTGATACGATGGAGCCGTGCTGGCGCAACCTTCTGGGTGTGGAGCTAAGTCCTGCCGAGGAGAATGTGCGGTTGGGGCGTGTATCGGGCAAGAAGGCACAGAAGATGAAGGGCAAGACGGCGATACCTGAGGGCACTTATCCGGTGGTGATCAGCAAATCGCCGAGGTTTCAGATGTGGTTGCCGCTGCTGTTGGGTGTCCCCAATTTTGAGGGCATCCGCATCCATGCCGGCAATTATCCCGATGATACGCAGGGCTGCATCCTGGTGGGTGAGAACCGTGTAAAAGGCATGGTTGTGAACTCCCGCATCTGGCTCCACCGCCTCATCAATGCTATCACCGCTGCGAGAGACAGGGATGAGAGCATTTGGATTACGATTTTATAGTGATTAGTGATTAACTGAACTTTCGCATGTGGTTCAAGTACGGGCTGAAGGCCCAAAAGCTCCTAGCCCAGGGCATCGCCCTGGGTATAATGGCAATCAGTAAGGCGCCCTGTAAGGGCAAAAGCTT
The DNA here is from genome assembly GCA_934202525.1 of uncultured Prevotella sp. Taxonomy (GTDB): domain Bacteria; phylum Bacteroidota; class Bacteroidia; order Bacteroidales; family Bacteroidaceae; genus Prevotella. The sequence goes on from CAKPYB010000001.1 coordinate 7,154, forward strand.
TATGTTTTGCCTGGAGTTTTAAAGCTTTTGCCCTTACAGGGCGACAGGTTTGCGTCCGTAATTACCCAGGGCGATGCCCTGGGCTAGGAGCTTCTGCCCTTTCAGGGCGTGTGGAGCTTACATGCGAAACTTCAGTGTTTAATTTTAATACATTTTTATATCATGGAAAAAAATTATAAAACAAAAAAAGAAGAGATGAAGAATGAAAAGACAGCGGGTAATGCTGTCGTGTTTGAAAACCCTGAATTCGGTAAGATTCGTACCTTGACCGATGAAAACGAGGAGCCCTTGTTCTGTGCAAAGGATGTCTGTGATGCGCTGGGATATAAAAGAGCAAGATGCGCTGTGTATCAACTAGTTAACCCACATGACGCTGTAAAACACAGCATAAGGGTAACGACTGGTATCAAGAAGGATGGAAGTGAGGCAAAGCGCTGGTGCCAGCTTCTTTTCGTCAACGAGAGCGGATTCTATGCTTTGGTTCTCGGCTCTAAGCTTCCTACGGCGGTGAAATTCAAAAACTGGGTTACTTCCGAGGTGCTGCCACAGATTCGCAAGACAGGCGGTTATATTCCGGTACAGCAGGGCGAGAGTGATGAGGAGACGATTCGGCATGCCGAAGAGATTCTCCGAGCTACACTCAAGGAGAAGGAGAATCTGCTGAAAAACCAGCAGGTGCAGATTGATCAGCAGAAGAAACTCATCGGAGAACAGGATACGGAGATTCGTCGGCTGAACGGTGTGGTGGACGAACAGGTGGTTTGCATCGCCAAGAACGGTGAGAACATCATCCAGTTGGAGAATCAGGTAGATCATCTTCTGCCGAAGGCGCTCTACACCGACAATGTGCTTAACTCAGTTTCCTGCTATACCACCACGCAGATAGCGAAGGAGCTGGGTATCACGGCACAGGAGTTGAACCGCCAACTCTGTGCCCTTCATATCCAGTACTACCAGAGCGGCCAGTATCTGCTCTATGCCGATTATGCCCACATGGGCCTGGCGAAGAGCCGCACCCGCTACTCTACCCTCCCCGACCCTCACTGCGATGGGGCACAGGAGAAGCTGGGCACCGCCTACACCCACACCTACCTCGTATGGACCGAAAGAGGAAGGAAGTTCATACATCTTTTAAAGGTAAAAAAGTAAAAAGGTAAAAAAGTAAAAAGAAGCTTTAACCCCTTCCTGTCCCCGTTCCCAGCGATTCCATCGCTGGTCCCCTAAAAAAGGTAAAAAGAGCCCTAGCTAGCTTACCCCCGCTAGGCTCTTTTTTACCTTTTTACCCTTTTACCTTTTTACTTTTTTACCTTTAAATAGCTTTTTTACCTTTTTAAATTTGGTAGTTAGTGAATAAAGCCGTAACTTTGCACGCTCTTAAAGAAGAATAAAGGAAATAGATTAGTAATTAAAAGCAAATATGAATAATCATACGACATCAATAACGACGAACAGGAAACATCACTACCGGGAACTGCTGGCTATCGGCATTCCTATCATCATAGGACAGCTGGGTACCATCATCCTGGGATTTGCCGATACGCTGATGATAGGCCATCACAGTACACCCGAACTGGCAGCTGCCGGACTGGTGAACAATATCTTCGGTCTCGTTTTCGTATCCTATATGGGATTCACCTACGGACTCACTCCTATCATCGGACGGCTCTACGGCGAGGAACGGACCGACTGCATCGGACAGAAAGTGCGCAATGCCTTCTGTGCCAACATGTTGACGGGCATCATCTTCACCCTCGCCCTCATTGTGCTCTACCTGAATCTGGGGCGCATCGGACAGCCTGAAGAGCTGCTCTCGCTCATCCGTCCTTACTTTCTGGTAAACCTTGCCTCGGTGCTCTTCATGGGCATCTTCTTCACGATGAAGCAATTTCTTGACGGACTCGGACAGACCAAGGTGGCGATGTGGGCGATGATTGGCGGCAACGTAATCAATATTCTGGGCAACTGGGTACTGATTTACGGTGTGGCGGGCTTCCCGGAACTGGGATTGCTGGGAGCCGGTATTTCGACGCTGGTGAGCCGTATTCTGATGGCGCTGGCGATGGTGGGCATGCTGATGACGGGCAAGAATTTCGGGGAATACAGACGCGATATTCTGCACAGTTCTCTGAACAAGGCTGACTTCAGGGAGATGAACCGGTTGGGCTGGCCTGTGGCGCTGCAGCTGGGCATGGAGTCGGCTGCCTTCACGCTGAGTTGTGTGATGGTGGGCTGGCTGGGAACCATTCCGCTGGCGGCTCATCAGGTGATGATCACCCTCTCGCAGCTCTTCTATCTCGTGCTTTCGGGCATGGCGGCAGCGCTGGCTATCCGCGTGAGCCATTTTATGGGTCAGAAGGACTACGGTGCTGTTCGCCGAAATGCCTACGACGGGTTCCGGCTGAACCTGCTGTTCTCGCTGTGTATGGGTTTGCCGGTGTTCCTGCTTCGCCATCAGATAGGTGGCTGGTTTAATGATAATGTGGAGGTGCAGGCGTATGTGGCTACGCTGATTATCCTGTTGATGGTATATCAGTTTGGCGACGGACTGCAGTATACCTTTGCCAATGCGCTGCGTGGCATCGCCTGTGTGAAGCCGATGGTGCTCTATGCCTTCATCGCCTATTTCGTCATCTCCTTGCCGCTGGGCTATACCCTGGGGTTCCCTTGCGGCTTGGGCATTCTAGGCATCTGGTTAGCCTTCCCGTTTGGTCTGACCATAGCAGGAGAAATGTATCGAAGAAGATTTGAGAAGGAACTGAAGAAGATTGAAAAAGAAAAGTAAAAAAAAGAAAGAAAAGAGAGAAAGAAGATTGAAAAAGAAATAAATGTACGAAAAAGGCTCCTGCAAGTGTTGCAGGAGCCTTTTTTATTGTTATATGCTAACTCTGATAAATGATTCTTATTCAGCAGTTTGCTCAGCACGATCATCTACGTTCTCACCCTCTGTAGGAGCGAGAGTAGCCTTGAAATCGGTGATGCCGTACTTAGCGAGAATGTTGTACCACTGGAGGAGCTTCTTGATATCGCTGTCGTGAACACGGTCGCGATCGTAGTTAGGAAGAACCTCAGCAAAATAAGCGTGGAGCTCAGCAACAGGCGCCTTCTTGTAGTTGAAAGTGCTAGGCTTGCCCTCTTCCTTCTTGCTTACGCTGTCGAGCACTTCCCAGAGTGGCACCTCATCAGCGTCTGTATACATAGCGATGTCACCAAGGCTTGTTACGCGGTCGGTAGCGAAAGCCGGGATACGCTTGTGAGTCTCATCGAGTGTTTCTACGATGAGGTTTCTGTTACCTCTTGATACCAATTTATAAAGGCCTGGTTTGCCTGCAATTGAAAGGATTGTTTCCATTGTCTTTTCTATTATTCTTTATTATTAATGATATCTAATAATTTCCTTACCTGTGCTTCGATATCCTGCTCGCCATCGTTCACGATTTCGAAATCGGAGCGGGCTGCAAGTTCTTCCTGCGGCATGACGGCATCTATCCACTGCTGCGCCTTCGCTGCCGGGATATGATCGCGCTGCATGATGCGCTGGATGCGAACCGGGACGGGAGCCGTTACGCAGACCACGAAATCGAGGTGGATGCGGCGATGGAAACCGCTATCGAAGAGGATGGCACTCTCCATCCACTCATAGCTGCTCTGCTCGAAATCGCGCGCCACAGCCGGATGAACCACATCGTTGACAGCCTGCTTGTTAGCCTCGCCAGCCAGCAGAAACTGAGCCAGCACGGGCTTCTGCAAAACGCCCTCTGCACTGTAAACCTGCTCGCCCACCAGCTTCTTCAAACCAGCCTGCAAGCGGGCATCGGTGCGCATGAGCCGCTTAGCCTCAGCATCGCAGTCGTAAACCCGGATGCCCTGTTTCTCCAATATCCGGCACACATAGCTCTTTCCGCTACCTATACCGCCCGTTATCGCTATCTTCATCACGATGAATTATTAACTGTAAATTATAAATTATTAATCATCATTGCTGTTCCAGCAGATAATCTACCGTTTCCAGTTCTAGATGCGCCTTGCTCACCGAGCGCGGCACGCTGCGCAACTGGAGTTTGCACTTGTCAGAAGGGTTGTTAGCCAGATCGTTATAATCTACTACCACCTTAAACTGGCTCGGCTTGATGGTTCTGAAGAGGCTGGCTCCGATGGTGAATCTTACCGCCACTTTAGATGGGAAGGTACGGAGCACCATGTTATCAGGCATGTTGATAGCCGTAACAGGCACATCGACCGACTCCTCGGTAAGCACATCAGGATATACCGCCAGGCGCACCATCTGAGGCACAATCTTCATGCCACGTATCTTCTTGATAGGTACGCTGCGATGAATGGTATCCTGCAGGTTGCGCAGGTTGAACGGCTCGATTTCTACCGATTCCAACTCATCGAGCTGCTTCTTGTTGGCATAAACCGTAACCGTAGACGGCAGGAATTCGGTATGCGCCAGATAATAGCTCTTGCTGGTTGTAATCTTACCTCTGAACACCACAGGCACCCGCTTGGAAGAGCCGTAGGTGAAGAAGAAATCGTATTTTGCCGGCTTGATAGAGATCAGTTTGGTAGAGCCATAGAGCTGGGATGCCACCTGTTTCTGCACATCAGCCATCGGAATCTGTCCCGTTCCCGTTTCCTCATCGGCATAATTGGCAAACCGGAATGCGAGCGGATGAATCTTGCCTCCGTAAGCATAGGTAACGAGTGTGAATCCCTTATCGCGCACCGTAATATGCACGGTATCAGGGAGTTCGCCGGTTATTACCGCATTGCGGGGCACGCCCGTTAACTGCACAGGAATATTGAATTCTCTCTCGGTAGTCTCATTGAGCGTCATCATCAGCCAGAAGATGCCGCTGAGGGCGAGAAAGAACAAAAAAATCAGAAACTCCTTATTCAGACCACTGAACAGGAAGTTTCTGACAGCTTTTAATATGCTCTTGATACTATGCATTAGGTGTCTGACTAGCTGCATCAGCAAACACGTAGCCCTTAGCTACAGTGATTACCACGCCACGAGCTATCTCAACATCAACGGTGTTAGCCTCGAGGTTAACACGCTTAACAGTGCCGTAAACACCGCCGCCAGTAACAACCTTTGTACCCTCAGCCAAAGCATTCTGGAACTTGCGGATTTCCTTCTGCTTCTTCTGCTGAGGACGGATCATAAAGAACCACATGATAGCGAAGATAGCTACCATCATGATGAGAAAACTCATGCTGCTACCACCGGCAGCTGCTTGCAATACTAAATTTGTCATGTCGTTAAAGTATTATCTATTATTATTTATGTTCTATATATAAATAAGGTGTGGCCAGCAAGAAAGGCCTCCGTTATTTACTCACCCTTGCCCGGAGCGCGATGAATGCGCGGACGATGGCCGGCTGGGTGCTGGTTGTCTGGGCGCTGTTTGCCGGCATGTTCGCCGTGCTGTGCATGCTGATGCTGCTTGCGCTCAGGCATCTCCTTCTGGATGAGGTTGCGGCTGATGAGCTCGCGGCAGATGCTGTCGAGCATACCGTTAACATAACCGCCGCTGCGAGGAGTGCTGTATGCCTTGGCAAGTTCTACATACTCGTTGATAGTGACGGTAGCTGGGATGCCAGGGAAGTTCATAACCTCAGCGATGGCAATCTGCATGATAATCACATCCATATAGGCAAGACGTGAGAAATCCCAGTTGCGCAAAGCCTCACTCATATAGCGCTGGTAGGTATCGCAGTTGAGGATGGTAGCACGGAAGAGCTTGCGTGCAAACTCTCTGTCTTCAGCATCCTTATATTCCGGCAGCAATTCCTGCTTAGCCTTAGCTTCCGGGTCGAAACGCTTGATAGTCTTCAATACGAAAGTATCTATGATATCCTTGTCATCGTTCCAGTAGAGGCTCTTCTCCTCGAGGAATGCATCAAGATTTTCATTATTCTGAATGAACTGCTTGTAGATGCGGCGCCATACCTCACGGTCGCGGCTGTACTCGTCGAGATCGGCGAGTTCCTCATCAATAGCACCGCTGACATAATCAGCATAGAGATCACTAGACGTAATAGCAGTATACACTTTGCGCACCATTTCGATATCCTCATCCCAGTTGGAATGCTTAACATCTATCCATTCGAGCAGCATCTTGTTCTCTTCGAGCTGCAGAGCGAACTTATTGAATGCGAAACGTGGTGAAGGTTCCTGCTCCCCCTCTCTCTTGGCACGAGCTACATCTACATCGTAGCGCTTGCGTGCCTCCTGGGTGATGGCAACGATGAGCTGCAACATGTAGTTGTACAAATCGTATGACTTGGAGAGACTAAACATCAGCTCCTTCTCAGCGTTCTCCATGTTATGATCGCTGTTTTGATAGTATGCGTAGGTTAACTGCACAATCTTACGTCTTATCAAATCCCTATTAATCATTCTCTAATGTTTTTAAAAGATTCATTTATTAAATTACCTAATACGCTTGCAAAAATACACATTAAATAGGTAATAGACAAGAAAACGGGCAAAAATTTCAGTTTATTTAAGCAAAAAATTGTATTTTCAATATTTTTTCTGCATGTAGAACATGTTTTTCGGCAAAAAGTTTGCTCATTCCAAATAATTTTCGTAATTTTGCACCCGCTTTAAGCAAAGCTAATCCGTGTGATGGCGAGTTAAGGCACATTTTTTATTAATAACTTAATTTAGAGTAACACAAAATGAAAGAGATTAATGTAACAGGTCAGAAGCGTACAGACCTTGGCAAGAAAGCTTCTAAGACATTGCGTAAGGAAGGTTTGATTCCATGTAACCTTTATGGTGAGAAGAAGGGCGAGAACGGTGCTCCTGAGGCTTTGTCATTCGCAGTTCCATTCGCTGAGTTGCGTAAAATCATCTACACTCCTCATGTATACGTTATCAACCTCATCATCGACGGTGAGAGCCACACAGCTATCATGAAGGAGATCCAGTTCCACCCAACAACAGACGCTCCTCTGCACGTTGACTTCTACGAGGTTAACGACCAGAAGCCTATCACTATCGGTATCCCAGTTAAGTTGGTAGGTCTTGCACAGGGTGTACGTGATGGTGGTCGTATGAACCTCTCTATCCGTAAGATCAACGTTACAGCTCCTTACCAGGTTATTCCTGAGCACCTCGATATCGACGTTACAGAGTTGAAGATCGGTAAGAGCATCAAGGTAGGTGACCTCTCATTCGAGGGTCTTGAGTTGGCTACAAGCAAGGCTGTCGTAGTTTGCTCTATCAAGATGACACGTAACGCTCAGCTCGCAGCTCAGGCTGCTGATGATGCAGAGGCTTAATCGCTGAGTCATCTAGAGATTTTACGAACCTGAGTAAAGCATTATCAAACATTGGATAAATATTTGATTTGTGGGCTTGGTAACCCTGGCGATGAATACGCCGGCACCAGGCACAACACAGGATTTATGGTATTGGACGCTTTTGCTAAAGCGTCCAATATTCATTTTGAGGATAAGCGATATGGCTTCGTAGCCGAAACTACGCTCAAGGGAAGAAAGATTTTCCTGCTCAAACCTACCACATTCATGAACCTCAGCGGTAATGCGGTAAGATATTGGCTGAATCAGGAAAAGATTGACCAGAGCCGACTGCTCGTTATCAGCGATGAGCTAGCCCTGCCATTGGGTGCTTTCCGACTGAAGGCGAACGGCAGCAACGGTGGCCATAACGGATTGGGACATATCCAACAGCTTATCGGTCAGAACTATGCCCGCCTGCGCATGGGCATCGGCAACGATTATCCACGTGGCGGCCAGATAGACTGGGTGCTGGGCAAATATACTGAGGAAGACATGAAGCAGCTGCAGCCGGCCATCGACCTGGGTGTAGAGATTATCAAGAGCTTCGTATTGGCTGGTATCGACATCACCATGAACCAATACAATAAGCTAGGAAAGAAATAATCATGAAAGAATCAGCAAGAATAGACAAGTGGCTCTGGGCTGCCCGCATTTACAAGACCCGCAGCATTGCTGCCGATGCCTGTAAGAATGGCCGCGTCATGGTGGGAGGCGTAACGAGAAAGCCTTCCTTCATCATCAAGCGTGGCGATGTGGTGAGCGTAAAGAAAGCCCCTATCACCTACTCTTTCGAGGTTCTCGACTGCATAGAGCAGCGCGTAGGCGCCAAGATGCTGTATGGTGTCTATAAGAACGTAACCGACCCTAAGCAATACGAGCTCCTGGAGATGAGCCGCATCAGCGGATTCGTAGACAGAGCAAGAGGCACTGGTCGCCCAACAAAGAAGGAACGCCGAGCCCTGGACGCTTTCGTAGATCCCGCCATGTTCGGATTTGACGAAGAAGACTGGGACGAGGATGAATAAAAAAGAAAAATCCCCTATACATCTTTTATATTGTATAGGGGATTTTTTTTATTCCCATTGAGCATTCTTCTTTTGCTGGCTCTTTTCGTGAATAATCAACCCGACAGCAAAAAGACAAATCAGGATGAGTGCTCCACAAATCATTGCGAAATTAATTTCTTGTGTAGTCATAATTATTTTCCTTTCTTTCTTTTATTATTTTTATCGTCAGGACTATTAAGGTGCACAAACCAAAGCCCTAAGCCTAATATTACCATCATTATTAATATTGCTATAGCAACCATTCCTGGGGTATTCATGTCTCCAAAAAAACTTGCTAGCAAGAGCGCCGTCAACATATACTTGGCAACGTCCATTAACCATTTTCCAAATTCCAGTCCCATAAGCATTTCTATTTAGCTCTGCAAATATACAACTTTTTATGAAACAATGCAAGAAAACGGGGATAAAAAAAATCTAAAAACATTCCATTTGGTAACAATTTCGTATTTTTTCGCCCGATTTTAGCAAATAATCATTAATTTGTTTGGACTCTATTGTAAAAAATCCTATCTTTGCACCCGAAAGATGATGGTAAGGCATGATAAATGACTACCTCATTTTCAGCTTTATAGTAACATACTATTTCAAAAGCGACGTGAATATTAACAGTTTTAATTATATAAATTGAAAGAGTTATGAAAAAATTATTTGTTATGGCAGCTATGGTGCTGTCTTCAGTAGGTGCTTTCGCACAGTACAATGCAGGTGATGTTACAATTCAGCCTAAGGTAGGTTTGAACGTTTCATCTGTTACAGAGGATGATGCAGAATACAAAGCAGGCTTCGTTGGAGGTGCTGAGTTGGAGTATCATGTATCACCAATGTTTGGTATTAGCGGTGGTCTTCTCTACTCAATGCAGGGTGCAAAGGTTAAAGATAGCGACGTGAAGATGAAGATGGATTATCTTAACATCCCTATTCTTGCCAACGTTTATGTAGCTCCAGGTCTTGCATTAAAGGCTGGTATCCAGCCAGCATTTAATCTTAGCAACAAGGTTAGTGTTGATGGCGTTACAGTAGATTACGATAAATATGCACCAGACGGAGCAAAAATCAAGTCTTTTGATTTCTCTATTCCTGTTGGACTTTCTTACGAGTATATGAACGTTTGCTTAGATGCTCGTTACAATATTGGCGTAACAAAGATTGCAGACTTTGACGATGCAGGTTGCAACTCTGTATTCCAGATTACATTGGGTTACAAGTTCGCTCTCTAATCAAGACTTCTTGACAAGACAAAATAACAATCCCCGTTCTTCATTACGAAGAGCGGGGATTTCTTTTTTTCTCGTCATATCTGTTTGAAATAAGCCTCACGTAAACATGGAGTGAGGCTTACTATCGTTTTAAATGAAGCCTTTCTAGAACATTCTGCCGCCTGGACGACCACCGCCAAAACCGCCATTGAAAGGACGGCCATGGAAGTTTGGACGGCCACCAGGACCACCGGGACCACCAGGACCTTCAGGTCCACCCCTACGGGCATCCTTGCCTCCGAAGAGATTCAGGCGGTAAATCACGTGCAGCATCGCATAGCTGTTGATGGCATTATACTCCGTATCTGTACGGGATGTAGCAGAAATGGCACGAGAGAAGGTGCTCTGCTGGCGGAGAATATCGTAGAACTGCAGCATGATGGTAAGAGGCTTGCCCTTCAGGAAACCCTGAGAAAGCTGCGCATTCCATACAAACTCATCCGTATTCATGCTGCTGTCGCTATAACCGCGGCGGCTGCTGATAGAGAGACTGGTGTTCAAACTGGTGCCCCAAGGCGCTGTAAGCGTCATGCTTGGTCCATAAGAGAACTGCCAGGTATTGAGGTTGCTGTTAGGCTGCAACTTGTTTGTAGCATGGTTATAATTCAATGTTCCATCGAGCGAAAGCTCCAGCCAGTTGTTGCGATAGCTGAAAGAGAGGCGCTCTCTCCAAGTAGTACTGCGGGTGGTATTCTTCTGGGAATCAGACTGCTTGTCGAGACTCAGATAACTCACGTAGTTGTTGTAACCCAAGTAGGTGTCGGTATTCAAGTTCCATACACCGGCACTATCGATAGAGCAGTTGAACATAAAGGCTCCCATCACATTCCAGTTGCCATTGATATTCTCAGGTCGGGTGATTCTACCACCAGTCTTCTCATCATAGGTCACCTTATTACTGATGCTATTGTTGGTGGTTGAGAAGTTGATGAATGTCATGACACCCTTGTTGTGGTTCTGCACGAAATTGTTGTAGAACAATCGGAAGTTCTGGGTGAACGATGGCTTCAAGCCAGGGTTACCCTTCGAGATGTTCAGCGGGTCGCTGTTATCTGTGATATCAAGCAACTGAGAGATGCTTGGCTGAGAGGTGGTACCACGGTAGTTCACACGCAGGTTGCTCATCTTGGAGAAGCGATAACGGAAATCGAGGGTTGGACTGATATTCGTCACGTTACGAACGGTATCTACATGCACTCCCTGATAATCCTGGATATACTTCGACTGCTGTGGCTGAATCATCACACCGAAGTTCAAGTTATACTTCTGACGGACGAATCGCATCATCACCTGGATATCGTGATTGTAGTTGCGATACTCAGAGAAACGGCTCTGATCATCATCCTTGTAATCTTCGAGATGACCGGCAAACGGATTCAGGTAACTATCCCAACCACGGTACTCCTGATCACCACTCATAGCATACTTGCTGAAATCGTAGGTGCTGCGGTCGCTCTTGGAGTAGCTGTAAGTAAACTTATAGCTGAACTGCAGGAAGGTAGCCTTCCAGAGTGGCTCACTATAGGTCAACTGACCCGCATAACTGTAATTCTTCGAAGGAGTCAGGTTATAGCGGTTGGTCTGATAAGTAGAATCCTTACCCTCTGCTGTCTGCACAAGATAGAGTTTGGCATTGTTGAGCGAGATGCTCTTGCTGTCATTATCCGTATATTTGGCATCCACACGGAAGGTGATGTTACGTCCCTTGTTGCCCAACTTGCGGTTCACCTGCAGCATACCCCTGATATTGTTATTATCAGAATAGGTGATTCCGTTTGTCAACTGACTGTTCACCATAGCCTCAGCCTTTTCCAACTCCTCAATACCTTCCTCAGAAAGAGGGTCTTTGGTGGTAATGGTGTAAGGATCCTTGTTGTAAGATGCCGACTGGCTGCCACTCAATCCATCGCTGGTACTCCAGGAGATGGAAGGACGGAAGAGGATATTGGTCATAGAATCAGGCATCCACTCCAAGCGGATGTTACCATTCCAGCTGTTGCTGCGAGAGAAATTCTGAGTCAAGCTGTTGCTGAACGAAGAGCTGCTACCCATGAAGTTCTCGCTGGAACGACGGCTCCAAATATCGCCATCGCTGTGATTCCAGCGAAGTGAAGTATTGAACTTGAATTTATCTTTCAGTTCATAATTATAGTTGGCGGCAATCATCTTGCTGGCATTCAAACCGTTAGCGCCTCCGAAACCTCTGCCCGGTCCACCGCCTCCGAAACCACGGTCGCTGGTGTTATTGGCATTGGCAAAGAGCATGAATCGGCTGTTATTAGAGAAATAACCGCCCATACCACGCATGTTATAGCGGCTCTTGTTGCCCACGCCCAGGTCTACATTAGAAATCAGACCCTTGTTCATACCCTTCTTGATACCGAAGTCGAGCACGGTCTGCTCCTCGCCATCATCAATACCGGTCACCTTAGAGAGATCACTCTTCTCATCGTATGCCTTGATTTTCTCGATGATGCTGGTAGGCAGGTTTTTCAGGGCAGTCTTGGTGTCGCCCGTCATAAACTCCTTGCCATCTACCAGAATCTTCTTTACCTCCTTACCATTAATCTTGATGGTACCGTCATCGCTCACCTCTGCACCCGGCAGACGCTTTACGAGTTCCTCTACTACAGAACCTTCCGGTGTGCGATAGGCAGAAGAATTGTACACGAAAGTATCCTCCTTCAGGGTTACCTTCTGAGCCATGGCTGTTACCACTGCGCCTTTCAGCATGATAGCCTCAGCACCCAGCACAATCTTACCCATAGCCAGATCCTTGTTATCAGAAATTTGGATACGCTTCACGGTAGACTTGTATCCTACACTCGAAATCTTGAGCAGATACTTGCCATTAGCCGGAGCGGTGACGTGAAAGAGTCCGTTCTCATTACTGATGGCACCAGCTACATACGTGCTGTCGCTCTTAAGCAATTGAACAGTTACCTGCTCAATGGCCTCCTTGGTATCGCGGTCGGTAATCTGACCGGATATCAGTCGCTGTTGAGCAAAGGATGCTATTGCCATCAACAGCAGCAGCATCGTCAGAATCGATTTTTTCATTCTTATTTTTATTTGTTATTATTTCCAACTATGAGTGTTTTCACACATAATCGCTATGATATTCTATTATCATTTTTGTTACTCGATTGTTTTGACGCGTTAAATACACCAAGGTTTAATGCATTCTGAGATAAAAAACGCAAATTTAGCAACTTTTTTTTTGTATTGTCTCCATTTTAGTGTATCTTTGCACAAAAATTAATACGTTAGAATGTTATGGAACAAAGAGTAATCATATCAACCCAACTGGAAAGCGAACTGGTAAGTGCACTTTCTGAGTGTGAGCACGACAAGCTTTTTGTGCTTACAGATACTACGACATTGGAACTATGCATGCCTGTATTGCAGAATTTTTACTGCATGAAGGAAGCCCATATCATCACTATTCCGGCTACCGACAGCCATAAAGACATCGAAAGTCTGATGATGGTATGGAAAGGACTGCAGGAGGGAGGAGCTTCACGCCACTCCTGTATGATTAATCTGGGCGGCGGTATGGTAACCGACCTGGGTGGCTTTGCTGCCAGCACTTTTAAGAGAGGTATCAACTTTATCAATATTCCTACCACCCTGCTGGCTATGGTAGATGCATCGGTAGGTGGAAAGACCGGCATCAACTTCGGCGGACTGAAGAACGAAGTAGGTGTGTTCAACGATTCTAAGTTCGTTATTCTCGATACAGAATTCTTAAAGACGCTCGATGCAGAAAACATCTGTTCGGGCTATGCAGAGATGCTGAAACACGGTCTGATTTCTACAGAAGCAATGTGGGAAGAACTGGTCAGCTTTGACCTCGACAAGCCTGATTTGAAGCAGTTGCAGCGCATGGTAGGCGACAGTGTGAAGGTAAAAGAGCGCATTGTGGAGCAGGATCCTCACGAGCAGGGCATCCGCAAGGCACTGAACCTGGGTCATACTTTCGGTCATGCATTCGAGAGCTGGGCTTTGAAGCGCAAGCCTATCCTGCATGGTTACGCGGTGGCATTCGGTCTCATCCCTGAACTCTATCTGAGTGTTGTCAAGACCGGATTCCCTACTGAGAAGATGCGCCAGACAGTAAACTTCATCAAGGAATTCTATGGTACACTGGATATTACCTGCGATGACTATGATGAACTGATCGAGCTGATGCACCATGACAAGAAGAACCAGAATGGTATCATCAACTTCACGATGCTGGGCGGCATAGGCGATATCCGTATCAACCAGACAGCTACGACAGAAGAGATCAAGGAAGCACTCGACTTCTTCAGAGAAGGATAATTCAGCTAAAGAATCTTTCTTCAGAGAATCCCTTTAAAGAAAGATTGAGCGCTTCGGCTTTCCGGTTTCGGTAAGCGGAAGATGCTCTACATGAAGGAATTCCCTTGGAATCCAATATTTATGATCAGATAAGAGGCGGCGAACAGTCGCCTCTATTTTTTCTATCTCCTCATCTTCCGTCAGGAGGACTGCAATCTCTCCAAACTTCCCGTCTTTCTTCTTGGCTATCATGAAAGGTTTTTCAAGATAAGGCTTCAACAGAGCCTCAACCTCTTCTATCTGTATCTTGATGCCTCCGCTGCAAATCACATTGTCTTTTCTGCCTTTGATGCGAAAACGGAGTTTTTCCACCTTATTATATATATAGGATTCTATTTCCACAATATCATTCGTTACCAGGGGCTCTGCACAGACCTGCGGAGCATCTATCACCAGACATCCTTCCTCGGTCTGACTGATTTTCACACTATCGAAAGGCTGGTACCATTCGCTGGCCTCATCACCATTAATTCTTCTCAGGGCAATATGCGAGAGCGTTTCGGTCATTCCGTAGGTACTCCAGATGGCAATATTGCCGGGAAGAGCCTTCAGTTTCTGTTCGAGAGCCTCATCTATGGCTCCGCCACCGATAATAAGATGACTGATGCGGCAGAGACGAGCCCGCTCTTCAGGAACCTGCAGGGTGTTATAAACCTGCATCGGGACCATCGCAGCGAAGGTAATCTCTTCATTTACATCTTTCAAAGGATGCCCACTTGGGGATACAGAAATAAGATGGAGATGGCGCTCTATACTCCGCACCACCACCATCTTACCTGCAATATAATCGAGCGACATGCAGAGCAGGGCACTATCACCAGGTTTCAATCCCAGGAAATCACAAGTGATGCGGGCCGAGTTGAGCATTCGCTTCTTCTCTACCATCATCGGCTTGGGCTTTCCCGTGGAACCACTGGTATGCACCAGCACCCGGTCGCTACCGTTATTCCATTCTGAAAGGAATTCTTCTAAAGTCATTTTACAACAAATAATTGATCACCACGAATCTCCAAAGGCATCGGTATATTATCAGTAAAGAGCTGACCGGTACCCAAGCCTTGCGGCATCTTGACATTAGGACCATATACTTTAGCTGCATAATGAGCAATAGCATTCAGACCGATATTACTCTCAAGAGCAGAAGTAATCCAGCTGCCGATACCACGCTGGTTAGCCAGTTCTATCCACTCGTTGCATCCATAGATTCCACCATGAAGTGAAGGCTTGAGGATGATATACTGAGGACGGACGGTATCGAGCAAAGCCTGCTTCATACTCCGGACATTCACACCAATCAGTTCCTCGTCTAGGGCGATAGGAAGCGGCGTTTCGCGACAAAGCTGAGCCATCTTAGGCCACTGATGCTGCTTGATAGGCTGCTCTATCGAATGAATGTCATATTTAGCCAAAGCCTCCAGCTGGCTCATTGCATTCTCCGGCAGAAAGCCGCCATTGGCATCTACACGCAACTCAACCTGCTCCTTGGTATACACATCACGGATGCGCTTGATGAGATCGAGTTCCTTGAAGAAATCGATGGCACCGATCTTCAGTTTCACGCAATGGAAACCCGCCTGGAGTTTCTCCTCCAATCGTGCCAACATCTCCTCGTAAGTACCCATCCACACCAGTCCGTTGATTGTGATGCCTTCTTCACCTCTTCCAAAAGGAGAGTCGAAAAGATCTGTCAGGTTCTCCATTCCGGCTGGAACAGAAGCACTTAAGTTCTGCTTCTTTGCTGCATCAAAGAACGAAGCAAAGGCTGTTTCCAAACCGAAGGTGATGCTAGGGTAAGCACGAATCATATCGTAAGGAATGCGTCCCATCTGCTCCACCATCTGACAAACCTGTCGCAGGGTCATCTCATATTCCGGTTTGGCATCGCAACTGAGATCAGGGAGCGTAGCACACTCTCCCACTCCCTCTACCCCCGGCATTTCATCCGAGGTGAGAGTGAGATAATAACTGTGTCTCGTGGTATATACGCCACGAGACGTGCCTGCCGGCTGCTTGAAGTGGAGCGTGCGCTCCGAGATTTCTATCTTATACACTTTTATTTAATGTTGAGTGTTAAATGTTGAATGTTGAGTTTTCTTCCTCACTTACTTTTTCTGTTTCAATTCGTAGAGATCCTTGCGACGGTCACGAAGATTTCGAACGGCACCATAGGTATGAAGCTCATTCAGGAGATTCAAGTCAACATCTGATACGAGAATCATCTCAGTATTAGGTGTTGCCTCTGAACGCTTGCCATCGTTAGGGAAAGCAAAGTCGCAAGGGGTGAACACGGCACTCTGGGCATACTGGATATCCATGTTGTGAACACGTGGCAAGTTGCCCACACTACCCGCAATGGCTACATAGCACTCGTTCTCGATGGCACGGGCCTGTGCACAGACTCTTACTCGGGAGTAAGCATTCTGGGTATCAGTCATGAATGGAACGAAGAGAATCTGCATGCCATCCTCAGCCATTAATCTTGACAACTCAGGGAACTCCACATCATAGCAGATGACGATACCAATCTTACCGCAATCGGTATCAAAGGTCTGGATATGGCTACCACCACTCAATCCCCAGCACTTCTGCTCATCTGGAGTTACATGAATCTTCTCATACATATCCACGCTACCATCTCTGCGGCAGAGGAAGCCCACATTATAGAGGGAATCGTCCTTAAGATAAGGCATACTACCCGTGATGATATTGATGTTGTAACTGATGGCCAACTCGCGGAAACGATCACGGATTTCTTCGGTATACTGCGCCATCTTTCGGATGCTCTGCGCCTCACCCAAGTCGTTGAAACGAGCCATCAAAGGCGCATTGAAATACTCAGGGAAGAGAATGAAATCGCTCTTGTAATCACTCACGGAATCTACGAAGAACTCAACCTGTTCGAAGAGGTCATCCACCGAAGCGTATGGGCGCATCTGCCATTGTACCAGTCCGATTCTCACAGTTGGCTTTCTATCTACATAAGAATCCGTAGGTGGCTGATAGTAGATGTTATCCCACTGTAAGAGGGTGGCGCAGTGTTCGCTCTCCTCATCGCTAGGAAGATAATTGCGGATGACACGGCGTACGTGGAAATCATTAGAAAGCTGGAAGGTAAGAACCGGGTCGTAAATCTCACGGTTTCTTACGTGCTCGATATACTCCTTAGGGCGCATCTTATCGGCATACTTGTGATAGTTTGGTATACGACCGCCAAACATGATAGCCTTCAAGTTGAGCTTCTCGCAGAGTTCCTTACGATACTCATACATACGGCGAGCCAGGCGCAAACCACGATAATCAGGGTGGATAAATACCTCGATACCGTAAAGAATGTTTCCATTAGGATCGTGGGTATTGAAGGTTTCATTACCCGTAACCTGAGCATAGGTATGATCACCCTTCACCATATTATAATTGACGATGATAGAGAGCGCACAGCCCACAATCTTATCATCAACGATAATAACCACCTGTCCCTCAGGGAAGATAGTAATGAGTTTCTTAATCTGTTCTTTTGTCCAGAATACATCTGAGTCTGCGTAAATACGCTTAAACGACTTGGCGAGCTGGTCGTAATCCTCCATGCGGAGGTTGCGCATACCCACCTTTTCGATTTTTCGAGTTGGTTCCATAACAACTGTATTTTTATTATTATCTAAATCCGGGTGCAAAGATACAGCAAATTATAGATACGACAAAGAGTTTTCGCAAATAATTGACATTTACGAAAACTCTTTTCATGTATTTTACACAAAGAGCGCGTTTACGCTTAAAAATCAGATGCTAATATTTGGCATTTTCCTGTGGAATCGCTTTATCATGATCATCCAGATAAAACAACTTCACAGGATGATACTTCTCACTTGCCACAGAATATTCATCCTGGCGATAACGGGTCAGGATGCCTCCTATCCCCAACATCGTATGAAAAGCCGAAAGACTCGTCTGTACCTGTTGGGTACGATGACCAGACAAAGTTTTCAGTATTCCCGGATATTGTTTTCCATAACCATCTGAAGTCCAGATGATGAAAGGAACATGCAGCTCATAATCAGATGCCTTCGGGGCGGCGTGCAGAAAGAGGCGACGGTCATCATCAAAGATATTCTCTCCATGGTCGCTGGTATAGAGCATCGCTGATGTAGGTTGGCTATATACCCCATCCGTCCTTGCCTGAGTCTTCTCCCATTTCTGCAGACGTTCTACGATACCATGCAGGATATAATCGGTATACCGGATGGTATTATCGTATGCATTCAGCAGGTCACGCCGGTTCTCCGGCTTCGCTTCGCTCTTACTGTCAGGTTTAAAGAAAGCGAAATTACGGGGATAGCGCTCCTGGTAATTAAAGTGAGAACCATAAGTATGAAGTACCACGAAGAGTTTCCGATAACGGTATTGCTTGGATGAAGAAGCATCTGCCGCAGGCAATATCCCATCCAACTTCTGCAACAAATCACTATCATAATGATTATCTTTTGCAGAAGCACCTTCCTTCAGGAAGTAATGTTCATCAGCCTGTTCGCCAAGGAAATCAATAAAAGAATGATTAGGCAGCTGATTGCTGATAAATACGGTATGAAATCCCGCCTCCCTGAAAGCAGCCAGGATACCTTTCTCATGAAAGAGACGTTCGAAATCCTCTGCTGATGCAGCCGACAGGAGCATAGGAACACTCTTATGCGTAGTATTACTCTGGGTTGTAGCATCGGGAAAAGCTATGATTCCAGGAGTCTTGGAAAGCAAAGGATTGGTATCGCGCGGATAGCCATAGAGACTGAAATTGTGGGCTCTCGCCGTCTCTCCCACCACCATCACATACACCTCGGGAGCCTCAGCATCGTGCTCGCTCCTGGCATCAAACCTGAAATTCCTGCTTGCCTCCCAGTAATTCTCTGAAGCCGCATCACGCTCGAAAGCAAGATAGAGATTATAGCAAACGTTAACAGGATAAAGCTGGTTGCGCAAGCGATAATCATCTACAGCCACATAGCAAGCCAGCAGACAGAATAAACCGACAGCAGCTATCTCCAAAGCCCAACGACGCACTCGATGCTGGAGTTGAACCACTATCATCCCTTTCTTGCTGATATTGACAATCGCCAGAACCAGCAAAGGAAGATAAACCACAAAAACACCCACCACAGCAGGCAACAGATTACCAAGCAGTTCCTTCACCTCGCCAGGATTGGTAGTTACAAGATTCAGAAACATATCTACCGCTATCACTCCCGTCCCGAAGAGATAAAGCAATACCAGTTGGAAGGCAGCGAAAAAAACAAAAAGAAAAGCCCACCAGATCATCTTACCCGGGCATCTGGTTAACGAAAAGAACCACATGTAGAGTGCCAAAGGCAGCAACACATTGGCACCACAAGCCCAAGGAGCCAGACATTCGGTATAGCACAGAGCTATATTAGGCAACAACAATGCTACCACAGCATACCCGTAAAGGAATGCGCCCGATGACACCTTATTATATATAGGCAACACCACCTTATTATATATATCCTTATATATATCCGTAAAACAGTTCATTCTACTTTTTCATTAACACTTTAAAGAGCATTATCAAACTACATAAAGAGCATTATTACTAAAACGCTTCATTGATATTGAAGAGAAAACCAGACTGCCCCGACTTACCGAATCCATAATCCAGACGTACATTCACATTCTTCTTAAATTCCCAGCGATAACCTACACCGGCATTCGGCAAAATCTGTTTAGAGCGCAATGCCGAGAATTTCGGGAAGATGGTTCCTGCACCAGCCCATACAACTATACCATTTCGCCTCCATACATGTTGGCGCAACTCAACCGTTGCTTCCAGAGAATGCTTATCGCGATAACGGCCTTCATAATAGCCACGCATAGAATGAGTACCACCCAGTTCTGCCATCATTCCCCACGATGGATTACCGAAGTTGAGGTTTGCCCTAAAGTCCTCGGCTAGAATTGTTCCCTTGCCCAGTCGCTGATAGGCATCAAAACGAAATGCCGTCGTACTGAAGGCATAATCATTCCCCATAAATCCAGGTCTGAACATCTGATTGATATTCAAACAGATACCCCGATGCGGGTACGTCAGATTATCCCGGTTATCATATACCAGAGAAACACCCGCTCCTACATTCCATGTATGACGGTCCATGCCCTGCAGCAATTCCGGACGTTCAATATTTCTACCTATTACATAGTCATAACTCGTCATCGGTCCGATATAAAAATCATCCGCTACCCGAAACAGAAAGCTAACTTCAGCCTGAGCCTGCCAACGCTTCATATCACTCTTATTGTCATCGTTATCGCCCATCTCATAACCTATTCCCCAGAAATCTGACGGGAAAGAATAGAATTGGAGATCATAATCGATGCGATAACGTCCCTTAGCAGCAATATGGTTACCACGGACACCCAACATGTAGAAACCTACAGAACTGACATCACCATAAAGCGAGACATTAGAAGGAGGAAGAATACTGTCATTCGGATCAGTACGGTATAGTCCTGCTGCCACCAATCCCAATCCAAACTTGGTATCAGAGGCATAATGAGGGCCACCTATCACACTAAAATCGAAACGCTTATGCTTCTTGTTTTTATTGGAATCATTAAAGTAGTCAAGAATCCGGTTCACCCATGATTTCCCGGCATGTAAAGCCATCGTATCCACCTTCTCTGCAGATGAGATACTATCGGTTACAGAAGGCTCAGAGGCATAGCTGCCCAATGCCAACATCATAATAAGTATTGTCAGAATATGCTTCATTTTGTCGATTTTATTATTTTAATACACCAATGCTACATTATCAATCCACAAGGTATTGCCTGGAGTTCCGATATAGGCTCCACCATCGGATGAGGAGAACTGAAGAATCAGATGAGTAGGTTTTTCGTTAGCACTCGCCCATCCTACTTCTTTTACCGGCACACTCTTACCCTTGCTGTTACGGGCATAGTCAGTGGATCGCAGTCCCATAGTAGCAGCCTGATAACCTGCCATGTGGCGGATATCGCCATAATGGATTGTATAGGTAGCATCTTCCACCCATCTATCGGTACTCTTTCCGAATCTGACTACCATCGTACCCACACGTTTAGCTGTTATATTTCCCTTAGCATCTTCATGCCGTTTCTGCAGATAGAGCACAGCTATAGCATGATCTCGACCTGCAACCGTAGAGGCTCCGCTAAATCCATTCTGCCTGATACGATTGGCTGCATGAGGGAGAGATGTCTTATAATCAAAGCGCAAAGCCTTAGGACGTGCGGTGAATGGTATACCCCAGTTGATGGCTTTAGGACCATCCTTGGTACTTGTTATCGGTTCACGAACATCACCCAGAAAGAGAGAACCGGCAGCCAAGACCTTGATATTGATGAGTCCCAGCACTTTTACTTTCTCAATATGGGTTACCAGTTTGGCACAATATCCACTACCATGTTTATCACGAAACACAGAGTTATTCGTCTTATAGATGCCCGATACATGTGCCAGGACATTAGAGGAACCCCAAGGCGAACCACCCTTATTGCTATAAGGAATATTACCATTGATAGTCATATTAGGTCCAACGGCATAAACTTTTTTCTGATTTCCTCCGATAATGCCTGATTCTTTGATATTCCTGATTACCCAGTGGTCCATATTACCATATTTAAAAGGAACCACCTTTTCCTGTCCCTTAACGGGAAGGCACGACAAGGTAGCAACCGCCATAACGATGCCTGATATTATTATTTTCTTCATATCTGTTTCTTTTATATATCATTAAGGCTGCAAAGATAGAAAAATATTTTCTAGTTTTCAGTTTTCTTCGACATAAAGCATAAAAAATTAAGAAATAATAATATATTTACTGCATTTTAATTGCCATAAAACCAAAAGTCCTGCATTTGCTGTTATAAACAAATACAGGACTCCTGATTCAATATACAAAACAGAATCTCTTGCACCGGTTACAATAGAGACATGCACCGGTTACAATAGAAACATGTTCCGATTACTCCAAAAGCTATTATCGATTGGAATACATATTATCGTAATACTTCTGATAATCACCAGAGGTTACATTGTCCATCCATTCCTGGTTATCGAGATACCATTTTACGGTTTTCTCAATACCCTCCTCAAACTGCAGAGATGGCTCCCAGCCGAGTTCCTTCTGCAGCTTTCTAGAGTCGATGGCGTAACGCATATCGTGACCCTTTCTGTCTGTTACATAAGTAATCAAATCCAAGTCAGCACCCTCAGGACGACCGAGCAATCTATCCACGGTCTTGATAACCACCTTGATGATATCGATGTTCTTCCACTCATTGAAACCGCCGATGTTGTAAGTCTCGGCAATCTTGCCCTTGTGGAAAATCATATCGATGGCACGGGCATGATCTACTACATACAACCAGTCGCGCACGTTCTCACCCTTACCATATACTGGCAATGGCTTGCGATGACGGATGTTGTTGATGAACAACGGAATCAACTTCTCTGGGAACTGGTATGGACCGTAGTTGTTAGAGCAGTTGGTCACGATGGTAGGCATACCGTATGTATCGTGAAAAGCACGGACGAAGTGGTCTGAGCTTGCCTTGGATGCAGAATATGGAGAGTGAGGATTGTACTTGGTTGTCTCTACGAAGAACTCCTCGCCGTAAGCCTCATGGTTCTTATCGCTGGATGCCTTGGTAGTGAAAGGAGCAGGAATGCCCTCAGGGTGAGTCATCTGCAAGGCACCGTAAACCTCATCAGTAGAGATGTGGTAGAAGCGCTTGCCCTCGTATCCTTCAGGAAGACTCTCCCAGTAAATCTTGGCAGCCTGGAGCAGAGACAGGGTTCCCATCACGTTGGTCTGAGCGAAAGTGAATGGATCCTTGATACTTCTATCTACGTGGCTCTCGGCAGCGAGATGGATGATGCCATCCACCTTGTAGTCCTGCATCAGTTTCAACATCAGGTCGAAATCGCAGATATCGCCCTTAACGAAAGTATAGTTAGGCTTGTCCTCAATGTCCTTGAGGTTAGCCAGGTTGCCTGCGTATGTCAACTTGTCGAGGTTGATGATGTGATACTCAGGATATTTGTTCACGAAAAGTCTTACTACGTGTGAGCCGATGAAACCAGCACCGCCCGTGATAATGATATTCTTCATTTCAATTAATAATTTATAATTAATAATTATTTTGCTGACGCCAATTCAGCGATGCACTTCTTCAAACTGTCAGTCCAGTATGGCACCTTGAATCCGAAAGTCTGCTTCAGCTTACTCTTGTCAAGTACAGAGAAGTGAGGACGCTTCACTGGGCTTGGGAACTCCTCGCTGTAGCAAGGCTGTATATCGCAAGTATTTCCGCTCAGTTCGCAGATAATCTTAGCGAAATCAAACCAAGAGCAGACACCCTCATTAGAGAAGTGGTAGATGCCCGTCTTATCCAACTGGTCTGTTTCGATGATATGTGAGATGACAGCAGCCAGGTCGCCAGCGTAAGTTGGAGTACCCACCTGGTCGAAGACCACCTTCAGGGTGTCGTGGCTTGCCGTGAGACTCTGCATGGTTTTCACGAAGTTCTTACCCCACTGCGAGTAGAGCCATGCTGTACGGATGATGATATGCTTGCATCCAGTAGCTTCAATACTCTTTTCGCCTGCAAGTTTCGTTTTACCATATACCCCCAAAGGATTCGTTTCCCAATCTTCACGGCAAGGTATATTCTTATCGCCCTGAAAAACATAGTCGGTAGATACATGAATCAAAGTACCATCTACCTCCTTCATAGCCTGTGCCAAATTTCCCGCAGCAGTATTGTTGAGCAGATTAGCCAGATCGTAATCTGTTTCAGCCTTATCTACGTTGGTATAAGCAGCGCAGTTAACAATTACCTGAATATCATTCTCCCTCACCTTTTCTCGGATAGCGTCAAGATTGGTGATATCCAGTTTTTCATAGCCTTCAGCCACATCGGTGAAGACAAACTTGTGATTGCTTTTTTGGGCACAGATTTGCATTTCATGTCCCAATTGACCATTAGCGCCTGTTACTAATATATTCATTGTTTTAATATTTTATTCAATATAATATTTTAAAGTCTACTTACCATTTCCCTCTACACATGAAGAAAACTGATATTTTCTTTCGAAATCTATTTCCTACTACCTATATATATAAATCCATTCATCTATATATAAATATGTGGCAAAGGTAAAAAAATAATTTGAGTTGACCAAAGAAAAGAAAAAGAAAAGAGAAGAAACTAACATATATTAAACAAAGACCGCCATACTTTTTCACAAAAGCATGGCGGTTTTCCCTAAAACATAATAGATAAGCTTTGCCTTTAAGGGCAAACTTGAATCATCAAGTAGCCTAGTCTATTACCAATCCTTTTTTCCCTAATATAAACTAAACCTGTTTTCCTATTTAAATCAACATACTAAATCAACAAAAGGAATTTTCTTTATCATTAAATACTTTTAGAAGACTTGAAGTGGTAATTAAACCATAAAAACTACTGTTTTCTGATTTCGGTTGCAAAGTTATATCATTTTTTTCAAAGTTGTATACCTAAGTAGTATTTTGGTAAAAAATAAGTCTACCAAAGAAACAGATAACTCCTTAAGAATCAGACGCTTTAATATATTAACTATTTTTATCTAAAGTAAATGGTATTATATGAAAGGAAATTTGTATCTTTGCACCATAAAACGGACAAAAGGACGAAAATAACATTTAAAAGACGATTTTGTTATAATTATAAAGAAACATTAAAGATGAAACTACTTATATATTTACTTCTTTTGCTTACTATGCCATTGGCTGCTCAAGGCAAAACGGACGAGAAGACTTTATTGGATCGTATTGACAAGATGATTGAAAACGACCAATATTATCAGGGAATCAAGGAAAAGGAATTGAAACATCTGAAGCGGCAAGCTTATGAAGCTGAAGACGACCAAACCCGACTATTGTTTCTTGACAGCATATATCATGCCTATAGTGCTTATCGCTACGACTCAGCATACGCATATATGAAACAGGGGCTTGAATTGGCAGAAAAATGTCATAACACCTATTATATTTTACGCAACCAGATAAACCAGGCATCCATACTCTCGGTAAGGGGGTTTTATGACAAAGCAGAAAACTTACTCCAATCGCTCAATCCCGACGAGATGCCATACCAGTTGAAGCAATACTATTACTTCACCTTCACCTGGCTCTATAATTATTGGGCATCATACGCAAAGAACTCTGATTACGCCGAAGAATTCCATGCCCAGAAGAAGCATTATTTGACCCTCCTGATACAGAGTTTTAACGAAAACAGTAAGAAATCTGCCTACTATCAGTATCTCATGGGCGAATACGCCTATTTCAACAACCCTACCAGCAAGGAATCGCTCAACCATTATCAGAAGGCACTGAAGATGTCGCCAGCCAAATCCCGTATCCATGCCATGTCAGCTTATGGTATAGCCAGATATTACAAAAAAAACGGCAAATTCGACCTTTACGAGGAATTTCTCGTAGAGGCATCCGTGAGCGATGGATTGTGCCAACTCAAAGAAACTGTTGCGCTTCAAAAGCTAGCCTACTACCTCTTTAAAAAGGATGCAAGCAACAGTAAGAGAGCTGCCAAATATATCCAGCACACGATGGAAGATGCACAGTTCTTCAACAACCAATTGCGCATGATAGAGATTTCCAACATCCTTCCAGTCATCGCTTCAGCCAACCAACAGGCTGCCGAGCGCTCTCGTACCCGCTTTCTTTGGGGGTTCATTGGTGTAAGCGTAGCACTGGTCATCATCCTCATTCTCTCCTTAGTCAACAACCGACAGAAGAACAGGCTGAAGAAAAACAAGGCTGAGATTGAAGAACAGAACGAGAAGCAGAAAGAGATGAATGCACAGCTCACCGAACTGAACCAGCAGCTGATAGAGACCAATATCAAGCGAGAGACCTACATGCGCCTCTTTATGGACATCAGTGCGGCTTATATCAGCAAGTTATCAGATTATCGCAAACTGGTAAGCCGTAAGATCAAGGCAAACCAGACCGCCGATTTGCTGAAGAGTCTCAACACCCATAAATTGGAAGAAGAGGAATCACAGATGTTCTACAACCGGTTCGATAAGGCATTCATGGAATTGTATCCGGGTTTCGTTACTGAGTTGAACAAGCTCCTGCTGCCAGAATGTCAAATGGAAGTTCCTACTACGCACGACCTGACTACTGAGATTCGCATCTTTGCCCTGATGCGACTGGGTGTAACCGACAGCCAGGAGATTGCCACCCTGCTGCATTACTCCACCCAGACCATCTATAACTACAAGTCTGGAATGCGAGCAAAGGCGATTAATCGAGATACATTCGAATCAGATATCAATCAGCTTTGCCACATCATTAATAGTTAATAATTAATAGTTTACAGTTTATAGCATAAACCGCTTTGACAATCTTGTTCAACGGCGCAGCCTCTATAAACTATTAACTATTAACTGTAAACTATTAACTAGCTTCTGTGTATCACGGTTCCGTTAGCCTGATGCGTAGCAAGAACCAGAACCTCAGCTATTTGCACATGTTCTGGGGCACTTGCAGCATAGAAGGCTACATCAGCTATATCATCGCCATTTAGAGGCTCTATGCCGCGGTAAACGTTGTCTGCGCGGTTCTGGTCACCATGGAAACGGATGTTAGAGAAGTTGGTTTCAACCAAACCCGGTTTCACATTGGTAACACGCACTTTCGTATGTGCCACATCAATGCGCAAGCCGTCTGTAATAGCCTTTACAGCCGCTTTGGTAGCACAATATACATTACCTCCCGCATAAGCAGCATCACCCGCTACACTACCTATATTGATGACATGCCCATGATTACGTTCTACCATACCAGGTACAATCAGGCGCGTCATGGTTAAGAGTCCCTTGATATTGGTATCAATCATCTGGTCCCAATCTTC
The DNA here is from genome assembly GCA_934202525.1 of uncultured Prevotella sp. GTDB lineage: Bacteria > Bacteroidota > Bacteroidia > Bacteroidales > Bacteroidaceae > Prevotella. The sequence goes on from CAKPYB010000001.1 coordinate 34,125, forward strand.
AAAATCGCCCTCATATTCAGGTTCCAGTCCACGTGCGAGTCCCGCATTATTGATAAGCACATCCACATTGCGCCACTCCTCAGGGATGTAATCCACCGCTTTCTTGGCAGCTTCACGGTTACGCACATCGAAAGCCAAGGCAAGCACCTCAACGCCCTCAGCCTCGAGTTCTTTCTTCAGGATTTCCAACTTTCCCGTGTTTCTACCTGTAAGAATCAGGTTATAGCCGCCACGGGCAAAACGACGTGCACAACCTTCGCCAATACCGCTTGTTGCGCCTGTAATAAGAGCAATTTTATTCATATCTTTAATACTTTGAACTTTAATACTTTGAACTTTGAACTTTATGATTAGTCTTTGTTTTTTGAGGGTTCTTCTATCTTAAAGTATCAGAACTCTCACTTCAGCATTCGCCATTTTCTCTATCTGGTTCATCGGACGTTTATAATAAACACTCTGGATAGCCTTGTTGATGATGCCATGCCCCACAGCAAGAACGGTCTGGTCAGGATAAGTAACCTTGAGCCAGGTAAGGAAATTCTGGGCTCTTGATTTCATCTTTTCCAGCGTCTCTATGTTGTCCGGCCAATCCTTTGGATCCTTCGGCAGGTCAGGGATGAATTTACCCGTAAAATCGCCCCAATCGCGCTCTCTGAGCAAGGGAGTGGTGACAACGGGATGCGAGCCGGCGATAATTTCACAGGTCTGTATACTGCGATAGAGATCGCTCGATACGAAAACATCGATAGGCGTACCCTCCATTTTCCTGGCCACTTCCTCAGCCTGCTCAATACCTTTCATATTGAGTTTTCCCGGTGTTTGTCCCTGCATAATTTGCGCCTTGTTATCCACCGTTTCACCATGGCGCACCAAATATAATTTTGTCATTGTCTTTACTTTTTCCGTCTATATCAAAAATGAGTTTTTACTTTTCCTAAGTCTATACTCCAGACATAGTTTTTACTTTCACTAAGTCTCTTTCCAAGACATCATGATTCTGAAATTGCTTACAAAATTACGGCTTTCTATCGAGACCAACAAATAATTTGCGTTAAATATAGCAATAATTAGCGTTAAATATAGCAATAATTTAAGTTTATATAAAAAACTTCTTGCTAGTTTCGGATTTCTTTCGTAACTTTGCCCCGAAATAACAAAATCAGTTTTAGTATGAAGGTAATACACAGTTCAATATTCCGCGCAGTATGCGCCATCATCGTAGGAGTCCTGCTCATCCAATATCGTGAGCAGACCGTCACCTGGATAACCATCGCCATCGGTGTTTTGTTTTTCCTTTCAGGTGTCATCTCCCTTGCCAGTTATTGGGCAGCCAAACGCAATGCAGAGAAGATGCAGGGGCAGGTTCTGTCAGATGCCAACGGCAAGCCTATCATGGGTATGATGCCTAAATTCCCGCTTGTGAGCGTAGGCAGTCTTATTCTGGGATTGCTGCTTGCCCTAATGCCTGAGGTATTTATCGCCTGGCTGATGTTCATCCTGGCATTCATCCTGATTTTGGGAGCATTGACCCAGTTTGTGAATCTGGCTTCAGCAGCCAAGATGGGACGTGTAGGCATCCTCTTCTGGCTCTTCCCTTCAGCTCTCCTTCTGTTGGGTCTGCTCGCCATCATCAAGCCTTCAGCCATCGCCTCAGCCCCTCTTTTCATCATCGGTTGGGGTATGCTCATCTATGGTGTAGTAGAGCTACTCAACGCCTTTAAAATCTCCAACAACAAGAGAATCTGGCTGAAGAACCAACAGCAGAAACAGGATTCAAAGGAGATTTATGTGGATGTAGAGGAAGTGAAGAACGAAGAGTAAAACAACGAAATCATTATATCATCATATATGAATAAAATTAAGTCTCTCTTTGCCTGGTTATGGCAAAAGTTTCGCGTATTCTGTACCTGGTACAAAGGATTGTATCAGGGCAGAGCGTGGTATACCAAGACCCTCGTTGCCTTGGCAAGTTGTATAGTCGCCTTCATCTTGTATCTGGGCGCAGTAGATATCAACTTCTTATGGCTCTTCGGCAAGTCACCTGGCTATTTCTCAGGCATCCTGGACCCACAGACCTCAGAGGCCTCTGAAATCTATTCGGCTGATGGAAAACTCATCGGCAAGTATTTCAACGAAAATCGTACTCCGGTAGAATATGATGAGGTAACACCTGATTTCTTCAAGGCACTGGTAGATACCGAGGATGAACGATTCTACAAGCATATCGGTATCGACCCTATCGGCGTGTTTGCTGCTGCCAAGGATGCACTCCTCCATCATAACGGGCGCGGTGCTTCTACCATCACACAGCAGCTGGCGAAGAACATGTTCCGTGTACGTTCGCAATATTCTACCGGTTTGCTGGGCAAGATTCCTGTACTCCGCCTGCTCATCATCAAGAGCAAGGAGTGGATCATCGCGGTTAAACTCGAAACGGTGTTCAGCAAGAAGGAAATCATCACCATGTATGCCAATACAGTAGATTTCGGTAGCAATTCCTATGGTATCAAAACCGCAGCGAAGACCTACTTCAACACCACCCCTAAGGAGTTGACCACCGGTCAGGCTGCCGTGCTCGTGGGCATGCTCAAAGCTACCACCTACTACAATCCACGCACCAACCCGGAGAACAGTCTTGCACGCCGCAACACCGTATTATATAATATGGTGACACATGGCGATCTCTCAAAAGACAGATACAATGAACTGAAAGATGAGCCTATCAAGCTCGATTTCAAGGTAGAAGAAAACTACGACGGACAGGCTAAATACTTCCGTGAGGCAGTAGCCAACTACCTGAAAGACTGGTGTAAAGACGAAGGTTACGACCTCTATACCAGCGGTTTGAAGATTTATACCACCATCGATACCCGCATGCAGAAGTATGCAGAAGATGCAGCCCGCAAGCAGATGAAACAGGTACAGCAGAACTTCAACAACCACTGGAACATCCGCCGTACCCAGGCAGGCAAAGGCAACTGGATGGGTCAGGATCCTTGGCAGGATGAGAACCACAACGTGATACCAAACTTCATCCAGGGCATCGCCGAGCGCCAGCCATTCTACAAGGCATTGATAGCCCGCTTCCCTAACAATCCCGACTCAGTAAACTATTACTATAAGGAGTGGGTTCACCCGGTTAAGGTATTCGATTATGACAAGGGCAGCATCACGATGAACATGACATCAGAAGACTCCATCAAGTATATGACCACCTTCATGCACTGCGCCTTCGTAGCCATGGAGCCACAGACCGGAGCAGTAAAGGCATGGGTGGGCGATATCGACTTCGACCACTGGAAGTATGACAAGGTAACAGCCGAGCGCCAGCCTGGTTCTACCTTCAAGCTCTTTGTCTATACCGAGGCGATGAATCAGGGTTTAACCCCTTGTGACAAGCGTCGCGACGAATATATCTCTATGGAGGTATACGATAAGAAGAAGCACGAGATGACCACCTGGCGTCCATCCAATGCCAACGGTTCGTTCTCGGGCGACAGCATCCCATTGAAGAGTGCCTTTGCCAAGAGTATCAACTCTGTGGCTGTAAGATTAGGACAGGAGATGGGCATCAAGCGCATCATCGAGACAGCTAAGAAGATGGGTATCAACAGTCCGTTGGATGACACCCCTTCTCTCGCCCTCGGTTCCAGCGATGTCAACCTCCTGGAGATGGCATGCGCCTACAGCACCATTGCCAACAATGGCAAGCACCACGATCCGGTATTGGTTACCAAGATTGTAGACCACGACGGTAAGGTGGTTTACGAGGGTCCTACCGATTCCGAGCAGGTGATACCTTACAAGAGTGCCTTCCTCATGCAGCAGCTCTTACAGGGCGGTATGAAGGAGCCGGGAGGTACATCCCAGAGTCTCTGGGGCTATGTAGGCAACTACCGTGATACTGAGTTCGGTGGCAAGACAGGTACCACCAATAACCACTCCGATGCCTGGTTCATGTGTGTGAGCCCTAAGCTCGTAGTTGGTGCCTGGGTAGGAGGCGAATACCGCTGTCTCCACTTCCGCACCGGAGCCTTGGGTCAGGGAGCCAGAACCGCTCTTCCTGTGTGCGGTTACTTCCTCCAGAGTGTCTTTGGCGACCCAGCCTTCCAGCAGTATCACGGCAAGTTTGACAAGCCACAGGACAGCGATATCACCCGCGATATGTACATCTGTGCAAGCTATGCACCAAAGCCAAAGGTAGATACCACCAAGGTAGACAGTACCGCCTTCCAGGAAGAGATCGTTCTCGATGACGAAGGCAACCCTATCATCCGCGAGGTTCCTGCCAAGAAGGCTGAAAGCGAATCTGCCACCGGTACAGCCACCACAGAAGAAAAGAAAGAGAAGAAGAAGGCCAAGCCAACGGAGCAGCCTGTCAACTTCGATGACCTCTAAAATTATAATGTTAAGTGTTGAATGTTAAGTGTTAAGTTTTCATTCTTGCTTACTCGTAGCGCAAGGACGCAAGCCTAATTTAACATTTAACACTTAACATTTAACATTCCCTCAAAATGAACATTGATCTCGACAACCCGGAGTTGCAGAATGCACTCCAAATCATACAGTTTACCCGTCGCTCGCTTTTCCTTACCGGAAAGGCGGGGACGGGTAAATCTACTTTCTTACGTTATATAGCCGCCAATACCAAGAAGAAACATATCATTCTTGCCCCAACAGGCATTGCGGCCATCAACGCCGGAGGAAGCACGCTCCACAGCTTTTTCAAGCTTCCTTTCCACCCGCTGCTGCCCAACGACAGCATGTATTCCGTCCGCAACATCCGCAACACCCTGAAGTATAATTCAGAGAAGATAAAGATTATACGCGAGGTAGAGCTCATCATCATCGATGAGATCAGTATGGTTCGTGCCGATATCATCGATTTCCTGGACAAGGTATTGCGGGTATATTGCCGCAACATGCGAGAGCCTTTCGGGGGCAAGCAGCTGCTTCTGGTGGGCGATATCTTCCAGCTGGAACCTGTGGTGAGGGAAGACGACCGTCGTCTGCTCAGTCCCTTCTACCGCAGCAGTTTCTTCTTCGATGCCAAGGTGTTCGAATACTTCAAGCTCGTGAGCATCGAACTCAAGAAGGTATACCGTCAGAGCGATCCCGTTTTCATCAGCATCCTCGACCATATCCGCACGTCTCAGGTGCCCATGCAGGATCTCCAGCGCCTCAACCAGCGCGTGGGAGCCCAGCTCGATGAGAGCGATTCCAAACTTGCCATCACCCTCTCTACACGCCGCGATACGGTAGATTACATCAACGACAGCCAGCTCCAGCGTCTTCCGGGAGAGCCTTGCCTCTTCCGTGGCCACATACAGGGCGAGTTTCCGGAGAGCAGTCTCCCTACCCCTATCGAACTTTACCTCAAGACGGGGGCTCAGGTTATCTTCATCAAGAATGATATCGAGCATCAGTGGGTGAATGGTACGCTGGGCACCATCATCGGTTTTGACGAGGATGAGGATGCCAAGATTTATGTGCGCACCGAGGAAGGCAAGGATGTGATGGTGGAGCCTGCGGCATGGAGCAACATGAGATACCATTTCAATGAGGTTGAGAAGAAGATTGAGGAGGAAGAGATTGGCAGATACGAGCAGTATCCCATCCGTCTGGCTTGGGCGATAACGGTTCATAAGAGCCAGGGCCTCACCTTCAACCAGGTGAAGATTGATTTCACGGGTGGTGTCTTTGCGGGCGGACAGACGTATGTTGCCTTGTCCCGCTGCACCAGTCTCGAGGGCATCAGTCTTCAGGAGCCGTTGCGTCAGAGTGATGTTTTCGTGCGCAATGATGTCAAGCAGTTTGCCCGTCATTACAACGACCAGAGCACCATCAACACTGCGCTTACCCAGAGTAAGGCCGACAAGCAGTATCATGATGCCGTCAAGGCCTTTGACAGGGGCGATATGCAGTCGGCTCTCGACAACTTCTTCCTTGCCATCCACAGTCGTTATGACATCGAGCAGCCGCTTGCCAAGCGTTTCATCCGCAAAAAGCTGAACAGGGTGAACGAGCTTCAGGCAGAGAACGAGCGGTTGCGCGAAGAAATAAGAAAGAAGGATGAAGAGAAGGAGAAGCAGCAGAAGTTCCTCAAGCGCCTTGCCACGGAGTATGTGATTATGGGGAAGGAGTGCGAAAAAGAGGGCATGAAAGAGGCTGCCATCATGAATTACCACAAGGCCCTCACCCTTTATCCTGAGCACCCGGAGGCGAAAAAAAGGCTTTTAAAGGTAAAAAAGTAAAAGGGTAAAAGGGTAAAAAAGTAATATAGATAAAACCAAAAAAAACAGGCAAAATGATTTTGCCTGTTTTTTTTGGTTTTATCTATAAGCTGAAAAGCTCTATTAACTGTTAACTATAAACTATTAACTTTCACTAGTACCATTGTACAGCGTTGGAATAACCGCTTCTCTTGTCATATTTCAGCGCATCCGTCAGGGTGGCTGCGTTACAACGGAAGGTGAAGTTGTAGCTCGTATATGGAGCGAGAACCACAGAACAGCTCATGTTAAAACAGTGAAGATCACGAGCCAGACTGGCGGTGGTCATACTGATCTTGAGGTTGTCAAAATCATAACCGGATGAGAAACTGATGTTCCAGCCATCACTGATTCTTACGTTACCACTCATGTTCAGAGTCTGAGTAAACTTATATGCATAGCGCATCGTCTTCTCATTGAACTTCTCTCTTCGGGTATCCTCGCGCATCGTTACACCGTAACCGAAGGTCAGCGACCATGGCATCTTGAACGCCATATAACCATCTGAATCCGTTTCAGCCTTGCCGCCCTTCTTGGCAGCCGTCTTACCCTTCTCCAGACTGTCGTCTACGTTGCTCTCGATGTCGGTATCCATACCTTCATCATCGTCGTCATCATTGCGCTTGCTGTTCTTGTCGTCCTCATCATCGCCCCCGCCAAAGAGTTTCTTCAGCTTCTCCGGATTCAGTGTGAACGAGAAGTTCTGCGACATACCCTGGAATCGTCCGAACCTGCCCTTGCCCCACTCCGTATGGGTACCTACATAAACATTGTTCTGGTCGTCCAGCTCGTAGGCATAGGTGGCAAACACGGCGTTCATGTTGAAGGTATAGTTCTTCCACCACTTCAGTCTGAGGTTGATGTTCATATCGCTCCAAGGACGAACCTTGGCTGCGGTATTGTAGCTCATGTTGATGTCGAACGCATCGATGATACTGAGTTTCTTGTATCCGGTAGAGTCCTTGTCGCTCTTCACCTTCATCTCGATGTTGTTGCCCAGGGTGAACGAGATGTTACCGCTCTTACCCTTGCCCGGCGCACCGTAGAGGGCGTTGGCATACTTCGAATAGCTCACCAGCGATACGTTTCCGTCAGCATCGGTCTTCTGGTAGGTGTCCCAGTAACCGTAACTTGAAGCTCCGAAGTCTGGGGCATAACTGAAGTTAACCGTAGGCGTAAACACGTGGCGCACAGCCTGTATCTTATCTCCGAAGAGCTTGCGGCTTGGTATGTAGAAACCATAGAGTTTGGTAGAGAGACCTACGCTCATGTTCCAGTTATACACGTTGTTGAAACCGTAGATGGTATCACATTTCTCCGTCTGGCTGGCTTCATCCCATGATCTCTCCACCTTGTTGGTATACATACGGTCGGTGAAATTGAACGATGGGTTCACGTTGAGATACTTGAAGAGCGTGAATGTAGCGCTCACCGGTATCTGATGCTGCCATCCGTTTCTCCAGTCCTTGATGAGGGAACTGTGCATCAGCTTATCCTCTTTGGTATTGATGCTGTTAGAGATGTGTCCCGTATAGCTCATGGCTATCTTCTCGTACCATTTCTCATCGCCCACCATCTTCTTTCTTCTGAACGGATAGAAGCGGGAGATGCTGATGTTGAGGTCGGGCAGCGTCATGGCGATAGATGAATCGCGCATGTTCTGCGAGAGGTTGGCGGTGGAACTGAGCGTCATACCGATGCTTGAGAACGAGGTGCTCCAGTTAACAGATGAGGTTCGCGTACTCTGCGTCATCGTCTGCGGATTGTAGAGCGAATTGAGGTTGTTGCGTTCGTAGCTCGATGTGGCGAAGTTCACACTTGCCGAAAGCGAACTATATGGGTTTGCCTTGCTGTCCTGGCGGTGGCTCCATTGCAGTTTGAAGCTCTCCTGCTCGGTAAAGTCTGGCATTCCCTTGTCGCCGTTCTTCGTATCCTGGTAACTGAAGAAGAAGGAACCCGAGTATTTGTATCTCTTTCGGTAGTTGCTGGCTGCCGAGAGTCCCCACGATCCCTTGGTATAAATCTCGCCCAGCAGTTTCAGGTCCCATTTATCGTTCATGGCGAAATAATATCCGCCATCTCTGAGATAGAATCCTCGTGCCGTTTCATCGCCGTAGGTTGGCATGATGAAACCGCTGCTGTAGCTCTTGGTGAACGGGAAGAAGCCGTAAGGGATGGCAAGCGGCATAGGCACATCGCACACCACGAGATAGGCTGGTCCGAAGACTACATCCTTGCCCGGTCTTACCTTGGCTCGGGAGAGCGAGATGTAGAAATCGGGATGCGGATCATCGCAGGTGGTATACCTGCCGTGCTGCAGATAGATGACTCCCGATGAGTCGCGTTTCGACTTCATACCGGTCAAGAATCCGTCTTCCTGTTCTGTATATACATTATTAATAAGGGCCTTCTTGCTCTTGAAGTTGAATTTGATGGTATCGGTATCGTAGGTATCGCTACCCATCTTGAAGACAGGTTTGCCCTTGATGCCTCCCTCCGCCGTACTGTCGGGTGTACCCATCGCCTTCACGTTGCTCTTGTCCATATCCATGGAGATGCGGTCGGAGCTGAGGTCCATGTTGGTATACTTCACGTTGGAGTTACCATAGAGATATGCCACTTTGTTCTTGGCATCGTATACGAGAGAGTCGTCCGCCTGATAGTTAACCGGTGCGTCTACTCCACCCTGTTTCTTTCTGGCGATACTGTCGAGGCGGATACTGTCATCCACCACTTTATTATGTTTCCATATAGCTTTCTGCAGCGAGTCCATCTGCGTGGTGTCGTCAGCCTGTTTCAACTTGGGCTTTATTTCGTTGCCCAGCGAGTCTACGAACACACTGTCTCCCACGCTGTCCACGGTTTCCGTCTTCTCAGTTTTCTTCTTTTTCTTTTTCGAATCGGGCGTACCTGGGTTAGCCACCATCATACAGGAGATGGCAGCGAGCAGCAGCATAGCTATCGTCGATTGTTTTCTCATTCAATAAATTAGAATTCTATTCAAACATGCGTTCCCATTGCTGGAAGCGTTTTACTCCTTCCTCTCCGAACTTCATGAGACTTTTTTCTGCTTTCTCAATTGTTTTTTCCCGGTCGAGGTGAGTTTTGCTGAAGAATTTATCAGCGTAGCAAATCACCTTCTCCTCCATGGTTTCTGGCAGGAAATCCTGATGTGGCAGGGGCAGGTTCTGTGCTATGATCTGTGCCTCTGTAATGCCTGCACCGGTATGGCGCTCACATACGCGGGCATGTCGCTCATATCCTTCCTTGCGCAGGATTTCTGCTCCCAGTCGTCCATGGCAGATGTAGGGCTGCGAGCCGAAACACTGTATGCCTGGGGCATCGGTCATGAAGATGCCGAGGTCGTGGAGCATAGCTGCTTCTTCGATAAACTGGGCATCGAGTTGCAATTCGGGATGATACGAAACAATCTGTAGCGCTTTTCGCGCTACAGATTGGCTATGTGTGATGAGGATATGCCGAAGCTCATTATCCTCAGGATAATACTTATCAATAATAGCTTGATAATTCATTTCTATTATATTTACTCCGCATCGCGCTCGATGTAAGCGATAACATCGCCCTTGCGCACCTTGCTGCCCTGCTTGGCATTGATTTCTACGAGCTTGCCGCCCAATGCAGCTGGGATGGTTTCAAACTCGCCCCAAGGAGCCTGGATATAGCAGAAGGCATCACCTTCTTTATATTCCTTGCCGATGTATGGCTCTACAGCTGGCTGGCACTCGCCCTCGCCCTGGAATTCCCAGAAGAGCTGGCCGGCTACTGGTGCCACGATGGCATCTGCCTTGGCGTGCTTGAACTCTGCAAGCTGTGCAGGTGTAAGGGTTGTACCGAGCTTGGCATCCTTTGCCTTCTGAAGGTCGGCAAGGAAGTTCTTCTTTGCCTGTCCGCTCTTGTAGTTGCGATACTGCTCTGGGTGCATAGCGAGCTCGAAGAGTTCCTCGTCGTCCTGACCGTAATCCCAGCCGTTCTCGTCCATCTCCTTCTTGAAGTCGTCGAGGGCGTTGGTGAGCAATGTGTGTGCATCAACATCTGTAAACTCACGGCCCTGCTTCTTGGCGAGCTCTACGAGTTCTGGGTCGATAGTTCCAGGAATCTTACCGCTCTTACCGAGAATCATACCCCACATAGAGTCGTCCATCATTACGAAGCGGCCCTTGCCCTGCTCCATGGTGAGGAGGTTCATCAGTGAGATGTTCTTTACATACTGGCTGAATGGTGTTACCAATGGAGGGTAACCTACGCGTGGCCATACATACTCTACCTCGTCGAAGAGCTTGATCAGGAGGTCGTCCATAGACAACTCTTCCTCACCCTTCTTCTTGCGGATATTGTTGATGGTCTGGCGCATACCGCCGAGGTCTGCCATCATACTTCCCATCATACCGCCTGGGAGACCGCAACCTAACAGGAGTGAAGACATGATCTTGTTACCTGGGTTGATGAAGTAGCCGAGCCACTCGTCGATGAACTCCTGAGTCATGGCACGCGCCTTCATATAAGCGCTCATGTTGATTTCTGGCACCTCGAAGCCCTCGTTCTTCAGCATGCTGATAACTGAGATTACGTCTGGGTGAACCTTACCCCATGACAGTGGCTCGATGGCTGTATCGATGATGTCGGCACCGTTGTTGCATACCTCGAGGATAGAAGCCATAGAGAGACCTGGACCTGAGTGGCCGTGATACTGGATGATGATCTGTGGATACTTATCCTTAATCATCTTGGTGAGCTTGCCGAGGAATGCTGGCTGGCCGATACCTGCCATATCCTTCAAGCAGATTTCCTCTGCACCGGCAGCGATGAGCTGGTCGGCGATGTTCATGTAATATTCCAAGGTATGAACAGGAGAGTTGGTGATACAGAGTGCACACTGTGGAGTCATGCCGCCCTCCTTAGCCCATTTGATAGAAGGAATGATGTTGCGCACATCATTCAGTCCGTCGAAGATACGTGTGATGTTTGTACCCTGCTTAGCCTTTACCTTATACATAAGGGCGCGCACGTCGTCAGGCACCGGATACATACGAAGAGCGTTCAATCCGCGGTCGAGCATGTGAGTCTTGATACCCACCTCGTTGAAAGGTTTGCAGAATGCGCGTACGGCATCGTTAGGGTTTTCACCTGCCAGGAGGTTTACCTGTTCGAAGGCACCGCCGTTAGTTTCTACACGGCTAAAGCATCCCATTTCGATGATAACTGGAGCAATTTTAGCCAACTGATCCTTGCGTGGCTGGAACTTACCAGAGCTCTGCCACATGTCTCGATAAACGAGACTGAACTGAATTTTCTTCTTCATTATTCTTGTTTTTTCTTTTTTATTCGATGTATGAATTAAATTCCAAGGTGCAAAATTAGACAAAAAAATCGAGAAATCGTCCTATTCGCCTCTTTTTTTATATTTATTATGTAATTTACTTCAATATTTCCTTCTTCATCTTGCTGTTCAGCTTCTCGGCTGCAGCATGGGCCTTGGCGTTGGCCTTCATCGCATTGAGCGAGCGGTGGAAACCCTGGATGCGGCCCTCTCGATCAGAGAGAGCCAGACTGTCGCCCTTCATATATACAAAGGTGAAGGTATCGCGCTTCGTCTTCTCATTGATCACCACGCCATCCAGCTCGCGGTGGCCCTGCACCAGAATCAGTTTGCCGTTATAGGCATGCCATTCCGTATACTGAGGCACGGCAGGATATTCTACCGGGCTGTCGTCGTCCACATCTTTGTTTATCATTACCCTGCCCACGGCCATCGCCTCGCTCATGCGCTTCAGGGTGAAGCCATACTGGCGCGGCACCATATAGGTTTCTACGATGCTGTCGGGCATATTGGCAAGGATTCTCGCCTGCTGGCGCTTGCTCAGATGCGATACATCGCGCAGCTTCGGCATCACCGGATAGGTCCAGGTGGCCTTCAGCTGGTCCAGGTCTATCACCATGTCGGCACGGTTCTTCTCATCCTTCTCCTCGCATGGCATCACGCAAACCCAGTCGCCCACCTCTATATCTCCAAACACCTGATGGTTGCGAGTGGCATCCAGAATGTTGTATCTCACGGGGTCGCCGCCTCCGTTGGGCAGCAGCACCAGCGCGGTATCCGAGCAGCCCAGGCAGGCAAGTCCGTAGATAGCCCTGTCGCCCTTTGCCGGTTTCGAGAGGCTGATGGCGAGTTTCGAATTGTCCATACGTGGTGGTTTCTTTCCCCTGTGACATGCTGCGAGGGTTGTGGCGGCTAGCGCCAGTGTAAGTATTGTCTTGACTTTCATCTTTCTATTCATTATTTCAGATGCAAAACTACAACTATTTTTTGGAAGCACCAAATATTGAATCGTAAAATAATTAAAAAAATAGGTGATATATTTTGTAGTGTCTCGATTTTGCATTACCTTTGCAACCGTTTTTTGGGATCAACATCCCCCTCGTCCTGCCACACACGCCGGATGATGAAAAGAAATAGGACCAACTCAAGAATTATATGCAACAAGAGAATATGACAGACAAGACAAATACACACGCTCTCCCGGCATGGACCGAGGTAGAGTATACCGCATTATGCAAAAACCCGTACCTGTTAACCCCATTCTTCATCCCTAAGGAGGCGAAGTGCTTCACGTGCCGCGAAGATGGCACGAGGGAAGAAGAAAGAATGGTTTTCCTCGTTTTCAAATCTACTGCAGCCCCTGCTGATGCCGAATGGGAAGATGATCCTGTTCCGGGCGAGATGTGGGTACGAGCGCTGGGCGATGACGATGAGGAGATTGAGCCTGCCAAGGTGATTTACCTGGGTCAGGACATCGAGGATTTCATCCGTGTAGCCGCTGAGGACGACCAGACCATCACCTTCGATTTCTGGTGGCGCCACGGCGAGGTGAAGGTGGAGAAGGCTGAGAAGACGGATGACGGATTCGTATGCCGCAAGGATGATTTCGGCGATGACGGACTGGCTGTTACTCTGATTCCAGAGGATGGGGGCAATCCGGTTGTCCTCCGCCTTCAGATTCCTTATATCGGTTTCTCGCTCTACGATGCCGAGGGCAACAAGGTGCATGGCGAGCTGAGCATTCCGCAGGATAAGGTTGATGACTACACCTACGAATTTGTGGGCGATGACAACAACGACCGTTTCACCCTTCAGCTCGACAGCAACAGGCTGGTTTACATGTGTGTATTGCGCCATGAGGACCATCAGCTGGTGGTTCGCAACCAGCGCGACCGTCTTTCGGTAGTAGATCAGATTCCTACCGAGGGCAAGCTTTCTGAGTTGCTGATGAACACTAATTCTGCGCTCATCAAGAACAGGAATCACCGTTGGCGCATTCAGATTGAGGGCACCACGCTGTCTCACGAGGTTGAGTTGAATGTAGATGCGGCATCTCTGGTAGCGTTTGCTGAGGAGCAGATGCAGAAGGGCATGGAGATTGACGAGCTGGGGCAGCATCTGATGGCACTGGAGCAGAAGTATCATTTCCAGTGGTTCTGGCTGAGTGAGGACGACTGGAGTCATGACAATCCGGTGTTCGACATGTTCATGAAGCAGCTTTGTGCCTTTTCGTATGTCAGTCAGAATCCTGTTCAGGCAGATGCGTTGATGGCAAGGAACTACAAGCGTAAGATTCGCCGTTACAGCAGTATGCTGAAGGCTCACAAGCGTGGCGAGTTGAATCTTTTTGAGGAGAGTGATGAGGTGCGAGCCGAGTATCTCCGCATCTTCCAGGGTTTCCACCAGCCTTTCGTAGAGGCTTTTGAGAAGGAGGAAGAGGAATAATCTTTTAAGTTTTATCCCTCACATCCCTCACTTTTTCTCTTTTCAAAATGTTAATCACCTGATAATAAGAGAATTATCTATTTAGGAAAGCGTGATGGATGGATAAAATGTTTACAATATCCATCACGCTATCCATCACTAATAGCCTTCATCTATCACGTTTTTCAGCTTATCTTCTTGCAAAAAGCAAGAAGATCTTTGCAGAATATGGTTATGGGACCTGGCGAAAACGGACCACACGTTGTGCTGCGCTGACTCACGGATATTACTGCATCGAGGTACGGATATTACTGCGTCGGGGTACAGATATTACTGCGTCGGGATACAGATATTACTGCGTCGGGATACAGATATTACTGCGTCGGGATACAGATATTACTGCGTCGGGATACAGATATTACTGCGTCGGGTTACAGATATTACTGCGTCGGGGTACGGATATTACTGCGTCGGGGCACGGATATTACTGCGTCGGCTAGTGCAGACGTATCCGTAGGCTTATTGAGACGGCTGAATCAGCTAACTGAGACGGCTGAATTCGCTGACAGAACTACTTGAATAGCCCGACCGGGATAAAAACAAAGCGGGCGGACCTCTTTTCACGAAGAAGGCCGCCCTGTTTCCTAATTAAACTTTGTTGCATTAAAGAAATGCAATGCTTGAGCAAAAATATTTTTATTTCTCTATCAGTCCCTCTACATACTTGCAGAGGATACCGATGCCCTTGAGGTTTTCGCCACCTTGCGGAATGATGATGTCAGCATAGCGCTTGGTGGGTTCGATAAACTGCTCGTGCATCGGCTTCAGGACCTTGAGGTATCGGTCTACCACCATCGATACGGTGCGACCCCTGTCGATGGTATCACGCTGAATGTTGCGTATCAGGCGCTCATCAGCATCGGTATCCACGAACACCTTCAGGTCCATCAGGTCTCTCAACTTCTTGTCCACCAGCGTCATGATACCTTCGATAATCACAACCGGTTTGGGGTCAACGTGAACCGTTTCCGGTTCACGGTTGCATTTGATATAACTATAGGTGGGTTGCTCTATCGCCTTGCCAGCACGCAGATCAGCGAGCTGCTGGTGCAAAAGCTTCCAATCGAATGCCGACGGGTGGTCGAAGTTGATCTGATGACGTTCTTCCTCGGTCATCTGCGAGGTATCGTTATAATATGAATCGAGGGGCACCACAGCCACATAATGAGGCGGCAGCACTTCTACGAGTTTCTTCACCACAGTAGTCTTGCCGGAGCCTGTACCTCCCGCAATGCCAATAACGGTCACTTTATCTTTCATATTCTTTCTTCTTTCTATAAGATTTCATCAAACATCTTGCGGTAGAATTCAGCCTTCTTCTCCACTGCCATAGGATAGGCACGGGAACTGGAGGGCATGCGGTACAGACGGAGTCTGCGGCCCTCGAACTGGAATTCTGCATAACCTCCCATCTCAGGCTTTTCCTTGATGCCGAAGTGTTCTGAAAATACCTTCGTGGCAAGCTGGCCGGCTGTGAGCACCGCCCTGCAATGGGGCAGCTGGCGGAGCATGCCGTCGAGATTGGCGGGCTGCACGATCTGCAGATCCTTATCGGATGCCGTATTCTTGGTGCGTATCACCTGCTGTGCGGTATCATAAATGGCGACGCCCTTCTCCCCGAGAAATTTCTTAATAGCATCGAGGCGGTAGGTCTTCTTCTCTACATCCACGAAATGGAACTTATCCTGGAAGTAGATAATCCCGAATATCCTCCACATATCATTCTGGAAGTTGGGATAATACCAGGGCATGCACCACCGCTTCTCTGCAGGCGGAAACGTGCCGAGCATCAGCAGCCGCGCATTCTCTGGCAGCCACGGCTCAAAAGGATGATTTTCAACCATTTCTACTTCTTTTCCTTCACCAGGTACATCACTACCGGCAGGTGATCGCTGTAGCCGTTGAGCCATCTGCCGCCTGCCTTGGTACGCAAAGGAGCACCCTTGTACTGACCTTCCTGCTGGATGAGGTAATCGCGGCGGAAGATGTGATTCTTCCAGAACTTCAGAGAGCTGTAGTCCTTGTTCTTACTATCCTTATTCAGGAGATTAGGCGTGATGACAATCTGGTCGAAGAGATTCCACGAACCGCTATAAAACAAGGTTCCCTTGCCCTCCTTAGCCAGAATGTTGTACCATGGATTGTACATATCATCGGCACCCACCTCGCTGATTTCAGCCTTCGCCTTCAGCACCTTGTGCATGCTGGCGTTGGTAGGATCATCGTTCATATCGCCCATCACAAACACCTTCATCTCAGGGTTCAGACGGAGCAGACTGTCTTTCACAGCCTTGGTCTGGCGCGCTCCGCTCTCGCGATAGAACGAAACGGAGAAACGGCTTGGCCAGTGGCATACGATGACAGCCACATCCTCGCCTGCCAGTTCACCCCGAACGGTGAGGAAACCACGGGTCATGAAGGCAGAATCCTTGGCAAACTCCTGTACATAAGGCACCAGCCGGGTATTCTTAACCGTGAAGAGCGCCGGATTATAGAGCAGCGCACAGTCGATGCCTCGCTTATCGGGACCCTCGATATGGCAGAACTGCATGTTTCTTGCCTTGAGAGGTGGCTGTGCGGTGAGATCTTTCAGCACGTTGGCATTTTCAACCTCAGACAGACCGATGAAGGCACAGCCCACGTTAGGCAGCACATCGGTACCCATGTCGGCAAGTGCACGCGACATATTCTTGAGTTTATTGGTATATTTCATACCATTCCATCCCTTAGCAGGGAGATACTCATAATCATTCTTACCGGCATCATGACAGGTATCGAAGAGGTTCTCCTGATTGTAGAAACCTACAGCATACACTTGAAACTGCCTGTTGCCTGAAGTCTGCGACTTCTTTTTCTGTGCTGTAGCGCCCAGCCCTATCATGAGGAGGGCAGCCAGCAAGAGCAATTGTTTTCTCATACAATATTAATTATTAATGTATACCTTATTATATATGTATTTCTTAAATTCATAAGGAAATACGCAGCAAAGATACCTAAAAAACCGGAAATATCTCCATAAAAACGAATAATTTTTCAGTTTTCATGCATTTTTAACATAAATAACTTCTCTTTTAAAAAAATTTTTTGTTACTTTGCAGCACTAATAATTATTTTTGATCGGGACAGAAGACACAAGACCAGAAACCATGATAAGTCCCCCTTACAGTTTACCTAAACAAAATCCAACGGGACTATAAATATATCATCACTGCTCAAAGAAATCACTGTTGCCGATCTATTAATATTTAAAACATATAAACTATGCAGAAGAAAGTAAACTTAGCAATGTTAGCGCTCTTCTCGTGTTCATTAGCTATGGCTCAGAACGAAAAGACTGACCAGAACGTAGCACAGGGACTTGACGAGAATGCTTTCACCTTCTCCGAGGCACAGTTGGGCGAGGACGATGACATGTCATCCAATGTCACCATCCTCAATTCTACCAGCAACGTATACGCGAGCCAGGCAGGTTACCTGTTCTCGCCAGCACGTTTCCGCTACCGTGCCTTCAACCAGAAGTACAACGATGTCTATATCAATGGTGCTTCCATGAACGATATGGAGACCGGACAGTTCCGTTTCTCCAACATCGGTGGATTGAACCGATTCTCCAGGAACGTAGACTTCGCCCTGCCTTTCGAAGCCAACGGCTATTCGATGACGGGCATGGCAGGCTCCAACAACTATGATTTCCGTGCCGGAAGCATGCAGGAAGGACAGTATGCAAGCGTAGGTGTTGCCAACCGCAACTATACCCTGCGCGGACTCTACTCCTACTCCAGCGGATTCAACGAGAAGGGATGGGCGATAACAGCCGGTCTCACCTACCGCTGGGCTAACCAGGGATACGTAGAGGGAACCATCTACAACGCCCTCTCCTATTTCTTCAGCGTGCAGAAGAAGTGGATGAACGGTCACTCGCTGAGCTTCTCTACATGGGGTAACCCGACAGAAAGAAGCACCCAGGGCGCATCTACCGACGAGGCTTACTGGCTGGCGAACGACTACCAGTATAACCCATACTGGGGATACCAGAACGGACACAAGAGAAACTCACGCGTAGTGAACGACTTTGCCCCTTCGGCTATCGCGACATGGGACTGGGAAATCAACGACCAGATGAAGCTCACCACATCGGTGTTCGGAAAATACTCTATGTACAAGAGCACCAAGCTCAACTACAACAACGCAGAGAATCCGCAGCCAGACTACTGGAAGAACATGCCATCAGCCAACTACTATGTATGGGGCGACTACAAGAACGGCAACAACATGTATACCTGGGAAAACTGGAACAACGCCGTAAACTACTGGCAGGCAAGCAAGCAGAACCGACAGATTAACTGGGACCGCCTGTACTATGCCAACCAGCAGGCAGCCAAGAACGGACAGGATCTGCTATACTATGTTCAGGCTAAGCACAACGACAACCTCACCCTGAGCCTGTCGTCCGTGCTGAACACCAAGCTGACCAAGAAATCGAACCTGGCTACGGGTATCATGCTCGGAAAGAGTACCAACCAGCACTATCAGACACTGGAAGACATGCTGGGCGGTGCCATCTTCCACAACATCAACACCTATGCCCTGGGCGATTATCCTAAGACCGACCCACGTGTACAGTACGACCTGAACACAGCCGGCCCTAACAACACAGGCAAGCTGGTTTACGAGGGCGACAAGTTCGGTTACGACTATCGCATCGACGTAAACAAGGCAAACGCATGGAGCACCTATACAGCCGAATTCTACAACATGAAGGCGATGCTGAGCGGACGTATCGGATATACCGGCATGAACCGCCGCGGCTACATGCGCAACGGTATGGCACCGAACAACAGCCAGGGCAAGAGCGGCACAGCCAACTTCCTGGACGGTGGCGTAAAGGGAAGCCTGAACGTGGATATGGGCAGAGGCCATGCCTTCAGCATCGGAGCCGGATACGAGCTGCGTGCGCCGATGGCAAGCACAGCCTTCATCTCGCCTGAAATCAGCAACGACTTCGTGACTAACCTCAAGAACGAGCGCATCTTCAGCTCAGAATTCAGCTACCTGTACCGAAACGCATGGCTCAGTGCCAACGTGAGCGGTTACTACAGCCGACTGGAGAACGTTACGGAATGGCAGAACTTCTACAACGATGATGAGAACTCATTCACCTACGTGAGCATGACCGGACTGAAGAAGGAATACTATGGTGTAGAGGTGGGCGCTAAGTTCAAGCTTACATCATGGCTCGACCTGAAGACCCTGGGCGCTATGAGCGAGGCGAAGAACATCAACAATGTAAACGCCGTATACATGCTCTCAAAGAGTGCTGAGGTTTACCAGGACAAGGCTTACGTGATGAATATGCGCGAGAGTGGCACACCGCTCACAGTGGGAAGCATCGGTCTCGATGCCCACGTAAACGGATGGTTCGTCAACCTCAATGCCAACTACTACGACCGCATCTACCTCTCTTATTCTCCAAGCTACAGATATGAGAAGACGCTGAAGAACCGCCACAAGGCGCACAGAGCCTTCCCTGAAATCTTCCCAGAAGTGATGACGGAAGATGAAACAAGCTGGAGAGAGGACGCTGTAGTCCAGGAGAAGGGCCACGGAGGATGGATGGTTGACCTGAGCATAGGAAAGAGCGTGAGACTGAAGAAGGGATCACTCAACTTCAACCTCATGATTACCAACCTGCTGAACAACCAGACCATCGTAACAGGCGGATATGAGCAGAACTCACGTTCAAGCTATACACTGGACAGCAACGGTGAGGTGAAGAATCCACGCTACTACCAGTTCTCTAAGAATCCTAAGAAGTACTATACTTGGGGTACCAACGGCATGTTCCAGGTATCTTACAGATTCTAAAGAACAGCTTCTCTTTAACAATAAAGAACAGGGAGCAATCCCGTTTCTCTATAACAATAAAAAGAAAGAACAATGAAAAAGATAAAATTCATAGCATTGGCATTCCTGGCACTGACCCTGGGTTCGTGTATGGGCGACAGCTATGCTGACCCTGACCTGACCGAAAAGGTGCCTGCAGCTCCATGGGGCAACAACAGCCTGAAGGAGAAGAATGTGATCAGCATAGCTGACCTGAAGACCCAGTTTGCTACGGTTATCGCCAACAGCAGCTACAAGCTGATCGAAAAGGACATGATGATCAAGGCGGTAGTGACGGGCAATGATGTCAGTGGCAATATCTATAACCAGGTGAGCGTACAGGATGCATCCGGCGCTATCATCATAGCCATCAACGGAAGCGGACTGTCGGGTTATCTTCCTGTAGGTCAGGAGATTCTCGTAAATCTGAAGGGTCTCTATATTGGAAGTTACAAGAAGTTGCCTCAGATTGGCGGTGTGAATACCAAGATTTCTGATGGTAGCCTGAGTATGGGCAAGATAGAGCGTGCCGTATGGAACGAGCACTTCAAGATTCTGAACCCTGGCGAGGCGGATGCTAGCACGGTAGAGCCTGAGGAGTTTGACCTGACAAAGCTTACTGACAAAGCCTATATGGAGGCTAACGTATGCAAGCTGATGACACTGAAGAAGGTGAAGTTTGCTTCTGCCAACGGCACAAACGTTTGGGCACCAAAGGATACCAATACGAGTCTGGAACTGATTGATGCAGAAACAGGCAAGAGAATCAGCAGCAGCAACCTGGTAGTACGCAACTCGGGTTATTCTAAGTTTGCCAACGAGGTGGTTCCACAGGGCGTATTCGATATCACCGGTATCTTCACCCGATTCGGCGATACCTGGCAGATCGTACTTCGCAACACGGATGACCTGAAGGCTGCAGAGACAGGAGGTACACTGGAGAAGCCTTATACCGTGGCTCAGGCACTGGAGAAGATCAATGCCGGTACAGCAGGCGATGCAAAGGTTTATGCTACCGGTATCATCGTAAAGGTGAAAGATGTAGATACAGGCACGTATGGTAATGGTACATTCGTTATCTCTGACGACGGTAAGGATACAGAAGGCAAGACTCTCGAGGTATTCCGTTGCTTCAACATCGATGGTGCAAAGTGGACAGAGGAAACCAAAGGTATCCTTGTACCAGGCAAGAAGGTGGTTGTATCAGGCACCCTGCTTGATTATAACGGCACCAAGGAGATTAAGGGTGGCAATCTCATCTCTATCAAGTAATTACTGATTATCAAAATAGTAACAATATTTAAAAAGACAATAATATGAAAAAGTATATATTTTCAGTTTTGATGGCGGCTATGGCTGCCTTCACATTCAGCAGCTGCGAGGACGTACCAGAGCCTTATACACTGCCTAACCAGCCGGAGGCTCCAGGAGAGAACACAGATCCTAACCAAAAGGGTTCTGAAAGCAATCCATATACTGTTGCAGAAGCTATCGCCCTCATCAAGGCAGGTACAGCACCTTCTACAGCTGTATGCGTAAAGGGTAAGATTACAGCCGTAACTTTCTTCAACGCAACCTATAGCAGTTTGTCATATAACATCGCAGACGAGGGCTCTTCAGAGGTTATCGAAGTATACTCTGGCAAAGGCAAGGATGGTGCAAACTTCTCTTCCAAGGATGACTTGAAAGTTGGTCAGACCGTAGTAGTAAAAGGAATCGTCAAGGCATTCACGAAGAATGATGGCACTATTGTCAATGAAATCGACAAGAACAGCACCATCATCTCTATCGAGAACGCAGGAACTACAACTCCTGATACTCCAGCAACTGGTAAGGGTTCTCTCAGTGACCCATACAACGTGGCAGAAGCTATCGCAGCCATCAAGGCTGGCACAGCGCCTACTACACAGGTTTACCTGACAGGTATCATCTCAGATGTTGCTTTCTACAATGACCAATACAAGAGCATTACTTATTACATCTCAGACGATGGCAAGAGCAAGGACATGCAGGTTTACTCTGGTAAGGGACTTAACGGCGCAGACTTCGCTTCTAAGGAAGATTTGAAGGTGGGCCAGAAGGTTACTATCCTGGGTAAGATCATGAAGTTCGTTGATAAGAATAAGAATGAAATCATGGAGGTTGACAAGACCAGCTCTATCGTTAAGATTGAAGGTGAAGGCACTGGCGGTGGTGAAGTTAAGCCAGACCCAGAGACTCCTGATACACCAGCCGGCGGCAACATCGATATGACAGACGCAACTATCCAGAGTGGTAAGAGCGGTGATGTAGAACTTGTTACTAACGGATATGGCTCTCAGAAAGTTGACCAAGAAGCAACCTGGTACACTTGGAAGATTGGCGACATCACCTTCAAGGGGGCTAAGATAGCCATTTCAGAAGGCAAGAACGGAAAGGGCATACAAATGCAAGGTGATGCAGCAGATGCAACCAAACAGGGTTTCCTGTTTAATGCTACAGCCTTTGCCAAGGAGATCAAGACCGTAACAATCCTGTTCTCAACAAAAGCAAAATCTACTTATGCCCCAAGTTATACCTTCTATGCTGCAAAGGCTGCAAATGGCAAGGATACAGCTATCAAAGGCAAATCTACCAATGAGGTTTCAGGTGATTTCAAGACCTATACAGAGACTTTCGACTTGAGCGCTCAGAACGTCAAGCACTTTACTCTCAGCAACAACACGAAAGGTGCTCTTTACATCGAGAAGATCATCATCACATTGAAGTAATTCCCCTAGTAGATATTATGTATTAGAAAAAATTCTGATCCCCATCGTCCTCTACACAAACAGAGGCGATGGGGATTTCTTTTCATCCATTAAAAACATAGGTGTCAAGAGGGAACGCGAACCTACGTATTATGCTCATTTCTAAAATATTTCTTAAAAAGAAGAAGAAATATTTGGTGGTTTCAGGAAAAAAGCGTAACTTTGCAGCCTGAAATTGATAACAGGCTATAATGGGCATGCCCCGATAAGGGACACGAAATGATGCAGCAAGCATCCCCATGACGTCTAATTTTAATAACCCAATAAAAATAAAAAAGAAAAATGAAAAAAGGTATTCATCCAGAGAATTATCGTCCTGTAGTATTCAAGGATATGTCTAACGGCGATATGTTCCTCTCTCAGTCTACATGCAAGACTAACGACACTGTTGAGTTCGAAGGCGAGACTTATCCAGTTGTTAAGATTGAAATCTCTAGCACTTCTCACCCATTCTACACAGGTAAGAGCAAGCTCGTTGATACAGCGGGTCGCGTAGACCGCTTCATGAACCGTTACGGCAAATTGAAGAAGTAATAATATACCTTTTTTATAAGGATATATTTATTATCGCAAAGATACAGAGTGCATTCCAGCGTAGTTGCATATACGTAGGAATGCACTTTTTTTCTCTCACTACTATTTCTCATACAATCGATTTCTACATACATTATTATATAGAAAGCACTAAATCTTTAACTTAATAAACATTATCGAGAATTATGAAGCATACTAAGTTTTTTATCTTCGCGCTCGTTGCTGCGATGACGTTCTCTGCCTGTGGCACTGACGATTCGCTGGAAATCACAAAACCTGATCAGGTAAATGGTGGTAATAACAGTGGCGGAAATACTGGCGGCGGAAATACTGGAGGTAATACAGGTGGAAGCACTGGAGGCAGCATCCTTGGAGATAATACTCCAGGAGTATCTACCAACAAGGCTAACCAAAATATGAACATGCCTACAGCCATTATGCCTGAGGTAGTAAAGAATGCCATCAATGGTTTGGAATTTCCTAAGATTAAAGGAGGTTCAAGCTACGTGGTTACTCACATGGCAGATAATGCAGTTAACTTCAGTTCTGAATGGGATGACAATCTTCAAGCACAGCGCTGGACTTGCTACTTCTATTGTGAAAGCAACAAAGGAGGTAACGTGGGACGTTTAGGAGATTTTATCAATGATCCAGACTTGGCTAAGTATTACCCAGGAATTACAGAATTTGCATCAACGCCATACCAAAACTCAGGCTATGACCGTGGACACCTGATAGCATCTCACGAGCGCCAAGCTTCTGCTGTATCAAACAAACAGACTTTCTATTTCACCAATATGCAGCCACAATATTCTACCTTTAACCAATCTAAAGGTATTTGGTTTGCTATGGAACAGCAGAACTTAAAGAAAAATATCTCGGGAAGAGATACTCTTTTCGTAGTGAAAGGTGGCACTATCGAAAACGGAAACGTAATAGAATATGTCAAAAACAGAAGCCATATTAAACCATCGGAGTACGTAAAGCAACCTCATGATGGATATATCCCTGTGCCAAAATATTTCTTTGTAGCATTCCTAGAAAAGAAATATAATAAAGACACTGACAGTTTTAAATACAATGCCTTCGGCTATTGGTTCCTTCACGAGAACAAGACATTTGATTCGAAAGATAAACTTGTAAACTATATCGTAAATATCAAGACGCTGGAAGACAAAACCGGTATCGACTTCTTCTGTAATCTCCCTGATAATATCGAGCAGGAAGTTGAAAACAAAGATATAGAAGCCATCAAGAATCACTGGGGCTGGTAAATAAGAAACAAAAAGAATCCGCTCTCTCAAAGCAATGAGTGAGCGGTTTCTTTTGTTTATATCATCATCTTCTCGGCAACTTCTTGATTGCATGTGGCATGAATGCCCTGCCGGTAGCCTTACCAAAGCTAGGAGCTACAGAATCGGTTGCAGCAGAACGGGTCTTCTTACGGGCTCCACTCGGATCGTAACGCTCCAGATCGATTTGCATCACATCACCCTTAGCCGCACCTGTTCCTATCATATAACCATAGAACACATCACGGCCCTTTTCTTCACCTAGAAAGAAACCACTCTGAGAAGAGCCCAAATCCATCACATAGGTAGCACCAGAATTATAACGGATATAAATATCACCATTATTATCGATATACCAGGTAAACTTCAGAGTCTGGGTTTCATTGCTTCCATCATCGGCGTAATCAGTCTCTATACCATTACCACTGAGCGAGTTAACCTTATCACCAGCCTGATAGAACGTCATCTCAGTATTGAATCTATAGTTGTTGCGCGACTGTCCGTCCTCAGCAAGTTCAGAGAGCAGCGCAGAGCCTCTCCAGTCGCCAATAAGGGTCTGAGCCTCCGACAGCAGGTAATTGTTCTGAGAGCTGTTAGAACCATTATTCCAGTAGTCCTGGTTCCATCCCCAGCCACCATGATTATAGTCATCATACCAATAATAATCATCATACCAGTAATCGTCATCATCACACGAGGTGAATGAGAAAGATGCAACAGCTATCGCCATCCACATCCATATCTGCTTAAACTTTTTCATATCAATTTATCAGTTAAGTTATTTATATTCTTATATCTTCTATACTTTTGAGCTCTTGAAGAACAGCATTCTTTCTTGAACCCGATGCAAAGGTAGTGGATTTTTCGTCTGCATCAAAGGGGAAAAGGATACAAACTGAGGGGGAAATCCCTATTCTTTCAAAAGCAACTGCTTTTTTGAAGATATTTCTCTTTGCCTAGAGTGGTATTTCTTTCGGTTTTGATGGTATTTCTTTCTCTGTATCAAAGATTTAACACCTTCTTAACACATCGTATCGATATTTTTCGTATCTTTGCATCATAAATAAGTAATAATTCTAAGAACATGCTTTTAGCACATAGTAAATTCTAAGAATCAACTCAACAAAATGAGTTTCAACAGTTTATTAATTATACGTTAAACCTTTTAAATTATTAAGTTATGAACAAATTTTTACGCTATTCATTATCATTGGTTCTGGCGTTCGTAGCTAGCGTTACGTTTGCACAGGAAGTAACTTTTGACTTTGACAATGATTACAAAACACTCTTCCCAGAACTGACAGGTACATCTTCTTCTACTTCTAAAGATGGAGATATCACCAAAGCCATGACATGTACAATTAATGGTATTTCTGTAGCAGTTTCTGCAAAAACTTCTGGTTCGAATGAAAACCGAATCTGGAGTATTTCACCACGTCTCAGAATGTACAGTGGAACGCTTACGATTCAAGCACCTGCTGACAAGAAGATTGCTTCTATCGACATTATTAATGGAAAATGGAATGATAATAACAAAGCTGACGTAGGTACTAACAATAAAGGTTCTTGGACTGGTGATGCAAACAAAGTTGTATATACAATTGCTGGCAACACCCAAATCAAGTCTATCAAAGTTATGCTCGCTGGTACCAAGATTGAGTACACCGATGCAGCAAGTGTAAAGGAACTCTTGGCTAACAATAAAGATGCTAAGGATTACATCAACCTCAAACTCACAAACGCAAAGGTATTATACGTAAACAGCTACAAGGGAACCGTAAATACTTACGTACGTGAAGGTGACACTGCTATCGAAATGAGAACTTTAGGAATCGATATGCCTGTAAACAGCATCATTAGCGGTACTGTTAAGGTAAATTTGGCTTATGACGCAGGAATTCCTTATCTGTCAGCAAGCAAGGAAACAAACGGCGAAAATCTCAAAATCACAGAGAGCAACGAAGCTGCTGAACCTGTTATTGCAACTATAAAGGACATCCTTGATGGCAAATACACCAACGACCTTATCAAGATTAAGGAGTTCACATTCAGCAAAGAAGAGTATACTACAGGTAAATTCAACTACTATGCTAATGATGGTGAAAACAAGATTATGATTTACGATAAGTTTAGCGGTATTGGTGGTGTTTCAAATTTAACAGAAGGAGAGAAATATACCTTAACCGGTATTTTCGGTGTAATATTCAGAAACATCCCTGAAGTTCTCCCTATCAAGGCTGTAGAAAAGTTTGGACCTACCGGCATCACTAACATTACAGCAGACGAAGCTGCAAAGAACGCTCCTGTTTACAACCTCGCAGGCCAGAAGGTAACCAAGGCTTACAAGGGTGTAGTCATCAAGAACGGAAAGAAGATGATTCAGAAGTAATCAAATTCAAAACAACATATCCCTACTGCTCCTCCGATATTCATTTATCGGGGGAGTTTTTTGTTAGGCATAACATACAGCAAATCAACCAAATATTACCCCTATCCCATGAAAAGTGGAAGAATTTAAGGTGAAAAACATAAAAAATACACCTGATAGATACGTATTCTCAATAATTTTCACTACCTTTGTTGCGATTTATAAACGTATACGAATAAAAAATGATGAAAAGAAAATTATATATCACCATATTAGGACTGCTCTCTACCATCATGACAGCAGCTGTCCCCTACTGCGATGTGAGAAAATTCTCTATCACAGACGGACTCGCTGCCAATACCATATCAGACCTGAAACAAGGCAGAGACAACCTCATGTGGTTCAGTACATGGAACGGATTATCGTTCTATGACGGCTACAGTTTCCATACCTTCAGAGATAACCCAGATGATGTCGACATCCTCTCAACCAACCGTATCCTCCAAATAGAACCATCCTATAACAACAACGTGTGGTGTATCACATACGACCACCAGCTCTATGTATACGATACTCACTTCTGCCAGTTCTTTGCTATAGGAAAGAAATTCAACGAATTGTTCAATATCGACCTGCGAGTGAAACAAGTGTATTCACTGAAAAACGGAGCTACATGGTTCACTTCTGAAGATGGAAAATACATCATCCGATCAACAGGAAGAACCTTTGATGAACAGAATATAGACCTCATCAAAGTAGGAGACAAAGGACTCAAAAGCAAAAATGTATGGTACATCCACCTGGATACTCACGGAAGAGAATGGGTGCTTACCGACAAAGGCGCATGCATATATCATTCGAAATTTCCAAGCAAGCTGCCTTTCAAATGGATAAGATGGGTGGGAGACGACGTGTTCCTGGCTACAGAAGACGGCAAACTGGCAAAATATGACCTGCAGAACCGACTCACCATGATACCGATGCCGGAAGGCGTAACCCACATCAACGAACTGAAGAACACAGGTTACCAGCTCCTGATGGCAACCAACCTGGGTGTAGTCATCTACAACCCGCGCACCTTCAAGTTTGATATCATCAACGTACAGAGTCCGAGTCAACCTCTGCCAGAGGTAAAGAAGATCTATACCGATGATTTCGGTATGGTATGGGCATTTACAGACGGTATGGGAGTAACCCTCATCAACCCGAAGACCGGACAGAAGCAGTGGCTCTTTGCCGATCAGGACGACCCGATGGACCGCACAACCTGCGAAAGCAATTTCATCACACAAGACGAAAACAAGACCCTCTGGGTAGTGCCAAGAGGAGGAACCTTCAGTTATTTTGACCGCAAGGCAGGAAAACTGGTGCCTTATCTGCTGAGAAGCAATTCATCGGGCAACTACCGCATACCGAAGATTACGAAATATGTACTCTCCGACCAGGGAATCCTCTGGCTGACAGGCTCTCACGACCTGACACAGGTAGTCTTCAAATATCACCCTTACATTATCAACAAGCTGGATGTGGGCGAAGACGAAGTGTTCTCGGTAAATGCATCACCAGACGGACATATCTGGACAGGCTATCACAATGGAGTAATCCAGGTACTCAACGCCTCCTACCAGCGTATCGGATACCTTTCGCCAAGCGGACAGATTGTGCCACAGCAGGTAAACTTCGCCGAAACGGGCATCTACTCCATCTACTTCGATATCAAGGGAAGAACATGGATAGGAACCAACGGTAACGGTATTTATCTGATAGACAAGATGCAGGTAAGGCACTTTGCCTATGACCCGAACAATCCTTCCTCGCTGCCATTCGACAAGGTATTCGACATTGTAGCCGACCGCACCGGACGCATCTGGATAGGTACCTACGGAGGCGGACTGGCACTCGTTAATGAGGCGGCAGACGGCAGTATCAGCTTTATCAGCAAGCGGAACGGACTGCCTTGGGAGAAGCAGAACTACGACCGCATACGCCGCATCTGCTGCACCACTACAGGAACCATTCTTATAGGAACTACAGACGGTCTCATCACCTTCAGTGATGCCTTTACAAACGCAAGGAGAATCAATTATCACAAGACCTACTACATACCGAACGATACCACAAGTCTGGCAGCAAACGATGTGAACAACATCATGGAGCATACCAGCGGAAAGATGTATATCTCGCAACAGGGCGGTGTGATGGAAGAGATTGTGAACAAATCGCTCCTGCAAGACAACCTGAAGATGAAATACTTCCATCCCATCAATATAAACGAAGGCATCGTACAGGGCATGGTAGAAGACAACCAGGGAAGAATCTGGGTGATCAGAGAATCGAGCATCGACTGCGTAGACCCGAAAACGGGCAAGTGCAACGTGTTCGGACCTAACGATTTCGACTTCAACATGTCGTTCTCGAACAGCCGCCCATACCACGACCCGGCAAGCAACAACATCTCGGTAGGTACCCCTATGGGACTGATTACCTTCAATCCGGCTACGCTGAAGAAGAGTAACTACCAGCCTAAGGTCGTCTTCAGTTCCCTCCACTATAGCGGAGAGAAAGAGTCGGAGCCTATCCTGCACAAGGAAAAAGTAGTGATTCCAGCCAATAAGCGAAACCTGACCATCACCTTTGCTTCGCTCGACTATGAACGCAAGTATCAGACCCAATACCTCTATCGCATCGACGGTTATACCGCTCCGGGCGAGTGGATTTCGAACGGAAGCAGCAATGTCATCGGCTTTAACCGTATCAGCCATGGCAACTATGTACTCAAAGTGAGAGCCACCAACTCTCATGGCGTATGGAGCAAATATGTAGCAGAACTGCCTATCGAAGTGCGCCCAACCTTCTGGGAGAGCATCTGGGGCAAGTTTCTCATGCTGCTCCTGCTCATCGGTATCGTAGGTGCCATCTTCTATACCTACAACCAGCGCCAGCGCGAGAACGTAAGCCACGAAATGAGCATGCTGAAGAACGAATTCTACAGCGATGCAGCCAACCGCCTGAGAACCCCATTAACGCTCATCGGAGCCCCGGTAAAAACCGTTTTGGAAACCGAGCCGGGTATCACCCGCAAGGGCAAGGAACTACTGAAAATGGTGGTAGACAATGCCAACGATATGCTGATGACACTGGACAAGGTTCAGAGGTATGGCAACAATGCAGACTTCCATACGAACAGCGGTCTGACCGAAGAAGATTATGACCTGGCAGAAAGGGAGAATGCAAACGGACAGATTGACGACCACAACGTAGCCGATTATCTTCAGGAAGTCAACAAGGCGAAAGAAGAAAAGGATGAAGAGGCTGAACGACTGGAAGAAATGGGAAAGGAAAAGGAAGATGCACAGGAAGAAACGGAACGCAAAGACCAGACTGTGCTGGTAGTTGAAGACAATGCCGACCTGCGCAAGTTCCTCTACAGTATCCTCTCGCCTACCTATAACGTGCTGCTCGCAGAGAACGGAAAGGCTGGTTTAGTGATGGTCCGCAAGGAGATACCAGACTTTATCCTCACGGACGTTACCATGCCTGTGATGGATGGTTTGTCGATGATTCACGAGATCAAGCAGGATACCACCCTCAACAACATCCCAGTGATGATTCTCTCGGCCAAGGCAAGCGTAGAAGACCAGCAGCGAGGTTTTGATGAAGGAGTTGATGCCTATATCACCAAGCCATTCTCTACCCCTTATCTGCTCGGCAGAATAGAGGCTATCCTCACCCAGCGCCGCAACATTCAGATGGATGTCATCAGAAAACTGAAGGAAACTGGCGATAAAGATGCCATAGCAGCCCTGCGAATAGTGCCTGCAGCAGCTCCTCTGCCTGCTCTTAACCAGGCTGAAACTAGTGCCGAGAACGAAGCGGTTGATCCAAACAGCGAACTGGCATTTATGGCGGCACAGATTCAGGACAGAACCATGATGCGTGTCTTCAGATTTGTTGTTGCCCATACAGGCAATCCGGAACTCAAGATTGAAGACATCTCAAACGAAATCGGTATGAGCCGAAGCGTACTATATAATAAGGTGAAAGCAACGACCGGAATGACACCGGTAGACTTCGTTCGCCATATACGTATCAAGAAGGCATGCGAGATGTTGCGCAAGACTGACGATACACTGAGCAGCATCGCCTTCGCAGTAGGTTTCACCGACCCTAAGTATTTCTCGAAGGTATTCAAGAAAGAAACGGGTATCGTGCCTACTGAATACCGAAACAGAACGCAGGGATAGCCCGCATCATTACAGATGAAAGCAGTCATCATTACTGATGGCTGCTTTTATCTGTATTGACAAAAAGTAATACATATTACAGGATATATCTTCAGTTGTTGCCGAGCACAGCCTTCTTCGTTATCGTACACAGCAAAACGTTCAAGCAAGGGAAAAAGCAGAATAGTCATAAAATTGAGCCGTTTTGCTTAGTTTTTTGACCGAATATTGCAAAAAAGTATAAAAATGGGGGGGGGTATTTGATTAATTTTCCCTTTTTACTGAAAAAAAACTGAGAAAAAGTTTGGTGTTACAAGAAAATGTAGTATCTTTGCAACAAGTTCTTAGAAAAGTTAAATGATAGATTAATCGTAAACCTCTTTTTCTTTGTTTTTTTGAGGAAAAAGAGGTAAAGAAAAAGGAATGCAGGGTTTGTGAAAATCCTGCATTTTTTATTTTTATGCTGTTTCATGCAGGCCGTTATGTAGTCTTATAATCTACACACCTTTCTATTCACAAACCCAATTATCTACGGAATCTATATACTCTTAACTGCGATACTATCTACATTATATATATTACGCTTATTCCTTCATCTATGATTTTGTTCGATTTTTAGAATTTTTAAAAAAACTCTTGAAGTATTCTAAGAGAAAAGTAGTATCTTTGCACTCTAGATCATATAAGTTGAGATCTGAAATATAGATAACACATACATAAAGATAAAAAAAATGAGAACTGTTTACGAATTTTCTGTTAAAGACAGAAAGGGAAAGGATGTTTCCCTCAAGGAGTATGCCAACGAAGTGCTGCTCATCGTCAACACCGCCACAAAGTGTGGTTTCACACCTCAGTATGAGGAACTGGAGAAACTTTATGAGACTTATCATGCTCAGGGTTTCGAAATACTTGATTTCCCTTGCAACCAGTTTGGTCAGCAAGCCCCTGGTACTGATGAAAGCATTCATCAGTTCTGCAAGCTTACATACGGCACAGAGTTCCAGCGCTACAAGAAGATCAAGGTAAACGGAGACGATGCTGCCCCTCTCTTCAAATTCTTGAAAGAATGTAAGGGCTTTGCTGGTTGGGACGAGAGTCATCCTCTCTACCCTGTTCTCGACAAGATGTTGAGCGAGGCTGATCCTAACTACAAGGAGAGTGCTGATATCAAGTGGAACTTCACCAAGTTCCTCGTTAACAAGAAGGGTCAGGTTGTAGCTCGCTTCGAGCCTACCACAAGCTTCGATGTCATCGCTAAGGCAATCGAAGAGTGGTTGAACTTCTAATGAAAGATAGAAGTCTCGAACTGAGAATAGAATCTCTAAATAAAAGAGAATAGAATTTCTAAAAAATAAAAGCCAGGTTGCTTTTCGCAGCCTGGCTTCTTTTATCATGTGATATTGTTATTTCAATATATCTCAAAGAATAATTGTCAACTGTTTGCTATAAACTATTAACTATAAACTATTAACTATTACTCAACCTTTGGCACATCCTTGAGGAACTGCTGGATTTCTTCATCACTAACAGAATAATCGTGCAAATCGCCATTAATATAGCTATCGTAAGACGGCATATCGATAAGACCATGACCTGAGAGACAGAACAGGATAACCTTCTCCTTGCCCTCTTCCTTAGCCTTCAGAGCCTCACGAATAGTGGCTGCAATCGCATGACAGCTCTCTGGAGCAGGAATGATACCCTCGGTCTGTGCGAAGAGCATACCCGCCTTGAATGACTCCAACTGTGGGATATCTACACCATGCAGATAACCATCCTTCAGAAGCTGGGAGATAATCATACCCGCACCATGATAACGCAGACCACCGGCATGAATGTTGGCTGGCTTGAAATCATGACCCAGAGTAAACATTGGCAGCAATGGAGTGTAACCTGCCTCATCACCGAAATCGTACTCAAACTTACCGCGAGTCAGCTTAGGACAGCTCTCTGGCTCTGCAGCAATAAATTCAGTATGGCGCTCGCCAGTAAAGTTATGACGGAGGAATGGGAAGGCAATACCACCGAAGTTACTACCGCCACCGAAACAAGCAATCACCTGATCAGGATACTCACCTGCCATCGCCATCTGCTTCTCTGCCTCAAGACCGATAATGGTCTGGTGAAGTGCCACATGATTGAGCACAGAACCCAGCGTATACTTACAGCCCGGTGTGGTTGTAGCCAACTCAACAGCCTCACTGATGGCTGTACCGAGCGAACCAGGATGATGAGGATCGCGTGTAATGATATTCTTACCCGCACGTGTACTCATAGAAGGAGAACCCTCTACAGTGGCTCCAAACGTACGCATGATGCTAGAACGGTATGGTTTCTGCTGCATGGTAATCTTTACCTGGTAAACCGCAGCCTCCAAGCCGTAGAGCTTAGCTGCATAAGAAAGGGCTGCACCCCACTGACCTGCACCTGTCTCTGTAGTGACGTTGGTATCACCCTCCTGCTTACAGTAGTAGCACTGAGGAATCGCAGAATTGATTTTATGAGAACCTAACGGGTTGGTACTCTCATTCTTGAAGTAGATATGCGCTGGCGTACCAAGTGCCTCCTCAAGGGCGTAAGCACGTACAAGAGGTGTTGAACGGTAGAAGGTGTACTTCTCCAACACATCTTCTGGAATATCAATCCAGGCGTGCTCTGTATCAAGTTCCTGCTTTGAGCACTCCTTATTAAATACGTGTGACAAGTCATCAGCATTCATTGGCTGATGAGTCTGAGGGTTCAACGGCGGCAAAGGCTTGTTAGGCATATCTGCCTGAATGTTGTACCACTGAGTAGGAAGTTCCTGCTCGCTTAAGATGTACTTTTTCTGTCTCATATTTATATATATGTTTAAAATTGTTGTATGCCTGAACAAAGGTACAAATAAAAAATGAAATAAAAAACTTTTTTATCTGTTTTTCCACTATTTTTTTTATTTTTGTCCAACAAATCAGTTAATTCTATTGGTATTATTTGTTACGAAAGTATACAATCAGTGTGATTTCTAAGAATTTAACCAAATATTACACCTAAAATATCAAATATTACCCCTACTATTACAACAGAAAACAGTATCTTTGCAACAGAAAAAATTCAACATGCGTTGTGAAACGCTTATCATCATCTTTTACTTATACAAAAAATAAAACATTGGAGCTCAATAGGGGTATTGAGATTCCAATGTTTTTTTATGCATTAAACTGAAACAAATATTAACGCATGTAGTCTTATTTATTTTCTTTTCAGTCTAAATCAGTCGTCTGTTTTATTGCCTGAATCAATCTGCGATATCTGATTCAGCAGGTTTACAGCCTGCCCTACTGTCTTCACATCATTGATGCGAAGCATTCGCTTGTTGAATTTTTCCTTCAGAACACAATCTTGAATATGACTGGTAACGTAAGCGAGTATGCGGTTAAACATCTGACTTCTGTAGAACGGACTGTTTACATTGCTCACAAACTGCATCTGCATATAGCCCTGCTTGAGAATAATCTTCTCGCAACCTAGCTTCTTGCCTACCCTACGCAGACCTACCACATGCATCAGTTCGTCTGCTTCATGAGGCACAGGACCAAAACGGTCTATCATACGCTTGCGGTAAGCTTCTACTTCATCATCGCTCTCCAGGCGGTCCAGTTCACGATAAAGAAGCATGCGCTCACTGTCACCCGGCACATAAGTCTGAGGGAAATACATCTCCAAATCGCTCTCTATGCCACAATCGTCAACGAAATCATCACCCGTAAGCTGGGCGCCTTCATCCATCTTTTCCTGATAAAGGTCACAGAACTCCTCGTTCTTCAACTCTGTGACGGCCTGAGAGAGAATCTTCTGGTAGGTTTCATAACCGAGATCTTCCATAAAACCGCTCTGCTCAGAACCCAGCAGATTACCCGCACCACGGATATCCAGGTCTTGCATGGCGAGATTGAAGCCGCTGCCCAGTTCACTGAACGTTTCCAGAGCCTCCAGACGGCGACGTGCCTCAGAGGTAAGTGCACTCTTAGGTGGTGCCATCAGATAGCAGAAAGCCTTCTTGTTGCTTCTTCCTACGCGTCCACGCATCTGATGCAGGTCACTCAATCCAAAGTGATGAGCATCGCTCACGATAATCGTATTGGCATTGGAAATGTCGATACCGTTCTCTACAATAGTGGTAGAAAGCAGTACATCATAATCGTAATTGATAAAGCCCATGATGATTTTCTCCAGATCCTCAGGTTTCATCTGTCCGTGACCGATGGCTACCCTGCAGTCTGGAATATGCTTCTCGATGAGCATCTTGAGCTCAGGAAGCTTGGATATTCTGTCGCATACGAAATAAACCTGTCCGTTTCGGCTCATCTCGAAGTTGATGGCATCGCAAATTACTTCACTGCTAAACGTTACCAGTTCGGTATGAATCGGATAACGGTTAGGTGGCGGAGTGCGCATGATACTCATATCCCGGGCGCCCATCAGAGAGAACTGGAGGGTACGCGGAATCGGAGTGGCACTCATCGTAAGTGTGTCGACATTCACCTTGAGCTGACGGAGTTTCTCTTTGGTAGACACACCGAACTTCTGCTCTTCATCGATGATGAGCAGTCCCAGGTCATGCCATTTCACGGTCTTGGATATCAGCTTATGTGTACCTATCAGGATGTCTATCTTACCCTCTTTCAGGTCTTCAAGCACCTCTCTGGTTTCCTTCGTCGTGCGTGCCCGGCTGAGGTAATCTACCCTTACAGGCATGCCTTCCAGACGCTTCTTAAATGTCTGATAGTGCTGGAAAGCCAGAACGGTAGTAGGCACCAGCACCGCAACCTGCTTGCTGTCGCACGCAGCCTTGAAGGCTGCACGGATGGCAACCTCAGTCTTGCCGAAGCCCACATCGCCACAAACCAGACGGTCCATCGGTCTGCCGCTCTCCATATCCTTCTTCACCTCCTGAGTAGCCTTATTCTGGTCTGGCGTATCTTCATACAGGAAGGAAGCCTCCAGCGTATGCTGCAGATAATTGTCGGCACTGAAGGCGAATCCCTTCTCCCGTCGGCGCTGGGCATAAAGTTTGATGAGATCGCGCGCAATGTCCTTGATTCGCTTCTTTGCCTTGTCCTTGAGCTTATCCCAGGCTCCTGTGCCCAGTGTAGACAGGCGTGGCGGAGTACCGGTATCGCTGCGGCGGTATTTGCTGATTTTATAAAGCGAGTGGATAGAAACATCCACCTTGTCATTGTTCGTATAGACGATGCGGATCATTTCCTGATAGCTGTTGCCCGTAGGAACCCTTACCAGACCGCCGAATTTACCGATACCGAAGTCTACGTGCACGATAAAATCGCCTACTTCCATCTCCTGCAGTTCCTTCATGGTGAGTGCCATCTTGCCCGCTCTCGCCTTATCTGAGCGCAGGTTATACTTGTGGAAACGGTCGAAAATCTGATGATCAGTAAAGAAACAGCACTTCTTGTCGTGATCAGTAAAGCCTTCATGAAGCGTCTTGTCTACCGGTGAAAAACGGATGGCGTAGCGCTTCAGTTCTTCGCTTTCAAAGATATCCTTCAGTCGCTGTTGCTGCTTCTGGCTATCTGCCAATATATATAAGGTGTAACCCTGGAGCAGAAAATCCTCCAGAGTCTGGCAAAGCAAATCGAAATTCTTATGGAAAAGAGGCTGTGGAGCGATATTGAAAGGTATCACAGCCGGACTCTCTGACGGAGCGACCTTGCCGAACTCGATACGGAGATGAGCCGCTACTGCCTTCTTGAAATCGAGCGGAGAAACGAGGTTGAGCTCGGTCTTCATGTCATGTCTGATGCGCTCAGCCTCTACCTCAGTAGCTCCCTCCAGCTGCTCGGTAAGGCTCTGCGATGAGAAGCCTTCGGTATAGATCTGACCGATGCGGTCGCAAACGAAAGAGAGGTCTTTCGCAACGACTGGCGTACTTTCGGAGAGGAAATTGAGAAAACACTGCTTGTTGCTCTCGATATGGGCGAGTTCGGGCACGATTTCTATCTCTGTGCGCTTCGCCTGCGAGAGCTGGGTCTCAACATCAAAGGTACGGATGGTGTCAATCTCATCGCCGAAGAAGTCGATACGGAACGGATATTCACAGCTATAGGAATAGACATCGAGGATGCTTCCACGCACGGCAAACTGGCCCGGTTCATAAACATAATCGGTTTCTTTGAGTTCGAAATTGCGCAGGGTATGAACCACATCGGTCTGGGCTATCTGCTGACCTGTAGCCAGTTTCAGAATCCGCTCATCCAGATTCTGCTTAGCCACAACGAGTTCTGCCAGTGCATCGGGATAAGTGACGATAAAGAAATGACCGCCCGAAGAGAGGCGCGCCAGCACCTCGGTACGGAGGATTTCGTTCGCCGCATCACGCTGTCCGTATTTCACGGCACGCCGATAACTGGAAGGAAAGAAGAAGACCTTCTCCTGCCCTATCATCTGAGTGAGATCGTGATAAAAATAGCCTGCTTCATCGGCATCATCCAGTACGAAGAGTACCGAACGCCTCATCTTCCCCTGCAGAGAAGCAAAGAACATCGGAGCCGAAGAGCACAGCAAACCCTGGAGAAAAATGGAATGAACCGACTTCTTCCCCATCAAATCAAAGAGGGCATCCGCCTGTGGCGAACGCCCGTATGTTTTTTCTATCTTTTGGATTTCCATCCAAGTACTGATTAGTGATTACTGATTACTGAGTAGTGATTACTGAGTATTAATCCTTCTTCGGATATTTCTTGAACCAGCCATCCAGGCGCAGTCGCATCACGCCAAAGAAAGCCTCACCAAAGATGCCACCACTCATCTTGCTCACACCTTCACGACGGTTAACAAAGATGACAGGCACCTCCTTAATCTTGAAACCGATGCGATGAGCTGTGTACTTCATCTCTATCTGGAAAGCATAGCCCTTGAAGCGGATAGCATCCAAATCTATGGTTTCCAACACCTTACGTCGGTAGCAGACGAATCCAGCTGTGGTATCATTCACCTTAAATCCGGTTACGATACGTACGTATTTAGAAGCGAAATAGCTCATCAATACGCGTCCGATAGGCCAGTTGACCACGTTAACACCCGAAATATATCTTGAGCCTACAGCCACATCATAACCCTCATCGTGAGTTGCCGCATAGAGACGTGGCAAATCATTAGGATCATGGCTGAAGTCGGCATCCATCTCGAAGATGAAGTCATAGCCCTGCTTCAATGACCATTTGAAGCCCATGATATAGGCAGTACCCAACCCGAGCTTACCCGAACGCTCCAGGATATGCAGACGACCGGCAAACTCATTAGCCATCAAGCCCTTAACAATGGCAGCAGTACCATCAGGACTTCCGTCATCGATAACGAGGATATCAAACTGCTTTTCGAGACCGAAGACAGCACGGATGATTTTCTCGATGTTTTCCTTCTCATTATATGTAGGAATGATTACTATGCTATCACTCATAACTTCTTATAATTTTAATGATTCTGATTCTATATAATGTAATACAGATGCAAAATTACAACTTATTTTTGAAATAACAAGCGAAAAACCGAAATTATTGGTCCGGATTCTCTACAAAGCCCTGATATTCCTTGTCGAGTCCGTTCATGATCGCCTCATAGCTCTTGTTCATCTGGTTCTTGATATTGTCAGCTCCCTTGCCAATCGGCTCGATAGGCTCATGAATGGTGAGCTTCAGAGGATGCCAGAAAGCCCAATAGATGTCCTTCATGCGAGGCTTCACATCAAAACTGCCATTGATGGTAAGCGGACATACCGGTAACTGCAGTTCATCGGCAAGCATGAAAGCACCGCGGCGGAACACGCCCATGTGCCCCGTAAACGAACGGGCACCCTCTGGGAATACCACCAGCGACATGCCCTCTTTAAGCACCTCACGAGCACGGTCATAAGAAGCACGGATCTTAGAAGGTCCGCTCTTGTCTACAAAGATGTGGTGCGCATACTCACAGGCGATACCGATGAGAGGCACTTTGCGCAAGCCCTTCTTCATCATCCACTTGAAGTTTCTGCCCAGAAAACCGTATATCAGGAAGATATCAAAAGCGCCCTGATGATTGGCAACGAAAACATAACTCTGGTTCTTCTTGAGATGCTCACGGCCCTCCACCTTTACAGGCAGAAGAAGGATGCGGATCCAAAGCATGGACCAATACTTGCCGGGATAATAACCCCAGAAATGACCATTGCCCAGCATGCATCCCAAAACGGTAAACAGACTGGTTAAAATGCTAGCTACCAACAGGATAGGCAAGCATATTACAAGCTGATACAGACGATATAAGTACTTCATTTTCTAATTAAGAATTAATTAAGAATGAATAATTTAACACTCAACATTCAACACTCAACATTTAACACTCAACATTCCTCATTTCCTCTTCAGAGTGATGACCACGATTTCTGCCGTAGCCCCTATGCGGATTGGAACGGTACCGCCCAGACCCGATGTGGTATAGAGCTGGCAACCTTCCTCTTCGAAGAGGCCGTAATCATAAGGAGTAAACATCGACGGACGCAAGCCCAGTACGCTGATCTGCCCCGCATGCGTATGACCGCTCAGCGTAAGTTGCGGTGCTAAGACCAGCGAATCCTTCCTGTCAGGTCCTATCACATCGCCATCCTCATCCTTCTCCTTATTAATAGTAGAAGGCCAGGTCTCGCGCCATTGCTTCGGAATATGCTGCAGCATCAGCACGAAAGAGCCCGGTCTGATGCCATACAGCGCCTTCCTTACATTGGTGCGCTTTGGCTTGTCATAGTTCTCTGTACCAGCTACATAGATGCTGTCAGCGCCTCTATGCACCGCCACATGTTCATTCATCAGCAGGCGCCATCCGCAACTCCGCTGGAAGTCCTGCACCCGCTTCTCGAGCGCAGCTATCTCCTGCTCGTCATCTACATCCATATAATAGGTGTAATCGTGATTGCCCAGCACACTCATCACGCCGTCTCTGGCTTTCAGACTGCTGAGCAGCGCCTGATACTTAGGCAGTTCATCGGGTGTAACATTCTGCAAATCACCCGTAAAGCAAATCAGATCAGGCTTCTCGGCATTGATGCTGTCGATATCGCGCTGAGGCAGATGACCACGCCAGCCATAGTATGACCCGAGATGGATATCGCTGAACTGAACGATGCGATAGCCCTCGAAAGACTTCGGCAGATTGGGCACATAGATGGTGATTCGCTTGACCTGCATCTCAGGAAATCCCTCGGTAAATCCGTAGATAAAGCAGAAGAACGCCACCGCTCCCACTACCAGTCCGAGGAGCTTGCCCCAGTTGCGATGGCCGTGAAGGAGCCGCATACAGCACCAACCGAAGACACTGAACAGGCTGAAGACAAACTGCGGCACCGCACATACTGCCATCATCACAAACCAGATGTCGATGAGCACTGGATTGCGTGGCAGGAAGTTGGGCAGTATCGTGATATACGCGCTGTAGGCGATAACCACGAAAGCCGGCAACCAGAAGAGCACCCGCTGCCAGAGGCTCTTCAGCCGTAACTTGCCATACCTTTTATATATCCACAGATACGGCAACAGGGTGAATACCACTACGGGTATCAATATTCTTGCTATCATTTCTTGATCAAACTTGATTGAAGATACGTTTTCATTGCCTGCACGGGCACTCCTCTGCGCTGTGCATAGTCGCGAAGCTGGTCGTCTCCTATCCGTCCCAGTTCGAAATACCGCGACTTGGGATGTGCAAACATCAGTCCCGAAACACTGGCATGAGGCGTCATCATTCCGCTTGTAGTGAGCCGGATGCCCACCTGACTCATGTCGATGAGCTGGTCGATGATGAAGTTGGCACTGGTATCGGGCAGCGAAGGATATCCGATAGCCGGACGGATGCCCTGATAGCGCTCCTGGTGCTGGTCTTCGATGCTCAGCTGCTCATCGGGAGCATAGCCCCAGATGCTGCGTCTCACCTCTTCGTGCAACTTTTCTGCCGTGGCTTCAGCCAACCGGTCGCAGAGTGTCTGTGCCATCATATTGAGGTAGTCGTCCGTGCGATATTTCTTCTCCAGACCGCCGTCTACCGTCGTACAGAAGATACCCAGCCGGTCTGTTATTCCGCTGCCCAGAGGACGGATGAAATCAGCCAGACAGAGATTAGGTTCTCCCTGAGCCGCCGGATGCTGCTGACGGAGCATCGGGAAGCGGACTTTCTGCCCTTCCAGCCAGATATCATCCCCCTCGCTGTTCGCCTCGAAGAGTCCGAAGACGGCGTAGGTATGATATTCGCCTTCCCATGAATGGAGCATATCGAGCGCCTCCGCCTTCAGTTTTTCCTTTTCCTCACGAGGTTTGCCGCTCAATCCCCAGGCATGATAGAAGTAAAGCCAGTTGATATATGGCTCAATTTCGCTTATATTGTATACTATTCTTCGCATCCGATACGATATTTTATTTTACAATCCACGTAAGATTTCTCTTTTTATGAATCGCTTCTGAACTCCAGTTCCTCTCCTCTGCTGGCGGCATCAAACACGCCTTTGTCGTAGATAAGACGACCGTTACAGAAAGTCTGTTCCACTTTCCATGCAAACTCGTCACCCTCAACAGGGCTCCATTTACACTTGCTCTGAATCACCTCTTCGGTCACCTTCCAAGGCTCTCCCTTGCGCACCACAACGACATCTGCCTTATAACCCGGACGCAGGAAACCGCGCTGGCTGATATGGAACAGACGGGCTGGATTATGGCACATCAGTTCTACCAAGCGCTCAATACTGATTACCTTTTCGTCAACAAGTTTCAGCATGCTTACCAGCGAGAACTGTACCATCGGCATACCTGATGCAGCCTTGGCACAACCGCCCTGTTTATCCTTCAACTGATGAGGAGCATGATCGGTACCTACTACAGTTATCTTACCATTACTCAGCGCCTTACGCAAAGCTCCGCGGTCAGCAGCGGTCTTTACAGCAGGGTTACATTTGATGCGCGCACCCTTCACAGCATAGTCTTTATCCGAGAACATGAGATGAGCCACAACCGCCTCACCTGTAATATTTTCATCCTTACCAAAGAACTCCAGTTCCTTAGCCGTAGTAACGTGAGCGATATGGAGATGCGCCCCGCTTTCCTTAGCCAGCTGCACCGCCAGACGGCTGCTTTCATAGCAAGCCTCCTCGCTGCGTATTTCCGGATGATGTTCTACGGCAGGGTCCTCACCCCATTTCTGCTTAGCCAGCTGCATGTTTCGGTTGATTATTTCTGTATCCTCACAGTGGGTCATCACCGGCAGGTCCAGTTCTTTCGCCTTCTTGAAGATAGCCTGCAGCGCCTCATATTTATCCACCAGCATATTGCCCGTACTGGAGCCCATAAAGAGCTTGATTCCCGGAACACGATGCGTATCGAGCTGCTCAAAATCATTTACATTATCATTGGTAGCACCAAAGAAGAAACTGTAGTTCACATGACTCTTCTCAGCGCCCAGCTGCCGCTTCGCCTGCCAGGCCTCCAGACTGGTAGTTTGAGGCACCGTGTTAGGCATCTCGAAATAACTGGTCACACCACCAAAGGCAGCTGCACGGCTTTCGCTCTCGATGTCAGCCTTCTGCGTAAGTCCCGGCTCACGGAAGTGAACATGATCATCAATCACACCCGGCAAAACAAAACACCCCGAGGCATCGATGACTTCATCGTAATTGCCACGGGGTGCCTCGCCTTCATATATCTCCTTGATAAATTCACCATCCAACAAGAGGTCGCCCACAAAAGAGCGACCCTCATTTATAATGGTTCCATTCTTGATTAATTTCATATCGTCTAAACTATTAAAAGTTCACAAGCTGTTAATGTCCAAGACCTTAAAAGAGTCCCGCCCTACTCCTGACCTTCCTGTTTTTCAGGAATTGTAGGCGCAGCCAGTTCGTTGGCTGTAGGTGCCGGAGCCGCATCAGGATTTACCTGTGGAGCCGCTTCCATCTCTGGCTGCATGCCGCTCTGGGCATCTCGTGTACCGTTCATAATCTCCTGATTCTCTTGAGCTTTCTTATAATAGTCCTTTACATAAGGATCATTCTTGAAATAGTCGGTAGCCTTGCTCATGATGTCCTCAATCCAAGGAGAGAGCATCGGATACTGGTTGCCCATTGTAACGAGGAAGAAGACGCCCGGTCCCAGCACATTATTGAAGTTGTCGGTAACAAACGAAGTGATGAGCTTGTCTTCCTGCTCAGAGAGGCGGATGGATTCCTCGTTCAGATGCTTGTTGACAGCCACCATATCGCTACCGTTCATGATAGCCTGGTCGTGCTTGTGTACCAGTTCGCGCAACTGATTCTGAATCTGCTGGTATTTCTTGAAGAATCCGAAGAGTTTATCGTTCATAGGAGTACCGCTTACCACCTGCTGTGTATCATCGAGCTTCACCGTAATGCTTCCACTCTCCAGCACCAGCGGCAGCACAGGGTCATCATCCATGAAGATATTCGCCATCTTCATAGAGTCGACAGAACCCTGAAAATGGAACTGTCCGTGCACTACATCGCAAGAATCCACGTTCTTGAAATCGTTGTTTTCCAGTATCTTAAGGTACAGCATGCGTCCGTCCAGAGTACTTACGTTAGAAGTACCCGAGATATCGTAACTGTTGGCACAAGATGCTAGTGCCATCAAGGCAATGAATGCGTAAAATATTCTATTCATAAGCTATCTATATCACTTTCGGTGAACAAAAGTACAATCTTAATTTGAACTGACGAAATAAATTGCAGCAATTTAATTCATTCTTACAAGATTTATGTTTTGTTTGCACTCCTATCGCTCACCGAAAGCTTTTCTCTTCCATCTATATTACTGGTTGTTTTCCTTCTTTAGTTCATGAGAGATGCGGTGAGTGGTATACAGTTCCAGCAGGGCTGCGATGAGGAGGAAGACTACCCACTTATTATAAAAATAGGTGATATAGGTCTCATAATTCTCAAACCAGCGGCGCAGAAAAGCATACACCGTATCTACCATCGAGATACCCGAGAGCACGAAGAAGATGTCTGCCACATACTGCATCCTCTTCAGTCGGTGGATAACCAGCGAAGGTCCCTCATAGACCTGCATCGCCTGCATCACGCTGAAGAGTATGGTGCCCAACAGGAATCCCCAGCTCGTAATCTGCACCAGCTGCGGATGTGAAAAACCAAATGCGAAGCAAGCCGCGCCGACAACCATCAGCACGCCGCCCAGCAAGAAAATAACACTTTCCAGTTTACTCAATTGTTTCATTTTCGTCTTGTTCGTTAGTTTTTTCCGGAATATCCGAGCTCAATACAAAGATGTCTTCATCATCAGCCTGCATGAAGTAACGCTGGCGGGCTATCTTCTC
This sequence comes from uncultured Prevotella sp., assembly GCA_934202525.1. Taxonomy (GTDB): domain Bacteria; phylum Bacteroidota; class Bacteroidia; order Bacteroidales; family Bacteroidaceae; genus Prevotella. Next base: position 78,673 of record CAKPYB010000001.1, read on the forward strand.
AAATGCCCGCGCACCATGCTGCATATCACGCAGGGTATGCTTGTCGTTTTCATACTGCTCACGATACTTTTCTATCTCCGAACGGAGCGTAGCTATCTCTATCTGGTACTTAATGTGCTGTCTTACACTGTTGTCGTCAACCACACCAACTACCAGAACACCCGCTACAATCACTATAAGATACTTATAATGAGCGAGATAATTCCATATAATACCAAGTTTTTTACTCATTTCTTCCGAATTTGTTTGCAAAGATAATATTTTTTTGTTATCTTTGCATCATCAATTAAGAAAAAATAATGGAAGAGTATATAGTTTCTGCAAGAAAGTACCGTCCGATGACCTTCGATTCGGTTGTCGGACAGAGTGCCTTGACCACCACTTTGAAGAATGCAGTGAAGAGCGGCAAGCTGGCGCACGCCTATCTTTTCTGCGGTCCGAGAGGTGTGGGCAAGACCACTTGTGCCCGCATTTTTGCGAAGGCAATCAACTGCGAGCACCCTCGCGAAGACGGCGAGGCATGCAACGAGTGTGAGAGCTGCCGTGCCTTCAATGAGCAGCGTTCCTACAACATCTTCGAGCTGGATGCCGCCAGCAACAACGGTGTTGACCAGATTAAGGTTCTGATGGAGCAGACCCGCATTCCGCCTCAGGTGGGCAAGTATAAGGTGTTTATCATCGACGAGGTCCACATGCTCTCTACAGCTGCCTTCAACGCCTTTCTCAAGACGTTGGAAGAGCCACCTCAGCATGTCATCTTCATCCTCGCCACTACCGAGAAGCATAAGATTCTGCCTACCATCCTGAGCCGATGTCAGATTTACGACTTCGAGCGAATGACGGTAGCCAATACCATCAACCACCTGAAGATGGTGGCTGAGAAGGAAGGCATACAATATGAAGAGCAGGCGCTCGCCGTGATAGCCGAAAAGGCTGACGGAGGTATGCGCGATGCCCTCTCTATCTTCGACCAGGCTGCCAGCTTCTGCATGGGCAACATCACTTACCAGAAGGTAATCGAGGACCTGAACGTGCTCGACAGCGACAACTATTTCCGCCTGGTAGACCTGGCTCTGGAGAACAAGGTGGCAGAGATGATGGTTACGCTCGACGGCATTCTGAGCCGCGGTTTCGATGGCGGCAACATGATACAGGGGCTTGCCCAGCATGTGCGCAATGTGATGATGGCGAAGGACCCTCAGACCCTGCCTCTGCTCGAGACCAGCGACGACCAGAAAGCCAAGTTCCAGGCTCAGGCCCAGAAGGCACCTACACCTTTCTTATATAAGGCGCTGGAACTGATGAACCAGTGCGATATCCATTACCGCGCCAGCAGCAACAAGCGATTACTGGTAGAGCTCACCCTGATACAGATAGGCCAGATTACGCAGCCTGAGGATCAGGATGTGCCTAGTGCGGGGCGTACGCCCAATAGATTAAAATCCCTGTTTCAGAAACTCCTGGCTCAGTCTAAGCTTGCCTCTCAGGGTGCAGGTTCTGAGCCTTCTGGCAGCAGCGAAAACCGGTCTTCACAGCCGGGAGCGTCTGCTGCTACAGCTACTGCTGTGCCTTCTTCAGGGGCACCGGCAGCCGCTTCTGCAGCTTCCAATGCTGCATCTTATTCAGCAACTGCCACCGCAGCCGCATCTGCCTCTTCAGACGGTTCTGCCTCTGCCGGAGCTGCTACTGATGCTGCATCGCCTCATAAGCCGCGACTCAAGAATATCAAGCTGGGCGGCATCGGCATGACCTTCTCTAACCTGAAGAAGAGGGAGGAGAACCAGCGCCGCCTGCACAGTCCGTACGATGATGCCAATGAGGAAAAAGCGACCATCACGGGCGACCAGAACGAGTTCACCCAGGAGCAGGTGGAAGCAACATGGTTCAGTATGTGCATGAGAATGCAGAACAAGCTGGATTTCATAGGCTTAGCCAACCGCATGAAGAGTATTGTACCGAAGATAACCAACTATCCGCAGATAGAGGTTATCATCAACAACCAGCTCTTGCTAGACGACGTTTTGAACATCAAGAACCGCATTCTCAAGACTTTCGTCTTAGGTCTTCACAACAGCGAACTGAGCATCACCTACCGCCTTGCCGACCAGGAAGAGGTGGGCAAGGTTCTGACCAAGAATGAAGTTCTGGAACTTCTTATGGAGAAGAACCCTGCGATGAAAAAACTCACAAAGGACCTGGATCTGGTCATGACATAGAAGATACTCCACACGATACGAAATTCTCCACTCCATGTAGGACAACCTATACGGAGTGGAGAAAATTGTTTTACAAATATCAGAAGTCTGGCACTTTAAGAGATATAGAAAAGTAAAGATCTAAGGCGTTACCGTGTGACAGTTGTGACAGTTGTGACAGTTTTCAGCGGAGGGGGTATATTGCAAGTTTGCAGCTATCAAATTATAAGTATATATATTTAAATTATTATATATATTTTATATATAATAATTTACCTCTAAAGAAAGGGAAGGAGGGGGTAGGCGCTGAAAACTGTCACAACTGTCACAACTGTCACACTGTAACGCTTTCGGGGTAAAAAGGAAGTAGTCAGAAGAAATGGCTTTTTTATAGCATCTCATTGTTTTCTTGCTCAAAACACACAGAGAAACATTTTACAAAATATAGTTTTCTCCCCCGCAACTCTACGATTTTTTTTAATTAACTACGAAAGCCGGAATGTTAAAATCGGTTTAACATAACTCTGCAGGGTGAATTTTGGCGGTTCAGAAATTTTGTAGTACTTTTGCACCGTATTCATTTTTTTCCATGAAGCGCAGACCTTGAGGCTGTAAAACACAGCCTCAAGGTATAAAACAAAAAAGCCCCCGATGCAGAAAAGCACCGGGAGCCTTCGTAAGCAAATTATTATTATCTTAAAAAGATCAACTGAATATGCAGCACATCACAGTACACATCATGACGAACCGACAGAAAGGCTTAGATGAGGTTCATGCCCGCTTCCTCAGCCTCCTTGCGCATCTCCTCAGGCCAGATGCTAGCCTGGATCTCACCAATGTGAGCCTTATGAAGCAATACCATGCACAGACGGCTCTGACCGATACCGCCACCAATGCTCAGAGGCAACTTGTCGTTCAGAAGCTGCTGATGGAAGTAAAGCTTCTCTCTATCCTCCTTGCCCTCCAGCTTAAGCTGACGCAGCAGACTCTCCTTGTCGACACGGATACCCATAGAACTGAGCTCGAAACTGCGACCAAGAACAGGATACCAGATGAGGATGTCACCATTCAGTCCCATCTTGCCGTTCTCAGCCACGGTGCTCCAGTCATCATAGTCAGGAGCGCGGCCATCATGCTTCTTGCCATCGCTCAACTTGCCGCCAATGCCCTCAACAAACACAGCGCCATACTTCTTGCAAATCGCATCCTCGCGCTCCTTAGGAGTCTTGTCAGGATACATATCGAGCAAATCCTGCGCATGAATAAAATGAATCTCCTTAGGCAGGAAAGGCTTCAGCTGAGGATAATGCTCGCAAGCCAGGAACTCGGTACGCAGGATGGCACCATAGATGCGGCGCACGATATTCTCGAGGAAGGCGATGGTACGGTCTTCCTTGGTAATCACAGCCTCCCAGTCCCACTGGTCAACATAGAGCGAATGAAGATTATCCAGCTCCTCGTCAGCACGGATGGCGTTCATATCTGTATATACGCCATAAGCAGGCTCAATCTCATACTCGGCAAGCGTCAGTCGCTTCCACTTGGCAAGAGAATGAACCACCTCAGCCTGGGCTTCGCCCAAATCCTTGATAGGGAAAGTTACAGGGCGCTCCACTCCATTCAGGTCATCATTGATACCCAAACCCTTCAATACGAAGAGAGGGGCGGTAACACGACACAGACGGAGCTCGGTGCTCAGGTTTTGCTGGAAGAATTCTTTTATCATTTTAATACCCATTTCGGTCTGGCGCATATCCAGCAGCGCCTTGTACCCTTCAGGTTTTATCAAATTGCTCATTTTTATCTATTTTTTAGTATTTGCGCTGCAAAGGTACAAAATAATAATTAATCTGCAAGCATTTTTCCAAATTATTTTGCAAAATGATAGCATTTTTTAGCTTTTCAGTAGCATTTTGTAGAACATTTTGCAATTACACATTATATATATGAAAAAATCTGCCCCAAATATTTGGTTATTTCAAATAAAAGCAGTAATTTTGCAGTCGACTTCCCGATTCGATGTCATTCAGGCGGAGAAACGGGCGACAGGAGAGGGTCTCGTAGCTTAGCTGAATAGAGCGTCAGATTCCGGTTCTGAAGGTCGTGGGTTTGAATCCCACCGAGATCACCCGAACAACAAGAATGATTAATAATTGAAAACATGGATTTAGTAGAACGATTTATAAACTATACGAAATTCGACACACAGTCGAGCGAAGAATCGACCAGCGTGCCTAGTACGGCAAAACAGCTCGAATTTGCCAAGTACCTGAAAAAGGAACTTGAGGACGAAGGACTGAGCGATGTCGAAATGGATGACATGGGCTATATCTATGCCACCCTGAAGAGCAATACCAAGAAAAAGACTCCTACTATCGGATTTATTTCACACATGGATACATCGCCTGATGCCAGCGGAAAGGATGTAAAGGCGCGCGTCATCAAGAACTATGACGGCAACGACATCGAGCTGAGCCCGGGCATCATCTCAAGCGTTGAGACTTTCCCAGAGCTGAAGGCTCACAAGGGAGAGGATATCATCGTGACAGACGGTACTACCCTGCTGGGTGCTGACGACAAGGCGGGCATCGCTGAAATCGTACAGGCTATGTGCTATCTGCGCGACCACGACGAAATCAAGCACGGCGACATCCGAGTAGGTTTCAATCCTGACGAGGAAATCGGTATGGGTGCGCATCATTTCGATGTAGAGAAGTTTGGCTGCGACTGGGCTTACACCGTAGATGGCGGCGACCTGGGCGACCTGGAATACGAGAACTTCAATGCTGCCGGAGCTAAGATCATCATCAAGGGCGTGAGCGTTCATACAGGCTATGCCAAGGGAAAGATGGTGAATGCAAGCCGACTGGCTGTGGAATTCCAGAACATGATTCCTGAGAACGAGACTCCTGAGCAGACTGAAGGCTACCAGGGTTTCTACCACCTCATCGGCATCGAGAGCCGCTGCGAGGAGGCAAAGCTCAGCTACATCATCCGCGACCACGACCGCAACAAGTTTGAAGACCGCAAGGACTTCATCGAGGACTGCGTGAACAAGATGAACGAGAAGTATGGCGACGGAACCGTAAAGGCGGTTATCTACGACCAGTACTATAACATGAAGGAGAAGATTGATCCTAACATGCACGTCATCGACATCGTGCTCAGAGCGATGCAGGAGAGCGGCGTTCCACCTCGCGTAGAACCTATCCGCGGCGGTACCGACGGAGCCCAGCTGAGCTTCAAGGGTCTGCCTTGTCCTAACATCTTCGCCGGCGGTGTCAACTTCCACGGCCCTCACGAGTTTGTGAGCATCCAGGTGATGGAGAAGGTAGTGAAGACCATCGTGAAGATAGCGGAAATCACAGAAGAATTTAATGACTAATACAGATATGGGGAATTTAGACACATCTAAATTCCCCTTTTTCATAAACAGAAAAATATGGCTGAAATTCCATTCTTAGTAAAAGACCTCGCCCTCATCCTGATGGTAGCAGGCATCGTAACCCTCATCTTCAAGAGGCTCAAGCAGCCGCTGGTGCTGGGATACATCATGGCGGGATTCCTGGTTTCGCCACACATGTCCTACACCATGTCGGTAGTCGACGAGACGGATATCCAGACCTGGGCCGACATCGGTGTCATCTTCACCCTCTTCTCGCTCGGTCTTGACTTCTCGTTCAAGAAAATCGTGAAGATGGGTGCCTCTCCCATCATCGCCACCGTGGTCATCGTATTCTGCATGATGATGCTGGGCATCAGCGTAGGCCACAGTTTCGGCTGGGGAAGGATGGACTGCATCTTCCTGGGCGGTATGCTCGCCATGAGCTCCACCACTATTATATATAAGGCATTCGATGACATGCGGCTGCGCACCCAGAAATTTGCCTCGATGGTGATGAGCGTGCTGATACTGGAAGATATCCTGGCTATCGTGATGATGGTGATGCTGTCGGCGATAGCGAGCGGAAGCAGTCCAGACGGCGGACAGATGCTTGCCTCCATCGTGAAGATAGGCTTCTTCCTGGGCGTGTGGTTTATCGTGGGCATCTTCGCCATTCCGTGGTTCCTGCGTTCGGTAAGAAAGCTCATCAATGCCGAAACCCTGCTCATCGTTTCGCTGGGTCTGTGCTGCGGCATGGCGGTACTGAGCACCAAGGTGGGGTTCAGCAGCGCCTTCGGAGCCTTCGTCATGGGCAGCATACTGGCAGAAACCATTGAGGCAGAAAAGATTATCAAGCTCGTAGAACCGGTAAAGAATCTCTTCGGAGCCATCTTCTTCGTATCGGTAGGTATGCTGGTAGACCCGAAGATTCTGGTAGAATATGCCGTTCCTATCCTCGCCCTGGTGGGCACGATACTGGTAGGGCAGGCGATATTCGGCACCTTCGGATTCATGCTCGGAGGCGAGTCGCTGAAGTCGGCGATGCGCTGCGGTTTCTCGATGGCTCAGATTGGTGAGTTCTCTTTCATCATCGCCTCGCTGGGTCTGTCGCTCGGCGTCATCAGCAAGTTCCTCTATCCGGTAGTGGTAGCAGTGAGTGTCATCACCACTTTCCTTACACCTTATATGATTCGTCTTGCCACACCTACCTATCAGGTGATGGAGAAACATCTGCCCGACAAACTCATCCATATTCTGAACCATTTCGCGATGAGTCATCCCCAGACGCAGCAACAGAGCAAGTGGAAATCGCTGATCCGCCAGATGCTGGTCAACACCACCGCCTACTCCATCCTCTCGGCAGCCGTCATCGCCCTGATGTTCACCTTCGTGCTGCCGCTGATGCGCAATCTGCTGCCCGGCTGGCATCTCCACTGGTATGCCAACGCCATCACCGGTCTGCTCACCGTCCTGTTCATCTCACCGTTCCTGCGCGCCATCGTGATGAAGAAGAACCACAGTGCCGAGTGGAAACGCCTCTGGGTGGAGAGCAGCATCAACCGCGTGCCGCTGCTCTTTACGGTGTTCGTGCGCTTCATGATAGCACTGGCTTTCATCTTCTACATCATCAATTTCCTCTCGCGCTTTACCAATGCGCTGATTGTCTGCATCGGTGCCGCCGTGGTGATGCTAATGCTGGCATCCCGCCGCATCAAGAAGCGTAGCATCGTGATGGAGCGCGTCTTCGTTCACAACCTGCGTTCGCGCGATATTGCGGCTCAGGTGAACGGCGAAAAGCGGCCGCTCTACGAGGGCAGACTGCTAGACCGGGATATCCACATCAGCGAATTTGAAGTGCCAGAGGACAGCAGTTGGACGGGCAAATCGCTGCGAGAGCTGCATCTGCGCCAGCGGTTCGGTGTAGACCTGAGCAGCATTCACCGCGGCTCTCACCGGCTGAACATCCCGAACGGCGACATGATCATCTTCCCGGGCGACAAACTGCAGGTAATCGGCAATGACGACCAGCTGCAGAAATTCAACACCGCCCTGCAGAGCGACCTGCTGCCTGAGGAGGCTGAAATAGAAAAGCGCGAGATGAAGCTCAGCCAGCTCATCATCAGCGGCGGCAGCGAATTTCTGGGAAAGACGCTGATAGAAAGCGGAATAAGGGATAAATACAACTGTATGGTGGTAGGACTGGAAGAGGGCCGGGAAAATCTGACGCACGTATCCCCTACCCGAGTCTTCAAGAAGGGAGACATCATCTGGATAGTGGGTGAAGAAGCGGATTTGAAGAGAATCAAAAACTAACTGAAACAGGAACCTTTCGCATGTGGTTCAAGAACAGGCTGAAGCCCCAAAAGTTCCTAGGAGCAGCACGCCCTGAAAGGGCAGAAGCTCCTAGCCCAGGGCAGCGCCCTGGGTATAGTAGCAGTCAGCAAGACGCCCTGTAAGGGCAAAAGCTTTATTATCATAAGTATTTTAAAGCTTTTGCCCTTACAGGGCGCATGTTTATTATTATATTTTTACCCAGGGCGATGCCCTGGGCTAGGAGCTTCTGCCCTTTCAGGGCGTGCTGGGAACAACCAGATTACTTCACGGTGATATGGAAAAGCTACTTCACGGTGATATGGAAGCAACCCTGCTTCACCTCATATTTGATATAGCAGCGGTTCTTGTCGCGGAAATCGCGGAGCACCTCTGAGAACACCCATTTCAGAGTATCATTCTGCACCTGGCGGCGAGGCTGCTCACGGGTCTGAATCTGCTTATAGCGGTTGTAGCAGATATCGAAGGTAGTGCCGTAGAGATGGCACGAATTCTCGGTAGCATTGCCGTTGCGGGTACGCAGTTTCGCCACATCATCCTTGGTACGCAGAATGCTCGTCACGATAATCTTATGCAGCGGAATGCCCTTGATCTGCAGCGAATCGAAATAAGCCCTGCCGATATCTTGGAGCAGCACAGAAGCGCGAGGCACCAGGTAAGGAATACTGTTGTTCAGCTTGTCGACATAAAAGAAAGGATTGCTGCCCACATACACCAGCTTGCCCTTGCTGTTCTCCGCCTCCAGGCGGTTCTGTACCGGTTTCACACCATGCTTAGTAGCCGCCAGAATCTGCACATCCTGCTGGTCGGGGAAAGTATTGCCGAAATGAGGCACCGAGAAGATACGATGCTTCACCTCCCTGCCATCCTTATCGAAGAAGATAGAAGGCTTGCCGCCCTGTTCCGTATCAGGCATAACAGAGAGTTCATCCTTCTTCAGGTTCTCAGCCACATTCCCTTCAGCATCAGCCGATGCATCAGAAATCTCAGCAGAAGAAGCATCAGAAGCAGCCGAATCCTTCGCTGCCACGAGCGTAGAATCAGCCGCACCAGCAGCCGCCGTTTTCGGTTTTGCCACCCCCGGGAAGATGACTCTTACCAGCGCCAGAAGCAAAACCACAATACCAAAACCCTGTAAATATCTGTTCTTACTAATCTTCATAATTATCTTATTTTCACGAAATAATATTCTATATTCTTCAGGCAAAACGGGAACCGCATCGCCAAATTTAGCTGCAAAGGTAACAAAATCTCTCGAAAAAATAGCTTTTTTAATATTTAAAGAATGTTTTATTCGCCGAAATTTGCTCATTTCATGGAAAAGTAGTAATTTTGCAGCGTTATATAACAAAATATTAGATAGGATAGTTTAAACTTTATAGAATTAAGACATTTTGATAGAGAAACATATTGTACTCGAAGATATCGATCCAGTGATGTTCTACGGTGTGAACAACGCCCACCTGCAGATGATTAAATCGCTGTATCCTAAGTTGCGTATCGTAGCACGCGACAACGTGATTCGTGTGCTCGGCGACGAAGAGGAAATGGCAAAGGTGGAAGAGGATATTGAGCAGATGCGCAAGCACTTGCTTAAATACAACATGCTCAATGATGAAGACATCCTGGACATCGTGAAAGGAAAACAGACCAAGGCGGACAGCGTGAAAGGCGTACTGGTATACAGCATCAGCGGCCGACCTATCAAGAGCCGCAGCGAAAACCAGCAGCAGCTGATAGATGCTTACGAGAAGAACGACATGGTATTTGCCGTGGGACCAGCCGGTACCGGCAAGACCTATCTCAGCATTGCCCTTGCCGTAAAGGCGCTCAAAGAGAAAGCCATCAAGAAAATCATCCTCTCACGACCAGCCGTAGAAGCCGGCGAAAAACTCGGTTTCCTGCCTGGCGATATGAAAGACAAAATTGACCCATACCTCCAGCCGCTCTACGATGCGCTGGAAGACATGATACCTGCCGTAAAGCTGCAGGATATGATGGAAAAGCACATTATCCAGATTGCTCCGCTCGCCTTTATGCGCGGACGCACACTTAGCGATGCCGTCGTCATCCTCGACGAGGCGCAGAACACAACCTCCCAACAGATTCGCATGTTCCTAACCCGTATGGGCATGAACACCAAGATGATTATCACCGGCGACCTGACACAGATAGACCTGCCACGCGAACAGCGAAGCGGACTGAAAGAGGCGCTCAAGATTCTGGACGGCGTGGAAGGCATCGGAGTGGTGAAGCTGGGACAGAAGGATATCGTGCGCCACAAACTCGTAACCCGCATCGTCAACGCATACGACAAGTATGACAAGGAGAGAGCGGAAGCACGGGAAGCCCAGAAAGCAGAAAAAGATAATTCAAAATAATCAGAATTAAGAATGAACAGAATGATTCTTTAAAAATAGATTTCATCAAGAATGCAGATCATAAATAAAGCATATCATAAAGTTCAAAGTTCAAAATTCAAAGTTCAAAGTAAAATGAAAGCATTAACAAAGACAGATTTCCATTTTGATGGACAGAAGAGTGTTTACCACGGTAAAGTACGTGATGTGTATGACATTAACGACGACATCCTCGTGATGGTCGCTACCGACAGAATCTCAGCGTTCGACGTTGTTCTGCCTAAGGGTATCCCTTTCAAAGGACAGGTGCTCAATCAGATTGCAGCTAAGTTCCTGGACACAACTACAGACATCTGTCCAAACTGGAAGTTGGCTACTCCAGACCCAATGGTTACCGTAGGTTTGAAGTGCGAAGGTTTCCGCGTGGAGATGATCATCCGTTCTATCCTCACCGGTAGTGCATGGCGCGAGTATCAGAAGGGCTGCCGCGAGATCTGCGGTGTGAAGTTGCCAGACGGTATGCGCGAGAACCAGCGTTTCCCAGAGCCTATCATCACCCCTACTACAAAGGCTGACGAGGGTCACGACATGAATATCTCTAAGGAAGAGATTATCGCCCAGGGTATTGTTAGTGCAGAGGATTACGCTGTGATGGAGGACTACACACGCCGCATCTTCGCCCGCGGTCAGGAAATCGCTGCCAAGCAGGGATTGATTCTCGTAGATACCAAGTACGAGTTCGGCAAGCGCGACGGCAAGGTTTATCTCATCGATGAGATCCACACTCCAGACTCTAGCCGCTACTTCTATGCAGACGGTTACGAGGAGAAGTTTGAGAAGGGTGAGCCACAGCGCCAGCTCTCTAAGGAGTTCGTTCGTCAGTGGCTTATCGAGCACAACTTCATGAACGAGCCAGGCCAGACTATGCCAGAGATTACCGACGAGTATGCAGAGAGCGTATCCGACCGCTACATCGAACTCTACGAGCACATCACCGGCGAGAAGTTTGACAAGGCTGCAGAGGAAGGCGACATCGCTGCCCGCATCGAGAAGAACGTAAGCGAGTGGCTTGCTGCACACAAGTAAACTATATATATGTATAAGCAAGAACAGATAAAGCCCTACGAGGGCACAGGAGACAAGGGCAAGCTGGTAGAGGAGATGTTCGACAACATCGCCCCTACCTACGATACCCTGAACCACCGTCTCTCGTGGGATATCGATAAGGGATGGCGCAAGAAGGCAATCAGGCGTCTTGCGCCCTTCTCTCCTAAAAAGATGCTCGACATCGCTACCGGTACCGGCGATTTCGCCATCCTTGCCGCACAGATGCTACATCCCGACCATCTGATCGGAGCAGACATCTCGGAAGGCATGATGGAGATAGGCAGACAGAAGGTAAAGCAGCTGGGACTGGAAAACACCATCTCCTTTGCCAAGGAAGACTGCCTCAACCTCTCGTTCCAGGACGAGAGCTTCGACGCTGTAACCGCAGCCTTCGGTATCAGGAACTTCCAGAACCTGGATCAGGGACTGAAGGAAATGTGCCGGGTACTGAAAAAAGGCGGACATCTCTGCATCGTAGAGCTCACCACGCCGGTCAGTTTCCCGATGAAGCAGCTGTTCAGCATCTACAGCAACACTGTCTTGCCGATGTATGGCAAACTCATCAGCAAAGACCAGAGCGCCTACAGTTATCTCAACAAGACCATCGAGGCATTCCCTCAGGGCGAGGTCATGATGGAGGTGTTCAAAAAGGCAGGATTCGCAAAGGCAGAGTTCAAGCGACTCACCTTCGGCATCTGCACACTCTATTTCGCAACCAAATAAAACAAAAATATTATGGACAAGTATGGACTCATAGGTTACCCTCTGGGGCATTCGTTCTCAAAAAACTATTTCAACGAAAAGTTTGAGAACGAGGGCATCGATGCCCAATACATCAACTTCGAGATACCTTCTATCGAAAATCTTACCGAGATTCTCGACTCAAATCCTGAGCTTAAGGGTCTCAACGTCACCATTCCTTACAAGGAGAAAGTGATCAGCTATCTCGACGTGGTAAGCCCTGAGGCGAATGCTATCGGAGCCGTCAACGTGATTAAGGTGGAGCACAGAGGCGAAGATATTTATCTGAAAGGATATAACAGCGATGTAATCGGTTTTACCAAGAGCATCGAACCTTATATCGAGCCTTATCACAAGAAGGCTCTCATCCTGGGTACAGGCGGAGCTTCAAAGGCTATCAACTTCGGTCTGAAATCGCTCGGACTGGAAACAGCCTTCGTGAGTCGATACGAGCGTCCGGGTACTATCCAGTACGAAAAAATCACCCCTGAGGTTATCAAGGAGTATAACGTCATCGTAAACTGTACCCCAGTGGGCATGTACCCACACGTAGACGAGTGTCCTGCGCTACCTTACGAGGCAATGGACAGCCACACCCTGCTCTACGACCTCATCTACAATCCCGACGAAACCCTTTTCATGAAGAAGGGCAAAGAACACGGAGCCACAGTAAAGAATGGCTTGGAGATGCTGCTTCTCCAGGCTTTCGCCAGCTGGGACTTTTGGCACCAGGAAAAATAAGCATATCATAAAGTTCAAAGAACAAAATTCAAAGTAAGAATATGAGTAACAATAGATATATGATGCGCGGTGTTAGCGCAGCAAAGGAAGATGTTCACAACGCTATCAAGAACATCGACAAGGGTATCTTCCCACAGGCTTTCTGCAAGATCATACCTGATATCTTGGGCGGCGACCCAGAGTATTGTAACATTATGCATGCCGACGGTGCAGGTACCAAGTCGAGCTTGGCCTACATGTACTGGAAGGAGACGGGCGACCTCTCTGTATGGAAAGGTATCGCTCAAGATGCTATCGTGATGAATACCGACGACCTGCTCTGCGTGGGCGCCGTAGATAACATCCTCGTAAGCTCTACCATCGGCCGCAACAAGATGCTCATCCCAGGCGAGGTAATCTCAGCTATCATCAACGGTACTGACGACCTGCTCCACGAGATGCGTGAGATGGGTATCGGCATCTATCCTACCGGCGGTGAGACTGCTGACGTAGGCGACCTGGTTCGTACTATCATCGTTGACTCTACCGTTACCTGCCGCATGAAGCGCAGCGATGTCATCAACAACGCCAACATCCGTCCAGGCGATGTCATCGTAGGTCTTTCTTCTACAGGTCAGGCTACTTACGAGAAGAAGTACAACGGCGGTATGGGCAGCAACGGACTTACTTCTGCCCGCCACGATGTATTTGCCAAGTATCTCGCAGAGAACTATCCTGAGAGCTACGACCACGCCGTGCCAGACGAGTTGGTTTACAGCGGTAAGTATAAGTTGACAGATGAGGTAGAGGGTTCACCTATCAATGCCGGAGAACTGGTACTCTCTCCTACCCGTACCTACGCTCCTGTCATCAAGAAGATTCTCGACGAGCTCCGCCCAGAGGTTCACGGTATGGTTCACTGCACCGGTGGTGCCCAGACCAAGGTTCTTCACTTCGTAGGCGAGAACTGCAAGGTAGTGAAGGACAACATGTTCCCAGTACCTCCACTCTTCAAGGCTATCCACGACTGCTCAGAGACCGACTGGAAGGAGATGTATCAGGTATTCAACATGGGTCACCGCATGGAGATCTACGTACGTCCTGAGGTTGCCGAGAAGGTTATCGCCATCAGCAAGAGCTTCAACATCGATGCCCAGATTGTGGGTCACATCGAGGAAGGCAAGCGCAGCCTGACCATCAAGAGCGAATTCGGAACATTCGAATACTAAAAATAGAATTAAAATTAATGGATAATAACAACATATTACAGAAGCTAGAAGGCTTAGAGAGCCGATACGAGGAAGTAAGCACCCTCATTACCGACCCAGATGTCATCGCCGACCAGCCACGCTACGTGAAGCTCACCAAGGAATGGAAAGACCTGGGTGACATCATGGACGCACGCAAGCGATACATCAACTGCCTGAACAGCATCAAGGAGGCAAAGGACATCCTTGCCAACGAGAGCGATCCGGAAATGAAGGAGATGGCTCGCGAAGAACTCAACGAGAACGAGGCGCTGCAGCCTAAACTCGAAGAAGAAATCAAGATTGCGCTGGTACCTAAGGATCCAGAAGACGCCAAGAACGTACAGATGGAAATCCGAGGCGGTGCCGGAGGCGACGAGGCTGCCCTCTTTGCAGGCGACCTATTTAATATGTATAAGAAATACTGCGAATCGAAGGGATGGACCGTCAGCGTGACTTCTGTTTCTGAAGGCGCAGTAGGTGGATACAAGGAAATCGACTTCGCTGTAAGCGGTACTGACGTTTACGGTACATTGAAGTACGAATCAGGTGTTCACCGTGTTCAGCGTGTGCCTGCTACTGAAACTCAGGGCCGTATGCACACCTCAGCTGCTACCGTGGCCGTATTGCCAGAGGCAGACAAGTTTGAGGTGAACATCAACGAAGGAGACATCAAGTGGGATACCTTCCGAAGCTCAGGTGCCGGTGGTCAGAACGTGAACAAGGTGGAGTCTGGAGTACGTCTCCGCTATCCTTGGAAGAACCCTAACACAGGCGAGGTAGAGGAAATCCTCATCGAGTGTACCGAGACCCGTGACCAGCCAAAGAACAAGGAGCGTGCCTTGAGCCGCCTCTATACATTCATCCACGACCGTGAGCACCAGAAGTATGTTGACGATATCGCCAGCCGCCGCAAGAGCCTCGTATCTACCGGCGACCGCAGTGCGAAAATCCGTACCTACAACTTCCCACAGGGCCGTGTTACCGACCACCGTATCGGTTACACCACTCACGACCTCAACGGTTTCCTAGCAGGTGATATCCAGGACATGATTGATGCCCTGACCGTAGCCGAGAACGCAGAGAAGCTGAAAGAAACAGAATTGTAAAACCCCGATTCATCGTTCCGTACTTCGGGGCGATGAATCATCATATCAATCCATTATGAACAGAAAAGAACTCGTAGAGCAGATTTTCGCCAAGAAGAGTTTCTTGTGCGTAGGTCTTGACACAGATATCAACAAGTTGCCTAAGTGCATCATCGAGAGTGAAGACATCCAGGGCGCAGAAGCCGAAATGATATTCAGATTCAACAAGGCTATCATCGACGCAACAGCCCCTTACTGTGTGGCTTACAAGCCAAACCTGGCTTTCTATGAGAGCCGCGGCATCGATGGCATGATTGCCTTCGAAAACACCATCAAGTATCTCCACAGCCACTATCCAAACCACTTCATCATCGCAGATGCCAAGCGCGGCGATATCGGCAACACCAGCAAGATGTATGCCCAGACATTCTTCGAGGAGTACAATATCGACTCTGTAACCGTAGCTCCTTATATGGGCGAGGATTCAGTCAAGCCATTCCTCGAGTATGACGGCAAGTGGGTTATCCTCCTGGCACTTACCAGCAACAAGGGTAGCCACGACTTCCAGCTCACCGAGGATAAGGAGGGCGAGCGCCTCTTCGAAAAGGTTCTGAAGAAGAGCCAGGAATGGGGCAACGATGAGAACATGATGTATGTAGTAGGCGCTACACAGGGCAAGATGTTCGAAGACATCCGCAAGGTGGCTCCTAACCACTTCCTCCTCGTACCGGGCGTAGGTGCACAGGGTGGCAGCCTGCAGGAGGTTTGCAAGTATGGCATCATCAAGGACTGCGGCTTGCTCGTCAACTCTTCCCGCGGCATCATCTATGCCAGCAACGGCGATGACTTTGCTGAGGTAGCAGGTCAGAAAGCTAAGGAGTTGCAGGCTGAAATGGCAGCAGAACTTGCTAAGTTATAAAAACTCAATTTAGGCGCAAAGTATCTTAAAAAAGAGGCTTTGCGCCTAAAAAATACCCTTTTATGGGGCGAAAAAGCAAAATATTACAAAATAAAGTCGAGAATCTAAATCTTTTTTGCTATTTTTGCAAACAAATTGCGGTTACCTAAAGGTAATGATGCCTTGGGAACCTAAATAAAACAAACTAGAAGTCAGATAAATTATGGAATTTACCGCTCAACAAATAGCCCAGTTCGTTCAGGGCCGTGTGGAAGGTGATGAGAACGCAACAGTCAACACCTTCGCAAAAATCGAAGAAGGTAAGGAAGGCGCTATCTCGTTCCTTTCTAACCCTAAATACACTCATTATGTTTACGAAACCAAGTCAAGCATCGTACTCATTGATGAGAACGTAGAATTGGAACACCCTGTCAGCACAACCCTCATCCGTGTGAAGAATGCATACGAGTGTGTGGCTAAGCTCCTGCAGATGTACGAATCCATGAAGCCTAAGAAGACCGGCATCGATCCGCTGGCTTTCGTATCTCCAAAGGCTAAGGTGGCTGAAGGTGTATATGTAGGTGCTTTCGCGTATATCAGCGATGGTGCAGAGGTAGGCGAAGGTAGCCAGATTTATCCTCATGCCTACATCGGAGAGGGTGTGAAGATTGGTAAGAATGCACTCATCTATCCGAACGTTACCGTATATCACGGCTGTAAATTAGGCAATAACGTTACGCTTCATGCCGGTTGTGTAATCGGTGCCGACGGATTCGGATTCGCTCCAGGTCCTGAAGGATACGACAAGATTCCTCAGATTGGTATCGTTACCATCGAAGATGATGTAGAGATTGGTGCCAACACCTGTGTTGACCGTTCTACAATGGGTTCTACCTATGTTCGTAAGGGCGTAAAGCTCGACAACCTCGTACAGATTGCCCACAATACCGACATTGGCGCCAACACCGTGATGTCTTCTCAGGTAGGTGTAGCAGGCAGTACAAAGGTAGGCGAATGGTGTATGTTTGGCGGTCAGGTGGGTATTGCCGGCCACATCACTATCGGCGATAAGGTGTTCCTCGGTGCCCAGAGCGGTGTTCCGGGCAGCCTCAAGAGCGGCCAGCAGCTCATCGGAACTCCTCCTATGGAGCAGCGCGCTTACTTCAAGTCACAGGCTATCTTCCGTCGTTTGCCTGACATGTACAAGGAACTCAACGACCTGAAGAAGCAGATTGAAGAACTGAAGAAAAAGTAAATTTTCAATGTTAAATGTGAAGTGTTATTGTTAAATGAGCGAATGCCACAACAAGTTAACACTTAACATTTAACACTTAACATTAAAATAAATCGTTATGTCAAAACAGAAGACACTGAAAGGTAGTTTCTCTCTTTGCGGAAAGGGTTTGCATACAGGCTTGAGCCTCACCGTAACATTCAATCCAGCACCAGAGAACACCGGTTATAAAATACAGCGCATCGACCTTGAAGGCGAGCCTGTCATCCAGGCTGTAGCTGAAAACGTTGTTGAAACACAGCGCGGTACCGTACTCGGTAAGGGCGACATCCGCGTTTCTACCATCGAGCATGGTATGTCAGCACTCTATGCCCTCGGCATCGACAACTGTCTCATCCAGGTAAATGGTCCTGAGTTCCCTATCCTCGACGGTTCTGCTGCTCCGTATGTAGAGAAGATCCAGAGCATAGGCATCCAGGAGCAGAATGCTGAGAAAGACTACTACATCATACGTCATAAGATTGAGGTGAAAGATGATAATGGGTCTGTCATCACCATCCTTCCTGACGAGGACTTCAGCATCACAGCCATGTGTTCTTTCGAGAGCAAATTCATCAACAGCCAGTTTGCTACCCTCGAAAAGATGGAGACATACGCAGAGGAGATTGCATCAGCCCGTACCTTCGTTTTCGTACGCGACATCATGCCTCTGATCCAGGCTAACCTCATTAAGGGTGGTGACCTGGACAATGCCATCGTTATCTACGAGCGCCAGGTAGAACAGGCTCAGCTCGACCAGCTCGCCGACCATCTCAAGGTGCCTCACATGGATGCCAACAAGCTGGGTTACATCCAGCACCGCCCATTGCAGTGGGAGAACGAATGTACACGTCATAAACTGCTCGATATCATCGGCGATATGGCACTCATAGGCAAGCCTATCAAGGGCCGCATCATCGCTACGCGTCCAGGCCATACCGTAAACAACAAGTTCGCCCGCCTCATGCGCAAGGAGATTCGCAAGCACGAGATTCAGGCTCCTATCTACGATCCTAACGAGGAGCCAATCATGGATAATATCCGCATCCGTCAGCTCCTGCCTCACCGCTACCCTATGCAGCTGGTCGATAAGGTCATTGCTATGGGTCCTAACAGCATCGTGGGCGTAAAGAATGTAACCAGCAACGAGCCTTTCTTCACCGGTCATTTCCCTGAAGAGCCGGTTATGCCAGGCGTTCTCCAGGTAGAGGCGATGGCACAGTGTGGCGGTCTGCTCGTATTGAACCAGCTGGAAGAGCCTGAGCGCTGGAGTACTTACTTCATGAAGCTCGATGATGTGAAGTTCCGCAAGAAGGTGGTTCCGGGCGATACCCTCCTCTTCCGTGTGGAGTTGCTCGCACCCGTGCGTCATGGCATCAGCTCTATGAAGGGCTACATGTTCGTAGGCGACCAGGTAGTGGCAGAAGCTACTTTCACAGCACAGATTGTTAAGAACAAGTAATAATAAAATAGAAATATGAATCAGATTAGTCCATTAGCGTTTGTTCATCCAGAGGCAAAACTCGGTGACAACAACATTATCGGTCCTTTCTGCTATATCGACAAGGACACCGTTTTGGGCGATAACAACGTATTGCAGAACAGCGTTACCATCCACGTGGGCGCTCGTATCGGCAACAATAATGAATTTTTCCCAGGCGCCAGCATCTCTACCAAGCCTCAGGACTTGAAGTTCAAGGGCGAGGTGACAACCTGCGAGGTGGGCGACAACAACAGCATCCGTGAGAACGTTACTATCTCTCGTGGTACAGCCTCTAAGGGCAAGACCGTAGTAGGCAGCAACAACCTCCTGATGGAGACCGTTCACGTGGCTCACGACTGCGTGCTCGGCAGCGGCTTGATTATCGGCAACTCTACCAAGTTTGCCGGTGAGGTGGTAGTAGATGACAACGCCATCGTCAGCGCCAACGTTCTCGTTCACCAGTTCTGCCATATCGCAGGTTACGTGATGATCCAGGGCGGTTGCCGTTTCTCTCAGGATATTCCTCCATACATCATTGCCGGCAAGGAGCCAACCCGCTACTGCAGCATCAACCTCATCGGTCTGCGCCGTCGCGGTTTCAGCAATGAGACCATCCAGAACATCCACGAGGCTTACCGCCTGCTCTACAGCAAGGGTATATTGAAGGAAGGTATCGAGGAAATCAAGAAGAATCTTGAGGTTACCAAGGAGATTCAGTACATTATCGACTTCGTAGAGAGTTCTCAGCGAGGCATTATCCGATAAAAGTAAAAGGGTAAAAAAGTAAAAAGGTAAAAAGAGCATCCTTGCATAGGTTTATGAAACGAGCAAGGATGCTTTTTTTCTTGAATATAAGGAATAATATATGAAAACATTGATTGTGGTCTTAGGTCCTACCGGTGTAGGTAAAACGGAGCTTTGCCTTTCACTGGCAGAGCATCTCGCTATACCTATCATCAATGCCGACTCCCGCCAGATTTTCGCCGAACTCCCCATCGGAACCGCAGCCCCTACTGCCGAACAGCAGCAGCGCGTAAAGCATTATTTCGTAGGAAACCACCATATCGAAGATTATTACAGCGCTGCCCAATACGAGGCTGATGTGATGAATCTCCTGCAGGAAGATATCTTCAAGAATCACGATGTGGCTCTGCTTACAGGTGGCAGCATGATGTATATCGATGCTGTATGCAAAGGAATCGACGACATCCCTACTGTTCGTGACGACATACGCACTTGGATGAAACAGCGTCTGGAAGAGGAAGGGCTGGAGGCACTGGTAGAAGAACTCCACAAGATGGATCCGGAGCACTGGGCGATAGTAGATAGGAAGAATCCACGCCGCGTGGTTCATGCCCTGGAAATCTGCCATCAGACCGGCAAGACTTATACTTCTTTCCGCACAGCCGAAAAGAAGCAGCGCCCTTTCCGCATCATCAAAATAGGTCTGAACCGCGACAGAACTGAACTCTACGACCGCATCAACCAGCGTGTACTGATGATGATGGACGAAGGTCTGGAGGCAGAAGCACGCAGCGTATATCCGCAGAAGGGACTCACCTCGTTGAGAACCGTAGGCTACAAAGAAATGTTCTCCTACTTTGACGGCGAGATAGACCGCGATGAAGCTATCAGACAAATCCAGTCGCACAGCCGTGAATACATGCGCAAGCAGCTTACCTGGTTTAAGCGGGATACCACTATCCAATGGTTCCATCCAGAACAGCAAGAAGAAATCCTTGCGTATATTGATAAAGAAATAGGATAACTCTTAGTTCCTTTTTACTAAGAGTTATCCTAAAGTAAGGCTTGCCCCCTTATTTTAAGGGGTCAAGTGGGTAAACTTATTGATTTTCAAACACTTAACATACATGATACGGTAAAACACCGTAACAAGGTAGTAAACTAGCTGATTTTCAGATATTTAACACACATAAAACCGTAAAACGCGGTAGATGGGTATCAGCAGATAAAGAGGAAAAGCTGATATCCATCCCTCTATATCCAATCAAGAATTTCCTTGAAATATGAGATGCGGCGGAGTTTCGGGTGTTCATACTCTTCAGTCTTCTCATGCGCCCAAATAGATTGGGCAGGAATATGGATGGCAGAACAGCCGATGCTCAGCGCAGGAGCAATATCACTCTTGAAACTGTTACCCACCATGACGAGTTCTGAAGGCTGGACATCCAGTTCCCTACAGAGGCGGCGGTAAGCTTCAGGCTTTTTATCACTCACGATACTTACCACATCAAAATAACGCTGCAAACCCGAGCGCCATAATTTATTCTCCTGATCCTGCAACTCTCCCTTCGTAAAGACGGCAAGTTTTAAATCCCTGCCCTCTTTCTTCTTTTCATGCAGCAGAGCCAGCGTCTCCTCTACCCCCTCCAGCGGTTTGGCATCAAGATGCAGCAGACTCTTTCCCAGCCCTATAATCTGAGCAATCACATAGGCAGAAACCTTGCCCTTACTTACCTTCACGGCATTCTCTACCAGCGAAATGGTGAAAGCCTTGCAGCCATACCCCAAATCAGCCATATTACCACTTTCCGTTTCCAGAAGAGCAGCTGAGATTTCTTTCTCTTTTCCGTATTCAGAAAGAAGTTCGCAATATTCATGCTCCACTTCTTCGAAATATTCCTGTAATGCCCAGAGCGTATCATCGGCATCGAAGGCTATCGCCCTGATATCTTTCAGTTTTTCCATACTTTTCTTTTCTTTTTGTTGCAAAGTTAATGTTTTTATCTGAAAAGGAAAACAATTTATTCTGCTTTCTTTTGCATATACCAATATTTTTCGTAACTTTGCCAAAAATTCAAATAAAAGCAACAATATGAAATATCCTATAGGAATTCAAGACTTTGGAAAAATCAGAAATGACGGTTATGTCTATATTGACAAGACAGACTTGATTTATGATTTAGTACACAATGGGAATATATATTTTCTGAGTCGTCCAAGACGATTCGGGAAGTCATTGTTGATTTCTACCCTGGAATGCTACTTCCAAGGACAGAAAGAACTGTTTAAAGGACTTGCCATCGATTCACTAGAAAAAGAATGGAAGCAATACCCTGTTTTCCACATAGATTTCAATGGCAAGGATTTCACACAAGCTGGCGAATTGGAAAAGACCTTGCAGACTTTTGTTGAAACCCAAGAACTGATTTATGGTAGAAGCCCATTGGCCAACACCTTGGGCGACCGTTTCATGGCTGTATTGAGAACTGCCCATGAAAAGACAGGTTTGGGCGCCGTTGTCTTGATTGACGAATATGACAAACCTTTACTTGATGTCTTGGACACAGGGTTAAAGACCTTCGATTCTGAAGGCAACGAACGTTTGCTGGAAGACAGGCATCGTGAGATTATGAAAGGTTTCTACAGTGTCTTCAAGGCTGCTGACAGAGATTTGAAATTCGTGCTATTGACTGGTGTCACCAAGTTTTCTCAAGTTAGTGTGTTTAGTGGTTTCAACCAGCCTAACGACATTAGTATGGACGACCACTACGAGGCACTTTGCGGAATCACAGAGGAAGAATTATACTCAACCTTCGATGAACAAATCAAGGCAATGTCCGTAAGATACAAAGTATCTGAGGATGAGATGAGATATCGACTCAAGCGCAAGTATGACGGTTACCATTTCAGTCCAAGCATGCTCGACATCTACAATCCTTTCAGCATCTTGAACTCACTGAGCAAGAAAATCCTGAGTGATTTCTGGTTCCGTACAGGTTCGCCAACCTATCTGGTTCGCTTATTAGCTCATTCCGACGAAAACCTCAACGAGTTGACAGGAAAGTATTATCCAACGAGCAGTTTTATTGACTACAAGGCAGATATAGAGGCTCCCCTACCTATGATTTACCAGAGCGGTTATCTCACCATTAAGGATTGGAACATGGATACCGATTCCTATCTCTTGGATTTTCCAAACGACGAGGTAAAAGCTGGTTTTGTAACTATAGTGGCAGCCAATTATCTGAAACCCAAGGAGTCACCAGATGCATGGGTTATAGAGGTAGTAAACACTATGAAGATGGGAGATTGCGACAAATTGGAGAAGCTACTCACCTCCTTCTTCGCCAGCATCCCATATAGTCAGCGACGCAAGGATGACGAGCGGGAAAAAGAGCGCTATTTCCAATATACCTTCTACTTGGTGATTCGCATGATAAGTTGCTTTACTGTCTTGATTGAGAAAGAGCAAAGCGAGGGACGAGTAGACTGTATCGTAGAGACCCCTAATTTTGTTTATATCTTTGAGTTTAAGCGTGATGGTTCTGCACTTGATGCCTTGAAACAAATCGAAACAAAAGGATATGCTCGTGAGTATGCCGCCGACCAAAGACCCATTTACCAAATAGGCTGCAACTTCTCATCAGAGACTGGCACGATTGATGGTTGGAACCTACAGACAACTAATGAAAATTGAAGAATATGACAATATTATAAAAGCCGCTTGGAATTCTTTTTACTAAAGGGATTCCAAGCGGCTTAAATATTTACGATAAGGATATGACTATGCAACTTTCTTGTCTTGTTCATACAAGGGAACATTTAATTTTCATACAACAACTTTCGCCAGCAACAATGCTACACAACACAACATAATAAACCAAAAATACAGCTTCAAGTTTAGCTTTATGAAGGAATCAATTTGCGCATATCCCTCTGATTTTAAAGCTAACCTTAAGACCACATAATATAGAATTACAGAAATCAACAGGACGGATACAACTAATACTAAATATGCTCGATAAAAGGGAAATCTCCAAATTCGAAATACCATGTAATAGTCAACATCACTCGTAAACGGTACCAATACCCCCAAACCTGCCATCAAGTACAAGAACTCACTTTGCATTGCAATCTTCTTTAACAATCCCGAAAATACTCTACCCAACAAACATATTGCACTAAATGCTCCCCAAATTAGAACAATAGATTCAAAAAAACTAAATATTGGAGCATCAATACATCTATAATGCCAAGTTTCTGTTTTATAAAGCATCGGCAAACCTACAAAGCCTTGTCCATCAAACAAAGAATTAAAAGCAGGACAAGCAATTACTATCCACGCAGCTATGCATATGAATAGATTTCCTATCATATAAGCAAATATCATTCCTACAAACAAAGAGCCGATTAGTCTCAAGCCCAAACATAACAAAGAATACCCCCTCATATTATTCAATTTATTAATTCATATTAATCAACTTTAAATGATTACTTTATCTCTTCTTCATACCCTTCAAGCGACATTTCCTTGACAAGTTTTCCTCTTTCATCATAAACAGTTACGACAGAAAATCTGCCAGGATCGCCATTAGCATGATGTCTAAAAGATAGGCAAATAGGTAGCCCCTCCTCAGAAGTAAATCCTAGACATCCACGATTTGATGGCAGCAATATCGCTTGCTTGGTTTCCGTATTAACGATAAAACTATAAGTAGGTCCTATTTCGTCCTGTACACCAGTCACCACCGACAAGCTATCATTGAAAGGAAATGCCTTGGTATCCAATACCGAAAAGGAGGTATCTATTGCCATCCTTACACCACCATAGACATATTCCTGACTCCTGATAATTTCCAACACGTTACTATTCATGCTTTCTTCCTCTCCAACACTATCGCTTTGCACAACCGATTCCGCTTTCTGATTACGGCAACTAACAAAGCAAATGTTGAAAAAGAAAAGCGACAAACCTAACAATAAATATTTATGCTCTTTCATTTTCTTTAAGATATTGATTTGACATCTATACCACCCACCATGCATGCGAATGGCTTTCATCCGTCATCAACCATTTGGCAACAGCCAAGGTCATGACCGTATCATCCGTAAACGACAGTTCCGTCTTTACCCTTACCTCCTGCACCTCATCTTGGATTCTCCCTCTTTGATGTAGCGCATTCCAGAATTCAGATAGTTTCTTCAACACTTTCATAAGCATTAAGTTTCTGTTAGTTAACCTAAAAGATTCAAAAGTGCCGCTTTTATTTCATCCACCACATTTTCTGCCAACCTTTCAAAGACCTTTGTCCCAGAACCATTAGACAAGCTATCTATTTCATTGACTTCTATAAGATTATAATGAGGTATTTCGGGATGGCTATAGTCATAGCGATATCCTCCAAATGTCAGAAACTCTGCATTCGGAATACCAATATCCTTCATACGATTGATTACATTAGTGCCAGCCCCACCGACACCGATGCACAATATCTTTATATTTTCTGTATCATTTCCCATATTATAGTAGCATCTATTAGTATCGATTGCAAAATTAATCAAAAATTTGATAAATTGTATCAGAAAGCCTTGCTTTTTTTATTCGCAAGGCTTGCGAACGACTTTATCCCTTATTCCTCTTCTTCATCTTCATATACACTGTCTCCTATCAATATGATGAACAACAGGAAAAATGAGACTGCCGAAAATAATAATGCTATTAAGAGTACTACAGCAAAAGAAGAAAAAGGATCGATCTTTGTCATTAAATTGACAGCAAAAAGGAATGGGGCTACCGCATAAGACAATTTCTTTAGACATTGCTTAGTACTTAATCCCGCATCATGAAATCTACGTACCATAGAAGAAAGGTTAGCAGGAATAGAGGCTATAGTAATTCCTAAAAACACTCCAGACAGTACATCAAACTTTTCGGAGTTCCAAGCCCCCAATGCTATAAAAGTAATAGGGACCTGAACCAGCCAGAACCACCAATACTCACTCTTTGAAGCTCTTCCCTTAAAATCAAAAGACTTCATGTAACACATTTTAATTGAATTGAAAAATGTCATAACCGTATATTTTATTCTGTTTGCTTATTTTGTGATTTAATTATCTTAGCTACTGCATTATCAAGAACTTCTTGGATATATGAAGAAGAAATATCAATTGACACTTGTTTTTTAGACAAGTTACCAACATAGCAAATTCTAAATGACATACCCAAAGGAGCAAGAAGGGAAGCTAACTTTATCAAATCACCCTTGACCATAAACTCATTTTTGAGTTCTACCCTTATAGACTCTTTACTTTTTTCAAACCCTGAAATATCAAGCTTATTCTCATCTATGGTATAGACAACAACACAAATTTGTCCTTGTATCCTTGCATGAGCAGACAGCAGCCCATCTTCAAGATCAACAAGGATATTCTTATTAAGTTCATTCAAATACAAATCCAGTTCTTCTCTTGGCGTTGGCTTTGGTTGATTTTGAGCATTTTTTACTTCCTTTGGTGTAAGAATAAACTTTATTTCTCGATGAGATTGCATTCCCTTTACCAACATTGCTACAGAATATCCTTTGTTGGCAATATCCACATAGCTGCAAGACTTAAAAGGAGAACTCTTTGCTACGTTTGCCATCATAATTCGCTTCTTCTGTTCTTTATTCTGCAAAAAGTCCTCAAAAGGATATTTCGTTTCGTCAATTTCCAAAGTACTAACGACTGTAGAGTCTTTCAAATCCACACTTCTAAGAGTCATACCATCCGTTAGTTTCAAAGGCATCTGCTCATTAATTTCTTCTACCGCAAGCACAACCTCAGGATCATCAGGAGGAAGAAGACTACGTCTATAAGACTCCATACCAAAAGACAATAACATTTGAACTAAACCAAAAACTCCAATACCTACTCCGAGAATACTCAACTTTACTTTTCTTGTTACATTATGGGAATTAAGTAACCAAATACACAATAATACCAACATAATTGTAACCACTATCGAAACAGCGCCAAAATATGCAGGAGAATTATCCTCCGCATAAGCAGTACGTATGGAAACCATTAAAAATGTAAACATTAAAAACTGTCTCATAACTTTTACATATTTTAGTCATCAATAAATCTCACTTTATCCCATAAACTTTCCCAATAGACATCACCAAAAGTTGTATGTTTCTTTACTGGTACAAAAAGAATGGAAGACACTATTGCCAAAAAGACACCATAAATAACGACAGCACGAATTACCAAGTTATGTACCTTAGCACAAGTATCATATTTTTTCGAAGCTAATAGAGTACCTCCAAGTTCTTTCTGTACCAACATTATATCACGCTTTGTTCTTTCATCAGAATACAGATACTCAGAGTCATTTGATGCACGATAAGCATCAAACTCTCTATCATATTCTGGTTTTAGCCGATTGGTTGAACTTAGCACACGATAAGCTTCCTGAATATTATGTTTATAAGTTTCACCATACAAACTATAATCTATACCGGAATTATATTTAGTCATAGCTTTATTAAATGCCTTATCTATGTCCTCCTCAGAGGCAGATCTGTCAATATTCAACAACAAATAATAATCCTTGAATATACCCAAGCCATCCCCTTTCAACTCATTTCCATCTTTATGTATATCTCCATGACTCCAATTAGAGAAATTGCGTATTTCCATCAACAACAAAGTTATTAACGAAACAGGTAATATATAAATGAGTACACCTATGCCTAATGGTGAACTACCCAACACAAAAAGTGGATATACCAAAAAGACTACAATGCTTTTATATTCTGCATCTGTAACATGTCTATTATACAAATATTTCTTTACACTTTTCGGTACCAAATAATCAAATGTGTTTTCTGCTCTACTCTTACCGTATATTATAGTAAAAACACTTGTGATAGTTGCGCCCAAGAATAGACAGAACATACACCACCAATAAAAATCTTGCATAAACACGCCTATACATATACCATAAATCTCAGTAAAGACACATAGCATATCCAATATGCCCAATACCAACATACAACGGCACAAGATGCTTTTTTGCCTTGACAATATTGTATTAGTTCTTAACAAATGCCTTGGCATAAGCAGACAAATAAGAATAAAAACTAAAAAGATAAAAGCACTTAAAACAAACAACAAGAGTTTGCCATTCACACTGTCATTAAAATCTCCGAGATAAAACGTGGTAAAACCTTTCATTATCCACTGAGACTTTTCTTCCAACTGATGTTCACTACGGACTTCAAGCATATAAGCTTTTCTATTAGCAAAAAATATGCTTCTCAAAACAGGTTTACCTTCTTGATCTTTAGTCGAATAAGCAATAGCTTTTCTGTTAGTTGGCAAAATCTTACCATAAAAAGTAGCCCAATAATTATCATAGACAATTTTTCTCTGCGCTGGTGAAAACATATAGTGCTTATATACTTCCAGCTCTTTTGCAAATAGAAGAGTTTGCTTTTCATAAACAGAATCTGTTGCATTAGCCGAAATTAATTCTGACATGTCAAAAGTAACTAAAGAGTAAGAATATTCAAATGGGATTTTCTTGACCTTATAATCCCAATATGGTTCTTTTACATATTTTGTTCTCTTTTCTTCATCGTACTCTATATTACCAAAATAATCTCTTCTTGGGATATTTACGGTATAATAAACCAATCTGTCTCTATATGCCACATAATTTTGCCAATATTCATATTTTCCTTCACCTACCTCAGAAAAAGAAGACAAAAACTTACCATTAGGAATAGGACCTATCTCACGCAAGAAATCAGAATTGTCCTTGGTTGCTCTATTTTTGAAAAGACTTCGTGTTTTCAATGCAGATATTTGCTCTTTTTCCAAGTTGTCAAAAAACTTAATATTATGTTTTTTGAGATCCATTTGTTCTTTCAAACTAACAGAAGTTATTGCTATATACACTATAGCAATAACAGATATTACCAATAATACGACTACTATGAAAATTCCAGAAAAAGCCCTCTTTCCATTTTTTTTTCTTTCAGAGGATTGAATATTCCCTTTTAGTATATTAAGCATCACCAATAGCTCCTTATTCCCTTTTCAGTCCTATAAGGTCTTTTTGTTAAACAGAGAAGCGTGAACTGCAATGCCCACATCTCAATACCGGAGGCCCTAGGAAAGCCCATACTCATAGATGCAACAATAGCAGCCCACGCTATACGTGAGAACCACTATGCTATCTTAGAGTATGTCGGGAAATTTCCTAGGTTTCCAGTACTTCGATAAGCATAACGCTTCTTAAATCTCAAAAATCAGTGGAAAGGGAATACACCCTATCCGAATGCAAAGATATAAAATACTTCCGTAACTTCCAAACATTTTCGCACTTTTCTTTGTTTTCGGTGGCAACTTTCTTATTCAATCGCCAGCACAACAACATCTTAACAATATTGTAACACCTGTTTAAATCGCCTGTAACATCGTACTCGTACCTTTGCACCCAGAAAAGCAAGGGGAGAAATGTATCTAGCTATGTTGAGATCCCCCCTATATAATAA
Source organism: uncultured Prevotella sp. (assembly GCA_934202525.1). Lineage (GTDB taxonomy): Bacteria > Bacteroidota > Bacteroidia > Bacteroidales > Bacteroidaceae > Prevotella. The sequence goes on from CAKPYB010000001.1 coordinate 107,790, forward strand.
GGTATATAAACAATAGTAAAATATATGGGTACAATTTATTTATGTATTGTGATCTTCCTGCTCTGTTTAGCAGTGTTTGATCTCTTCGTAGGAGTCAGCAACGATGCTGTCAACTTCCTGCAATCTGCCATCGGAGCTAAGGTGGCTAAGTTTCGCACGGTGCTGATTATCGCATCCTGCGGTGTAGTACTAGGTGCCATCATGTCATCGGGAATGATGGATATCGCCCGACATGGTATCATGAGTCCTGACCACTTTACATTCGAAGAGGTAATGACGCTCTTCCTGGCGGTCATGGTGACTGATGTCATCATCCTGGATGTGTTCAACACCTTAGGTATGCCAACCTCTACTACCGTCTCTCTGGTATTCGAGCTGCTGGGTGGTGCTTTCATCCTCGCTACATTGAAGATGTATGGCGACGATAGCCTCAACTATGGCGTATTGCTCAATAGCAACAAGGCGTTGGAGGTAATCATGGGTATCTTCTCATCTGTCATCATCGCCTTCGTGTTTGGTGCCTTGGTGATGTGGCTTTCCCGTATCATCTTCACCTTCAACTACCGCAAGCACAGCCGCTACAGTATCGCCATCTTCGGCGGTATCGCCTTTACAGCCCTCTCTTACTTCATCTTTATGAAGGGTTTGGGCAAGAGTCCTTACTTGCCTGCTGAGGTGCGCGATTACATCGACCAGAATCTCGGTTTCCTCATCTGCATCACCTTCGTGGTATCTGCTGTTGTGATGGAATTCCTGCACCTCTGCCGTATCAACATCTTCAAGTTTACGGTGCTGATGGGTACTTTCGCCCTGGCTATGGCTTTCGCTGGTAACGACCTGGTAAACTTCATCGGTGTGCCTCTGGCTGGTCTCTCTTCTTATCAGGACTATATGGCAAATGCCAACGGTGCTGCGCCAGACCAGTTTATGATGACTTCATTGATGGAGAGTGCCAAGACCACTCCTGGCTTCCTGCTTGCTGCCGGTGCCGTGATGATTATCGCCATGGCGACATCCAAGAAGGCACAGAACGTAATCAAGACTTCTGTTGACTTGAGCCGTCAGGACGAGGGCGATGAGATGTTCGGCAGTTCTTCTGCAGCCCGCGTGATTGTACGCAACTGCCAGGCTACAGATTCTTGGTTGAAGCAGTTTATGCCAAAAGCTCTGATGAACTGGATCAACAGCCGTTTCGACAAGAACGATGTTGAGTTGGAAGAGAGTGCTGCTTTCGACGTGGTTCGTGCAGCCGTTAACCTGGTACTTGCTTCTATGCTTATCACCATCGGTACCAACCTCAAGTTGCCTCTCTCTACCACCTACGTTACCTTCATGGTAGCTATGGGTTCTTCACTTGCTGATAGAGCATGGAGCCGCGAGAGTGCCGTATTCCGTGTAACAGGTGTATTGAGTGTAATCGGTGGTTGGTTCATCACAGCCGGTGTAGCTTTCGCAGCCTGCGGTGTTGTTTGTCTCGTCATGCACTTCGGTGGTGTGGGCATCCAGGCTTGCTTCATGGGCTTGGTTATCTACCTGCTCATCCGCAGCAACATCCAGTATAACAAGAAGGCTAAGGAGGAGAGCAAGAGCAGTACCTTCCAGCTGATGATGCGTTCCCGCGACCCGGAGATTGTATGGGATTTGCTCCGCCGTCAGGTTTCACGCACCCAGTCTTACGTCTGCCACTTCGCCCTGAACGAGTTCAACCAGATTATGGACGGTCTTGCCAACGAGAATACCCGCGACCTTCGTCATGCCAACAAGGAGTTGAAGAAGGAACAGGATATGCTGAAGAAGTTCCGCCGTCAGGAGATGCTCGGTTTGAAGAAATCGCCTATCGAGGTAGCCATCGAGCGCAACACCTGGTTCCATCTGGGTGCCAACAGCAACCAGCAGTTTATCTACTCTCTGCGCCGTATGCTCGACCCAATCAAGGAACATGTTGACAACAACTTCAATCCGCTTCCTGCTGAATATATCAAGGAGTTTGCGCCTGTACGCCAGAAGATCAACGATCTGATGCGCATGAGCTGCGAACTGATTGAGACCGGCAGATATGACAGCTATCGCGAGATTCTTGCCGAGGCAGATGCCTGCAAAGACGAGCTCTCTGTTCTCCGCAAGAAGCATATCGACCGCATCCAGCACATGACTGACAATACGCTGATGCAGATTTCTCTGGTTTATCTCAACGTACTGCAGGAGAGTCAGGAATTCCTGAGTGTGATGAGGCATCAGTTAAGAGCTGCAAAGAAGTTTATGGAAAAGTAAATTTTCTCTGACATCTTGTCATGAAACAACTTTTTGGTATATCTGTTGCTTAATGACAGATGACAGCGGATAACAAGAGTGTTATTTCGCTATCACAATATAATCTGAAAAGGTTAGTTTCTCATAGGTTAAGATTGTTAGGTTTAGTTTTTAGAAAAAAGTTTTAGGTTTTTAGTTAGATAAGGGCTCCAAGTGCTAGTGATTAGTATTTGGAGCCATTTTTTTGCCCAAATATTTGGCTATTAGGAAGAAAAGTTGTAATTTTGCAGCCGATTTCTGAAAAGAATCATCATATTCAATAACCCGAGTGCTTGGTAAACCTCGTAAAAAACAAGAAAATGGACAAGAAAAAAACTCAAGTGAGCGTGCTGTTTATGCTTTTCAGCATCCTCTTCTGCGTTTGCCTGATTGCAGCAAACGTACTCGAAACAAAGCAAATCGCCTTCGGGCCAGTTTCCCTTACCGGTGGACTTATCGTATTCCCTGTAAGCTACATCATCAACGATGTGGTATGTGAAGTATGGGGCTATCAGAAAGCGCGTCTGTTGATCTGGACCGGCTTTGCGATGAACTTCTTCTTCGTGGCGCTGGGTGCTATCTGCGATGCCATTCCTGCAGCGCCTTATTGGACCAACGATGCCGGTTTTCATGCCATCTTCGGTCTGGCACCCCGCATTGCAGCAGCCTCTTTCGTAGCCTTCATCATCGGTTCATTTGCCAATGCCTATGTAATGAGCGTGATGAAAATCCGCGATGGTGGCAAGCATTTCTCTGCCCGTGCCATCCTCAGTACCATTGCCGGTGAGAGTTGCGACAGTCTTATCTTCTTCCCACTTGCCTTGGGCGGTGTGGTGCCTGCATCAGAATTGCCTTGGCTCATGCTCTGGCAGGTGATACTGAAGACAGCCTACGAGATTGTGGTATTGCCTCTGACCATCCGTGTAGTGAAATACGTGAAGAAGCATGAAGGTGAAGATGCATACGACAATAACATCTCCTACAATGTATTCAAGATCTTCAGCCTCGGCTAAAAGACATCAGTAAATAGCAAACATTAAAACATTACCAAGCGTGGATAGAAAAGAAGATGGTCTTCAGGCATTAGGTGCCAAGACTACATATAGAATGGATTATGCGCCAGAAGTGCTCGAGACTTTCGTGAACAAGCATCCTGGCAATGATTACTGGGTACGTTTCAACTGCCCTGAGTTTACATCACTCTGCCCTATTACGGGTCAGCCAGATTTCGCAGAGATTCGCATCAGCTATATTCCTGACGTAAAGATGGTAGAGAGCAAGAGTCTGAAACTTTATCTCTTCAGTTTCCGCAACCATGGCGACTTCCATGAAGACTGCGTGAACATCATCATGAAGGATCTCATCAAGCTGATGGACCCTAAATATATAGAGGTAACAGGCATCTTTACTCCTCGTGGCGGCATCAGCATCTGGCCGTATGCCAACTATGGCAAGCCAGGCACCAAATACGAGAAACTGGCAGAGCAGAGATTCGCTACTCACGAATAAAAAACAAGAAACCTCGGAAGATTGCTTTTATGCTTCTTCCGAGGTTTTTATTGTTTATAGCTGATGAAATTATGGGAACTGAGGATAATCCTCGAAGCGAGGCTTGCGCTTCTCAAGGAACGCCTTGCCACCTTCCTGAGCCTCATCCATCGTATAATAGAGCATCGTGGCATCGCCAGCCAACTCCTGAATACCAGCCTGACCATCCAGTTCGGCATTCAAGCCAGCCTTGATCATACGGAGTGCCAGAGGCGAACGTTCCATCATGATTTCAGCCCACTCTACACAGGTATCTTCCAACTTTTCTAGAGGCACCACCTTGTTCACCATTCCCATCTCTTCAGCCTCCTTGGCAGAATACTGCTTGCAGAGGAACCAGATTTCACGAGCCTTCTTCTGACCCACCATTCGTGCCAGATAAGAAGAACCGAAACCGGCATCGAAGCTTCCTACCTTAGGACCGGTCTGTCCGAAGATGGCATTCTCTGAAGCGATGGTCAGGTCGCACATCACATGAAGCACATGACCGCCACCGATGGCATAACCATTCACCATAGCGATGACCGGCTTTGGCAAACGGCGAATCTGCATCTGCACATCGAGCACATTCAGGCGAGGCACACCATCGTTACCCACATAACCGCCTCGGCCCTTCACATGCATGTCACCTCCTGCACAGAATGCCTTATCACCAGCACCCGTCAGGATGACCACGCGGATATCCAGACAGTCGCGGCAATAGTTGAATGCCTGTGCCATCTCCCAAGTGGTCAACGGCGTGAAGGCATTGCGGTAGCGCTCACGGTTGATGGTAATCTTAGCGATATGATTATACTCCTCGAAGATGATTTCCTTGAAATCAAAACCTTCTATCTTTTTCCATTCTCTCATTTTACTTTGAACTTTATGATTACTATTTATCTTATTCTTTTGACAGAACTATCAGTTATAGTTCCTTACAGGTCCTCTATCAGCACTTCTGAACGGCTTCCAGCATCTTGTTATCTACATCCATATCTGTGAAAACCTCCAGGAGCATCGGGCGATCGCTCTCGGCATGAATCAATTGGCTGATGCCCTGTTCCATCTCTTCCATCGTATGAGCTGCGAGATATTTTACCTCATTCTGACTACAGATTCCTTCAGCCGTTGCATGATGCTTTGCCATTATCATTTCTCCACGAGCCTGACTCTCCTTTAACCCCTGGAACTTGCCAAAGATGGCACCGCCACCATTATTGAGCACGATGATACGGAGCTTGCCGTTCAGATTTCTATTCCAGAGCGCATTCTGGTCATAGAAGAAACTCAGGTCGCCGAGAACGCAGTATACATGCTTATCAGACTTGTTCTTGCACATCGAGAAGCCAACAGCCGCAGAAAGAGAACCTTCTATGCCGTTCACCCCACGATTGCAGTAAACATGACGGTCGGCATACTGATTCATCAACCGGATGGCAGAACTGTTACCGGAGATGACGCTGCTCATCAGACCAGGAAGGAAAGTATCGAATTCGCGGTCATAGATACCATCGTCCTGAGCATCTTTACCGCCTAAGGTGAACGCTTTGAAATTCTGAGGCTCAACCTTCTGAAGCTGGCTGAAGAATTCCTTTACGGTAGCCAGACTGCTGAACTCAGGCTTGAAGTTCTCTTTGCGTTCATAGCTTTTAGCCAACGCATCCATCCACAATTTGCGATAATCCTCCCAGTGGTTGTGCCAGCCAAAATTATCCAACCATGACATGGCATCACTGTTTGGCAAATCCATCACTTTAGTAAGATGCATGAACGTATCTTCGATATCAGCCTCTTGCGAGATTCGAATCTGCTCAACTCCTTTAAGCGAACGCAGATAAGATTTCAACTTCTTACTCACAATATGTCCACCTATATAAATCACCAGATCAGGGCGGAATCTTTCATCGTCCTTTATTTCGTCCAGCAAATTCTCGAAAGCGCCATACAGGGTGGTTTTATTCCAATCTTCTCCCAAATCTTCCTGAACCTTATATAGATAAGGTGGCATTGCCAGAGATTCCCATAATATTGGCATTCGGTCAATATAAGCCAACAAGCCTACATATTTTTCGGTATTGTCCAATTGTCCGATTACCAACAATGGACGTTTGGCTTCTAACACACAATCAAAAGGGGTCTCATCATATGTGTCAGCATTTGCCCTGCAGTAAGCAACCTCTATCTTCCGCTCAACAGGCAAAGCCTCTTTCGTAAACGAATAGAAAGGCTCAGAGATTGGCACATTGATGTGTACAGGTCCCTTTACCCGACCCATGCTTTTTAACAGCACTTCGTTGACCAATCGGTTGCAATACCAATGCATCTCTTCCTGCTGCTCCCCTTCGAACACTTCTGGCAGAGATACCGCTTTTCTTACCATCTGCCCCAAAGCATCAGGCTGAGGAAGCGTCTGACCATCCAACTGGTTGATCCACTGTGCCGGTCTGTCGGCAGAAATCACTATGAGCGGGATATGCTGATAATAAGCCTCAGCTACTGCCGGATAAAGATTGAGCAATGCAGAACCCGAAGTCACACACACCACGACAGGCTGATAACCTTCAGCCATAGAAAGTCCAAGAGCTTGGAAGCCGGCGCTACGTTCGTCGGTTACAGGATAGCAAGTGATGTCTTCACACTCGTTGAGATTATGAACTATAGCTGCATTTCTGCTGCCCGGACACACTACAGCGTGGCGAACACCATGCGCTACCAGTAAACTTGTCAAAATATTGACGTTTTCTTTATTGCTATACATTTCACCTTATTTTTTTAGGTTATTTTAATATTTTCAGATTCTTGAAGAACCTTTGTCTTTAAGCATTATAAAATCAGAATGAATCCCTATCATTTCTCTGCAAGACCTTTACAGGACCGACAGGATGGTCTGCATCTTAGCTTCAGTTTCCTTCCACTCCTTCTCCATCTCGCTTTCCTTCAGCAATCCGCCTCCGGCATAGAGTTCGCAGGAGCCGTCATCCAGGATATTCATGCAGCGCAGGGAAACATAGAGATGCGTCTTTCCTTTCGGCGAAATCGGTCCCACAAAACCACTGTAGTATTTGCGCGGCTGCTCTTCATGCTGCAGGATAAACCGGCGAGCCTCATCCTTCGGTATCCCACAGACGGCAGGCGTAGGATATAAGGCATCGAGCACATCGCCCAAACGCCCCGTATCATGCAGTCGGAAAGCGATGTCGGTACGGAGATGATAGAGATTGGCAGCCATCGTGGTATAAGGTCCCTTCTTCTGATAATCATCCGAAAAGGTCTTGATGCAATCCTCTATATAATCGGTTACATACTGCTGTTCTTCTCTGTTCTTCTCCGACCACTCCACCCCTTCTACCGGATAATCGGCTACGGTCTTGGAAGGTTCTGCCTTCTGGGTGCCTGCCAGCGACATGGTTACCATCTGATTCTGTTCACCTTTGAGCAGGATTTCTGGTGTAGCCATCAGCCATAAGCCCGATTGGGGAGTATAAACCAAGGCTACAAAAAGACGGGGATACATCCGGCAGGTTTTCAGAAACAGAGCCTTTAAAGAGTCGGCATCCTGCACAACTGAAGTATTGGCTGTATTCTGCACAGCTGAAGTCTTGCCGGCATCTTGCACTGCTGAAGTCTGGACTGATTCTAAAGGCTGCCGATTGCTCTGAACACGCAGTTTCCTCGCAAGAACAATCTTGCTGAATTTACCTTCAGAGAGCTGCTGGTGAAAGCATTCAAACTCCCTGGCGTAGGCCTCAAAATTACGTCCCGACGTAGACTTTGCTACGTCCCGACGTAAATTCTGCTGCGTCGCGACGTAGGAAGTGCCGCGTCGCGATGCATTTTCAGCCCCCTCGGCAGAGATCAGTTTGCTCTCATCCGGATGCATCAGCACCACAGGGCATTCGCCGGACGGCGCGAAAGGAGCAATCACGAAACCTTCCTTACCATTCAGTTCTGCCACAGAAGAGAGCACCTCAGGTTCTCCCTCATGCTGAGCCACATAGGTAGCATGGTGCAGATAAGGCAGACGATAATACGCAAAAGCTATCATACCTTCGTTTCAGCCCCCTTTTTCTGATTGTCTTTCTTTGGAGTGAACACATAGTTGGTTACCTGTACGGTACAGATTACCTCACCAGCCGTATTCTTGATATCCACCTGCCAGGTATGCAAGGTTCTGCCCTTGTGCACAATCTTGGCAAAGGCAGTAACCGTATCGCCCTCGCTGACCGCCTGGACATGCGTACCGCTCACATTGATACCCACGGCAATCTGTCCCGGACAGAGCGCCAGGGAACCGATACCCGCCACATTCTCGGCAAGAGCCAGAGAAGCACCTCCACTCAAGAAACCGAAAGGTTGGCGATTACGCTCATCTACCTTCATCGTTGCCTGAAGCGTATCAGGCTCAGGGGTAGAAATGAAATGCATTCCGAGGGTCTTGGATAATCCATCAGTCTTGCTGATTCTTTTTACTAATTCATCTATGTTCATCTTATGATCTCCTATTTTTCGTATTTTGTTATTGATTCAGAGCTATTCGTTTTCTCTTCGCTCCAAAGTATGTTTCTGATAAACTCAACGCAAAGGTAAGACTTTCTTTAGAGAAAACAAAATTTATCGCACTTTTTATTTGATGAAGGGCAAACTTTACATACCTTTTCCTTTCTTTAATAATAAAAAACATAAAAAACGGCATATAGTTCAGATTTATTTTGTATTTTTGCACCAAAAATAAGAAAATAAAAGATATATCTGAATAGAATATGAACATTTTAGAGCTAAGCGAACAGGAAATCGTTCGCAGACAGAGTCTTCAGACATTGCGCGAGATGGGCATCGACCCATACCCAGCAGCAGAGTTTCCAACCAATGCATTCAGCACAGATATCAAAGCTGAATTCAAGGACGAGGACGAGCCACGCCAGGTAGTTATCGCCGGACGTATGATGGGTCGCCGCGTAATGGGTAAAGCTAGCTTCGCTGAGTTGCAGGACTCAAAGGGAAGAATCCAGGTTTATATCGCCCGCGACGAGATTTGTCCAGACGAGAACAAGGACCTTTATAATACTGTTTTCAAGAAACTCCTCGATATCGGTGACTTCATCGGTGTAAAGGGTTTCGTATTCCGCACACAGACTGGCGAGATTTCTGTTCACGCCAAGGAACTGTGCCTGCTCTCTAAGAGCTTGAAGCCACTCCCTATCGTGAAGTATAAGGATGGCGTGGCTTACGACAAGTTCGATGATCCAGAATTGCGTTACCGCCAGCGCTACGTTGACCTCATCGTTAATGATGGCGTAAAGGATACTTTCCTGCAGCGTGCTACCGTGCTCCGCACACTCCGCAGCGTACTCGACAACGCAGGTTATACAGAGGTAGAGACTCCTACCCTGCAGAGCATTGCCGGTGGTGCTTCTGCCCGCCCATTCATCACCCACTTCAATGCGCTCGATCAGGATATGTACATGCGTATCGCTACCGAGCTCTACCTGAAGCGCCTCATCGTAGGTGGTTTCGAGGGTGTTTATGAAATCGGCAAGAACTTCCGCAACGAGGGTATGGACCGTAACCACAACCCTGAGTTCACCTGTATGGAGCTTTATGTTCAGTACAAGGACTACAACTGGATGATGGCATTCACAGAGAAGTTGCTCGAAACTATCTGTATCGCTGTCAACGGCAAGCCAGAGCGCGAGATTGATGGCAACATCATCAGCTTCAAGGCTCCATATCGCCGTCTGCCTATCCTCGATGCCATCAAGGAGAAGACCGGTTTCGACTGCAACGGCAAGACCGAGGAAGAAATCCGCGCATTCTGCAAGGAGAAGGGCATGGATGTAGATGAGACCATGGGTAAGGGTAAGTTGATCGACGAACTCTTCGGCGAGTTCTGCGAGGGTACCTTCCTCCAGCCAACCTTCATCACCGACTATCCTGTAGAGATGTCTCCATTGACCAAGATGCACCGTTCTAAGCCAGGCTTGACCGAGCGTTTCGAGTTGATGGTTAACGGTAAGGAGCTTGCCAATGCATACTCTGAGCTCAACGACCCAATTGACCAGGAAGAACGTTTCATCGACCAGATGAAGCTTGCTGACAAGGGTGATGACGAGGCGATGATCATCGATCAGGACTTCCTCCGTGCCCTCCAGTACGGTATGCCTCCAACATCAGGTATCGGTATCGGTATCGACCGTTTGGTCATGCTGATGACAGGCAAGACCTTCATTCAGGAAGTACTGTTCTTCCCTCAGATGAAGCCAGAGAAGAAGATGCCACAGAGCACCATCAAGGAATGGGAAGAGATTGGCGTGCCAGAGGATTGGGCATACGTGCTCCGCAAGGCAGGCTTCAACCTCATCTCTGATATCCGTGAAGAAAAAGCACAAGGCTTGCAGCAGAAGATTGGAGAAATCAACAAGAAGTACAAGCTCGGCTACGAGAAGCCTTCTGTTGACGACATCCAGGGCTGGATTAATGCAGCAAATGCTTAATTGATAATGCATAATTAATTATAAATTCATTCGAAGTGTTCAACTGCGGTAAAATAGCGATAATTGGCGGCGGTAGCTGGGCTACGGCAATAGCCAAGATTGTGGTGGGTCATACTCATCACATAGGCTGGTATATGCGTCGCGATGACCGCATCGAGGACTTCAAGCGCATGGGGCACAACCCTGCCTATCTGATGTCGGCACGATTCAATGTAGATGAGATTTTCTTCTCTTCCGACATCAACAAGATAGTGCAGAACTACGATACACTCGTGTTCGTCACCCCGTCGCCTTATCTGAAGAATCATCTCAAGAAGCTCAAGACGCGACTCAGCGATAAGTTCATCATCACAGCCATCAAAGGTATTGTACCTGACGAAAACCTCGTTTGCTCAGAGTATTTCCATCAGGTTTACGATGTGCCTTACGAGAACCTTGCCTGCATCGGCGGTCCTTCTCATGCCGAGGAGGTAGCCCTGGAGCGATTGAGCTATCTCACCGTGGGCTGTAGCGATACCGAAAAGGCGCGTGCCTTCGCCAACGATTGTCTGGCGAGTGAATTCATCAAGACCAAGACTTCGAGCGATGTCATCGGCATCGAATACTCTTCGGTTCTGAAGAACGTATACGCCATCGCAGCAGGTATCTGTGGCGGTCTGAAGTATGGTGACAACTTCCAGGCGGTACTCATGTCAAATGCCGTTCAGGAGATGCACCGCTTCCTGACAGCCGTCCACCCTATCGACCGAAGCATGTACGACTCAGTTTATCTGGGCGACTTGCTCGTAACAGGTTACAGCAACTTTTCCCGCAACCGCACCTTCGGAACCATGATAGGCAAGGGCTACAGCGTGAAGAGTGCGCAGATAGAGATGGAGATGATTGCAGAAGGATATTTCGGCACCAAGTGTATGAAGGAAATCAATCGCCACATGCACGTCAACATGCCGATTCTCGATGCTGTATATAATATATTGTACGAGCGCATCAGTCCGCAAATCGAAATCAAACTCTTGACCGACTCGTTCAGATAGGCACATCCTATCCGTCGGTTTCGGCAGAAGAGCTTGTCTTCAAGTAGTAACATTAACACATTCATTTAGATATTAAAAGAAAAATGAAAAGTATCAACTTAAACATTACAAAGGCTGCATCATTCCTTGCAGAAGGTGCAGTAAAGGCTTACGAGCCTAAGGTTAAGGCCGCTCAGGAAGCTCTTGAGAACGGCACTTGTGAAGGTAACGATTTCTTGGGATGGTTGCATTTGCCATCTTCTATCACTCCTGAGTTCCTCGATGAGATTCAGGCTGTTGCCAACACTTTGCGCGAAAAGTGTGAGGTTGTTGTTGTTGCAGGTATCGGTGGTAGCTACCTCGGTGCCCGTGCCGTTATCGAAGGCCTCGGCAACTCTTTCGCTTGGCTCGTAAACGACAAGAAGAACCCTACTATCCTCTTCGCAGGTAACAATATCGGTGAGGACTACCTCTTCGAGTTGACTTCTTTCTTGAAGGACAAGAAGTTTGGTGTCATCAATATCTCTAAGTCTGGTACCACTACTGAGACTGCTCTTGCTTTCCGTCTCTTGAAGAAGCAGTGCGAGGATCAGCGCGGTAAGGAAGAGGCTAAGGATGTTATCGTAGCTGTAACCGACGCCAAGAAGGGTGCTGCACGTACTTGTGCTGACAAGGAGGGTTACAAGAGTTTCATCATCCCTGACAATGTAGGTGGCCGTTTCTCTGTTTTGACTCCAGTAGGTTTGCTGCCTATCGCAGTAGCTGGTTTCGATGTTAAGCAGCTCGTTGCCGGTGCAGCTGAGATGGAGAAGGCTTGCGGCAAGGACGTAGCCTTCGATGAGAACCCTGCTGCTATCTATGCAGCTACACGTCAGGCTCTCTATACTCAGGCTGGCAAGAAGATTGAGATTGTATGCAACTTCCAGCCTAAACTTCACTACTTCGCTGAGTGGTGGAAGCAGCTCTATGGTGAGAGCGAGGGTAAGGACCAGAAGGGTATCTTCCCAGCAGCTTGCGACTTCACTACCGACCTTCACTCTATGGGCCAGTGGATTCAGCAGGGCGAGCGCTCTATCTTCGAGACTGTTATCAGCGTAGAGACTCCTAACGAGAAGTTGCTCTTCCCTCACGATGATGAGAACCTCGACGGTTTGAACTTCCTCGAGGGCAAGCGTGTTGATGAGGTAAACAAGATGGCAGAGCTCGGTACACGTCTGGCTCACGTTGACGGTGGTGTTCCTAACATCCTGGTTAACGTACCAGAGTTGAACGCTTACTACCTCGGTCAGCTGATCTACTTCTTCGAGAAGGCTTGCGGTATCAGCGGTCTCTTGGAAGAGGTGAACCCATTCAACCAGCCTGGTGTTGAGGCATACAAGAAGAATATGTTCGCATTGCTCAACAAGCCAGGTTATGAGGCTGAGAGCAAGGCTATTCAGGAGCGCTTGGCTAACGAGTAAAGCTAAATGTTAAGTGTTAAATGTTAAATGTTAAGTTGGGGCATACGCCTTTATCCGACAGGCAAAACTTAACATTTAACACTAATCATTTAACATTAAAACACAAAAGTTGATGAAGGAAATTATTTCGAAATACTTAAAAGAACACGGCTTTGGGGAATTCAACCCTAAAGCCGTGCTTTTTGATATGGACGGCGTGCTGTACAACAGTATGCCAAATCATGCTGTGGCATGGCAGGAATCGATGAAACAGTTTGATATCCACATGACAGCAGCCGATGCTTATGCCACTGAAGGAGCCCGAGGCATTGACACCATCCAGATGATGGTGAAGAAGCAGAAGGGCATCGACATCACGCTGGACGAAGCACAGAAGATGTATGATGTAAAGACCGAAATATTCCACTCGATGCCTACTGCCGAAATATTTCCTAGCGTAAAGGAAATCATGCAGAAGATTAAAGATGCCGGCATGCAGGTAGGAGTGGTAACAGGAAGCGGACAGCGCCCGCTCATCATGCGACTGCTCAACGACTTCGGCGATTTTCTGGATGAAGCGCATATCGTAACCGCCTATGATGTGAAACGCGGCAAACCAAATCCAGACCCATATCTCATGGGATTGCAAAAGGCAGGAAACCTGAAACCCTGGGAAGGCATTGTGGTAGAGAATGCTCCTTTGGGCGTCCGTGCCGGCGTGGCAGCCAACATTTTTACGGTAGCTATCAACAGCGGTCCGCTACCTGACGAAGAGTTATCCAATAAGGGTTGCAATCTACTCTATCACCAAATGACTGAATTCTGTGATGACTTCGAAAACCTGATTGCTAAGGCTTAATCCGGTTCACTTACAGATATTCAGGTTTATCCTATAAAAAGACATCATTAAAAACATATAATGACATGAATAGAAAAGTAGCTTTAATTACAGGTATTACAGGCCAAGATGGTTCATACTTGGCCGAATTATTGTTGGAAAAAGGTTATGATGTGCACGGAACCATCCGCCGTTCATCTACCGACTACCGCGAAAGAATTGCCCATTTGGAGGGTACACCAAATTTCCATCTTCACTATGCTGACCTCGGTGACTCTATGAGCATCATCCAGGTGATGAACAAGGTGAAACCTACTGAAGTTTATAATCTTGCAGCACAGAGCCACGTACAAGTGAGCTTCGACTCTCCTGAGTTTACAGCAGATGTAGATGCTACCGGTGTGCTCCGTATCCTGGAGGCTATCCGCCAATGCGGTCTGGAGAAGACCTGCCGCATGTATCAGGCTTCAACATCTGAGCTCTACGGTAAGGTAGAAGAGGTTCCTCAGAACGAGAACACTCCATTCCACCCTTATTCTCCATACGCTGTTGCCAAGCAGTATGGTTTCTGGATTGTCAAGGAGTATCGTGAGGCTTATGATATGTTCTGCTGCTCTGGTATCCTCTTCAATCATGAAAGTGAGCGCCGTGGTGAGACTTTCGTAACCCGCAAGATTACTTTGGCTGCAGCCCGCATCAAGCAGGGCAAGCAAGACAAGCTCTATCTCGGTAATCTGGATTCGCTCCGCGACTGGGGTTATGCCAAGGATTATGTAGAGTGTATGTGGCTGATTCTCCAGGCTGAGAAACCAGAGGACTTCGTGATTGCAACAGGTAAGCAGCACTCTGTCCGTGAGTTCGCCCAGCTGGCGTTCCACTATGTAGGAATCGAACTGAAATGGGAAGGCAAGGATGAGAACGAGAAGGGTATCTGCGTTGAGGGTCCTGAGGAACTCATCGGCAAGACACTCGTTGAGGTTTCTCCTGATTTCTACCGTCCTACCGACGTGGTGAACCTCTGGGGTGACCCAACAAAGGCAAAGGCTAAGCTCAACTGGAATCCAAACACCACCTCTTTCGAGGATCTCGTAAAGATCATGGTAGAGAGCGATATGGCGAAGGTGGCTGCTGAGGATGCCGGTCAGAAGGTTCGCTGCAATCTTGCAGAATATTTGGAAAAGGGAATTGTTAAGTAATTATGTTGGATAAGAATTCAAAGATTTATATTGCAGGACACCACGGACTCGTGGGTTCTGCTATCTGGAATAACCTCAAGAAGAGAGGTTATAACAACCTGGTAGGTCGTTCTCACAAAGAACTCGACTTGACCGACCAGTATGCAGTAGAGAAGTTCTTTGACGAGGAAAAGCCTGATGCAGTAGTATTGGCTGCTGCCTTCGTGGGCGGTATCATGGCGAATTCATTGTATCGTGCAGACTTCATCATGCAGAACATGAAGATGCAATGCAACGTAATCAGCAACGCTTATTCTCATGGCGTGAAGAAGCTCCTCTTCCTGGGCTCTACCTGCATCTATCCTAAGAATGCCCCGCAGCCTATGAGCGAAGATGTGCTCCTTACTTCTCCGCTGGAATATACCAACGAGGAATATGCCATCGCCAAGATTGCCGGACTGAAGATGTGCGAGAGCTACAACCTTCAGTATGGTACCAACTATATCGCTGTGATGCCAACAAACCTCTATGGTCCTAACGATAACTTCCATCTGGAGAACAGCCACGTAATGCCTGCGATGATGCGCAAGATTTATCTTGCCAAACTCATCCACGATGGCGACTGGCACAGCATCGAGGTGGATATGAACAAGCGCCCTATCAACCCTACTGATAAGCTCCGCGAAATCATCGGCGAGGGAAATGTAGACGGCAGCAACTCTCACGAGCGCATCCTGAAGGCACTTGAGTTCTACGGCATCTATAATAATAAGGTGGTACTTTGGGGAACAGGCAAGCCATTGCGCGAGTTCCTCTGGAGCGAGGATATGGCAGATGCCAGCGTTCACGTGCTCCTGAATGTAGATTTCAAGGACATCATCGGTATCGAGAAGTACAGTTCTGTATTCTATGGTGCCAAGGTAGATGGTGCTGTGGATAGAAACAACTCTGAGGGCCGTGGTGGCGCTATCCCATCTCTCGGTGAGATTCGCAACTGCCACATCAACGTGGGTACCGGCAAGGAGCTCACCATCCGTGAACTTTCTGAACTTGTAGTAAAGGCAGTAGGTTTCGAAGGCGAAGTAGAGTTTGACGCCAGCAAGCCAGATGGAACCATGCGCAAGCTCATCTCTGTAGATAAGCTCCACAGCCTCGGCTGGACGCATAAGGTAGAGATTGAGGATGGTGTGAAGAAACTCTTCGACTGGTATCAGGAGAGTCTGAAAGACTAATAAAGAATATCGACTATGGATACAGAACAACTTTCTATGACCAAGAAAACCCTTGTGGGAGTACAGTTCCTGTTTGTGGCTTTCGGTGCAACGGTTCTGGTGCCTCTTCTGATAGGCATCGATCCGGCAACGGCTCTCTTCACCGCTGGTGTAGGAACCTTTCTTTTTCACTTCATCACCAAGGGTAAGGTGCCTATTTTCCTGGGCAGTTCCTTCGCCTTTATCGCCCCTATCATCGCTGCAACCAAGCAATGGGGACTGCCGGGAACAATCGCCGGACTAACCAGCGTTTCTCTGGTGTATTTCGTCATGAGCGCCCTGGTGAAATGGCAGGGCAAAAAACTGCTGGACAGGATTTTTCCTCCGGTAGTCATCGGTCCCGCCATCATCCTCATCGGTCTCTCCCTTTCGGGCAGCGCTGTGGATATGGCAAAGACCAACTGGATTCTCGCCTTTGCATCGCTCATCACCGCTATCCTGGTACTTACCTTCTGCAAGGGCTTGATGAAGCTGGTTCCTATCATTTCGGGGGTTATCGTGGGCTATGTCATCGCCATCTGCATGGGCGAGGTAGATTTCTCGGGCGTGGCAGCGGCATCATGGTTCTCCTGTCCTGTATCCTTCGATACCATCACCCATTTCTCCTGGGCTCCATTCCTCTATATGTTGCCCGTGGCAATAGCTCCGGTGCTGGAGCATATCGGCGATGTATATGTGGTGAGTGCCGTAGCCAAGAAGGATTTCGTGGCAGATCCGGGATTGCATCGCACAATGTTGGGCGATGGACTGGCATGTCTCTGTTCAGCCTTTCTGGGCGGACCTCCTGAGACCACTTATTCAGAGGTAACAGGTGCGATGTCTATCACCAAGGTAACGAGTCCTGCTGTGATTCGCATATCCGCAGCCACCGCCATCTGTTTCTCCATCGTGGGCAAGTTGAGTGCTTTGTTGCAGAGCATTCCTCAGGCGGTTTTAGGTGGCATCATGCTGCTGCTTTTTGGAACCATCGCAAGTGTGGGCGTTCAGAATCTGATGCAGAACAAGGTAGACATGAATGAAACCCGCAATGTTATCATCATCTCTGTGATGCTGACGATGGGCTTGGGTGGCGCCGTTCTCTCATCCGGTTCCTTCGCCATTTCCGGCATCGGTCTTTCCGCCGTCATCGGCGTAGTTCTCAACCTCGTTCTTCCTAAGACGAAGAAGAAAGAGGCATAAATAAGGAAAAAGCTTTGAAAACCAGATTGTTTTCAAAGCTTTTTTCTTTTTTATTAGAACAAGAAGAGGGGTAAAACAAGGATTTTAACCTACTAAAACAGTTCTTTCAGGATGGAAAAGAAACATTTATACTTAGATAAAATCTCCGTTCATAGACATTGAATGTCCGTTCAAAGACGTTGAACCGCCGTTCAAAGACGCTGAACCGCCGTTCAACGTCTATGAACGGAGATTTCAATAGGGTTAAAGAACAATTTATCCTATAATCAACCAAGACTTTTCCAGAGATTAACACATTATTAATACAGGAAGAAGGAAGAAAGGAGATAAGAGAGATAAAGAAAAGACGTTGTTTCTATCTTGAACTAAACCGATTATACAAGAAAAGCGTGCAAGCTACATCTCTGTCGCCTGCACGCATCCTCTTTTTATTTAATCGCGCTATGATATATAATAGCTTTTTACAATCTCGCTCCGAATCTTGCGCTTGGCAATGGGGCGGCAAAGTAATAGTTCTGGTCGTTATTTTTATCCAGGAAATTCACCTGCTTCATACCGAAGAATGGCAGACCCTCTGGGAAGAGCGGAGTAAAATCGATTACACCACCAGAAAGAGCAGGACTGCCTGCCTGATAATCGAAATTCCAACTCTTGTCGAATGCTAATGGAGCACCATTCTCCACTTTATCAATCTCGCAGTTGATATTCATCTTCTCGCTCTGCTTGAAACTCTTGAAGAGAGGGTTGAGCTGACCAGCCACGCTACTCTTGATGTCGGTATCAAACCAGATGCCGAGCTCTGCACCCTTCGCCATCTGTGCTACGCCAGGCTCTGTAGATGCAAAGTAGTAGTTTGGAGTAAGACGGCTGTGCTCCATATCTACACCATCCTTCTTTGGCTGCTTCAGACCGAAACGGGAATCGTAGATGAGGTTGTTCACGAAGATTGGCTTAGCTGCCTTCTCTACCCAGACAGAACCACCCTTCTTGTTCTTGGAACGGCGCCAGCCACAGTTGATGATGGTGTTGTTATAGGCGGTCATCTCAGAGAGAGGAATCACCTCGCTATTGCCAGCATTCGAAAGCTTGAAGGCGTTGGTGCAGGCGTTGTAGATGATGTTGTTGGCTACATCGAGCTTGCAACCCGCCTTCACGTTGATGGCCTCACCGCCATCGGCAGCATTTCCGCTATCAGCAAATATATTATTGATAATCACGCCGTTACCACCGGTAAAGTAAGTCTGGTCGTTGTAGTTGTCATGGAAGAAACTGTTTGCCATCACAAACTTGCCGTTCATATTACAGAAGTGGAAGGCTGGCACACCGCCATCGATGGTGGTCTTGAAAAGCTTGTTCTGGAAAGAAGCTGAACTCTCGGTAGGAGTAGCACCAGCATAGGCCACATCCACGTGGTTGAGCACCACCTCTTCTGAATTATATCCGCAGATGATGCCGCCCCAATCAGCCGGCTTTCCGGTATCAGAAGTAAAGACTACTGGCTTCTCGGCGGTTCCCAGGCAATAGAGATTGCCCAATACTACGATCTCTACCGGCACCTGAACCTCTGATTTGCAGGTAACGGTTACGCCCGGCTCAATGTAGAGCGATGCTCCTACTGGAATTTCAACGCTCTGGCTCAGGGTAGTATCCTTGGTCCAAACCACAGAACCGGCAGGATATTCTGCCACCTTCGTTGTAAAGGTATTTTCAGAACCCTGGTTCTCATTACTTCCATTACCGCCATTATTCACGTAATCGTATGGATTAATATTATCGTTCTCGCAAGATGTGGAGAACATCGCAGCTGCCATCATAAGCAAAGCTACTAAAGTATTTATCTTTTTCATTTTTTCTCTTTTTTCTTTTTTTACCTTTAATATAAAGACTTGGGGACCAGCGATGGAATCGCTGGGAACGGGGGCGCAAAGGGGTTAAGGCTCTTTTTACCTTTTTACTTTTTTACCTTTTAAAGTTTGTATCTTACTCCCAGCAGGAAGGTTCTGCCATACTGATAAGTTCCCACGATGGTCTTATCGCTCTTCTGACCCTCATACTCCAGGTTGCTCTTATTCACGGTCTTCAAGTATCTCTCGCGCTTGGCATCGAGCAGATTGTTTGCCTTGAAGAAGATGGAGATGCCGTTCTTGAATTGCTTCTCGGCACTCAGGTCGAGACCGAACATCGCCTTGTCCCACTGGTCGGCATCCTTGAAAGGAGAAACCAGGGCGAGCTTGGTGCCCGTGAAGGAAGAGGCCAACTGAGCGTTCCAGCCATTCTCCGTATCCTTATATAATAAGGAGATGTTGGCGGTATGAGGGGCCTGGTTAACCAGCGGACGGGTCTGGGTTACGCCCGACTTATACTCGGCACTACCCTCCTGGTACTCACGCTTCGAGGTGGTGATTTCAGAATGGGTGTAAGTATAATTCGCCTTTACTCCGAAGTGGCGGATGTACTTGATGAGGTCGATTTCAAATCCCATGTTCTTGGCATTACCCAGGTTATCCGGCATGTAGTAGGCATCGGTTCCGGCGCCAATCTTGCCATCCGATGTTACGAACACCTGCTCTATAGGGTCTTTCAGATACTTATAGAATACGCCGGCAAGAATCTGCTCGGTCTTGCTTGGGAACCACTCCCAGCGCAGGTCGATGTTGTCGATGCGGGCACGCTTCAGGTTTGGATTACCCTTTTCCTGATACTCCTCGCCCTGAATCTGATAAGGCACTATCTCGTAGAAGCCCGGACGGTTGATGGAGCGATAGTAAGAGAGACGCACGTTCATCTTCCTGGTTGGCGTCCACTTAATCGATACCGATGGCAGATAATCCCAGTAGCTCTGCTCGCCCACCTGTCCCATGTTGCGGAAGTGCTGGAGCATGGTGTAAATCTGGTTGGTGTGCTCGGCACGGAAACCGGCATTCAGTTCGCCCACCTCGCTCTTCAGGGTTACCATGGCGTAGGCTCCGCCGATGTGCTCCTTGGAATCGTAGTTGAGCTGAGAAGCCTGAGAATAAGGAGTCTTGCAAACCCAATCGATGTTGGCATACTGGTCTATTCCGTTGCCATCCAATCGTTGCGAGATGTCGGCAGGATTAAAGATGTAAGAATAATATCTGTTGCTGCGTTCCTTTCTTCGATACTGCGCTCCCGCCTTCCAGAGAGCCTCCACAGAGTTGGCGAAACGGGTATCGTAAGAGAGGTTGATGTAACCCGCCCAATCGGTATCCTTGTTGTGCTGGAATCGGCGCTCGGCACTCTTAGGCAGGGTCTTTGTGATGTTCTTGTCGCCTTCCCAGATGGAACCCGAAACGGCATCGCCGCCATTCTCGGCTTTTCTGCTCACGGTATTCGTCAGGGTGACGTAAGTTCTGTCCGGATCTTCCTCCTTAGCCTGCGAGAATACGCCCGACCAATCGAGGGTAAAATCCTTGGTAAGATGATGCGTACCTTTCAGATTGGTGGCAAAGATGCTCTGGGTGGTTGAAAGAGAGCGCACCTCATCATCCTGGGTGTAGCTGTCGGCTCCGATGTATTCGGTGTTGACGCTGTTATTGTATCTGATGCCCTTGGAATTGGTGCGCACATACATGTTGTACCATTCCAGCTTGTGACCAGGCAGGGTTAAGTCGAACTTGGCATGAGCACCCGCAGTAAGGTCGTGGATGCTATAATAGCGATGCTGCAGATTGGAAATGTACATGGCCTGCTCGCCCGAAGCCATCTTTACGGAATTGTAGGTGCGCTCGGTGCCACGGAAAACATTCTGCACACTTCCGGCAAGCATCACGCCCAGGCGGTCGTTCCAGAAGCGGTTGCCGATGCTCAGACCTCCTATGAAGTTAGGAGCAGGAAGAGAATGGCTCTTCAACTGAACGGGACCGTTCTTGAAATCGCTCATCTGCGCCTTGTAGTCTTTTCCGAAAGCCTCGTAAGGAGATTTCTTTGTATAATCAGAGCGGTTGCTGGTAAGATAATCCCTGCCATCCTTCCAGAAATAATCACTTGCTCCGATGGCAGCATTCGCCTGAATCTGGAAGCGGGATGGGGCATCCTTCATCACCATATCCACCACGCCGCCGGCTGCATCGCCTTCCATATCGGCAGTCAGAGACTTGGAAACCACGAGGCGGTCCATCAGATCTGAAGGGAAGATATTCAATGGGATGTAACGGTTTTTATCATCCGGACTAGGAATCTTCACGCCGTTCACCAGGGTGTAGTTGTACCGCTTGTCCATGCCTCGGAGGATGGCGTAGGAAGCTTCGCCCGATGCATCACGCTCCATGGTTACACCTGATACTCGCTGCAGAACGCTCGCCACGTTGACATCAGGCGAAAGCTGGATGCTCTGCTGGCTCATCACGTTGAGCACGTTGCCGGCATTCTTCACGGTTTCTATGGCGCTGCGGTCGCTGCGGTATTCACGATGACCGGTAACCACCACTTCGCCCAACTGCTTCAGGTCTTCATCCATCGGAATATCCACCTTGTTTTTCTTAGCTACATCCACTACCATCTCCCTAGTCTTGTACGACATGTAGGAAACGATGATGGTAAACTTGCCTTTATCAGGCAATTCATGCAGGGTGAAAGTACCATCAAGTCCGGTGGTGGTACTCACGTTGGGCAGCTCCTTTACCCGGATTACGGTTCCGATGAGGGGTTCGCCCGTTTTGTTATCCTTGACTACACCATCCAGCGTGTGGGCGTGGATGGCGGAAGTTGCAGCGGCAAGAAGCGCCGCACTCAATAAAAATCTTTTCATCTATATCGCTATTGAAATCTTCATTCGTTTCTTTTCGCAAAAAAGCTCCTTTTACCTCTAATATAAAAGCTTGGAGACCAGCGATGGAATCGCTGGGAACGGGGGTGCAAAGGGGTTAAAGCTCTTTTTACTTTTTTACCTTTTTACTTTTTTACCTTTAAAACCGTGTGGATGATTTTGCCATCCTTGTCTATCATCGACATTCTCAACTGTTTCTTATCTACAGTAAATACAGAGAAGCCATCGGCTGAACTGCAGAACACGGTGCCATCGATAGGCTTCACAGGACGAGCCAGAGATGATGAAGAATTGACTACATAGTCGATGTTGTCGCCCTTCTTCCGGATGTGCTGGAAGTTGTGGATGTGACCGCAGGCATAAATCGCCACATTATTATATTTATGGAGGATAGGAAGGAGGCGCTTCTGCATGTCGAGACGCTCATTCTCCTTCTTCGTGGTGTAGGCGTAGATAGGATGATGGCCTACCACGATGACCCAGTCTTCCTTGGCATTCTTCAGAGTTTCGTCGAGCCAGGAGAGCTGAGCCTCAGCATCCTGCTTGCAGGCATCAGGATAGATTTCCGCATTCTTGCGATAGGAATCGATGAGGGGTGTGGTGTCGAGGAAGATGACACGGACGGTGGTTCCCTTGTGGTCGAACACCTTGGTGTAATATTTGGCTGGCATCATCCAGCGGCGGCTCACCTTGCCGTAGTCCATAAAAGCCTGAGTATTACCACGATACTCATGGTTGCCGCAAACCGGGAACCAGTTGAGCATCAGGTCGGGATGAGAATAAACATATTCGTAATTGGTAAGCCACAGAGGGTCCTGGGTAGAAGCCACGCCATTGAAATGGTGGATGTCGCCCACGGCAAGTACGCATTCTGGATCTACCGTACCCGCCATCTCGCCCATCAGTTCGGCGATAGGCTTCTGGTCGTAGTAGCCGTTACGGCCCATATCATTGGTCATGTAGAGGGTGATTTCACCCTTCAGTTTCTGCCATTCGGCAGCATTTGCCTTCCAGTTAGGATTCTGCAGAATCACGGTTGCTGCACTCTGAGAGCAAGTAGTTACAGCTGTGTTTTGAGCCTGTGCGGTCAAGCCGCCGCCCAACAATAAAGCTGAAGCCAAAACTACAGTTGCTACTCTACCTTTCATCATAGCAAAGCCATTCATGTTGCTCTGCTTTCCTGAAACTTTCTTTTCCATTTTTCTTTATCTGACTATAAATACTTTTATTAAAGATTTCCCCTTTCGGGGTAATACCTGTTAAATTTCGGGTGCAAAGGTAGGGGTATTATGTGTCAATGAGGTTACAAGGATTTTAATTAGCAGATAAAAGATACTACAATTTTATTACGGGAGTTCCCCCGATGCTTTTAGGGAAAATCATACATCAGATTATGGTTTTCCCCTTGTTGTTTTCAGCTATTCTCCCTATCTTTGCACCAGAAATAAATAAATGCAGTAATAACCCTTTAAAGAGAAGATAGTTATGAAAAGAATGATTATGACATTGGTAGCAGTATGGATGATGATTACATCTATGAATGCTCAGAGACTGACAAATATTCAGGCAGAGGCTCGTTTTATCACAGATAAGATGGTGGTGGAACTGGGATTGAGCAGCGCCCAGCGCAACAATCTCCTGAACATCAACTTCACCTACCTGGACGGCATCCGAAGCTATCGCGACATTGATGCCTACGGCTGGCATTACCGCAACAAGCAGCTCAAGCGCATGATGACCGCCAGACAATGGAAGAAGTTCAAGAACTCATACTATTTCTATCGCCCTATCGGCTGGCAGAATCATGTGTATGTTCACCATATTTACACCAAGTACCCAAAGCACAACTGGGGACACGACAAGCGCCGCCCTCGCCCTGAGTGCAGCTACGGAAGACCAGGATGGCCAGGCGGAACCCATGTAACTTATGGACCAGGAAAGCCGGACAAGCATCACAAACATCACAAGCACGACAAGAAGTGGAAGCACGACAAGAAGAAGTGGAAGCACGATAGAGATTGGGATGATGACGATGACGATGATGATGATTGAGATAATGACTGGGATGATGACTAAGATTAAGACTGGGATTAAGACAAACATTCGATGATAAAACAGAAGAAATCCAAGCTAGAGATGATTCTCCGGCTTGGATTTCTCATTAAATAAAAACTAACTATGCCGACTAACTAATAACTAATCATTAATAATTAATCACTAATCATTAATCACTAACAAGATGTCTTCCACAATCTGCTCATCGAGCAGGCGATTATCCGAAAGCAACTGCTGCACATCATATCTGTCGTAGAGTCCCTTCCTGATGCCGCCCACCATCACCTTCATTTCTGAAGTGCCATAGTAAGAGGCGATGCGCTCTCCGAATCCGCCATCCTTCGAGCCATCCTCCAGGGTTACCACCAACTGATGGTTTGCCTTCAGGCTATCCAGCACTTCGGCATCCACCTCATTCAGATAACGGGGATTGATGAGCGTAGCATCGATGCCCTTATCAGCCAACAGGCGGACTACATTCTCGCCCTTCTGATAGAACGAACCGGCGGCGATGACTGCCACCTTCTCGCCCTGGTGCATCACCTTGTACTTTGCCTCGTAACCATACTCAGCATCAACGGCTTCTGACGTATGAACCACGCCATTGCTTGGCACGCGGATGGCGACAGGTTTCTTATCCTGCAGAATGCTCCAGCGGAGCATGGCGAAATACTCCTCGCAGGTGGTTGGAGCCAGATAGATGAGCCCCGGAATGCTGCAGAGCATCGGAATATCGAAAAGACAGATGTGGGTGATGTCGTTCATCGAGTTCACTCCGCCTCCTACCACGTTGATTACGGCTGGGTTGGAATTGATGCAGAGGTCTTGCGCTATCTGGTCGTAGGTACGCTGGATGAAGGTGCTGTAAACCGTCCATACCGGATGCAGTCCGCCCTTCGCCATTCCCGAAATCATGGCCACCGCCTGCTCTTCGGCGATTCCCATATCAATGTGCTGCTTGCCAGCCAGTTGGCGCTTATCGACAGTAAAACCACCTGCGGTAGGAGTACCGGCGGTTACAGCGATGAGGGTCTTATCCTGCTTCATCTCGCTGAGCATCCAGTCAGAGAATAATGTGCCGTAATCTTCAGTTGGAGCAACCTCCGGGAGGGTTCCATCGGCATTCCTTCTTGGTCGCGAACCGTCTTCCAGATTGAAAGGCATTCCCCAATGCCATGCCTCCTTGTTGGCTACGGCTGGCGCAAATCCATGACCTTTTTCTGTGTGAATGTGAACCACGGTAGGCTTATCCGTATCCTTCACGCTCTCGAAAACCTGGATGAGTTTTTCGATGTCGTTACCCTCTTCCAAGTACTTGTATTCAAAGCCCCACGCCTTGAACCAGTTGTGCTCGCAGGTGCCGTTGCTCTGGCGCAGGGCACGCAAGTTCTTGTAGATTCCGCCATGATTTTCGGCGATAGACATTTCGTTGTCGTTCACCACGATGATGATGCCCGTGCCGAGTTCCGAAGCCTCATCCAGTCCCTCGAAAGCCTCGCCGCCAGAAAGAGATCCGTCGCCGATAATGGCGATGATGTTCTCATCGGTACCCTTGACGTCGCGCGCCTTCTGCAAACCGGTGGCAAGACTCACGGAAGTGGAAGTATGCCCCACCTCAAAGTTATCATACTCCGGACATTCGGCAGGAGAAGAATAACCCGAAATGGCATTCATGTCATCCACATCGCCGAGGAATCCCGCAGCTCGTCCGGTGAGCACCTTATGCGGATAGCATTGGTGGCTTACGTCAAACACGAGCTTATCCTTTGGCGCATTAAAAACGTAGTGAAGCGCCACGGTAGCCTCCACGAATCCGAGGTTCGGTCCCACATGACCGCCATGCTTGCTTACACGGTTCAGCACAGCTTGTCTGGTTTCATCAGCCACCATCTGCAGCTCCTTCAAATCCAGCTTCTTCAAGTCGGCTGGCGACTTTATTTTCTCAATATACATTTTCTTATAGTTTTAATTATGATTTCTGGGTGCAAAGATACGAAGAATCTTGAAAACACGCATTACCCAAACTACAGAAAAAATGAATGATTTTCCGGAAATCTCATCTTGGAATATTCTTCAGGAAAACTCATCTTAGAAATCAGCCTGCTGCCTTATCCCTATCCTTCAGAATCACAGCCATGTTATCCAGCGCCCATTCTATCAGATGATCCATAATAGGAATAAGGGTTTCAGCTCGGGGTGTGAGAGAATACTCCACTCTTGGCGGCACTTCGGCATAAGCCTTGCGGGTAACGTAGCCATCAGCCTCCAACGATTTTAACGTGCTGGTAAGCATTTTCTGCGAAATATCCGGAATCAGCTTACGCAGGGCATTAAACCGGAGGGGACCATCCTGATGATTTTTCAGGGTGTAGATTACCAGTAGCGACCACTTGTCGCAAACGCGCGCCAGGACGTTACGGATGGGACAGTCCTGCACTACCATTTCTTTTATCATTCTTCCCATAATCTATCTTCTTTATATTCTACTATAATATTCTGCAATAATGTTCTGCAAAACTCTATAATATTCTGCAATAGGCTACAAAAGTAACTAATATCCGAAAAGAAACCAAACATACCAAGTTAATCTAAGTTAACGCTGCATTTTTCCTTCTCCCATTCCCACGCAATAGTTACCTCCCAGTAACCATCTTACCCCCAAGTGCCCTCTTGCAGGAACCAGTTTTTCGCAGTATCTTTGCAGCGCAATTCAGAAATGAAAGCTGAAAACAGAAGTATTCAGAAATTCACAATAAAAAATAAAAGAAAGAAAAATATAAACATTTAAAAATAACAGACAAGATGAAAGAAACAAAGATTATTGCTAAGGCTGCAAACTTTACAGCCACAGATTTTGGTAAGATGAGTGAAATCAAGGATTACACCTTAGAGCTGGGTCCTGAGATTAAGATTCCCGGAAAGGTATTCGGAGGTCAGAGCGTGAACGCTACTGGTGGCGAGTTCTCATTCCAGAGCTTTGCTCCTGGCACAGAGACAGGCTTTCTCCATACTCACAAGAACCACGAGGAATTGTATTTCTTCCTGAGTGGCAAGGGCGAATTCCAGGTGGATGGCGAGGTATTCCCTGTTCAGGAGGGAAGCGTGGTGAGAGTAGCACCAGCCGGCAAGCGCTCTGTTCGCAACAATGGTGCCGAACCTCTGCTGATGCTCTGCGTGCAGTATCGTGGCGCAACCTTTACTGCTGAGGATGCTGCTGATGGCGTGATTCTGAATGATAAGGTGGAGTGGTAGAAACTACTCTACCACCTCCATGATTTCAGGATGCTCAAGCTTTTCCTGTTTCTTGAGCTTCTTCACTACTTCGGAATAACTGTGGCAAATCAGAGCCTGGATGAAATCATCTTCCAGCGTGCCATAAAGGTTTACCTGATTCCAGTATTTCTTATTCCAATGCCATGCGCCTTCTATTTCGGGATGCACTTCCCGGAGTTCGAGGGCGTATTCGGCATTACATTTCATCGTAATCCATTCGGGGCGCTCCAGGTCAACACAGGCAAAGATCTTGCCCAAGATGCGAAACACCAAGGTCTGCTCATCAAAAGGAAAATCCTCGGTTACGAGGGGAAGCGAGAGGCAATACTCTCTAACAGATTCTATATTCATTATTTCTGCACATTAAATTAATTCTACTTGCTGAGCCCCAGCTTATCCTATAAATAGTGCAAAGATAACGAATTATGATGAAACAGCAAGCCTTATTCCATAAAAAAAAACAAATCTTATCAGAAAAAATTCCGTTATATTAAAATCCTTCCCTTTCCTTATCCGTAATTTTGCAGCATTATTCGCAAGATTCCTGCGCAGTAACATTCGCAAGAACTTTGAGGCATATTGCATTAAAATAAAAAAGAAAATTATGAAACAAGAATTGATCATGATCGGCTTGCTCTTCTTGGGAAATCAGATGATGGCAAACGCTCAACAGACAAAGACCACTACAATAGAAAGCGTTTCTACAGAGAATATTTCTACTGATAGCATCCAGGCGATGAAGGAAAAGCTTCGCCAGGACAGCACCCAATGGGAGAAACAGCTCGCAGCCGTAACCATCAAGGGAACCCGCTCGCAATTCCGCCAGAAGAACGGCGGAATCGTGGCTCGCATCTCGGGAACTTCTCTCGAGAAGGAACCGAATGCTACGGAAGTGCTTGCCAAACTTCCCGGAATGTTCAAAAACAACGATGGCAAACCGCAGGCATTTATCGGCGGCTCACCCGAAATCTACATCAACGACAGAAAGGTGCAGGATTACAGCGTGGTAGAAAACCTGCCCGTTACACAGATAAAAGAGGTGAAGGTGATTCATCATCCCGGAGCCGAATACGGCAACAACGTGGGCTGCGTGCTGCTCATCACCACCAAGAAGAACCTGCAAGGACTCGCTATCGTAGAGAACTCCGGCATCCTCTTCGACTCCTTCGTGAGCAACAACCACGACCTCGACCTTACCTACACCCGCGGCAAGATGACGTACTACGGCAAACTGGGCTACGCCAACTGGCAGGGCATATGGAAAGAACAGGACATCACCACGAATTACGTAAGCGGCAGTAATACAGGCAGCAACGCTGGCGATAACGCCACCAGCTATATTTCCTCCTCCACCACCGACTGCAAGCACAGCTACAACGACCACTTCTACTGGAGTGCCGGAGCCGACCTCGCCCTGACTGAAAAGCAAACCATCGGAGTGAAATACAATGGCTACAACATCCATCAGCCGATGCCTTTCAAGATGACGAGCTATGCGATGACCAACAATCACGTAGATGACAACGTAACGGGCAACAACAAGTTCCTCTATTACGACTGGCAGCACCACGTAAACGCCTTCTACCAGGGCAATTACGGAGAAAAATGGAAGCTGAACTTCTTCGGCGACTTCGTGAGGCTGCACACAGAGCAAGCCCAATTCGTGGATGAGATTTCGGAGCAGGAAGCTAGAAACAAGTTCACCCTCCTCCCGCAAAGCGATGGAACCATCTGGGGAGCAAAGGCCCGCGCCAACTACACCATCAACGACAAGCAAACCTGGATGATGGGCGCCGAGTACAACTACGTGAAGAGCGAATCGCGTACCGATTACACCCCTGCCGATAAGGGAACCTCCACCCACAGCATCACCAAGGAAAATCATGCTGCCGTCTTCGCCGAGTATTCACTCGACTTCAAGCCCTTCTCATTAAGAGTAGGATTGAGATACGAGCACGTGGACAGCCGCTTGGATTCCCACGCCCCGCTCCATCGCAAATACGACAACCTCTATCCTTCCCTCCTGCTCTCTCATCAGACAGGCAGATTCTCCCAGTCGCTGAGCTACCGCTCTTCCGAAACCCGCCCATCCTTCCAGGAGCTGAACACGGGCACGGTTTACGCAAACCGCTACTTGAGACAGATAGGAAATAGCCAGCTGGAGCCATCCAAGCGCCACGAGTTCCAATACCAGGCAAGCTATGGCGACCTCTTCCTCCAGGCAAGCTACACCTACGTAAAGGATTACATCACCAGCATCATCGAACCCGATTCAGATGACCCGCAAATAGGCTACATCACATGGACTAACATCGACCATTGCTGGAACTGGGGCAGCTTCCTAGGCTACCGCCACCGCTGGGGCTTCTACGAGCCACAGCTACAGGCAGGCATCCAGCAGGGCTTCATCAAGGCCATCAGCATGGGAAAGGAGAAAAGCTTCCACGACCCATACTACATCTTCAGCCTCTACAACGGCTTCCATCTGCCCAAGGGCTGGTATATGAACCTCTCGTTCTCCTACCGAAGCAGCGGCACCTACGAGTACCTCACCATCAACAGCGTGCACAACTTCGACTTCCAGCTCTACAAGAGTTTCCTGAAAGACCGCCTCTCGCTAAGCCTGAACGTGAGCGACATCTTCAACACCATAAGCCGAAAGACCGATGGCACCTACGGCAACGTGCGGTTCCAGCAGCAGAAGTGGGAAGACACCCGAAGCGTGCAGCTCCGCCTCACCTACCGCTTCAATCAGGCAAAGAAGCAATACCGTGGCGAGAACTCTGCCCAGGAAGCCGTGGGAAGAATGGGAGGAAAATAGAAAAACTTTCTCGGTTTAAATATAGAAAAACGAAGTCTCTGTTAAGCAGAATCTCTATGATTTTGCCCCAACAGAGACTTTTTTTCGGAAAAAGGTTATATTTTTGCAGATATGCTTGCATATTTACTTAGAATATCGTACATTTGCAGCGAGATACTTGCTTAATTGCAATTTCGCAGCATAAAAACAACTAAAAGTAAAGCTAATGGTTGACTGTCAGATAATAAAAGATGGAAAGGTAGAAGGGGAAGTAAGGCAAAACGGCCTTACCTTCATCGACAACCATGGGATGGAACGGAGCAACCACATCGAATCGGATGCATTGGAAGTGTCGCTCAAGGAGTGGCATTACCAGAAGTTTGGCATTATGAACCAACACTATCTCGGCAAGGCGAACAACGCCAAGTTTATCGCTCAGCACGAGGTCAGACCAGCCCTGCTCTTCTCCATGCCAACCCTTGGCGGCAGCATGAAAGAAGTGTACGGCAATCGTGGTGCAAAAAAGGAAATGATGTGGAAAACAGGCGAGGCAAGCCTCTGTTTTCTAAGCGGCGAAGGTGGTGCCAACACTCACTTGAACCAGGGCACCCAATTCGAAATCTTCAACGTGGTCATCCCACAGCAATTCATTGAAGAGCTTATTGAGCACGACGCGGAGGCTTTTGAGCAGCTCTCTCCTCTAACCAATCCTACCTTCGACACCCAGACCATCATCAAGTACAACCAGCCCGCCATAGCAGCAGTCATCAAGGCGGCACGAGACATCCAGCGTTCCCGCCTGTTAGGCAACCAAGCCTCCAAATACCTGGAATCGAAGATTATCGACTGCCTCTCGGGATTTCTCCTGCCCGCCAGTCTCTTGCCAAGCGCCCAAACCTTCAGCCTCAGCATCCGTGACAAGATACACGATGCCCAAAGCATCATCCTCACCCACTATCAGGAAATGCCTTCGCTTCACGAGTTGGCGGCAATGGTGGGCACCAACGAATGCACCCTGAAGAAAGCCTTCAAGCAGGAGTTTGGCACCACGGTCTTCCAATATCTCTTCGATTTCCGCATGGATTTAGCGGTTCATTATCTCCTCGACACAAGTCTTCCTATTGCCGACATCGGTATCAAATTGGGCTACGATTACCAGAGTCATTTCTGCACGGCATTCAAGAGAAAACACGGGGTAAGCCCGATGGAATTCAGATTAAGACGTGGAGTTATCGCAAGAACCTGATGATTACTTGCAATAACTCCATAAATCTTGCAGCCTCGCCTCCATCCATCTGAACATGATGAAACTGGAAGGAAATGGGGAGCGTGGTTCGGAAGAAACCACGATTATAACTTCCCCACATCAGCATAGGATTGCAAAACAAATCCGTGTATTGATTCACGATACAATCAAGTTCCATTCCTATCATCGCCGACGTTCCCACTACCATCATATTCTCTAAAGAAGATGATTTGCATTCAGCAGCAGCCTCAGAAGTCAGACGAAGATAATCTTCATTAAACTTCTGAATATCATCAGAATAAGGAATGTCGCAGGAATTGATTCCTCCCTTCTTATTTTCCACAATTACGTTAATGGCAATAGAATCGTATTGCATCAATCGCCAGGATGAACCGGATTCTTTTTCTTGGGAATCTTCCTCATCAGAAATTCCTTTAGAAGATTCTTTTTCCGGAAGAAGATAAAATTCCCTGGTTCTCGATGCAGCACAGCCTATCGCCCAGCACAAGATCATATTGAATTTCCATCCCCTCTTCCTGCTTATCTTCAAAATTCGGGAAACGTCGAATGTCTTGGTCAGGGTTACCATCGGCATCGGCGACGACATCCATAATTCGAATGCCGCCGCTCTGGAAGTTTCTCTAGGATTTATCTCTTTCTTCATATCATTCTTTTTTTACTTGCTTTTCTCGTTTCAATCCAGGAAGATAACAATAAAC
This sequence comes from uncultured Prevotella sp., assembly GCA_934202525.1. Lineage (GTDB taxonomy): Bacteria > Bacteroidota > Bacteroidia > Bacteroidales > Bacteroidaceae > Prevotella. The sequence goes on from CAKPYB010000001.1 coordinate 139,894, forward strand.
GAGTAACGCTGGCACTAAAGTCGAGAAGAATTGCAGATAAGTAAACTCATACAACAGCCAATCAATCCCTACTATCACTCTGATAGAGTACAAGCCAACAATTACGATCATCACCATTCGCCGTAATGGTAATTTTCTCAAATCGCCAGCAACAGAGAGCGCACACAAGCCTGCAATGGCAAAGCCTACAGCCAGGCAAACCGTAACAAGATACAACAGCCATTGCTGCCCAAAACAGAGATGCATCATTTCATCTAAAATACCATAAGCCTTGAATGCCTCCTCTAAAAAGAAGAGGCAAATCAAATGGCCTATGGCTATCAGAAAATGAAGTAATGCTCCTAATCTTAACCTAAATATATTTAGCATTTTACGAATAAAAATAATAAAACATTATTTCAAATCATACTTTATCCTCATTTCTTTTTGCTCCGCCTCAGGAAGGCTCTTCATAAAAGCCTTCCAGCCGGGGCAGAAGCGAGTGTGCCAATGCCAGAAACGAGAAACAAGCGAACGAGGATTCGCCTCATACTTACGGCGCATACAACAATCTGCGCAAGGAATATTCTTTTTCTTCATAATCTTAATATTTTATAGGCAGCAAGACTAACCAGCATCGCTACCTTGATAATTACTACTCCTATTATCATACACATTTCTTTTCTGTATCAAAAAAATCAAACTTTTCTTCCAATATAAAACACGTAGCCGAAGCAATCCTTGTTCTCCTCGTAATAGGCGATTTCCTCTTTCAGACGATTGATGAAGACCTGCGCCTTAGGCTCTCCATGATGGTCTTTCAGGAAGGCTTCCATCGCCGGCTGCATCGGGGCATAATAATTCTCCGTCCAACAGGTTTCGGGCAGGATGAAATGAGCGTAGGGCTCGTAACCCGCCTCTGCCATCTGATGAATCTTCTGCTCGATGGTATCAATCTCGGGAAGGTTGTCCTGAATCCAGCCCATGTTCTCCGGGCGCATATTGCCGAGCCAGCTACATTCCGTTACGGCAATAAAGCCGCCGGGCTTCAGGAACTCACGCCAATACGCCAGACCCTTCTCATAACCGATGATGAAGATGGAACCTTCCGCCCAAATCAAATCGTAGGATTCCTTTCTGAAAGGCAGCTCATCCATCGATGCCTGCACAGGATGAACGCAATCCTCCAATCCATTCACCTGAATCTTCTTCCGGATGCCTTCCATCATTTCGGGCAATAAATCTACGGCATCAATCTCAGCATCATACTCATCGGCAAGAACGAAGGTCTGGCTTCCCTTGCCGCACCCCATGTCGGCGATGCGAATCTTTCGCTTGAAATCGGGAATCAGACTCGTAGCAAGCCTTGTTTCCCACTCGCCACCAGGACCTTGTCTATCTACCCTCTTGAAGAAATCGGCTATCAGAGAGAAGTCGAAATCATCAATCACTACGTTTTCCTTTGCCTTGTTTTCTATTGTTTCATTCATTTCTGATTTTTCTGTCATTTCATTCTTTTCCATTTTTCTTTTCTCCTATTTTATATGATAAGTTTTTTGCATCTCATTTCTTGTAATGAGACTGCAAAGATAGGCGATTTTTGGGGAGAAGATTTTAACATAAAGGAATAAAACGAGAGTTTTTAGAGAAGATAGATTACTTTTTGATGGATAAACAGATGAAATTAAAAAGAAAAACTTTAAAATAACTCCCTTATGGGATATCTAAAAACAATCTTTTTGTAACTTTTTCAAGAAAATATTTGGTAGTTACATAATTTTATTGTAGATTTGCAGCAGATTTTTTTAAGAAGGAGTGCTTATGCTGAAGAAAAAGGATAAAAACCTGATGAAAACGGATGTAAAACCGATGAAACAAGGACTGCTGTCCCGGATTTTCCATCTCTATTACGATGGTTTCAGGACGATGACCCTGGGCAAGACGTTGTGGGCTGTCATCCTCATCAAGCTTGCCATCATCTTCCTGGTGCTCAAGCTCTTTTTCTTCCCAGATTTTATCAATACGAATGCCAAGAATGGAGACAAGGCTGGCTTCGTATCCAAGGAAATCCTGAACAGATAAAACTCTGAATTTCAATCCCATATTATCGGAAGAAATACAAAAACATTATATAATAACAATTTTAAAACCATTCAACTATGATGACAAATCTATTGTTAGACATTACATCAGCCACCATCGACTGGTCGAGGGCGCAATTCGCACTCACGGCCATCTACCATTGGCTGTTCGTGCCGCTCACCCTGGGACTGGCAGTAATCATGGGCATCGCCGAAACATGCTACTACCGCACCAACAAGCCGTTCTGGAAGCACGTAACCCGTTTCTGGCAAAAACTCTTTGGCGTGAACTTCGCCATGGGTGTTGCCACAGGCATCATCCTGGAATTTGAATTCGGCACCAACTGGAGCAATTACTCCTGGTTCGTGGGCGACGTGTTCGGCGCTCCCCTAGCCATCGAAGGCATCCTGGCATTCTTCATGGAGAGCACCTTCGTAGCCGTAATGTTCTTCGGCTGGGATAAGGTGAGCCGGGGGTTCCACCTTGCCTCCACCTGGCTCACGGGACTTGGCGCCACCATTTCTGCCTGGTGGATTCTCGTAGCCAACGCCTGGATGCAATATCCTGTAGGTCAGGAATTTAATCCCGACACCATGCGCTTCGAGATGACTTCGTTTATGGATGTGGCACTCTCGCCATTCGCCATCAACAAGTTCACCCATACCGTTACTTCCTCCTGGATCATCGGCGCCACCTTCGTGGTAGCCGTAAGCTGCTGGTATCTCCTGAAGAAGAGAGAAACCCAGCTGGCGAAGGCGAGCATCAAGATGGGTGCCGGAGTAGGACTCATCGCCACCCTGCTGGCTGCGATGACCGGCGACAGCTCTGCCTATCAGGTGGCACAGGTGCAGCCGATGAAACTGGCTGCGATGGAAGCATTATATAATGGTGGAAACGGCGAAAGCCTCACGGCGATAGCAGCCGTTCACCCCTTCCAGCAGCCCGATTACGAAAACGAACAGGAGCCAGCCATGCGCATCGCCATCCCTAACATGCTCTCGTTCTTAGCCACCCGCACAGCCGATGGCTACGTGCCTGGCGTAAACAATATTCTCAATGGTTACACCCACGAGGATGGCACCCGGGAACCATCCGTGCAGGAAAAGATAGCCCGGGGCAAGAAGGCGATTGTTGCCCTGAAAACCTATCGCGAAACCAAGGCGCAAGACCAGCTCCCTATCTTAAAGGAGAACATGAAATACTTCGGATATGGTTACATCAAGGATGCCAGGGAACTGGTGCCGAGCATCCCTATCTGCTTCTACGCCTTCCGCCTGATGGTGGGAGTAGGCTGCCTGCTCATCCTCTTCTTCGCCCTCAGCCTATTCCTGGTCTATAAGAAGGAAATCGCCCAATACCGATGGTTCCTCATTTCCGCCATCATCATGATTCCGCTGGCTTACATCGCCTCAGAATCGGGCTGGATAGTAGCAGAAATCGGTCGCCAGCCTTGGACCATCCAAGACCTGCTGCCAGTAAGCGCCGCCATCTCCGACATCGAGGCAGGCAGCGTGGCCACCACCTTCTTCATCTTCCTGGCACTCTTCACCACCATGCTCGCCGTGGAAATCAGCATCCTGGTGAAGCAGATTAAGAAAGGACCGGAATATGAATAAAAACTTAAGATTATGAATTAACTTTATGACATTAGCATTATGACATACGAATTTTTGCAATCATACTGGTGGTTCCTCGTATCATTATTAGGAGCCCTGCTGGTGTTTCTCATGTTTGTACAGGGAGCCAACACCTTGATTTTCTGTTTGGGAAAAACAGAAGAAGAGCGTCGCCTCATCATCAACTCTACGGGACGAAAGTGGGAGTTCACCTTCACCACGCTCGTCACCTTCGGCGGAGCCTTCTTCGCCTCGTTCCCATTGTTCTACAGCACCAGTTTCGGCGGAGCCTACTGGCTGTGGATGATCATCCTGTTCTCGTTTGTGATTCAAGCCGTGAGCTATGAATTCCAGAACAAGATAGGTAATTTTCTTGGACCAAAGACCTTTCAGATCTGCCTCATCATCAACGGCATCGTGGGTCCGCTGCTTCTTGGCGGAGCCGTAGCCACCTTCTTCAACGGCAGCAATTTTCTGATAGACAAGGGCAATATTACCAACAGTCTGCAACCCGTTATCAGCCGCTGGGCAAACGCCAGTCATGGTCTTGATGCCCTGCTCGACCCATGGAACGTGGTGCTGGGACTTGCCGTACTGATGCTAGCCCGCATTCTGGGCATGCTCTACATCAAGAACAACATCGAGCACCAGCAGATTCAGGAGCGCTGCACCCGCCAGTTGCCATGGAATGCCCTGCTCTTCCTATTGTTCTTCCTGCCATTCCTCATCAGATTGCTGGTAAAGGACGGATTCAGCACTTCTTCTTCCGGCATTACGATAGAGAGCATGAAGTATCTTCACAATCTCCTGGAGATGCCAATCTTGATTGTAATATTATTAGTAGGTGTAGTACTCGTTCTTTTCGGCATTTTCAAGTCATCGAGGAGCGTGCAGTATAGAAAGGGAATCTGGTTTACGGGCATCGGAACCGTGCTTACCGTGCTGGTTCTGCTGCTGATAGCCGGCTGGAACAATACCGCCTATTATCCATCCAACATCGACCTTCAGAGTTCGCTCACCCTCGCCAACAGCTGCAGCAGCGAGTTCACGCTCCGCACCATGGCGATAGTTTCCCTCCTCATCCCGTTCGTGCTCGCCTACATCGTCTTCGCCTGGCGCGCCATCGACCGCAAGCGCATCACGCAGGAGGAAATAGAACAGGGAGAAGCGTACTAATTTTCCCACCGGATTCAACCCATTAAGCTGATTGAATTCATAATTCAAAGTCCCACAGATTCCACAGATATACACAGAATCATTCAAGCCATAATAGGGAGAAGGATTCCCCTAAATATCCAAACAAAAAAATCTGTGTTAATCTGTGAAATCTGTGGGACAAAGAAAAACACAAATCTCCAGCAAAAAAATCTGCGAAATCCCCGACCGTATAGGTCAAAAATCTGCGTCATCTGCGAAATCTGCGTGCCTTTATCCCAAAGACCGAGCAGGTCCAAAATCTGTGTTAATCTGTGAAATCTGTGGGACAAAATATCCTACAGCTCTATCACTTCCAAATCATCCGGAACGAAGATTCTGCCCTTGAAGTTCTCTGCCGCTTCACGGGTATAATTTTCTTTACGTGTAGCGAGCGTTTTCTCCTCCGTATGATACAGGATAATATTTTTTACACCCAGTTCCTCCGCCAGCTTTCCGGCATCAAGTGCCGTGCTGTGGCATTTCTCGTAAGGCTTGAACGTATCGCGGTCGGCATAGAGGCAGAACGCCTCGCACATCATCCAGTCAGCCCCCTCTATGTAGCGGCGGTTCTGCTCATTATAAGGCTCATCGCCCAAACAAGCCAGAACCAAAGGCTTACCCGATTCATCATCAGAAGATTCATCATCATCTGAAGATTCTGAAGGAGAAGAAGAAGGCAGCTCTGCCCGGAATCCAAATTGTTTCTCCTTAGTAGACTGAATATCAAAGCATTCCAGCTTCATATCCCCCACTTCGAAACTATCGCCATCTTCCAACTGATGGAATACCACCCTTTCAGCCACCTTCGCCAGTTGCTTCTTGGCAAGAATCATATCGATGATGGTCTTGATTACCTTCATCACCTTATCGTTGCCATAAACATGCAGCACCCCCTCGTAACCCTTACATTGAGCCACCATACGGATTATCCAGATTACACCCAGCACGTGGTCGGTATGGGCATGGGTCACAAAGAGGTGATGAATGTCAGAAATCTGAACATTTACCTTCTTCAGTTGCGAGAGGATTCCGTTTCCTCCGCCCGCATCCACCAGCATCAGAGTGCTGGAAGTCTGGAGCAGGAAACAGGTATTATAAATCTGGGAAACCGTAGCATTTCCCGTTCCGAGCATCGTAATTTTATTCATCTTTTCGTTATTTTTCGTTATGATCTCGTTTTTCCGTTCACTCCAATCTCTCTTTCCCGAATTATTCCATCAAAAAAAAGAGCAGATTTTCAAGCACAAAACTACTCATTTTTTGATAAACCACCAAGAAAAAGCCCCAAAAACTTTGCTTATTCCAAATAATAATCTTAACTTTATGGCATAAAGGTAGCTCCATGCTTGCCGGGCACTCTGCAAAGGCATAAGAAAAGGTTATTTATCAAACACACAGCAAAGATAGGAAATCATTAAGCGGCGAGGGTGATAACAGATAAAACGAAGTTTAGGCTTTCTAGAGGAAATGGGGACTTCGGGGAGGCTGGAAACAGGCTAAACTAAAATCTTCCAATATTCCAGTTCTTCCAATATTCCAAAAAGGGTGTTTCAAGACAAATCCCCTTTTTATAGATTCTATAACTACTTAATATATAGATAGTTATATATATAATATAAGGAATTGGAATCCTCGAAAAATTAATTGGAAGAACTGGAATTGGAAGATTCCGGAAGTCCCCATTTCCCCTAAAAGGCTTATAATCAATAAATTATATAGAAATAGAGACTAAGAATTTGAAGTACAATATCCCCATTTCAACAGCTCCAACGATGAAAAAGCCGGAAAAAGGCACCGAATAGGTGCAACTTTTGCTCTCTCAGGCATCAAAAGACATGCAGGAACCCTTATTTCCGATGCTCTTCCCGATACTCGAAGTGGAAATAAATGGGGCTATTTTTCAGTATTCCGACCTCAATTAGTAGAAATTATGCCGTATGAAGAACAATCTTGTTGCCGATTCGGGCTATAATAAGGAACAACTGTCCAACATCGTTGAAATCATCTATCCCAACTTCCGTGAACACGAAGAAAAGGGATTGGAGAAAAATGTTCCGCTATCGCATGGCATCGCACGCTATCGCACAACTGACAAAACGGGATTCCGTATCTTTGCATCGTGATTCAGAAAGCGCGCAAAATTACTTGTCCAGTTGGAGAAAAAAATCTCCCTAATTGGGAAAATAAAAAGGCCTGATTTAACCCGATAAAAAAAGAGCCCCCAATGCGGGAAAAACATCAGGGGCTTTTATTTTGATATCAAAAATCCTTAGTAAGGAAATAGGAGCGGAAGAACGAAGGTCATCACAACGCCGATGATAATCTGCAACGGCAAACCTACCTTCACGTAATCCATAAACGTATAGCCACCCGCCTTCATCACCAGCGCATTAGGAGGCGTGGAGAACGGAGAGGCAAAGCACATGCTGGCGCCCAACGTAACCGCAAAGAGGAAGGAATAAGGACTCACACCTACCTGCCGGGCCGCCACCAGGGCGATAGGAGCCATCAGCACAGCCGTGGCGGTATTGCTGATGAACATCGTCATCAGAGAGGTGGTGAAGTAGATGCCTGCCAAGAGAGCCGTAGGACCCATCGAACCCAAACTCTCTACCAGTCCCTGAGAAACCAAGGCAGAAGCCCCCGTCTTCTCCAGCGCCGTAGACATCGGCATCATGGCGGCTATCAGCACGATGCTCTCCCAGTTGATGGTCTTGTAAGCCGCCTCCACATTCCGGAAACATCCGGCAAAGACGGTCAGCAGTCCGGCGATGATGACCGCCGTGACCGGAGCCACAGGAATGAAATCGAATACCATCATCGCAATCATCAGCAGCATGATGGCAGCCGCCACAGGCGCCTTGTAATCCAAGAGCACCTTGTCGGCAGTCTTCTCGGGCTGGTCGATAACCACCCAGTTGCTCGTATCGGTAGCCAGATGGGCCAGATTGGTCCATTCGCCCTGCACCAGGAGCATATCGCCCACATGCAGCTTGGCGGCTATCAGATTGTCGGTAATATATTCATCGCCCCGCTTTACGCCCAGCACGTTGATGCCGAAACGCTTGCGCAGGTTAGCATCGCCTATGCGCAGACCGGCAAAATTAGACGTAGGCATCACCACGATTTCGGTCAGTCCCAGGTCGTAGAAATCAATCTTCACATCCTTCATCTTCCTGAGGCCGTAATCGCTGGCAAAGCGGTTTATCTTCTCCTCCTCACCTATTATATATAAGGTATCGTGAACCTGAATGGTGCTGCTGCTCTTCGCCATGTTCTGGCTCACATCCTTCACCAGTCCCAGTCGCGATTTCTTCTCGTTTCTTATCTCGATGATACTCACGCCATATTTCTTCTGGATGCTCAGATCCTTCAGGGTTTTGCCCACGATATCCATCTGCTCGCCATTCTCGTTGAGGGCGGCAGAAGGGCGACGGCTAGGCACGATGTAGCGATGCAGATTATCGAGCAGCTGATATTCGTCTACCAGGTCATCAAGCGATTTGCCCTGCTTCTTTTTCTTACCGCTCTGCTTTTTGCTGAGGAAGATTTTGCTGAGCGGCATGAGCACGATAATGCCGATGGCGATGACGATGATGCCCACAGGGAAGAAGCTGAAGAAGGCAAGCGGCTGATAACCGCCCTCGGTCAATACTTCATCAATAACCAGGTTGGGTGGCGTACCGATGAGGGTGAGCATTCCGCCCAGACTTCCGGCAAAGGCGAGCGGCATGAGGAAACGCGACGACTGCATGCCCGAGCCCGCAGCTATGCTCATGATGATAGGCATCATGAGGGCAACCGTTCCGGTATTGCTCACGAAGGCGCCGATAAACGAGGTAACGAGCATTACGAGCAGGAAAGTGATGGTTTCGTTGCCGCGCGAGAGCGCCATGAGCTTATTGCCCGTAAGCTTGGCAAGTCCGGTCTGCATGATAGCTCCACCCACCACGAAGAGTCCTATCATCATGATGACGATGGGCGAAGAGAAGCCCGCCAGCGCCTCGGCAGGCGTCAGGATACCCAGAACCAGGAGTGCAGCCAGGGCGGTAAGCGCCACGATGTCGGCCCTCACCCTGCCCCAGATGAACAGGGCTACCGTAATAACCAATATGATAAGTGTTGTTGTCATGTTTTGAAAATTTTTATGTTATAATTACTGTATTTATTCTCTCACCTGCTGCGGCGTCATTCCGGTATGTTTCTTGAAATAGCGGCAGAAGAAGCTGGCATCGGCAAAATGATATTCCCACGCCATCTCCTTGATGCTCTGGGCGGAGCGCTTGAGCTGCATCTTCAGCTGGAGCACCACATACTGGTCGATGATGATTTTGGGTGTATGCCCCGTTACCTGTCTCACGATATTCGAAAGATACTTGGAGGTGATGTTCATCTGCTCGGCATAATAGTTGACATCTCTCGACTTCTTGTAATCGCGTTCCATGAGCATCATGAAGCGGTTGAAGAGTTCCCTCACCCTGTAAGATTTCACCTCGTCGGGACAGTTCTGCGGATTGCGTTGCAGATATTCGTGGAACCCTATGAAGAAGGCCTTGAGCTGATAGAGTACCAGCTGCGAGATGCAGGTACAGTCATGCTGCTCGAAATAGAGTCTGAGGAGAGAAAACATGCTCTCGATGATATGGGTAACCACGGGCGAATCCTGCCGGCATCTGTCCTCGCGCAGGGCTGAATAAACCGTCTGTTCCAGTTGCAGACTGGCTTCGCGCAGCAGAGATGGATTATATTTCAGCATCTCCACTTCGAAGGCAGAAGCATTCATGGCGGCACAGGCATCTCCCTCACAGGAAGCAGAAGGCTCCACCTTCTTCACCTCTACCACATCATTCGGAAACAGGGTGATGACGGCTCCCTCATAGAGATCCCATTCCTTATAATTCACATTCATCACGGCCCTGCCCTTGCGGCAAAGGAGAATGGCTCCATAGGTCAATACCTGCGGACCCTCCTGCCACTCGCTCAAATCGGAGCAGAAAAGACTGGCCTCCTGATAACTGTTCAGTTCTGATAATTCTATCATAAATACCTTTTATTCGCTTTTTGCGTGCAAATATACGGAAATAATGTGAGAAAAAAGAACTTTTGTTCCGAAAAAATCCATGCGGCACGAAAAATTTAAAACGGATATTCGCCAAAATCGCCGTACCTTTGCACCCGAATTCATGAGATAACAGATTTATAAAAAAATAATAACAGATTTTTGAATGATAAAGAAAATGATGATTGCAGGCCTTCTCATCTGGGGAGGCTCTCTATGGGCTGTGGCTCAAACCAGAATGACCATCGCCCAACTCTTCGAGAGAATCGAAGAAAACAGCAAGTCGCTACGAACCTCGAAATCGGGCGTAGAAGCTGCCAGCATCGGTATCGAATCGGCTAAAAGCAAAAAACTGCCCGACCTCGATGCATCCCTCTCCTTCAGTTACATCGGAAACGCCCTGATGACCGACCGCAACTTCAGCAACGCCCAAGGTTTGAAATCGCCCCACTTCGGCAATAATTTCGCCTTCCAGGCACAGCAGGTGGTTTATGCTGGTGGCGCCATCAACGCAGGCATCCGCCTCGCCGAACTGGGCAAGCAGCAAGCAGAGGTGGGCGTGAAACTCACCCGTCAGCAGGCTCGCTTCATCGCCCTGGGACAGTATCTGGACCTCTACAAGATAGACAACCGTATCAAGGTATATGAAAAAAACATCGAGCTCACCAGCCAGCTTATCGCCGACATCAAGGCGAAACAAACCCAGGGAATGGCTCTGAAGAACGACATCACCCGATACGAACTGCAGATGGAAAGCCTCAAACTGGGACTCACTTCGCTACGCAACAACCGCAACATCCTGAACCACCAGCTCCTGAATACGCTCGGCATGAACCAGGGAGAACAAGGGGGACAGGAACTGCAGATTATTCCGGACGCTACGATTGCCGACAAGGCTTACGCCAAGGATGGCGAAGCTTACTGGCAGACGGCAGGCACGATGAATTCGCCCCTGCTGGAACAGAGCAGCAACGCCATCAGGATAGCGGAACAGAAGGAGAAGATTGCCAAGAGCGACCTGCTGCCGAAAGTGGCCCTGGTGGCTGCCGAGAATTTTGACGGACCTATCCTCTTTGAGTTGCCGCCGATAGACAAGAATCTGAACGTATGGTATGTGGGCGTAGGCGTGAAATACAGCCTCAGCTCGCTCTTCAAGAGCAACAAGCGCATCAAGCAGGCTGCCGTAGAAACCCGACAGGCAAAGGAAAACCACGCCCTGCAGGCAGAACAGCTGAACAATAACGTGCAGGCTGCCTACGTGCAATATCAGCAAACCTACGTAGAACTGGAAACGCAACGAAAGAGCGTAGAACTGGCGCAGCAGAACTACGAGGTGATGAACGCCCGCTATCTCAGTCAGCTGGCGCTGGTAACCGACATGGTGGATGCCTCGAACCTGAAGCTCAACGCCGAACTGAGCGAGGTAGATGCCCGCATCAACATCGTATACGCTTATTATCGCATGAAATACGTAGCAGGAGAAATTTAGGAAGTGAAGAGTGAAGAACGAAGAAACAACGTTCGGCGTCCGAAGGGAAAGCCAATTCATCTGCTCTTTTTCAAACAATAAAACAAACATAAATTATGAATAAGAAGATTATCAAGAGAATATATAATGTAGTTATCATCCTCTGTTTTATAGGAGCCATCGGCTGGTGCTTCAGCCATTTTTATCATGGTAGCGACGTGGCTTATACCGATGATGCCCAGGTGAACCGCCACATTACGCCTATCAACACGCGCGTATCAGGATTTATCAAGGAAATCCGTTTCTCCGACTATCAGCACGTGAAGAAGGGCGATACACTCGTCATTATCGAAGATTCAGAATTCCGCCTGCATGTGGCTCAGGCAGAGGCTGGTCTGCGCGGTTCGAAGGCCGGTTCTTCGGTTGTATCTGCCAGCATGGGAACCACCACTACCAACGTGCAGACGGCTTCGGCAGGTATCGAAGAGGCACGTGTAGACATGATGAACGCCAAGCAGGATTTTGACCGTTTTGCAGCCCTGATGAAGAAGGATGCGGTAACCCGCCAGCAATATGATAATGCCTACGCCCGCTATCTGGGAGCCAAGGCTCGTTATGAGCAGGCAAGCAGCCGGAAGGCAAGTGCCGCCTCGGTTCGCAACGTACAGACCCAGCAGCTGGGCGGTTCGCGTGCCGGCGAGAGTGTGGCAGAGGCTCAGCTCAATCTGGCTCGTCTGAACCTTTCTTATACCGTAATCGTGGCTACCTGCGACGGCGTGATGGGCAGGAAAGATATCCACGAGGGACAGCTGGTTCAGCCAGGACAGATGTTGGCACGCATCGTGGATGACAACGATGTATGGGTAGTAGCCAACTATCGTGAAACCCAGATGGACGGCATCCAGGTGGGCAAGGCGGTAGATTTTACAGCCGATGCCATTCCGGGTGTCGTATTCCACGGCAAGGTAGAGGCACTCTCAGCAGCTGCCGGCAACGCTTACTCCATGATTCCGGTAGATAATGCCACCGGCAACTTCGTCAAGGTAGAGCAACGCGTACCGGTTCGCATCGCCCTCACCCGCGATAACGACCTTAAACAGGTAGCCCTGCTCCGTGCCGGACTGAACGTAGAAACCAAGGTTCGCCTCAAATAGAATGTTCTATAAACTATAAATTATTAATTAAAAAAATGCCAGGACCTCCTATGTTACAGGGACCCTTCCGCGTCCCTTCGTTCAACGGATATATTCCTCGCCGGTTGCAGCCTTGGATTTATCTCCTCTTCGCCTTCATCTTCCTGATGTCGAGCGGAATTTATGGAGGAGCCATGAGCCAGGTAATGGGCGAGTACAGTTTGATGAGAGAAGACGTGCTCATGATCATCATGTTCAACGTGGTGGGCGTGGCGATGCCATTCCCCTTCCTCTTCAAGATGAAGTTCCATTTTACCAACCGCCAGCTTCTGCTGAATGCGGCGTTGGTTGTGGCGGCTTGCAATTTTCTCATCATGTGGACCGATTCGGTTCCCGTGATGTGCATTCTCGCCTACATCGCAGGTTTCTTCAAACTCTGTGGCACCTTCGAATGTATGAGTACCATCCAGCTATGGATGACCTCCAAGCGCGATTTTACCATCTTCTTCCCCCTGCTCTACTGCATCGTGCTGGGAAATATGTTCCTCTCGCCTTGGGTTACCGAACACCTTATTTATATATATCAGGATTGGCGCATCATCAACTGGACGATGACAGGCGCCCTGCTGCTGGTAGCACTCATCGTGTATGTCACCACCCACGACTTCCGCTTCATGAAGCCCCTGCCCTTCATCAGCCTCGATTATCTGGGGTGCATTCTCTGGTCGGCATGGATGCTGGAGTTCATCTTCTTCTTCACCTACGGCGAGCATTACAACTGGCTCGATTCGAAGATTATGCAGATGGATGTAGTACTCTTTATTTTTACAGGCTATTTCTGCATCCAGCGCATGCTCCACATCCGTCACCCTTACATCGCCCCAGCGGCATGGAAGTATAAACGGCTCATCCCGCTACTCATCCTCTTCGCCTTCGTAGAGTTCATGGGCAGTACGCCCAAGGTGCTGCAGACAGCCTTTACGGGCGGCGTGCTTCATTTCGGCACGTTTACCACCAATGTGCTCAACTTCGTAGAATGGGTGGGGACCATCGCCGGATGCCTCTTCTGCCTGTTCTGGTGCAAGGTGCTCCATCAGAAATATACCCGACTGCTCACGATAGGCGTGGCAACGATGGTATGTTATCCCGTAATGATGTATTTCCTCATCGACCCGGGGCTCAACATAGAGGCACTCTATCTGCCCATCTTCCTCAGAAGCATCGGCAACGCCATCTTCTTCTGCATGTTGACCATTTATCTGGAAGAGCTGATGCCGTTTGAGCATTTCTTCATGGGACTGACGATGGCAGGCATCATCCGCAACGGCCCTGTTTCGGCGATGTGCTCCGGACTCTACAGCTACGGACTTCGCCATCAGATGGCAGAAAACATGTCGCGCGGACTGCCTTATGATGCCGGCAACCTGCTGATGATCAGCATCCGCGAGCTCTACGGGCTAACCTGTCTCATCGGCATCGGCGTGCTCATCATCTTCCTGCTCTGGGACATCCAGCCTATCCGCAGCACCCTGAAGAAGATGCCTGCCTGGAACTTTGTGGGAAGAAAAATGAAGAAAAATCTTGCATAATACAGAGATTTATGCTAACTTTGCAAACAAAAAAAGTTAGCTACATGACAAAGAAAGGTAAACATACCGTATTATTTATCTGCCTGGGCAACATCTGCCGCTCTCCGGCAGCCGAGGGAATCATGAAGAGTCTTGTAGAAAAAGCGGGGCTCCAGGATGAGTTTGAAATCGATTCTGCGGGCATCGGCAGCTGGCACGTGGGACAGTTGCCCGACAGCCGCATGCGCAAATGTGGCGCCGAGCATGGCTACAATTTCAACAGCCATGCCCGCCAGTTCCAGAAGTCAGACTTCGCCCGTTTCGAAACCATCGTGGTAATGGACAACGAAAACTACCGTGCCATTACCTCCATGGCTTCTTCTGAGGCAGACAGAAAGAAGGTGGTCCGCATGGCCGATTTCCTGACCCATCATCGCGAATACACCACGGTTCCCGATCCCTACTATGGCGACTATAGCGACTTCGAACTCGTCATCACGCTTCTCGAAGATGCCTGCCAGGGATTGCTGGACAGCATCATCGGGGAAGGGTAAAAATTGATAAAACAGAAAAGGAATGAATCATCAAAATATCAGATTGATGACTCATCCCTTTTTTCTTTTTATACCATTTTATACCATTTTATACCGTAATCTCGCCCGAACCATAGCAACGATGATGATGCTCATCATAAACTACGCAGAACTGGCCGGGAGCCACACCATGAATCGCCTCTTCTGAATGAATCATCCAGCGGCCGTCTTCCAGTTTTTCTATCGTAGCAGGATGATACTCCGGCGTATGACGAATCTTGAAGGTTACCTTCTGCATCGCTACCTCGCGCGTGAGGAAATGGAAATCATGGAGAGGAAAATCCTTCTTGTATGCCGACTGCGGATCATAACCATGACTCACATACAGGATGTTGTTCTCTACATCCTTCTTAATCACGAACCAGGGACCGCCGCCAAAGCCCAAGCCCTTGCGCTGGCCGATGGTATGAAACCACAAACCCTTGTGCTCGCCTATGCGCTTGCCCGTTTCCATCTCTATGACATCGCCCGGTTTCTCACCCAGATAACGGCGGATATAATCATTATAATTTATTTGTCCCAGGAAGCAGATTCCCTGACTGTCCTTGCGCTTGGCATTTATCAGATGCTCCTCTTCGGCTATCTCGCGAACCTCATTCTTGATATGATGGCCGATAGGGAAAATCGCTTTTTTCAATTGCCAGCTCTCTATCTGAGCCAGGAAATCGGTCTGGTCTTTTACAGGATCAGGACTCGTGACAAGCCATTTGTCGCCATTTTCATCCGTTTCGGTCTGCGCATAATGCCCCGTGGCGATGAGGTCGTAGTTGTGACCCATCTTCTCATCGAAGGCACCAAACTTAATCAGGCGGTTGCACATCACGTCCGGATTAGGCGTAAAACCAGCCTTCACCTTCTCCATCGTATAACGGGTTACCTCGTTCCAATATTCATGATGGCAGTCAACCACTTGAAGCTTGCACCCATACTTTCTAGCCACAGCCGTAGCCATCTCCAGGTCCTCCTCCGAAGAGCAGTCCCACTCCTCTTTCTCCTCAGGACCAATCTTGATGTAGAAGCAATCAGGATGCAGACCCAGCTGGGCAAACTCCCAAACCACAACCGAACTGTCGACGCCTCCCGATAGGAGCACGGCAATTCTCTTATCCTTTATTTCATCAATATTCAGCATATTCTTACCTATTTATAATAATCCGGTTGCAAAATTACGAAAAAAAACTGATATAATGGGCAAAGAAAGGGCTAGAAATGCATGAGAAAGAGAAAAGAAAAGCCCGCAGAGCCCCTTTTTGCTATTGAAAACACTTATAGCCATATTCATAGCTTTTAAATACAAAACGACTTTTGCTTTCGTTTTTATCTATACCTTTGCAATCGATTTTGGAAATCGATAAGAATGAATGTTTTTGAAAATTCAGTATTTACATTAATAGATAAAGAAAAATGGAGATTTTAAAAAATCTATTTTATGGCTTCCCAGACCTTTGGGGAGGCGGAGTAGCCCACTCTGTGATGATTCTTTCGCTGGTCATCGCCTTGGGTTTGTGTTTAGGTAAGCTCAGAGTAAAAGGTGTTTCCCTGGGCTTGGCTTGGATTCTGTTCATCGGTCTTATCTTTGGACATTTCTCTCTCAACCTTGACGAGCATCTGCTCCACTTTCTCAAGGAATTTGGCTTGATCCTCTTTGTCTACTCTATCGGTCTGGAGGTAGGTCCGGGCTTCTTCGCTTCGTTCAAGAACGGCGGCAAGAGTCTCAACCTGCTCAGCATGATTGTTGTGGCCCTGAGTATCATTACTACCTTGGTCATCTTCTCATTTTCGGGAACATCCATCACCTCCATGGCAGGTATCCTTTCGGGTGCCGTAACCAACACTCCTGGATTGGGTGCAGCCCAGCAGGCATTCAGCGACCTGCGCCACATCGACGCCCCATCCATCGCAGCCGGCTATGCTATCGCCTATCCTATGGGTGTACTCGGCGTCATCCTCAGCTTCATTATATTAAGGTTCGCGCTACGCGTAGACAAGCAGAAGGAAGAGGATGAAGCTAAGCGAGGCAAGGGACATCTTGAAGCGATGACCCTGAACACCTTCGCCGTAAAGGTTTCTAACCAGATGGTTTTCAAAGATACCGTCAAGCAGATTCGCTATCTGCTGAAGCGCGACTTCATGGTTTCAAAGATTATCCGTCATAACGGCGAACGCCAGGACGAGGTGGTTAACGGACAGACCGTGATAGAAGAGGGCGACATTTTGCAGATTGTGGCTCATCCTACCGTAGAAGAACCTATCATCGCCCTGCTCGGCGAGAAGGTTGACGTAAAGGACGAGGAATTCAGTAGCGAACTCATCAACCGCCGAATTCTGATTACCAAACCGGGTATCAACGGCAAGAGCATCAGCCAGTTGCAGATTAGAAGCAACCTTGGCGCCAACATTACCCGCGTAAACAGAAATGGTGTAGACCTCATCGCAACCCCAGACCTGAAACTCCAGTTGGGCGACCGCGTAACCGTAGTGGGCAAGGAACTCGCCATCGCTCATACCGAGAAGGTGCTGGGTAACCAGATGAAGCGTCTGAACTACCCTAACCTCATCCCAATCTTCCTGGGCATCATGCTGGGTTGTATCGTAGCCAACATTCCGTTCTTCATCCCAGGCATCAACGAGAATCTGCGTCTCGGACTTACCGGCGGCCCATTGGTAGTAGCCATTCTGATAGGTTATTTCGGACCGAAATACAACCTCGTTACCTACAATACCATTTCAGCCAACCTGATGCTTCGCGAAATCGGCATCTGCATCTTCCTGGCTTGCGTGGGTCTCGGTACAGGCGAACAGTTTATCCAGACCGTAGCATCAGAAAGCGGACTGACCTGGATTCTCTACGGCATCGCCATCACCATGATACCAATCATTCTGGGCGGCATCATCGGCAAGCTCGTGTTCCACATCAATTATTATACATTACTCGGCGTATTGGCAGGTGCCAACACCAACCCTTCTGCCCTGGCTTACGTACGTGAGCAGACTTCGGCAGATGCGCCAACAGTAGGCTATGCGAATGTATATCCGTTCGCCATGTTCCTCAGAATTGTAACCATTCAGATTATTATTTTTGTATTCGGATAAACATATATGACAGAAAAAGAATTGAAAACCTGCGCTTGCATAGAGGATAACTGCAACTGCAAGGAAATAGCAGAATCAGAACTCAGAAGAAAACTCGACTTATTATTACGTACCGGTAGCATTCTCATGGAGAGTGCTGCCGACACATCCCGCATCATGCGAACCATGAAGCGTGCAGCAGCTTTCCTCGGTCTCGACGAGCGATACATGCACCTTTACATCAACTGGAACGTGCTGATGGTAAACTATAGCGACGAGGAGCATTCCTTCTCCAAGTTCCAGAGATGCGAGAAGCACGGTATCAACCTCACCTCTATTTCCCAGGTAAGTAAGCTCACCTGGAAGGCCATCAAGGATAACTATTCGCTCGAACAGTATGAGCAGGCTCTGAACGACATCAAGGCCACCCCACGCAGTTTCACTCCTTGGCAGGTAGCCATCGGCGGCGGTTTTGCCTGCGGCGGATTCTGCATCCAGTTCGGTTGCGACTGGCCAGCCTTCTTCTTCTGTTCGCTTGCAGCCATTCTGGGTTTCCGCCTGAGAATGTTCTTGCCAACCAAGGGCTGCAACAACTATGTAGCCATCGGAATTTCGGCTTTCGTAGCCACTCTGATAGCCTGGTTGACCTCATTCCTTTCGCTCAACCCATCTATTGCCGAAGCGCTTCCAGCCTTCATGCATTCAGATACCCCTTGGCATCCGCTGATGGCGTGTGCCCTCTTCATCGTGCCGGGAGTTCCACTCATCAACTTTGTAAGCGATATGCTCGACGGATATATTGAGGTGGGAATGGTTCGTGCCCTGAACACCCTGCTGATGCTCTTCGCGATGGCGTTCGGTATCGCCTTCGCCATCCAGATTTGCCACATCGACAACTTCGTGAAGGATCTTACGATGACTCCTCATCACGAATACTGGGAGTTTGCCATCGCAGCTGCCGTATCGGCCATGGGCTTCTCTACCATCTTCAGCATACCTCGCCGTCTGTTGCCGGTTGTAGCTGTGGGCGGTATCATCGCCGTATGCTTCCGCAATTTCGTCAACCTAGGTCCATCTAACGGCAACATCGGTCTCGACATGGGTCTGAGCATCGGTTCGCTTGCCGGTTCTGCGCTCATCAGCATCATCGTGATCAAGGCGCGCCATTGGTTCCATACCCCTCACCAATGCATCACCATTCCTAGTGTTATCCCAATGGTACCGGGAGTTCTGATGTATCGCGCCCTGTTCGCCTTCATCGACATGCATGGCGTGGTAGGCGAAGTAACCGTAGGTATGAACAACCTCATCAAGGCTTCGCTCGCCATCATCTGCATCGCTCTGGGTGTGGCTATTCCAAACGTATTCTTCCGCCGTTTCATCGCCGACAACCGCAAGCGCAAGCTGCTTGCCATGCTGGTAGAAAGAAAGAAGAAGAATGGCGAATTCGTAGATTTGCACGAAGTAGAAATCAAATAATCATCTGGTTGAAAATCAGTTTTTCATCGGATGAATTTCGGATAAAAAGAAGTAGAGATGCGATAAAACATCATTTTATTCTTCAAAAAAAGAGGATATTAAAATAAATGTTTTATCTTTGCACCCAAATTTAGCTATCGGTTATTTCTATAGCCGATAGCTTCAATAAAGGAACAATATGGAAATACGACAACTGAAATATTTCTTGAAGGTAGCCGAGACGCTCAACTTCTCAGAAGCTTCGCGCAAGTTATACATCACCCAGAGCACCCTCTCACAGCAGATTTCGCATCTGGAACAGGAGATAGGTCTGCCTCTCTTCGAGCGTAATTCTCATGAGGTTTACCTCACAGAGGCGGGCAAGGAATTGAGACCTTATGCCCAAAACGCGGTCAATTCTGCCGAAGCCTGTGTAGACCACATGAACGATCTGAAGGAAATGCTTACAGGCGAACTGAACATCGGCGTAACGTTCTCCTTCAGCAACATCATGTCCGAGACGCTCATCGCCTTTCTCCACGCCTATCCTCATGTAAAGCTCAACATCCAATACCGCACCATGCAGGAACTGATGGACGGACTGAAGAAGCGCGAACTCGACCTCGTTCTGGCTTTCAAGCCTCTGAAGAACGAAAAGGCGGTAGACAGCCGAGCTATTTTCAGCAACCGTCTTGCCGCCATCGTGAACGTGAATCATCCGCTGGCGCGCCTTTCATCGGTCAAGCTTTCCGATCTGGAGCGTTACGACCTCATCCTTCCTTGCAAGGGTCTGCAGGCACGCAACGCCTTTGATCACATGGTAGAGGGCAAAGATTTGAACTACAAGATTATGGTAGAGGTGAATAATGTAAACATCATCTTCGACCTTCTGAGCCGCAGCAATCTGGTGACCATTCTCTCCGAATCGACCACCATTCTGCAGAACGGCATGAAGGCGATTCCTATCGATGCTGCCGACAACGAAATGGATGGCTGCATCCACATTCTGAAAGATGCTTACATGAAAAACTCAGCCCAGGAGTTCATCCGCATGCTGAGCCAGTCAACATCCATCCTTGCCAATTTTGCCCTGAAGGATATCCTGAGATAATCATCTTAACGCCTGGCGGCTTGCGAGCCTATTTGCTTGCGGCTAGAACAGATAAAAAAATCCTCGTTCGAGTTCTTTTTCGAGCGAGGATTTTTTCTTCTTTTTACCCTTTTACCTTTTTACCCTTTTACCCTTTCTTTCTTGCGATGATAATCGTTACGCCAGCCAGGATAGCGAGGATGCCTATCGCCAGCTGCAGAGAGAAGCTCTCGCCGAAGACGCAGACGCCGATGATTACCGCCGTTACAGGCTCCAGGGCTCCCATGATGGCGGCTGGCGTGCTGCCGATGAGATTGATGGAGATGGTCATGAAGAAGAGCGACAATACCGTTGGCAACAAAGCCAGCTGGGCAGCACAGAGCCATTGTTTAGGCGTTTGCAGCATCTGTATCGGCTCGCCCGCAATAAACGAATAGATGAGCATCGTGATGAGTCCGAACACCAGAATGTAGAAGGTGAACTTGATGTTCGGCATGCCCGGATTCTTCCATTGGTTGATGGAGATGATGTAAAGGGCATAGAGCAGGGATGAACACATGACGAGGGCAAAACCCGCCGTGCTCAACTTATCGTTTCCATCGCCCTGATAGAGCAATCCTACTCCCGATACCGCCAGAAGAATGGCAAGCGAGGTAGACCACGTTACCTTCTCGTGGAAGAAGACCGTCATCAGGATGGCCGTCATAATAGGATAAACGAAGAGGATGGTGCTGGCAATACCTGCCGCCATATAATGGAAACTGACATAAAGCGTGGCTGACGAGAGCGAAAACATGCAGCCCAGCACGCCAAGACGAATCAGATGTCCCCACTTCACCTTGAAACTCTCCTTGCGGAACAGCATCACCACGGCAAACATCAGTACCGCCAAGAGATAACGATAGATGAGTACAGAACTGGAATTAAATCCGTCGCCATAGAGTTCGAGCGTGCCCAAAGGATTGGTACCATAACATACTGCGGCAACAATACCCGCCGCAAAGCCTTTAACTTTATTACTGCTTGTCATTAGATTAAATACTATTTTTTTTCTTATACTTCTTGTTATCTATCTATTTCGGGCTGCAAAGTTACAGCAAATATTCGAGATAAGCTAACAAAATCGTATAAATATATTGTAATATCTGAGAAAAAACGCTCTTTTCTTGTGCTTTACGAAAATAAATTGTACCTTTGCAATATCTTTGAAAAAAGATAATCAGATGAAACATTAAAAACTAAACAAAAGAATTAATAACAATGGAACAGATTAAGAATGATCAGCTCACACTTGAGATTTCATCTCTCGGAGCAGAACTTCAGAGCATCAAGGATGCTAATGGTAATGAATATCTTTGGGATGGCGACGAGAAATACTGGAACCGCCACTCTCCTATCCTCTTCCCTATCGTATGCGGATTGTGGAAAGACACTTATCGCACAGAGGGCAAGGAGTATCAGCTTCCTCGCCATGGTTTCGCACGCGATACAGAGTTCAACCTCGTTGGCAAGACTGCCGACCGCCTCACCTTCGCGCTCATCGACAACGAAGAGACTCAGAAGAACTATCCTTACCACTTCAACCTTGCCATCTCTTACCGTCTGCAGGGCAACGAGATTCATGTCATCTGGCACGTAGAGAATACCGACGAAAAGGAAATCTTCTTCCAAATTGGCGGTCACCCAGCCTTCATGGTTCCTGGCTGCAAGAAGGGCGAAGAGATGAAAGCTACCCTGAAACTCGATAACGAGGCTCCTGTTCGTCTCTATGGTAACGTAGGCGGATGCATCGACCGTCAGGCTAAGGAAACCGTAGAAACCGACAAGGGTATCTGGGAAGTAAACGAGGAGACTTTCGCAGAAGATGCTGTTATCTTCGACAAGAGTCAGGTTAAGCAGGTGAGCATTCTCAACGAGCAGGGCGAACCTCATGTAACCCTCGAATTCAAGACTCCAGCCGTAGGTATCTGGAACCCAACAGGCAAGCATGCTCCATTCATCTGCATCGAGCCATGGTATGGTTTGAGCGACTGGGCTGAATATGATGGCGAGTTTAAGGACAAGTATCTGATAAACCGTCTGCAGCCAGGTGCAAGTTTCATGAGTGAGTATATCATCAGAATTGAGAAATAATGGAAGAAAAAGACAATTTACAACTCCCCGAGAACGCATTCCGCGAACTGAAAGACGGGGAGGAATATAAGCCGCTGATGTCGCCTGACAAGGTTTATCCTGAGGTGAACGGATGGTCGGTTACATGGGGAATCGTGATGGCAGTCATCTTCTCTGCCGCCGCAGCTTATCTGGGCTTGAAGGTGGGTCAGGTGTTCGAGGCAGCCATCCCTATCGCCATCATCGCCGTGGGCGTAAGTACCGCTACCAAGCGTAGCAAGGCGCTGGGCGAGAATGTCATTATCCAGAGCATCGGAGCCTGTTCGGGTGCTGTGGTGGCAGGAGCCATCTTTACCCTGCCAGCCATCTACATCCTGCAGGCCAAATATCCGGAGATGACAACTTCGTTTATGAAAATTTTCATGGCTTCGGCCTTGGGAGGAGTCTTGGGAATCCTTTTTCTTATTCCTTTCCGCAAATACTTCGTAAGCGATATGCATGGTAAGTATCCGTTCCCTGAAGCTACGGCTACCACACAGGTACTGGTAAGCGGAGCCAAGGGTGGCGACCAGGCTAAGCCGTTGCTCATAGCCGGACTGGTGGGTGGTCTTTACGACTTTATCGTAGCCAGCCTGGGATGGTGGAACGAGAATTTCACATCGCGTGTGGTAAGTCTGGGATGCGACCTGGCTGACAAGGCTAAACTCGTATTCAAGGTAAACACAGGTGCTGCCGTATTAGGTCTGGGTTACATCATCGGTCTGAAGTATGCCTTCTTCACCTGTCTGGGTTCGCTCGTAGTATGGTGGCTGATTGTTCCGGGCATGAGCGTTATCTTCCATGATAGCGTGCTGAGCGCCTGGGATCCTAGCATCGTGAAGACCGTGGGTGCGATGAGTCCGGAGGAAATCTTCCGTGCCTACGCCCGCAGCATCGGTATCGGCGGTATCGCCATGGCAGGTATCATCGGCATCATCAAGAGCTGGGGCATCATCAAGAGTGCCGTAGGTCTGGCTACCAAGGAGCTGAAGGGCAAGAGCGATGTGGATGAGAACGTGAAGCGCACCCAGCGCGATATCTCTTTCAAGATTATCGCCATCGGTTCGCTCGTTACCATCCTCGTAACCTTCCTCTTCTTCTGGTTTGGCGTGATGGAGGGCAACCTTCTCTTCGCCATTATCGCCATCCTGCTCGTAGCTGTCATCGCCTTCCTCTTTACTACCGTAGCGGCTAATGCCATCGCTATCGTGGGTTCAAACCCTGTTTCGGGAATGACCCTGATGACGCTCATCTTCGCCTCTGTGGTGATGGTGGCTGTAGGTCTGAAAGGTCCTGGCGGCATGCTGGCTGCCCTGATTATGGGTGGTGTGGTTTGTACAGCCCTCTCGGTAGCAGGTTCGTTTATTACCGACCTGAAGATTGGTTACTGGCTGGGAACAACTCCTAAGAAACAGGAGGGATGGAAATTCCTCGGTACCCTGGTGAGTGCGGCTACCGTGGGCGGCGTGATGATGCTGCTCAACGAGACTTACGGTTTCGCATCGGGTTCGCTTGCAGCTCCTCAGGCTAATGCGATGGCTGCGGTTATCGACCCTTTGATGAATGGCGTGGGAGCTCCTTGGGTGCTCTATGGTATCGGAGCCGTAATAGCCATCGTGCTGACTTATTTCAAGATTCCAGCCCTGGCTTTCGCTCTGGGTATGTTCATTCCGCTGGAACTGAATGTTCCTCTGCTCGTGGGTGGCGCCATCAACTGGTATGTTACTTCACGCAGCAAGGATGCCAAGGTGAACAGCGAACGTGGTGAGAAGGGAACGCTCATCGCCAGCGGTTTCATCGCCGGTGGAGCCTTGATGGGTGTGGTTAGCGCCCTTCTGAAGTTTGGCGGCATCGAGGTAAGCATCGCCGACAGCTGGTGGGTTAATCCGATGTCTGAGGTTTGTTCGCTCCTGGCTTACATCTGCCTCATCGGCTTCTTCATCAGAGCCACAAAGAAATAAAGAATAGGACTACTCCTATTTATAATAAAAGACAATCGCCTGGATGCATCTGAGCACCCAGGCGATTTTTTATTCTATTCTATCCGAACAGTTCTTTTATCCTACGATTCTGCAGCCACGAAATCCATCGGCTTGACGCCAAACTGTTTCTGGAAACACTTGGCAAAATAGCTAGGACTGCTGAAACCTACCATATAGCTGATTTCGCTGATGCGGTAGTTTCCTTCTTTCAGAAGCTGTGCGCCCTTCTTCAGTTTCACGAGTTGTATCATCTCGTTTGGCGTAACATCGGCAAGACCGCGAATCTTATTGAAGAGCGACGAGCGGCTCATGCCCATCTTCTCGGCAAGGAACGCCACGTTGAGTTCCGGATTTGCCACATTCTCTTCGATAATATTCGACATCTTCTCCAAGAACGCATTATCAACCTGAGTTGGAGCTATTTCTGCTATCGGCTCAAGCGGAGTATGCGAGAACTTACTCCTCAACAGACGGCGCATCTCAAGAAGCTGTCTTACGCTTGCCTCAAGATACTTCATCGAGAACGGCTTTTCTATGTAGACATCGGCTCCACAGTTCATACTCTCCGTCTTCGCCGCATCATCGGTCTTTGCCGTGAGCATCACAAACGGAAGATGAGAGTATTCTGAATTCTCACGCACCCTACGGCAGAACTCCGGACCGTCCATCTCAGGCATCATCCAGTCGCTTATAATGAGCGAAACCGGATGTTTCTCCAGTTTGCGGAGTGCATCCTTTCCGTTGTCGGCTGTATAAACCGTATACATTTTCTCGAAATGAGCCTTCACAAACTGGCGCATGTCTTCGTCATCATCCACAATCAGCATCGCCGGTTTTACCGGTTCACGAAGTGGACTGACAACGGCCTCGCCTGCCTTTTCAGAACCCTGCTCAGCCAGAGATGCATCTGTCAACAGACTTTCCTCTGCGGCAGCCTCTTCTTCCTTCACCATTTCATCCGCCTTCTCTACCACGGCATCCAGCTGGTTGAGCGGCAGGGTTACGATAAAGGTAGAGCCCTTGCCTACTTCCGATTCTACTTTTACCATACCATGATGAGCCTCAACGAGATTCTTCACGATGTTGAGACCGATTCCAGTTCCCGGTTTATTATCTCGTGCCTGATAGAAGGCTCCGAAGATTTTCTCCTTCTCGTCAGGACTGATTCCCAATCCGTTGTCCTCTACCTCGATGCAGAAATGGGTTCCATCCTCCAGCAGGCGGCAGGACAGGCGCACATAATCCTCCGTATATTTCAAGGCGTTGGTCATCAAATTGCTGATAACCTTGGTAACCGCCTCCTGATCTATCATCGCCACGAGATCATCTGCTGGATATTCTACCTCGAAACGGATGCTTTTCTGCTCGAAGGTAGGAGCAAAACGCTCAGCCACAGCATGCATCAGTTTTGAAATGTTATTCAAGCGGAAATGAACCTGCATGCCCTTCTGCTGCACCTTGTTGAAATCGAGCAGTTGATTGACGAGCAGGAGCAAACGCTGGGCGTTACGGTCGATAACAGAAAGCGTCTGCGTGATAGTCTCACCCTCAGCAAGTTTTCCGGAAGCCAGTTTCCAATGCTCTTTCAGACTCTCCAAAGGTCCGATGATAAGCGTTACCGGCGTACGGATTTCATGGGCAATCATCGTGAAGAACTGCAGGCGGGCGTCTCTCATCTCCTGATCCTGCTTGCGCTCCAACTGGTCGAGTTCTTCCTGATGGCGGCGCTTTTCACGCTTCAACCGGCTCTGTGTGAACCAATAAATCACGTAACCGATGAGCAGAAGATACAGAATCTTGGCAGGTAAAGACCACCAGAACGGCGGATGAACCACAATCTGCAGTTTTGCCTCATTCTTCGACCATACACCATCATTATTGGTTGCCTTAACCAGGAAGGTATAGGTTCCGGCAGGAAGATTGGTATAGTTGGCACGATGCTCATGGGTATAAACCCAATCCTTGTCTACTCCCTCAAGTTTGTAAGCATACTGGTTCTTTTCAGGCGATACATAGCTCAAGGCTGCAAACGAGATATTGATGGTATTCTCATTATGAGACAGATTGAGTTCTGCTGCATGACTCAGAGATTTATCCAGCTGGTCGCTCCCCGCCTCTATCGGCTTTCCAAAGAGTTCTACCGAGGTAATTGCCACAGGAGGAGCTACCTGGTTGATCTTGACGAGATATGGATAGAAACAGTTGAAACCTCTTGTCGAACCGAAATAGATTCTGCCGTCAGAAGCCAGGAGTCCGGCATTTGGCATAAACTGGTCGCAGGTGAGTCCGTCATATTTATTGAACCGCTGGACAGGTTCACCCGGCGTATATTTCACAATTCCCTTGCTTGTAGAAATCCACATTACTCCCTGCGAAATAACAAGGCTCGTGAAATCCTGACTAGGCGCATCGATGGAGATGCGGCGAAAGATACCTTTAGAAGGCAGGAATTCGCAGAGTCCATCGCCAGTTACAGCATAGAGCTGCCCCTTTTCGCCGATAGCCAGACAGTTTACCTGATCACTCACCAGCGAAGTAGAATCATTCTCTACATGCTTATACTGTTTCCAGTCGTTATTCTTGCCCAAGCGCCACAAGCCGCCTCCCTGGGTAGCAAACCATACGTTGCCCTGAGGATCTTCCTTGATATCGATGGTAAGCGACTTGAACGATTTGATTTTTCTGAACTTCTGCTGACTTTCATCAAAAAGACTGGCTCCATCCATCGAAGCCGCCCACAGCCGGTTCTTACGGTCGCGATAAATACAATAGGCATTACTGCCCGAAGCCATTCCATCGGTCTGGAAAATCTGCTGCGCTCCGGTAGCCATATCCATTCTGATGACACCATTACCATAGGTTCCCACCCACAGGTCATTACCATCGGCAAAGAGCGCATGAACATTATACTTGCCCATAGCCGCCTTGCCCGGATAAGAAACAAAACTGTTGGTCTGGGGATTGAAGCAGTCGAGTCCGGCATCATCGGTAGCTATCCAGATGCGATGCTGCTGGTCTTCGAAGAATCTTCCTACCACATTACCGCGCAATCCCCCTTGTCGGGCTGAGTAAGCACGGAAACGTTCTTCTACACTCGTAGAAGGAAGATAACTCACACCTCCATAGAAAGTAGTAACCCAGATGCCGCCTTCATTATCGCCCGCAATACCATAAACAAAACGCTCGCTCGTGCTCCGGCTTGGATCGTTTACTTCCGACAGCATGCTCCAGGAGCGGTTCTGGATATCATACTGCACCAGACCATCATCGCTCGCTATGAGAATAAACTTGTTGCCGTTGTTGTAAAGCTGGTGGATATGATGAACTGCATTACTCAGAGTTCCGCTGATGAGCTGCTCGGCACTACCGTCGGCGTTGAGCTTGTAAAGTCCGTTATCCCAGGTTCCGACATAAATATTGCCATCTGGTGAGGCAAGCATCGCCAGGCCATAAAACTTGTTTGCATCGCCTCTTACCGGGAAAGCCTCAAACTGGTCGGTCGACTTGTTGAGATGATAGATGCTGGCTTTACTATGATTAGAGAGCATCCATACCTGGTTATTGGCATCAACCAGCGTACATTGCACTATACCCTGAATATTCTTCATCGGATACTGGTGCAGTTCGTGAGTAGTCCGGTTGTATCTGAACACACCCTGTCCGTTGGTAGAAATCCACACATTCTGATCGCCGTCAAGCGAGAAATTAAGAACAGGAGCCGTAATCTTATCGCTCAGTTTCTGGAACCGGTCGGTTTCATAACTGAACAGATAGGCTCCATTATTGCAGCCTACGAGCAGTCCTTCTTCGCAAGCGGTCAGAGCAGCTACATACTGGTCTATTGCCGTAAAAGGATTATAATAGGTTTTGACATCATAGCCGTCAAAACGGCACAATCCGTTATCTGTACCAAACCACATGTATCCCTTGGAACCCTGAACCACGCTACGCACGGCATTACTCGGCAAACCATTATCCATCGTGATAGAGCGCACCATCGGGTCGACAGGAGCCCATTGTGCACCGGAACTGGTTTGCGTTATCGTATGTGGCTGCGCCTGAATATCCGTAGTTCCTTTCGAAACGAAGGCGGTCGGCACCTGAGCCTCAGCCCCTACAAGCATCATCATGCAGAGCACAGAAACCATTAGAATAGATATCTTTCTCATTATATGGGTCTTTATTTTCTGTTGTTAGATAAATTAATGCCGCAAAATTACAAAAATATAACGAGAAATACAACAAAAAGAACAAAAAAAGCCCCGAAACAAACAAATAGCTACTTTTTTAAAGTAAGACTATCCGTTTGCTTCAGGGCAAAACTTAAATAATGATTCAAGTGAGAAGTTTCACTATCAACAGATTGAAACCTGAATTACTTGCTCTTTACATCACTCCATTTTGGCGGTTTCACACCCAGCAGATTCTTCACGAAGAAATCGTAACGCTTGTGTTCGCCGTAGAGTTCGCCCATGGTATGATGGGCTCCAGGAATCACCACGAGTTCGAAATCCTTGTTCGCCTTTTCCAGGGCATTCACCACCTGATAGGTGCTCGATGGATCTACGTTGTCATCTATCTCTCCTACCACCAGCATCAACGGGCGCTCCAGCTTGTGGGCATTCTCCACGTTGCTGCACTCTACGTAACTGGAATCGATAGGCCAGCTCATCCATTGCTCGTTCCACCAGATTTTATCCATCCGGTTGTCGTGACAGCCGCAGGCACTATAGGCTGCCTTGTAGAAATCGCCATGCAGCAATACGGCTGTGGTACTCTCCTGTCCGCCTGCCGAACAGCCATAGATTGCCACATTATCAGCATCCATATAAGGATACTTCTTGGCTGCAGCCTTGATCCAGAGTTCACGGTCTGGGAACCCGGCATCCTTCAGGTTCTTGTAGCAAACCTCCTCAAACTTCTTGCCGCGATAGGAAGTTCCCATCGCATCGAGCTGGACTACGATGAAACCGAGTTCGGCAAGCGAAGTGGTGTACCAGTTGTATGGCATGAAACTCTTCGGAGTATAGGCATCGCCCGGACCCGAATAGATATACTCGATAACCGGATATTTCTTGTTCGGATCGAAATTGGTAGGGCGCTGGATGATGCCCCACATATCCGTCTTGTCATCTCTTCCCTTTGCCACAAACACTTCCGGAGCCACCCATCCGTGCTTCTTCAAAGTAGTAATATCAGCCGTTTCCAGAGTCTTGACGAGCTTACCGGTCTGCGCATCTCTGAGCACGGTAACAGGAGCGGCATCCACCTTAGAATAGGTATCCAGGAGATAACGGTAATCATAGGTATATTGGGCACTATGATTTCCCTCTTCAGGAGTGAGCGCCACCATATTCTTGCCGTCGATACCTATTTTATAATAATGTACCAAGTATGGGTCCTCATTCTTGTTCACGCCACTAGCCGAGAAATAGATTTCTCCCTTCTCTTCATCCACACGCTGGATGCCGCGAACAAACCATTCGCCCTTGGTAATCTGACGGATAACCTTCGACTTCTGCACATCGTAGAGATAGAGATGATTCCAGTTGTCGCGCTCGCTCAGCCAGAGCAGCTGCTTGCCATCCTTGATAAACTGGCGCCACAGACGACCATAGTTTACGAAGGTATTGGCACGCTCCTCTACCACGGTACGCAGCTTGCCGGTTTCAGCATTCATCGCCAACATCTGATAGAGATGATGACCACGCTGGTTGTATTCCATCGTCACCTCCTTGCTGTCAGGAGTCCATTGCATCCATTCCAGTTCATACTGGTTTTCTATCTGATGCTTGTCAGCCTCCACCTTCTTTCCGGTAGCCACATCGATAATGACCGGATAGTGCTGTGGCAGGGCATCGCCCGGCTTGGCATACTCCTGTTTGTGGAGGATAGGCTGCAGCTGGTCGGCAGGCGAAGATTCCACATAGTAAGCATAGCGCTTCTCTACCGGCACTCGCTTGCATACGAAGATGTGTTTGCCGTCTGGGCTCCATTGGATGCGGTTGCTGTAATAGCAGCCGATGGTACCATCCTGAGTAAGGATTCGCTTGGCTTCGGTATAAGGTTTTCCTGCCTCATGAACCACCACGTTGTAACCTTCGATGTAGGCTTCCATCTTGCCGTCTGGCGAAAGTACCGGATAAGCCTCCTTCTCCTCATCCACCTCCATCCAGTGGCGCTCATGGCGTCTGCCAAACTGAGGTTTGTAGGCAGGACGAGGCTTGATGCCCAGCGCCTTCTCCATCGCTTCCTGCGAATCGTAAGTCTTCATCTCGTCCTTGTCGGCATCATAGGAAACAAACTTCCTACCCTGAGGAGTAGAAATCTGATAATGCAGTACGTGGGTGGAATCGCACCAAGCCGATGAACGTGCCCAATGGAACACGGAATCGGCAGAGAACTGATGACGAAGAGCATAGGCTCTGTTGTAATCTTCTAATGTGCCCTGTGCTGAAGCTGTAGCTGCCGGCATCGCCAAAGCTGCGCTCAACAGCGAAAGAGCTAAAATCTGATTCTTCATTATACTTGATATTTTACTTGTTGACTTCTTAAGTATTTTTCTCCAGTTAGGAAAATATTATTTCCCAGTATAGAAATCTGTGATGCGTCGGATGGCACGCTGGCAAACCGGACAGAAATCATCCACTTCGTTGATTCGCATACGGCAGACCTGCGCCGGACGATAACATCCCTTGCTCTGGTTGCCCGCACCCTCGAACACACCAATCTTGAATACGGCTTCGTTGAGTTTCTTCTGCTCCTTCGCGTTCCTGATATTCTTATGATCCGGAAGTTTGGCTAGCGGCGCAGGAATCTTCACGCCCTTCGGCATCATATCCGCCCACTTGCTCTGGAAATCCTTCAGCGTGGTGAGGTTCGGTTCCCAAGGCTCGGTATCACTAGGATACATCGGGTCGTACTCATCGGTACTGTACTCATCACCCAAACCCGCATAGCCATGACCGAACTCATGTACCAGCACCTTCTTGAACGTAGGATGATCAGAGGTAGAAAGCGTAACCTGGTTGTAGATGCCGCCACCACCATACGTAGGCGAATTCACCAATACGATGATCTGCTCGAAAGGCACATTACTCAAGGCATCATAAATGCGATGAATCTTGCTTGTGGTGAGATAACGGTTCGAATAGAAAGTATCGTAATGAGAACAAGCCATCGTGTTCTTCCATTTCCCGTCGTGCGGAATACTTGGTCCCTCATCGAGCGATGGAGCCGCAACAGCCACCACGTTGAATCTCGACTTGAGCGAAGCGAAAGGTTCGCGCTCGAAGATGGCATCGGCTGCCCGCTGCGCATCCTGATAGAACTTATCCATCTGGTCCTGGCGATAACCCTCGGCGATGATGGCGAGGTCAACACAGTCGGCAGTCTCTCCGCTCTTCACGATGTAGCGGTAAGGGATGCCATTCTCGCCCAATGGTCGGATGAGGATATCCTGGGGATTGATGGTATGGCGCAGCTCAGCCGTCACCTTCTGATGCGTATCGCTCAGGGTGATGCTAACATCCACCGGCTTCTTTGGGAAAGGCACGAGGAAACTGCTTTCGAATGATTTCTGCAGATGTTTAGCCTCCTGTGTAAGCTGCCACTCCTGGAAGAGTGTAGAGAAAGTGTTTACATAGAGCACCTTGTTGGTACCATGTTCATATACGGTTATCTGTCCGTTTCCGTTCAGGAATTTCTCATCCAGTCTTGTCTTTCTGCCCGCCCATGTAGGGTTGCTGTAAGCCTGTTCGAAATAGATAGCCTGTTTCACGCTATCGCCCGCCACGATGTAATCCAGTCGCAGCGTCTTGTCTTCGAAGTTATCTTCAAAGCGCTGTGCCTGCATCGGCAACGCCATCATCAAGGCGAGAGATGCAGATAATAAAGTCTTATTCTTCATTTTTTTATTTCATTCTCGTTAATAATGATATTTACTTCACTCTTACCTCATAAGGGAACCGGCGGGAAGATGGATCGAGCGAATGATTCGCAGGAGCTCCCATCACCACGAGATAGAGCGCCTTGAGCGGCTGGGACTTTGGAGCCACAAGCGAAACCTTTCCGTTCATCGCTTCACCCATCGGACTGTAGATGCATTCATCGGTATCGGCAGTTACTCCCACCAATCCATAACGGTAACCGATGGTGCGTGCCATCTTGTCCTTGGATGCCTTGAACACCTTACCCTCGGCATCGAGGGCTCTGAAATCTACAGTAACCTTCTTGCCTGCCTTCGGGATTTCCAACTTGATGGCATTGAATCCATAGTTCTCTGGAACCGAAGCTGTATCCGGACGGAGATAACCATTCTTCTGCTTCAGCATCTTGGTATCGAAGGTGCAGGCATAAGGACGGGTCTCCTTGCGGGCATAATCGAAATCGAAGTTCACGAGATGGCGGTAGCAGTCGAACATCTCATCATTAAACTGCTTCTGACTCATCTTATACTTCCGCTTGTAGGTAACAACCGGGTCCTCTCCTACTTTTCCCTCCCGATAGAGCTGGGCGATGCTTTCCAATCCATGCTTCTCAGCCCACCATTCTATCACGTATGGCGAATGATAGATGTTGTCCAGATGCAAATATCCCTTATGGGTAAGTTGTCTGAAGGCATCGAAATGATACTTCTCATCTGTTATCCAGTCGGGATTCACTCTCCAGAGCATCCATTGGGATGTCATCTCGAAGAAACCGCTTCCTCCCCAGGCTTCGCCCGTTTTGTCTGCCATAATCTGAAGCTGGAAACTGTGTCCCAACTCGTGAGCCAGACAGTTGAGTTTCTTATCTTGAATACGGTTAGGTGTTACCCAGAGCGCCCCGATAAAGTCATCATAAGTTCCGCCGTAAGCGGTTCCTTCCAGCGAATAGTTCACCATCACCATCATCTTATACTTGTCGCAGATGCTGCCCGGCAGAGAGAACTTCAGGGTGTCACGGAAGAAACGATAGAACCGTTCTACCTGAGTCTGTAGATTGCCCAGGTCGAATTTCATCGGCTTACCTTCGAGCGAAGGAGGATTCTGCGGATTGTCCCCGAATGGCTTTTCCCAGAAATACACGATATTCTGGGTCTGTGCACTATGTCGCCAGCACCATCTCTCATCATCCTTATTGAAATCATAGGGTTTCAGGGAATCCGGTACGAAGATGAGTTTCTGTGGTGCAGATACGGGATTTACGGGTCTGGTAGCAGGAGCCTCAGATGGATCCTGCTGCGCCAGGGCTGCAGTAGCCCAAGGCAAGGTAGCCGCTGTGAGTATCAGCGATAAAAAGATTCGTTTCATTTCGGTTATGATTTTTGCGTTATTTATATTTCGCCACAAAAGTACTGATAATCTTGCAAAAGCAGTAGCAATATCGTCTAAAATGATACAAATATCGTATTTTCCCAAAGAACATCTTAGAGAATCGTCAAAAATAGCATCAGAATGACAGATTTATACCAAAATACTTGGAAGATATTATAAAAAATCGTATCTTTGCCAAAAGAATTCTATAAAAAGAACAGATTATGAGATTATCAGAAGAACGATATGACAATCCGGCTTACCGAGATATAAAAAATTCGATCGATACTGCGAAGGAAGAAGGCAGAGAAGAAGGCAGAGAAGAAGGCAGAGAAGAAGGTATTGCCAAAGAAAAGTTGGCTACCGCAAAGCGTCTTCTCGGCATGGGGCTCACACAAGAGCAAGTTGCCAAAGGTACAGACCTTTCAATAGAAGACATAGAGAGACTTGTTTAAACAACAGAACTTTCGCATGTGGTTCAAGAACGGGCTGAAGGCCCAAAAGCTCCTAGCCCAGGGCAGCGCCCTGGGTATAATAGCAATCTGCAAGGCGCCCTGTAAGGGCAAAAGCTTTAAAAATCAGGTATTTATAAAGCTTTTGCCCTTACAGGGCGACAAGTTTGCGTCCATAATAAGTAGCTGTATCACACTTCTGTCAAGCAATTCAAGCTGTTCAGCCAAGCACCTCAAGTAGTTCAGTAAGCGAGTTCAGACGTCTCAGTTAGCTGATGCAGACGTCTCGATAAGCCTACGGATACGGCTCCGTTAGCTTACGCAGTCATATCTGTAACCCGATGCAGTCATATCTGTAACCCGATGCAGTCATATCTGTAACCCGATGCTGTCATATCTGTAACCCGATGCAGTCATATCTGTAACCCAGCGCAGTCTTCATATGAACAATTTTTATGTAATAATCTATCATCCATCACGATTTATATGTATTACACATCTTAATATACTAATATACAGACACTTGAATAGCGTGATAGATACTTCGGAAACGGAAATATCCATCACGCTATCCATCACGATTTGGGGGTATCCCTCGTAAGCGGCTCCGCGTTTATACCATTGTAGTCTTCTCTTTTGTTCGTACCTTTGCACCATAATTTTAAAATCACA
>CAKPYB010000002.1 GCA_934202525.1 uncultured Prevotella sp.
AACAATTCTTCAGATAGCCATCAGCATACTGACCGCTATCGCTACTACGCTCGGAGTAACGAGCTGCATGGGATAAAAACATGGAGTCCACCTTATTACAATAAGCAGACTCAGCCATAAATAAATCGACCGCCCACCTCAATATGAGGAGAGCGGTCGTTTTCGTTCTACCGAGAATTCCGGTCATGAAGGGTCAAAGTCATGAAGGGTCATTATCATTTTCAATCCCCCCAAAAAGGGTCCGGTCATTTCCGGTCAAGGTCATTAAGGTCATTAAGGATTTCGGTTTTTCAAAAATCCCTCAATATCCCTCTATCTTATAAAATAAGGTTAAATCAAGTTCGCCCTGCAAACAAAATCCATCCATATAATCACTTTTCTGAATATTTTTTGTATTTTTGCAGATATATTGCGCTGATATGGGAGTTGAGCATGGCTTATCCTCCTAGATTATAGGCGCATAATTATCAAATGATTTGAGAATGAAGAAGATATTATTCCTACACGGATTCTTCGCCACGGGCAGCTGTCCGATGGCGAGAGCCTTGAAAGAGGCGTTTGAGGGGACGGCGGTGGTGCTGACTCCCGACCTCCCTTTGCACCCCAAGGAGGCACTGAAGGAGATTCGCTCCATCATCGACCGGGAGCAGCCCGACTTGCTTCTGGGCAACAGCTGCGGCTCTTTCCTCGCCCAGATGCTGGCTCCGGTGGTGGGCATTCCTGCCCTGCTCGGCAATCCGTATTTCATGATGACGGAGTTTCTGAAGGAGCGAATCGGCGAGCATGAATACAAGGCACCGAGAAGGGACGGTAATCAGCAGCTGGTGATTGACGAGGCGCTGATTGAGGAGTTTGCGGAGCTGGAAGCCGTGCAGTTTGACCATTGCAACCCCTATTATAAGGATCGTGTGTGGGGACTTTTTGGTGAGCAGGACACCCTGGCT
The DNA here is from genome assembly GCA_934202525.1 of uncultured Prevotella sp. Lineage (GTDB taxonomy): Bacteria > Bacteroidota > Bacteroidia > Bacteroidales > Bacteroidaceae > Prevotella. The sequence goes on from CAKPYB010000002.1 coordinate 945, forward strand.
CACTTCTCCCCTCTCTTTCTGCAGCATTACAACCAAGCCTTCCATTTCCCAGGCGGTCATACGCCTACTGAGCAGGAGGTGAAGACATGGTACGCTCCTCTCGCCCAGAAAATGATGATGGAGTTTTCAGCAAAGGAAGAAAGATATTTCCAGCACTTTAAAGGAGGCAAATACAAGTTCATCCATTCTGCCTTCGACTCCGAGACTCAGGAGCGCATGGTGGTTTATCAGGCTCTATATGGAAACCAAGCCTATTGGGTTCGCCCCGAAAAGATGTTCTTCGGGAAAGTTACGAGGGATGGCAGAACTTTTAATCGTTTCACAGAAATAGACAGATAATTATGGAGACATTCAATAATGTAATCAATAGTGGCCAGCTTGTTCTGGTCGATTTCTTTGCCACCTGGTGCCAACCTTGCAAGGCGATGCACCCCATTCTGGAGCAGGTGAAGAGTGTATTGGGCGACCGCATTCGAATCATCAAGGTGGATGTGGACAAGTATGGCGTAACTGCAAGCCAATACCGCATTCAATCCGTGCCAACGCTCATGCTCTTCCGTAACGGAGAAGTGTTGTGGCGCACAAGTGGTGTGGTAGATAAAGCCGAACTGCTGGCTACGCTTGATCCTTTCTTGATATAAAAGATGAAAAGAATAATCTTATGCGCATAATAGGAAACTTACTTTGGTGGCTCTTCGGAGGTCTCGAAGCTGCCATCGGTTATTTCACCGGAAGTCTGGCTCTTGCATGTACCATCATCGGCATTCCCTTTGCCTTGCAGACATTCAAGATTGGCTTGCTCTGCCTATGGCCTTTTGGTTCTACGGTAAGAGAATCGAATAGTCCAACTGGTTGCATTCGCATTCCGCTGAATTTACTCTGGCTGATTTTCGGAGGTTTGTGGGCTTGCCTCATGCATCTGTTCTTCGGCTTTCTCTTATGTATCACCATTATCGGCATTCCTTGGGGAAAACAGCATTTCAAGATGGCCGGGCTTTCGCTCGCACCATTCGGCAAGGATGTGGAGTTGGGATTTTAAAGAGATACAGATTGCGCTGATGGCGTATTTACATATGAATAGATAACAAATAGCTTGTAAGAAACAATGAATCCAATAGCATTACGCCTGCTTTCGCAGCAGCTCATCTGCCCTCAATTTGATACTCCCCAAAAGGTAGTGTCTCATTTTGGAGCCATGCAAGCCCAGGATTACCGGATGGTAAGATGGGCTGTGATGATGCGTACTCGCAAACCTTCTTCCTTCGCATTCAAGAATGCATACGATGAGGGTGAGATAGTCCGTCTTCACCTGCTGCGTGGCACTTGGCAACTGGTTTCAAATGAAGACTATTGGTGGATGCTGGACCTGATTTCACCTAAGGCAACTTCTGTTGTAAAAGGATGGATGAAGAGTAATAAAATCAGCATCGATGATTCTGAGCTCAATCTGATTCACGAGATATTTGTTCAAAAAACCGATGAGATGCAGTCTGTAACAAGCAAAGACCTGAACGAGGCTTTGCTCGAAAAGGGCATCATCATGGACAAACATCGCCTATCCTACCACATTCGCTTTAACGAATTGAACGGTACTTTCTGCAGCGGCAATCTTCTTCCTACAAAGGCGACATACAGTCTCACGGAAAAGAAGGTTCCAAGAACAGCCAGGCTGGAACGTGATGAAATGCTGATGCTTCTGGCAAGAAAATATTTTCAGAGCCATTCGCCAGCCACATTCGAAGATTATGTCTGGTGGTCAGGACTGAGCACTTCTGATTGCCAACGAGGTATTGAGTTGCTTGGTTCAGAACTGAGGATTGAAAAATGGAAAGACTATCGGTTCTATCTGCATGAATCATGTCGAACACGTGGATTCAGAAGTGGAAAGACTCATCTGATAGCTCCCTTTGATGAATATCTGATTGGTTATAAAAGCCGGGAATTAGTAATCCATCCACATCAAATGCCGTCTGCATACACTAATAATGGCATTTTCTTTCCTGTAATCGCCCATGATGGCAGAATTTGCGGCAACTGGAATCCTTGGGAGAAAAATCTCAACATCAGTTACTTTGATTCGACAGAAAAAGATTTGTCATTTGAGAAGCAATGGAAAATATTTAATGAAACGATAAAGAAGAAATAAATGACTATTGACACAACAAATCTCTGTTCACATCTTCAAAAGAAGTTGTTTGAACCTGAGGGAGTATATTATCCTATCTGGCAAGCCATGCAGAATGATGAGAAGCTGACAGCCGTGGTTCGCTCACGACAGCTTCATATCTATCGCAACGGCAAGAAGATTCTCATTCTCGCTGGCAAGGCTCAGCCGAAGATTATCAGAGAGGATAAACTGAACGAATTGATAAAAATATAAAGAACGAAACTTATGAACTTTCCAGAAATATATTCAGCAACAGGCATGATGGAGCTGATTCAGAAAATCGGCTTCCTCCCTCTCCTTGATAGTGGTATAGAAGGATTTTCTGCCGAGGACATCGTGACAGAGGATTGCGGTTACGTAAGACTTCCTGAAGGCGGTTGGGACTGGCCGCTATGGAAATGGAAGGGCGAGATTGTGCAGGAAATGCCGTGTATGTACGGAAAGTTCTTTAACAAGAAAGCAGGATTCATCAGTCAGAAATGGTGGCAGGACTTCTGCAACTACAGAAGAAGCAAGTACCCTCGCCCAGATGAAGACTCGATAGAAGGAGCCATTCTCAGCACGCTTCAATCATCAGGCAGTCTCATCACAAGAGAACTTCGGGCAGCCTGCGGTTTCACGGGCAAGGGAATGAGAAGCAAGTTTGACGGTTATCTCACCCGACTGGAAATGGCGACTTACATCGTGACCGAAGATTTCATCTACCCTCGTGACAAGCACAATCATGAATATGGCTGGGGATGGTCGCTGCTTAATACTCCCGAAGATCTCTATGGCAGGGAGGCTTGTCAATGCAACCGAACTCCCCAGGAATCTTATCAGAGGATTTTCGAGCATCTGAAAGAAATCCTGCCTGATACCTCGGATAAACAGATCATTAAATTAATTGGATAAAAATAATCAAATTAATTAGGATAAAAATGAGAAAGGAATCAAGAGCAATGGATAGTGGGTGGGCATTGGAAGTGATGCACAAGGCTCCGTATATAACTGTAAGTTTTATTGACGAAGACGGCAAACCTTATGGTTTACCGCTTTCGCTCGCATCTGATGATGATGTGAACTGGTATTTTCATGGTGCTTTCTTCCTCAACACATGGATGCTTTCGACCAGAGCATCGCCCGTTCCCTTTTACGCACGGCTGTTGTTCGCATCACGCTTACTGAGCCACCAACCGGCAAACGCAAGCAGTATGACAAGGAGGGTGTGGAAATGAAATATGGCAGAATGGAATAGACAGTTACAACAATTCAGTTGGTACAAGATTTTATCGAACAACATTTTTTCAATAGTTTAAATATCAAATAATTAACAAGTAAAATGAAGCATAAAGTAAAAGTTACGGTGATAGACAAAAAAATCTATCCAGAATTGCAGCAAAAGTATTGTGCAGACCCTAAAGCAGGAATGTGTCCATGCTACAACATTGGTGATGAGTTCATTTTTGAGCGCAACGAAAAGAACGACCACTTCTGGCATGGAGGATTGAATACACTCGTAAAAACATCTGCTGACCCCAATACTGTAGCAGGAGGCCCTAAAATACCACATTGTTCCGAGGCTTGGGATGCCATTTCACGATATATATATACTGGACTTCAGGGTGGTTCTATCATGAAAGGATGGATGAAGCATGAAAACGAAATGATATGCTGCTGTTCTGACGGAACAAGACCTGTCATATTCAAAATTGAACGTATAGACGAAGACTAGTTGTTGGCAATGACACAAGACACTTCTACATATTACGTTTGGATAGGTGGCTCATGTGATTATGGCCATAAAGAGCGAGCTGGTGGTGCTGCCGTTGTGATTGAGCATAACGGCAATATCATCAGCCGTGATGTAATCAGCGACCTACACACCACTGAGTTCCGCATGATGCTAACCCTCATGGTGAAGGTAATGCAGGAAATACCGGAAGGTTCCGACATTCTCTTCCTGACCAACGCTGCCTATATTCAGAACTTTGACAAGACTCCAACGGCTAAATCAGCCAATCCAGACTTGATCATTCAATGCATCGAGGAAAAGAAAAGGCACAACTCAGTCGGAGTCAAGATTGTGCAATATCACAAAAGCCCATTGCTGATAGAAACCCACGATAGGGCTACGGAAGCAATGGCTAAGACAAGGAAGGAGTTTCATCAGAAAAACAAATAAATGTTTAGGGGCGTTTTCCGGTCATTAAGGTCACGGTCATTAAGGTCATTAAGGATTTCCGGTTATTCAAGATGTCTGCCCCTAAATATGGTTTACAGCTTATAAGCGATGATTATATTCTTGAAAATCTCATAGAAGAACTGAGGGAAACTCAATAACACCAAAAGTGAGCGGTTTATGTAAAAAGTTACGGAGATAATTCACATTTTCCGTAACTTTTTACATTTTCATCTTATATTATATGTTTTTTGGAGCATTTCATTGCGTTAATTTTCTTATATAAGATAAGACAGTACTACTATGACATAATTCAAGCGCCATACTCAACCCCTATTCTTTTGGATCAATGTCAAATGGAAGCAATGGAGTATCATCATCATTTCCACTATTGAATCGGTCGAAATCCGAGATATAGGAACGGTCTTGAATAACCTTATATTTCTCATACTCAGAATAAGCCTTTTCTCTGGCTTCTTCTTGCGAGACCTTACCTGCACTACTCTTAGCATCATAGTCCATAGTTTCAAGCAACAGCTTCAGGCGATTCTTCCAATCCTCCATCGTAGTAACAATGTGTCGTCTTGCACGAGATTCTGCGAGATCCAGGAAACTTGTTGTTATTGCGTTGAGCTGAGACAATTCTTCATCAGAAAGATAGTTCTTTGCCACTATCGTATCAGATTTCTGAACTCTTCCATCCGGTGCTTTCTTCCATGTAGTCAAGCCCATGTGAGGCATTTCCGCATCAGCTCGCTCATAGACGATCTCGGCTGCCGTATGATTGGTAACCGCCAGGTGCATCATATTCTGCACCATCTTATAGAAGAGTTTGGTACTTTCAGCCTTTGCATCATAATCTGCACTACACTCTGCATAAATATCAGTTATCTTCTGGTAGTATCTGCGTTCAGAAGTGCGGATTTCACGGATACGTTCCAGCAAATCGTCAAAATAATCCTTGCCGAAGTGCTTACCTTGTTTCAGACGTTCATCATCCAAGACATAACCCTTAATGATGAACTCCTTCAATACAGAAGTTGCCCATATACGGAATTGGGTTGCCTGATAGCTGTTCACTCGATAACCAACAGCGATGATAACATCAAGATTGTAGAACAATGGAGCACGCTCAACATCACGCTCTCCTTCGGTTTGAACTATCCCAATTTTTCGGATAGTTGCCATTTTATCCAATTCTCCAGTCTCGTAAATCTGCCCAATATGATAGCTGATTGTTCTTACGTCAACACCAAACAAAGCAGCCATCTTTTTCTGTGACATCCAAAAAGTTTCGTTGTTGAAAATCACTTCAATGCGAGTCTCACCCTGTGCAGTTTTATACAGTAAGATATTGGATTCCAGTGAGTTCCGCATAAGTTCGGTTGTAGATACGGATTGAGAAAAATAGGCTCTTGCCTGCTTCACCAATAACTTCCTTGAATCAGCATTCTCAGAAATAATCATACAGGCCATACGGGATAGATGGAAAGCTTCGACCTTGCGAAACGATCCACTACCCAGCTTAACCATTTCAACCACGTGGTTGAAATGGTCATCTATATCCATACCTTTTTCACTGGCAACCTTGATTGCTTTGTCTATTACATTCTGGAATTTCCAATATCCCGAATAGCCCATCGCATTACAAAGTTCGCGTGAACTCCAGTATTCTTTCCCGTTATCATCCACTTTCCGAATTTCTTCGAATGTCGGACGCATGTCAGGCACATTATTCTCATCCATATCTTTTCCGTTTCTTTTGTATTGACGTTCTACAATATTGAATAGCAAAAATACAAAAAAAAGATGAAAATCGCCACTAATCATTTATAAGAAGTATGATTTTTAATGTTATTTATGCAAAAAGAAAGAAACATATCAGAATATATTAATTTTATCACTTATCAAGACGATGCAATATACCAACGCCCCTTACGTTATTACAGAAGAAGAGGACAACCGCATCCGCAACCGAAGGGAGACCTTCATCAGGGAAACAGGCACCGAGGTACTTATCACGATGATCACCTCCTATGGACTTGCGCCGGGCGGCTGTAAAACGTTATCACTTCACATGGTAGTGTTTATTCGAGAGCCGACATTAGCGCTTTTTGATAACACATTTGTAACACACATGGATGATTTCTCAATACGTCAAATTCATAACATATTGATTAACAGATATTTATAAAAAGCGAACATAAAAGAGGGATAAACGATAAAATATATTTAAAAACAAAAATAGAACAACAGAGGTAAGTGCCTATAAATAAGCAACTTACTACCATTGTTCTCCCATGCTAATTTTGTACAAATAAGTTTTATTTTGCTTATTTAGTGATTCCGTTGGGGTTCGAACCCAAGACCCACAGCTTAGAAGGCTGTTGCTCTAATCCAACTGAGCTACGGAACCAACACTTTTCGAAACGCAAAAATGTCTAGTCACTTTAGCAATCTAGCCACTTTTCTTATTTGCGACTGCAAAGGTACATATATTTTTTGAATACACCAAACTTTTTCTCACTTTTTTCTTTTTTTATGCTTAAATATCGCAAAAAATAACTACCTTTGCATCCGTTAGGAGCAAGAAACAGCATTCTGACCCCGAAAGAGAAGAGATTTTTATAACGCATATTCAAACATAAAACATACGCAAATGAAAAAGTTAATCTTTTCAGTAGCCCTGCTCTCGGCAGCACTCTCTGCCAGCGCAGAAGAACATCCGCTCTGGATGCGCTACCCAGCCATCTCACCCGATGGCACTACCATCGCCTTCGCTTATAAAGGCGACCTCTACAGTGTTTCTGTCAACGGCGGTGAAGCACGACAGCTCACAACCCATGCAGCCTTCGATTCGCATCCTGTATGGAGCCCTGACAGCAAGAAAATTGCCTTTCAGTCGAACCGCGAAGGTAGTCTCGACATCTTCGTTATCGATGCAAAGGGCGGTGCTCCTACCCGACTCACGACCAACAGCGGCAGCGAAACGCCTATCGCCTTTGCTGACAACGACCATGTGCTCTACTCTGCCAGTCTGCAGCCTACAGCCCAGAGCATCATCTTCGGCGACAACACATTCCCACAAATATATAAGGTAAGCACCAAGGGCGGAAGACCGGAACTCTTCTCTACCCTCACCATGGAGGACATCAGCATCGCCAAGAACGGCGACATTCTCTATCACGACAAAAAGGGATATGAAGACCCTTGGCGCAAACATCAGAAATCGCCTATCGCACGCGACATCTGGCTGAAGAGCAACGGCAAGTTTACCAAGCAGACTAGCTTTGCCGGCGAAGACCGCTCGCCAGTATGGACATCAGACGAGAAATCATTCTTCTATCTGAGCGAACAGGACGGCACATTCAATATCTACCGCCGCAGCCTCAACAGCTCAAGCGACAAGCAGATTACCCACCATAAAGGCAATCCGGTAAGATTCCTCACCGCATCCAGCGCCGACCTGCTCTGCTACGGATATGATGGCGAAATCTACACCGTGAAGGAAGGTGGAGAGCCTCAGAAGGTGAACATCTCCATTACAACAGATAACGATGCTCCAAGTCTCGTACGTCAGATTAAGAGCTGGGGAGCTTCGGAGATTTCTGTTTCGCCAGACGCCAAGGAAGTGGCTTTCGTGATGCATGGCGACGTATACGTTACTTCTGTGGAATACACCACTACCAAGCGCATTACCGACACACCGCAGCAGGAGCGCGACCTGAGTTTCTCGCCAGACGGCAGAGCCCTGGTCTATGCAGCCGAGCGCAACGGCGTTTGGCAGATTTACCAGTCTAAAATCAAGAACGAGAAAGAAAAGAACTTCACCTATGCTACCGACATCGAGGAAGAGCAGCTGGTGAAAACAGGCATTACATCGCAGTATCCTCAATACTCTCCTGACGGCAAGGAAGTGGCTTTCTTCGAAGACCGCGCTGCACTCCGCATCGTCAATCTGAAATCGAAGGAAATACGCACCGTGCTCGACGGCAAATACGTCTACTCTTACAGCGATGGAGACATTGCTTTCGAATGGTCGCCAGACAGCAAATGGCTTCTTTCTACCTATATCGGCAACGGCGGCTGGAACAACCAGGATATTGCGCTGATTAAGGCTGACGGCAAAGAGGTTCACAACCTGACCAATTCCGGCTACAGCGACAGCAACGGCAAATGGGTGCTCGACGGCAAGGCAATGCTCTTCCAGAGCGACAGAGCCGGCTACCGCAGTCATGGAAGCTGGGGAGCAGAAGACGATGCCTACATCATGTTCTTCGACCTGGACGCCTACAACCGCTTCAACATGAGCAAGGAAGAGGTAGAACTGGCTGACGCCAACAAAGACGAAAAGGAGAAGAAGGAAGACGAGAAGAAGGAAGAGGCAAAAAAGAAAGCTGACGAAAAGCAGAAGAAGACCGGAAAGATAGAGGTGGAAAAGGTAAAGCCACTGGAACTTGACATCGAAAACTGCCGCGACAGAATCATACGCCTCACCGCAAACTCTTCGCACATGGGCGATGCTGTGCTCTCTAAAGACGGCGACAAGCTCTACTACCAGGCTGCTTTCGAGGATGATTACGACCTCTGGCAGCACGACCTGAAAGATGGTTCTACCAAGCTCGTGATGAAGGGCGTAGGTCAGGGCAACCTTCAGACCGACAAGGATGTGAAGAACCTCTTTATCTGCAACGGAAGCAGCATCAAGAAGGTGGATCTGAGCGGATTCAGCACCAAGAACATCAGCTTCGAGGCTAACTTCAACTATAAGCCAGCAGAGGAGCGCCAGTATCTCTTCGACCACGTATGGCGACAGGTGAAAGACAAGTTCTACGACCCTAAGATTCATGGTGTTGACTGGGAAGGTTACCGCAAGACCTACGAGAAGTTCCTGCCTTACATCAACAATAATTTCGACTTCCAGGAGATGTTGAGCGAAATGCTGGGCGAACTGAACGCTTCGCATACAGGAGCCCGCTACTACGCTTCGAACAGTGCGCTCACCACAGCCAACCTGGGAGTATTCTTCGACCCTCAGTATCAGGGCGACGGCTTGAAGATTCAGGAGATTATCAAGCGTGGTCCTTTCGATGTGAAGAATACGGGCGTAACAGCCGGCAGCATCATCGAGAGCATCGACGGCGAGGAGATTAAAGCAGGAATAGACTACTTCCCATTGCTCGACGGAAAGGTTGGCAAGAATGTACGCCTCGGCATCAGAAACGCTAAGGGCAAGAAGATGGAGGTTACGGTGAAGGCTATCTCTCAGAGCAAGCTCAACAATCTGCTCTACAAGCGCTGGGTAGACCGCAACCGTGCTTTCGTTGACAGCATTTCGGGCGGACGCATCGCTTATGTTCACGTTAAGGCAATGAATTCGGAGAGTTTCCGCACCGTTTACAGTGAACTGCTGAGCGACAAGAACCGCAACCGAGACGCTGTAATCGTAGACGAGCGCCATAATGGCGGCGGCTGGTTGCACGATGACCTCTGCACCCTGCTCAACGGCAAGCAGTATCAGGAGTTTGTGCCTCATGGTAAGGTAGTTGGCCGCGATCCGTTCAACAAATGGGTGAAGCCATCCTGCGTCATGATCTGCGAGAATGACTACAGCAACGGTCATGGTTTCCCATGGGTTTACAAGGAACTCGGAATAGGCAAGTTGATTGGTGCTCCTGTAGCAGGAACCATGACAGCCGTATGGTGGGAAACGCTGATGGACAACACGCTGGTATTCGGTATTCCTCAGGTAGGTTGCCGCGACATGCGTGGCGTGTTTGGCGAGAACACCCAGCTGAACCCAGACATCGAGGTTTACAACAGTCCGGAAGATTTCATCAATGGCCATGATACTCAGCTCGAAAGAGCCGTCAAGGAAATGATGAAGAAATAAACAGAACGCCCTGCAAGGGTCCAGAAGCAGAACCGCTTTTGTCCCTTTGCAGGGCGATTTGTTTTTTGTATCTGGTTTATTCAAGTTTCGCAAGTTCAGAAGTTAAGGGAAGTTAAAGAAGTTATCGCTCCCTACGGTCGTTCGGGAAGTTAAGAGACAATAGTCTTCTAGCTTAAACTTAGGACATTTGTCCCTTAACTTCCCTCTAACTTCCCTAACTTCCCTTAACTTCCCCGCATGCGAAAATTCAGTGATTAACCCTCATTATCGGTGAAAACCCTCTAAATCTTTACTTTTTTTCTTGAAAAGGGCGAAAAAGCAAGTGAAAAAGCCATAAAATAAAAAAAAATGAGTATCTTTGCAGAAGATAAAAAACAAGATTATGGGATTATTCGGATTATTCAGCAACAAAAAGAAAGAAACTCTCGATAAGGGACTTGAAAAAACCAAGGAGAGTGTGTTTGGCAAACTGGCGCGCGCCGTTGCCGGAAAGTCTACCGTCGATGATGATGTGCTCGACGATCTCGAAGAGGTACTCATCACTTCAGACGTAGGTGTAGAAACCACGGTCAAGATTATCCGCCGCATCGAAGAACGTGTGGCCCGCGATAAATATGTTTCAACCAGCGAGCTCAACCGCATTCTGCGCGAGGAAATCGCCATTCTCCTCTCCGAGAATCACAGCGATGACCTGGCAGACTGGGATCTCCCTGCCGACCATAAGCCTTACGTTATCCTCGTAGTAGGCGTAAACGGCGTGGGCAAGACAACCACCATCGGCAAGCTGGCTTACCAGTTTAAGAAGGCTGGCAAGAAGGTTATGCTGGGAGCTGCCGACACCTTCCGTGCCGCTGCCGTAGAGCAGATTTGCATCTGGGGCGAGCGCGTGGGTGTGCCTGTAGTGAAGCAGCAGATGGGAAGCGACCCGGCAAGCGTGGCGTTCGACACCCTGCAGAGCGCCAAGGCAAACGGCGCCGACGTAGTGCTCATCGATACGGCTGGACGACTGCACAACAAGGTGAACCTGATGAATGAGCTCAAGAAAATAAAGGAAGTGATGAAGAAGGTAATGCCTGAAGCACCAGACGAGGTAATGCTCGTGCTCGACGGAAGTACCGGGCAGAATGCATTCGAGCAGGCTAAGCAGTTCTCTGCCGTTACCAACATCTCCTCGCTCGCCATCACCAAGCTCGACGGAACCGCTAAGGGCGGCGTTGTCATCGGCATCAGCGACCAGCTCAAGGTGCCTGTAAAATACATCGGACTAGGCGAAGGTATGGAAGATCTGCAGCTCTTCAACAAGACAGAATTCGTAGACTCGCTCTTTAAAAATTAGAAAATGAAGAAAAATCAGATAGATATTATTACCCTAGGCTGCTCGAAGAATCTCGTAGACAGCGAGTTGCTGATGAAGCAGTTTGAGGCAAACGGCTACCATTGCGTTCACGATCCAAAGCGCCCTCAGGGCGAGATAGCCGTCATCAATACGTGCGGATTCATCGAGGATGCAAAGCAGGAAAGCATCGACACCATCCTGGAGTTTATCCAGGCTAAGGAAGAAGGCCGACTAAGAAAGCTCTACGTAATGGGCTGCCTCTCGCAGCGCTACCAGAAGGAACTGGAAGAAGAAATGCCCGAAGTGGATAAGTTCTACGGCAAATTCAACTACAAGCAGCTCCTGCAGGAACTCGGCAAGGCGGAAGTTTCATCCTGCAACGGCCAGCGTCATCTCACCACTCCGCGCCATTATGCCTACATCAAGATAGCTGAGGGCTGCAACCGCCACTGTGCCTACTGCGCCATTCCTATCATCACCGGCAAGCACGTTTCCCGTCCGAAGGAAGAGATTCTGCAGGAGGTGCGCGAACTGGTTGCTGAAGGCGTGAAGGAGTTTCAGATTATCGCTCAGGAACTCACCTACTACGGCGTGGATATTGACGGAAAACATCATATTACCGAACTCATCAGCGAGATGGCTGATATTCCGGGCGTAAAATGGATTCGCCTGCATTACGCTTATCCGAACCAGTTCCCTATGGATCTTCTGGACGTGATGCGCGAGAAGCCAAACGTATGCAAATATCTCGACATTGCCCTTCAGCACATCAGCGACCACATGCTCACCAGCATGCATCGCCACGTAACGAAGCAGGAAACCATCAATCTGCTGAAAGCTATCCGCGAACGCGTGCCAGGCATTCACATCCGCACTACGCTGATGGTCGGTTTCCCAGGCGAGACAGATGAGGATTTCCACGAGCTCCTCGACTTCGTACGCGAACAGAGATTTGAGCGCATGGGAGCCTTCGCCTACTCTGAGGAAGAAGGAACCTACAGTGCCACCCACTACGAAGACAACGTGCCTGCCGAGGTAAAGCAGCACCGACTGGACGAACTGATGATTCTGCAGCAAGACATCAGCTCTGAGGTTGAGGCAGATAAGGTGGGCAAAATCATGACCGTCATCATCGACCGCAAGGAAGGCGATTACTACATCGGACGAACAGAATTCTGCTCTCCAGAAGTAGACCCAGAGGTTCTGATCCGTGCCGATGAGAAGCGTCTGCGTGTGGGCTGTTTCTACCAGGTAGAGATTACCGCAAGCGAGGAATTTGACCTCTATGGCAAGGTGGTGAAATAAGCATTCTCTCTCCCATTTTTAGAAATTTTGATTACATATTTAATATGAACAATAAGGAATACATCGCAGAACTGGCTCAGCAAACCGGCTATTCGCAGGAAGACACCCAGAAGCTGGTGCGCAAGGCGATAGACGCTATGATTGCCGAGTTTGAGGATGGAGAAGCTGTCTCTATCCCCAATTTTGGCACCTTCGAAGTGAAGAAGCGCATGGAGCGAGTGGTGGTTAATCCTACTACCAAGAAGCGCCAGCTGGTGCCGCCTAAGTTGGTGTTAGGTTTCCGACCGGTTGCTTCGGTCAAGGAAAAACTAAAGAATGGAGGGGATGAGCAATGAGTAAATTCAGTTTAAATACACTCGGAAAACTGCTTGCCGACAAGAGCGGTTTGAGCCAGGTGGAGGCAGAACTCTTCATCCGGAAGATGTTTGATGTGTGCAACCAGGGACTCGATGCCGACAAGCAGGTGAAGATAAAATGGCTGGGCACCTTTAAGATACAAGCCACAAAAGACCGTGAAAGCATCAATGTGAACACGGGCGAGCGCTTCACCATTGAAGGCAGAGACAAACTCACCTTCACGCCCGACAATATTCTGAAAGAAATCGTGAACAAGCCATTCGCCCAATTTGAAACGGTTGTGGTAAATGACGGCGTAGATTTCGATGAAATCGACGAGAAGTTTGGAGAAGAACAGCCAGAAACTGCTCCTGCACAAGTAATCGACTTCCTTGACGAAGAAGAAACTGCAACTCCCAATCCGGAGGTTGTCGTAATCGGATCTGAAAAGGAAAAAGAAAACGAAGACGAAGACGAACTGGCAAAGCAAATTGCTATTGAACAAGCTAAACTGGAAAGATTAAAACAAGCCCAACTGGAGCAGGAAAGAATACAGAAAGAAAAGCTTGAAAAAGAAAAGCAAGAGCAGGAAAGACTGGAACAGGAAAAACTTGAGCAAGAAAGACTGGAGCAGGAAAGACTGGAGCAGGAAAGGCTTGAGCAGGAAAGACTGGAGCAAGAGAAGCTTGAATTAGCCCAGCAACAGCAAGCCCTAAAAGCAGTTGTTGAACCTGCAGTACCTGCATCAGATGAATCTGAAGAAGAAGAGGAGGAAGAAGAAACTTCCAATTCTCATCATATTGTTATTCCTCGCTATCTGGTCGTTGCAGTCTGTCTCATCGTAGTAGCTTTGATTGGCGGAATGGGATGGTTTGCCTTCAACTATGGTCAGATGACTGCCCAGCGCGATCATCTAGCCATGCAGTTAAACCAGTATCACCAGGCTCCAGCCAAGAAAGCCCCAGCCAAACCAGCTGCCGCCCCACTCTCTCAGGAACAGAAACTCCGCCAGAAAGCGATGGAAGACAGCATCCGTATGGCTAAAACTGCAGAAGCAGTAAAACTGGCTGAAAAATCGGATAAGGAAAGTGCTAGCGCTGAAAAAGCTAAGCAGACTGAAGCAAAAGCTAAGGCTGAAGCGAAAGAAAAGGCTAAAGATAAAACCGAAGAAAAGGCTGCTTCGAAAATAGCATCATCCCAGTATGATAAGGATGCTCGCGTACGCACGGGAGCTTACCGAATCATAGGAGTTGCCCAAACCGTTACGGTTGGCGCCGGTCAGACCCTCGAACAGATCAGCACCCGCTATTTAGGTTCTGGCATGGAATGCTACGTAGAAGCCCTGAATGGTACAAGCACCGTAAAGGCCGGACAGAAAATCAAGATTCCGAAACTGGAATTGAAGAAGAAAAAGAAATAAAATACTGAACAAACAAAAAATCGCCCTGTAAGAGCAAATGTAATTTTGCACTTACAGGGCGACATTGTTTTATATTAACATTACTTGCCCAACACTTCATCAAGCAAAGTGTAGAAAGCAGGATCCTCACCAACGATGGTCTTGATTATCTTACCGTTAGCATCAATCACAATCTTTGTAGGGAAACCCTGAACAGCGTAATCGCTGAGAACCTTGCTGTCCTTCGGATTGTAAACATGAATCCATGGCAACTGGTGCTTCTCAACAGCAGCCTTCCACTTAGTCTCTGTATCATTACAATCTACACCAAGAATTTCAAACTTACCCTTGTACTTCTCGTAATACTCCTTCATCTTAGGCATTCCCTTGATGCACCATCCGCACCATGAACCCCAGAAGTCGAGAACGACAATCTTACCGCGAAGGCTGGAAAGCTTGAAATCATTTCCTTTAATATCCTTCAGCGTGAAGTCAGGAGCCTCAACACCGGCAGCCTGCACCTTCTTAGCCTTCTCCTCAGCCTCAGCACGCTTCTTAGCCATATCAATCATTGGCTGGTAGAAAGCCTTCATTCTGCCGTTCTTCACATTCTCAGAGAGCAAGCCCAGCAGTTTCTCCATCTTGCTGACATCATCAAACTGCTCTATAATAGTAGCACAAGCCTCATAATCAGGATGCAGTTTTACGAAATCGAAAATCTTATCGTCCTTTGCCTTTTGCAGGGCAGGAGCCTTCTGCTCATATTCAGCCATGATGGTCTGCTGGGTCTCACCATTCTTGATCCTCTGGTTCAGGGAAGCTTCGTAATCTCTCAACTCCTTATTAGCATTCTCCAGCAGAACATCTACTTCATGATACTGCTGATAGAACTTAGAACCCGTAATATCGAAACGGGTCTTAGCATCACCCTTAACTTCTGCCTTCTCGCCAGGAACACAAGGCAGATTGAACATAAACTGACCTGCGCCACGATAAGTTTCAGGTGAAAGGAAAGTGAATCCGGCTGCCTTATCAAGATTAGCAGAATAGGTAAACTTGCCATTCTTGACCAAAACCGTATCCATCTTAACATTTCTGCCCTTGTAAACAAGTACAGAATCGGAATTGAAATTCTTCAAATCCACCTTCAACTGGAAGTTGCTCTTCTGAGCCATTGCTACGGTTGATGCAAGCATCAGAGCCGCAGATAAAATCGCTGTTTTCATTTTCTTTTATTATATTTATTCTGATTACACCTTATTATATATAGGGAACGAAGAACGCCTGGTTCGTCGTCATCCTTATTCTTCATACTCGGTAGTATCCTCAATACCCGCCTCGGCCAAAGCCTCCTTGCGCTCAACGCAGGTTCCGCATTTGCCACAATGCTTCTCACCGCCTTTATAGCAGCTCCAGGTTTCAGCATAATCAATGCCCAGCTTTTTGCCAATCTCCGCAATCTGCCCTTTGGTAATATTCGTATAAGGAGCCACCACGCGCACATCAACGAACGTTCCTGCTTCGGCAGCCTCATCTATCGCCTTGATAAACTCCGGACGGCAGTCTGGGTAAATCGTATGATCGCCACCATGGTTCGCGATGAAAACTTTCTTCAGTTTATTACTCTCTGCAATGCCGATGGCAATGCTCAGCATGATTCCATTACGGAAAGGAACCACCGTACTCTTCATATTATCAGCAGCATAATGACCTTCAGGAATCGCATCGGCACCTTCAAGAAGAGAACTCTTGAAATACTGATGCATGAAACCCAAATCTATCGTAATATGCTTGATTCCCAAACGCTCACAATGCATCTTGGCGAAAGGAATTTCACGCTCGTTATGATTACTTCCATAGTTAAAACTAATGCCGAGTGCAATCTCGTCTTTCTTATCGTAGAGCAGCGTGATGCTATCCATGCCGCCGCTCACAATGATTACTGAATCCTTCATTTTATTTTGAACTTTAAATTATGAACTTTGAACTGTATGATTACTTTTTACTTCACCCGAACAGACAGCGGAATGCTTCTTCCACCTTCCTTACGGGATGAATTTCTATCTTATATTTCTTATGGTCGAAACCATGATTGTTGTATTTCGGGATGATGATGTGCTGGAATCCCAGTTTCTCAGCCTCAGCAATACGCTGCTCAATACGGCTCACCGGACGGACTTCACCGCTCAGACCTACCTCACCCGCCATACACCAGCCTTGCTCGATAGGCGTGTCAACATTACTGCTCAATACGGCTGCCAACACACTCAAGTCCATGGCTGGATCGGTTACTCTCAATCCTCCGGCAATATTCAGGAACACGTCCTTCTGCATCAGCTTGAACCCCACACGTTTCTCCAGAACCGCCAGAAGCATGTTCAAACGGCGCTGGTCAAAACCCGTTGCCGAACGCTGCGGAGTTCCATAGGCTGCTGTTGAAACCAAAGCCTGCGTCTCTACCAGGAACGGACGAACACCCTCGATGGCTGCGCTGATGGCAACACCCGAAAGTCCGTCATGATCTTCGGTAAGAAGCAACTCTGAAGGATTACTCACCTGTCGGAGTCCGCCTTGCATCATCTCATAGATTCCCAACTCAGAAGTACTTCCAAATCGGTTTTTGATGCTTCGCAGGATGCGGTACATATAATGCTGGTCGCCCTCAAACTGAATCACCGTATCTACGATGTGCTCCAGAATCTTTGGTCCGGCAAGCGTTCCCTCCTTATTAATATGTCCTATCAGAATAACCGGAATGCCACTCGTCTTGGCAAAACGGAGCAGGGAGGCTGCACACTCGCGAACTTGGGAAACAGAACCTGGCGAACTGTCTACTTCTTCCGTAGCAATGGTTTGGATAGAATCTATAACTATCAGCTGAGGAGCCACTTCCTGAATATGGCTAAAGATTTTCTCCAACTGCGTTTCGCAGAGAACCGTAATATGATCAAAGGCTCCTTCTGATGAAAGAGAA
The DNA here is from genome assembly GCA_934202525.1 of uncultured Prevotella sp. Classification (GTDB taxonomy): domain Bacteria; phylum Bacteroidota; class Bacteroidia; order Bacteroidales; family Bacteroidaceae; genus Prevotella. Next base: position 18,516 of record CAKPYB010000002.1, read on the forward strand.
GCCGTTTCCAGTGTGTCAGCAGAAGAACCCTCTCTGAGCATTGCCTGTCCTTTAGCCAACCGGTCGGCACGGAGTTTGATCTGATGGGCACTCTCCTCTCCGCTCACATACAGGATGCGGCGGTCAGTCATATTCAGAATAGTCTGCAAGGTGAGCGTACTCTTACCGATTCCCGGTTCACCGCCCAGAAGCGTGATGCTTCCAGGAACCATTCCACCACCCAGCACACGGTTCAACTCCTCGTCTCTCATATCGATGCGCGGTTCATCAATCGCAGAAATATCGCGAAGCTTCATCGGCGCAGCGTCATGCTCGCTGTGCTGCCCGCCAAACATCGTGGCAGCCCCACCATGACGCATGGTCATTCCGGCATTCTTCGCAGCCTGCGATCCGGAATCGGCAGCAATACGAATTTCCTTAAATGTATTCCATTGTCCGCAGCTAGGACATTTGCCCATCCATTTGGCACTTTCCTGTCCGCAATTGCTGCACACAAAAGCAATCTTATCTTTCGCCATTTTATCTCATTTATATGTAATAACGTTTTAACTGCGCACAAAGGTACTATTTATTATCGAAAAATCCAAAAAAAAAGTAATTTGTTAAGAATATATTTCATTTCTCTCCATTTTGTTTAACAAATCAGGCAGAAGGAAGCGCAAAACTCGAATTTTGCAAACCCGATATAGCAAACAGACGATTTCATCTACTAAAAATCATAAAAACCGCTACTATATTTTGCTGATTCAAATATAATTTGTATCTTTGCCTTCGGTTTTTGAAACCAGCAGAAAGGTTTAGAACAATAAATTAGTACATAAACTAAATAAAATTTAGGTAAAATGAAAATTGAAGATTTTAACTTTGCCGGTCACAAGGCAATCGTGCGCGTTGACTTCAACGTGCCATTGGATGAAAATGGTAATGTAACAGACGACACTCGTATCCGCGGTGCCCTTCCTACATTGAAGAAGGTACTTGCAGACGGCGGTGCGCTCATCATGATGAGCCACATGGGTAAGCCAAAGGGCAAGGTTAAACCAGAGCTTTCTCTCTCTCAGATTGTTAAGAACGTATCAGACGCTCTCGGCGTAGACGTTAAGTTCGCTAAGGACTGCGGTAACGCTGATGCTGAGGCTGCTGCCTTGAAGGCTGGTGAGGCTCTCTTGCTCGAGAACCTCCGCTTCTATCCAGAAGAGGAAGGCAAGCCAGTTGGCGTTGAGAAGGGTACTCCAGAATTCGATGCTGCTAAGGCTGAGATGAAGGAGCGTCAGAAGAAATTCGCTGCTAAGTTGGCTTCTTACGCTGACGTATATGTAATGGACGCATTCGGTACAGCTCACCGCAAGCACGCTTCTACAGCTGTCATCGCTGATTCTTTCGACAAGGATCACAAGATGCTCGGTTTCTTGATGGAGAAGGAAGTTAAGGCTGTTGACGCAGTTCTCGGCAACATCAAGCGCCCATTCACAGCTATCATGGGTGGTTCTAAGGTTTCTACTAAGATCGGTATCATCGAGAACCTGTTGACTAAGGTTGACAACCTGATTCTCTGCGGTGGTATGACTTATACATTCTCTAAGGCTCTCGGTGGCAAGATCGGTATGTCTATCTGCGAGGATGACAAGCTCGACGTTGCTCTCGACGTAATCAAGAAGGCTAAGGAGAACGGTGTAAACCTCGTACTCGGCACAGACTCTATCTGCGGTGACGACTTCAAGAACGACTGCAATACTCAGGTTTGCCCATCTAACAACATCCCTGACGGTTGGGAGGGTATGGACGCAGGTCCTGAGACTCGCAAGGCATTCGCTGCAGCTATCAAGGGTGCTAAGACTATCCTCTGGAACGGTCCTGCAGGTGTATTCGAGTTTGACAACTTCGCTGGTGGTTCTAAGGCTATCGCTGACGCAATCGCTGAGGCTACTAAGGAAGGTGCATTCTCACTCATCGGTGGTGGTGACTCTGTAGCTTGTATCAACAAGTTCGGTTTGGCTGATCAGGTATCTTACATCTCTACAGGTGGTGGTGCTCTCCTCGAGGCTATCGAGGGTAAGGTATTGCCAGGTGTAGCAGCTATCGAGAAGTAATCTTATGTTTAAAAGAAAGCCATTTGAAAAAAGGGCTTGATTTTTACAAGAAAAAATAGGTTGGAGGGCATCCTATGTGATGTCCTCCAATTTTCAGTTTTAATTGAATCCCCTAATAATCTACAGATTCTCTCTATAAACAGAACTGTATCTTTCATTTAAAACTAGCAACAGAAAACATAAATTCTAAAAAAATTTGGTAAACAACAGGAATATAATTTTCTGATTTTAAAACGAATACATGGATTGGATTATTAATCTCTTTACCAATTCTGAGTCAGTGGCTCATATCGCCCTACTCTACGCTATCGTGATAGCTATTGGTGTTTACCTCGGAAAGATTAAGATTGGCGGCATTTCGTTAGGTGTCACCTTCGTTCTCTTCGCAGGTATTTTGGCTGGCCACGTTGGCTTCACCGGTCCAAAGGAAATTCTCACTTTCGTGCAAGACTTCGGCTTGATCCTCTTCGTCTTCATGATTGGTCTCCAGGTAGGACCTGGTTTCTTTGAGAGTTTCAAGAAAGGTGGTGTTACGCTCAACATGCTTTCGGCTAGCGCTATTCTGCTCAACATCCTCGTGATGTTTGGTTGCTATTATCTCTTCTTCGATACAAGTAACCCTAACAACCTGCCTATGATGGTAGGTACTCTCTATGGTGCGGTTACCAATACTCCGGGTCTTGGTGCTGCCAACGAGGCTTTGCTCAGCGTCTTCCCTAATGGTGCTCCAAGTATTGCAAACGGTTATGCTTGTGCTTATCCTCTTGGTGTGGTAGGCATTATCGGTGCTACTATCCTTATCAAGTACATCTGTAAGATTAATACTGCTGATGAGGAAGAACAGCTTAACGAAGAAGATGCTGCCAACCCACACGCTAAGGCCCACAACATGCACTTGCGCGTGGAAAATGCTTATATTACAGGCAGAACGCTGAGAGAAGTTTCAGAATTCTTGAACCGTGACATTGTATGTTCACGACTGCTCCACAATGGCGAGGTGAGCATTCCTAACAGCAAGACTAAGTTTGAGGTTGGAGATGAATTGCTCGTTGTATGTGCAGAGGCTGATGCTGAAGCCATCAAGGCTTTTATCGGACCAGAGGTTGAAGCTGAATGGGACCGCGAGAAGGATGAAGTACAGCACTTCGTTTCTCGCCGTATCATCGTTACCCGTCCGGAAATGAATGGTAAGACCTTGGGTAAGATGCACTTCTCCAGCGTATACGGCGTTAACGTAACCCGTATTTCCCGTCAGGGAATGGACATTTTTGCAGGCAGAAACCACCACTTCCACGTAGGTGATAAGATTCTGGTTGTAGGTCCTGAAGAGAATGTGAACCGTGTGGCTGAAATCATGGGTAACTCTGTAAAGCGCCTCGATGCGCCTAACATTGCTACTATCTTCGTAGGTATTATGGTAGGTATTATCTTCGGTTCTCTCCCATTTGCCATTCCGGGAATGCCGGTGCCTTTGAAGTTGGGTATTGCCGGAGGTCCGCTTATCATCGCCATCCTCATCGGCCGTTTCGGCTATCGCATGAAGCTGGTAACTTATACGACGACTTCGGCTAATATGATGCTGCGAGAAATAGGACTTGTACTCTTCCTGGCGAGTGTGGGAATCAAGGCTGGAGCCGGATTCTGGGACACAGTAGTACAGGGTGACGGTTTGAAATATGTGGGATGCGGTTTCCTCATCACCGTTATTCCTATCCTCATCATCGGTACGATTGCCCGTCTGAAGTTTAAGTTCAACTACTTCACCATCATGGGTATGCTCGCCGGTACTTACACAGACCCTCCTGCATTAGCTTATGCAAATGCTTCTTGCTCTAAGGAGGCTCCAGCTGTAGGTTACTCTACAGTTTACCCTTTGAGCATGTTCCTCCGTATCTTTACAGCCCAGATTGTGGTGCTGTTCTTCTGCGGAGCGTAAGACTTACAAAAGTTAACAAAACAACTGGAAATAGTTATAAATTATAAAAGAGGTGCACAAAGACAAAAATTTGTGCACCTTTTTTGTTGTCTTTTCAGAAATTCTTCGTACCTTTGAGCACAAGAAACAAACCTAATGAATCTTCTAGGAACAGCAACAGTTCCTACATGATGCAGTTTTTTCGAAACATGAAACAATAACCCTATAAACGTTAGTAAGCGTATGAAGAAATTGGGATTTCTGATAACCATGCTAGTCATCACGTCCTTGCCCGCTTGGAGTCAAGGAGCCAAAAGTATCCGTATTACGGAGGTGATGACCGACAACCGTACCAATCTTGTAGATGAGTACGGGCAGCACAAACCATGGGTGGAATTAAGCAATTCCTCCTTTACCACGTATAATGTACGCGGTATGTTCCTAACCACCGACCGAAGGGTTCTCGACAAGAAAATGTCGCCTGAAGCTCGCCGACAGCTGATGTGTCCATTGCCTAACAATGAACCACGAACCACACTGGGAGGCAAGAAGAGCATCGTTATCTTCGACAGCAGTTCCTGGTACCAGGATGGCTGGAACGGACAACATTGGAAGGCAAAGAATTCTTCCAACTCGGGACCTTTTCATCTCAATCTTATTCTACAGGAAAAGATGCCCAACTGGATAGCACTCTATGACGGAAATGCCGTTGACCTGATAGATTCCGTAAGCGTGCCAGTGTTGGCTGCTGATGAGAGTTTTGAACTGAGTAAGGACTTCAAGACATGGGAGAAAGCCATTGCCGGATCAGTAACTCCAGGCTATCTGCCTCAAAACACAGGTTTGAGTAAAGCCCAGCAATTGAAGAAAAGCGATCCATACGGAATAGGAATCGCCGTACTTTCAATGGGAATCGTATTTGCCTGCCTTGCTCTCCTCTTCATCGTGTTCTGGGGTTTCGGAGCCTACATGAAACATAAACAGCGCATCGCCCGTGCTACTGAGAAGCACGCCACCTTATTATATAAGACAGGAAAGAAGACCATCGAGGTTACTCAAGACCTCAGTCATAAGACCAACGTGATTCTGAAAGATGGTTTAGAAACCAAGGGTATTGATAAGGAGATTTACATGGCAGTCATCTCCCTTGCACTACAGGAATATCTGGAAGATGTTCATGATGTAGAATCCGGCATTATCACCATCAAGCCAAAACAGACCAGATGGAATGCTCCGAAATTCAACAACAACAATAACAACGTTAAAATATAGAAACTATGGCAAAGTACGAATATAAGGTTAAAGGCGTAGATTACGTCGTTGAAATACAGGATATTGAAGGCAATATCGCCAATGTAACCGTGAATGGAATTCCATTCGAAGTGGAAATGAAACAGCCGGTTAAGAGCAGTAAGCAGAAAGTAAAGTTAACTGATGGACAAAACAACATTTCTGCCAGCTCTGTTGCAAGCGCAGGTTCTGCTGCAGGTTCAAGTTCTGCAGCAAGTTCTGATTCTGCTTCATCAAACAAACAGGCAACTCCTGCTGCAGGCAAACCAGTTGTTGCCCCTCTGCCTGGCACTATCAACGAAATCAAGGTGAAAGTCGGTGACAAGGTGAACACAGGCGATACTGTTGTCGTTCTCGAAGCCATGAAGATGCAGAACAACATCGATGCAGAAACTTCGGGAACCATTACCAGCATCAACGTGAACAAGGGAGACGCAGTAATGGAAGGAGACACGCTTGTTACAATCGCGTAATAAACTGTTTAGACCAAAGCTAATGATTACTCTTCCAATCAAAAGACTAATCATAAAGTTCAATGTTCAACTTTCAAAGTTCAAAGTAAATCAATGTCTAACTTTCAAAGTTCAAAGTAAATTATGGATTTCATCATACAAAACTTCAATGAGTTTCTTACCTTTACAGGCTTTGCCAACGCCTCGGCAGGAAACCTCATCATGATTCTGGTGGGAGCACTCTTTATCTGGCTCGCCATCAAGAAAGATTTTGAGCCGCTGCTCCTGGTTCCAATCGGATTGGGAATCATTCTTGGCAACATTCCATTCCGTGCCGATGCAGGACTCGAAATAGGTTTATACGAAGACAACTCCGTTCTGAACATCTTCTACCAGGGAGTGAAACAGGGCTGGTACCCGCCACTCGTATTCCTGGGCATTGGAGCCATGACCGACTTCTCTGCGCTCATTTCCAACCCGAAGCTCATCCTGATTGGAGCCGCTGCCCAATTTGGAATCTTCGGCGCCTACATGATAGCCCTGGCTCTTGGGTTCGAACCTAACCAGGCAGCCGGCATTGCCATTATCGGAGGAGCAGACGGACCAACCGCCATCTTCCTGAGCAGCAAACTGAGTCCGAACCTCATGGGAGCCATTGCGGTTTGCGCCTACTCTTACATGGCACTGGTGCCTGTAATCCAGCCACCTTTGATGCGACTGCTTACAACCAAGAAAGAGCGCGTCATCAAGATGAAACCGGCACGTCAGGTTTCACAGACCGAAAAGATTCTCTTCCCTATCATCGGTCTGCTTCTCACCACCTTCATCGTTCCATCCGGTTTGCCATTATTAGGAATGCTGTTCTTCGGAAATCTTCTGAAAGAGAGCGGAAAGACAACCCGACTTGCCAAGACAGCAAGCAGCAGCTTGAATGACATTGTCGTCATCCTCCTTGGTCTGACCGTAGGCTGTTCTACCCAGGCTTCAGAGTTTCTGACATTAAACACCATCAAAATCTTTGCTCTCGGTGCTCTTGCTTTCATCATCGCATCGGCAAGCGGAATCTTATTCGTCAAGCTGATGAATCTCTTCTTGCCAAAAGGCAAGAAACTGAACCCACTTATCGGAAACGCCGGAGTGAGTGCCGTACCAATGAGTGCACGCATCTCCAACAACCTGGGTCTGGAATACGACCGCCACAACTTCCTTCTCATGCACGCCATGGGACCAAACGTTGCGGGAGTCATCGGTTCTGCCGTTGCAGCCGGAGCTTTGCTGGGATTCTTCAATTAAAAGTTGAGCCACCAAGCTATCCCTCCAGGATAAGCACATAAAAAATAGAATCGCCCTGAAAGGACAAAAGCATCTTACATCCAATGCTTTCCCTTTCAGGGCGACTTTTTAATTTCTTTTTTTAGCTCTTAACCCGCATTCTCATTTTTCCTTCAAAGGAAATGATAACCTCAACCTGATAACTCAAACTGCTGTCAGACATTGCCAGAACAGCAAGATAATGAATGCCAGATTCATCTATCTTATTGAATACGATGTCGCTCAATATAGACTGGTCCAAGAAAGAAGCAGGAACCTGCTTATCGAAATCCTTCTTATGAAAATCACGAGAGAACAGACAATTGGCACCATGATAAACATGCAAGTTCACAATATTATCATAATAAACATTGTCTACCTCAACACCATCATCATTATAAGAACTCTTGTAGACCTTATAACTTGTTGGGTTAACCTGGACGTAGAGATGATATTTCTCATCGCCCCTTACAACCACCGTATCACGTTTAATCAGCGTATTCTGATTCAGCGCCACGGAAACATGGTTGTGGATGAACTGCTGCAAATAAGACTTATCTTCCGTCTTCACCAGCTTAACCACATCCCCATTCTGCACCTTAAACTGGAAAATATGCTCAGCCTGTTTTACGATCGGATATTTTGCAATATTAGCACCCTTCATTACAAGCGTATCACCAGCAATGTAGAAGTAGACAGGCTGACTGGTAGAATCAGGATAATAAATCGTATCGCCTTTTACGCGGAATGCCACATCATCCTCATCGTCATCGTTCAGCCAAATGCCTTGCAACATCTTCTTAGCCGCAGTATCTTCCTTCACTTCCTGTTGCTTTTCGGCCTTCTGCCCACAAGCAACAAGAGTCAAGATACAACTGAGCAGCCATAAATTAACTATCTTTTTCATGATGAGTTCTTTAAATAAATTAATCGGTAAAAGCTAATGCCAATTCTACTCGAAATAATCAGCCTCTCCGAAAGACTTTGCCTTGGTTCTGTCTTTTTCTGACGTAAGCACCTCAACTCCTTCAATAGGCCATTTGATTCCGATGGTAGGATCATCCCAATGAATGCTGGCTTCATGTTCAGGAGCATAAACGTTGTCAACCTTATAAGTAAAGATTGCTTCGTCGCTCAGTACCAGGAAACCATGGGCAAAACCGCGAGGAATGAAAAACTGACGTTTGTTCTCTCCACTCAATTCTACCATTACATATTTACCGAAAGTCTTGCTGCCCTTTCGCAGGTCAACAGCAACATCCAGCACGCGGCCATTGATGACACGCACCAACTTAGCCTGCGAGAATTCACCTTTCTGATAATGCAAACCTCTGAGCACACCACGAGCCGACATCGATTCATTGTCTTGCACAAACTCCACATGCCCTCCAACGTGAGCATCAAAGTCAGCCTGCTTCCATGCTTCAAAGAAATAGCCGCGAGCATCTTCAAATACCCGAGGTTCTATCAGCCAGACTCCTTCTATTTCTGTCTCTGTATATTTCATTGATTTATACCTTATTTATTTTAGGCACAAAGGTAATACTTTTTCCCGAAACGACAAAACAAATTAGACTTTTTATGATTTCATCGAAAATTTTCTCTATTTTCTGTTGGTCATTTCCGAAAAAATCACTACCTTTGCAAACGTGAATAGACTAGAAAGACATATAGAGATCCTACTTTTGAGCAACGATTGCGTGATTGTCCCAGGATTTGGTGGCTTCATGGCTCATCATGTAGATGCGCGTTACGATGGCAGAGACAGCATGTTTTTGCCACCGCTGAGAACTATTGGCTTTAACCCACAGCTCCAGATGAACGATTCTCTCCTTGCACTTTCGTATGTTGAAGCATACGACATCAGCTATCCGGAAGCTTTGAACCGCATTGCTGATGAGGTGACAGAGATGCGTCAGACTCTGGAGAATTCAGGAAAATTTGAACTGAATGATATTGGCACCATCATATTGAACGAAGACGGAAATTATACCTTCGAACCATGCGAGGCGGGCATTCTTACCCCTGAGTTGTATGGTTTGGGCGGTTTAAACATGCTCCCACTCGCACAGATTTCTGCAGAAGAGGTTCAGAAGACTGAAGATTCTGCTGCTTCAATCATTGAAATGCCAGCAAAGACAGTAGAAAACAATCGTACAGAAAGCGAAGTCAAGAATCAGGATAGTAACCAGAAGATGGAGAGCGGACTCTCTGTCAACAGTTCTGTGTTCGTTAACGAAGAAGATGAAGAATCAAATGCCGAATTCATCAGCATCAAGAAGAGCTGGTTGCGCAATATTGCAGCAGCCTGCATCGCTCTCATTGCATTCTTCACCTACTCTTCTCCATTGGGAACACCAACCGTTCAGAAGAGCCAAATCGACACAGGTATGTTGAACCGCATCATGCCTAAGGAGATTAATAAAGTTGCTCAACCTCAAGAACTGGTACTTAGTACAGAATCACAGGCAGAAGAGAGTATTCCTGCCAAGTCTGTCAACATGGCTCAGGACAACGAATTGCAAACAGCTTCTTCTTACTACAGCATCGTTTTGGCAAGTCGTGTTACCAAGCGCAATGCTGCCTGCTATGCTGAACTCCTCCAGAACAAGGGATTCAAGGAAGCCAGAGTGTTGATTACGGATAATAATGTGAAAGTTATATACGGAACTTACTCTACCGAGGGCGAAGCTTATACTGCTCTCAACCGTTTACACAACTATGATGCTTTTACTGACGGCTGGATTACGAAAGTGAAAGAATAGTTGAAAGTTAAGAGTTTATAGTTTATAGCTAGAACAAAGAGCAAGGAGTATCGGAAACTTCTACAACACATTATTATAAAATATAGAAAAGTAAGAAAAAGAATATGAAAAGAGTACGTTGTCCTAAATGCGATAATTTTATCACCTTCGATGAGACCAAGTATCAGGCAGGTCAGAGTCTCGTTTTCGTTTGTCCTAATTGCAATAAGCAGTTTGGCATCCGAATGGGAGTTTCAAAGCTCCGCGAAACCCGCAAGGAAGAAAAGCTTGACGAGAATGCCAACGAGAAGGGATACGGTTCTATCGTTGTCATCGAGAACGTATTCGCTTACAAGCAGGTCATCCCGCTCCAGTTGGGCGACAATATCATCGGCCGTTACATGAAGAACAGTGGAATCAACTGCCCTATCGAAACCGTAGATCCAAGCGTTGACATGAACCATTGCGTAATCAACGTTAGTCGCGACAAGAAAGGCAAATTGAAATATGTGCTCCGCGATGGACCAAGTTATACAGGAACTTTCGTTGACAATGAAATTCTGGGCGACAGAGAACGCCGTATTATCGAAGACGGAACCCTGTTCACCATCGGAGCAACTTCTATCATTCTCCGCACAGCAGACAGTGAAGAAGAAAACTAAGAAGTTTTGATTATCGAAATAAACACCTCAAAAGGAGCAATTGGATGTTGGTTTACATCGAATTGCTCCTTTTTCACTTAACGAAAACGTAAAAACGCGCCATATTTCTAACTTTCTGAAAGAAATCTACTATATTTCGTAATCTTTTTGTTTTTATTTTCTTTAAATTAAAAGAAAATGTGTACCTTTGCATCGAAAAATAAGAAATAGAAATGAATTACGTTAGGTTATGGATGTAGCAATCGTAAAATATAATGCCGGAAATATCTATTCCGTAGTCAACGCCATGAAGCGTTTAGGCATCGAACCTGTACTTACAGATGATGCAGAAATGCTCCAGAAGGCTGACCGCGTTCTCTTCCCAGGACAAGGCCAGGCAAGAGAAGCAATGGAATATCTGAAGGCTCATCAGCTTGATCAAGTAATCAAGAACTTGAAGCAACCCGTCCTGGGCATTTGTGTAGGACAGCAACTCTTGTGCCGCCATTCGGAAGAAGGTGACGTAGATTGCATCGGAATCTTTGATGTAGAAGTAAAGCGATTCCAGCCTCAGAAACACGAAGACAAGGTGCCTGCTATGGGATGGAATGAAATCTATGATTTGAAGACTGACCTTTATAAGGGGTTCGGAAACAGAATAGATTCTGACTCAGACAAGTCTACCGCTGATGCGCTGCTTCATCCCTACTCCTATTTCGTACATAGTTATTATGTGCCACTCTGCGAGGAGACCATTGCCAAGGCAGAATACATTCTTCCTTATAGCGCATCGCTCCACAAAGATAATTTCTATACCTGCCAGTTCCATCCGGAAAAGAGCGGAAAGGTGGGAGAACAGATTTTAAAGAACTTTTTAGAGATAAAATAAAAGAGGAAATACTAATATGATAGAATTAATTCCAGCTATCGACTTGATAAATGGCCAGTGTGTTCGTCTTACAAAAGGCGATTACGACCAGAAGAAGGTTTACAATGACAATCCTGCCGAGGTTGCAAAACAGTTTGAGCAGATGGGCTTCAAACGCCTTCATGTAGTAGACCTCGATGGAGCCAAGTCAAAGCACATCGTAAATGATGCGGTGTTGAAGGCTATTACCACAGAAACCTCTCTCGTGGTTGATTTCGGTGGCGGAATCAAGACCGAAGAAGATATTGAGAAAGCTTTTGCTGCGGGAGCAAGCATGGTTACAGTTGGCAGCATTGCCGTCACCAATCCTGAACTCTTCATGCAATGGCTGGACAAGTATGGAGCCGACCGCCTGATTCTGGGAGCCGACGTAAGAAACGGTAAGATTTCTATCAACGGATGGAAAGAAGATTCTTCTGAAGATCTCCTTCCTTTCCTGAAAAAGTACATCGATAAAGGAGTACGCTATGTTCTCTGCACTGAAATCAGCAAAGACGGAACGTTGCAGGGACCTGCCATCGAACTTTACAAAGAAGTGATGGCTGCCTATCCTCAACTGCATCTTATCGCCTCAGGCGGAGTGAGTTGCAACGAAGACATCGAAGCATTGGAAACTGCAGGAATTCCTGCCGTAGTATTTGGAAAAGCTTTCTACGAAGGGAAAATCGATGTTAAGAAACTAGTTAATAGTTAAATAGTTGACAGTCAAAAAGTTTATAGTTAGGAGTTAAGTAATCATAAAGTTCAAAGTTCAATGGTCAAAGTTCAAAGTAACAAAGGATTAGCTAAACGAATCGTTCCTTGTCTTGATGTAAAGAACGGCGAGACGGTAAAGGGAACCAATTTCGTAAACCTTCGCAGCGCTGGTGACCCGGTAGAACTGGGAAAAGCTTATAGCGATGCTGGAGCCGATGAGCTCGTATTCCTCGATATTACAGCGAGTTTCGAAGAGCGCAAAACCTTTACGGATATGGTAACCCGTGTGGCTGCCGAAATCAATATCCCATTTACTGTGGGAGGTGGAATCAATGAACTCAAAGATGTTGACCGCCTGCTCAACGCAGGAGCTGACAAGGTTAGCATCAACAGTGCTGCCATCCGACATCCGGAGCTCATCAATGAAATTGCTAACCATTATGGCTCACAGGTTTGCGTATGCGCCATTGATGCACGTCTCGATTCTGACGGCTGGCACTGTTATGTAAAAGGCGGAAGAGAACGGGTGGAACTAGGATTGTTTGACTGGGCAAAGGAAGTAGCCGACCGGGGTGCCGGTGAAATTCTCTTTACCAGTATGGATCATGACGGTGTGAAACAGGGATTCGCAAACGAGGCCCTCGCCCGTCTTGCTGAAGAAGTAAGCATTCCGATCATCGCCTCAGGAGGTGCTGGAAAGATGGAGCATTTCCGCGATGCGTTCACCCAAGGCAAGGCAGATGCTGCCCTGGCAGCCAGCGTGTTCCACTTTGGCGAGATTGCCATTCCTGACCTCAAGAAATATCTGAGAGAAGAAGGAATCAACGTGAGAATATAGAACACGGGGAATATAATAATGTAAGAAAATAAAAACAAGATAAAATGGAAATAGATTTCGAAAAATTGGGCGGACTGGTTCCTGCCATCATCCAAGACGCAGTTACAAAGAACGTCTTGATGCTTGGCTTCATGAATCAGGAAGCATACGATAAGACAATAGCAACAAAAAAGGTAACATTCTGGAGCCGTTCACGCAACTGCCTCTGGACTAAGGGTGAGACATCAGGCAACTTCCTGAATCTCGTTAGCATTCAGAACGACTGCGATAACGACACCTTGCTGGTTAAGGTTCACCCAGACGGTCCAACCTGCCACAAAGGTACAGACACCTGCTGGGCAGAAGAGAATACACTCAACCCTATTCTCTTCCTCTCAGAGCTTCAGGACTTCATCAACAAGCGCCACGAAGAAATGCCAGAGGGAAGTTACACTACCAGCCTCTTCAAGAAAGGCGTTAACAAAATGGCACAAAAGGTTGGAGAAGAAGCTATTGAAACCATTATCGAAGCCACAAACGGCAACAACGAGAAACTCATTTACGAGAGTTCAGACCTTCTCTATCACCTCATCGTACTGCTCACAAGCAAGGGCTTGAGAATAGAAGATGTAGTGAAAGAACTTCAGATGCGTCACGATCCGGAATGGGATAAGAAACGCCGCGTTGCCAAGAGTAAGGGCGAAATGAAATAACAAACCAACATTAAGGAGAAAAAAATAGAAGATGTTAATAGATTATCAGAACGTCAGCATATATCAGGCCGACAAGTGCGTACTCCAAAACATCAATTTCCATATTGACGAAGGAGAATTCGCCTACCTTATTGGAAAAGTCGGCTCTGGTAAAAGTTCGCTATTAAAGACACTTTATTGCGAACTAGACCTTGTAGAAGGCGAAACCGAGAAGGCTGAAATTCTCGGCAGAGACCTCAAAACTATCAGGCGAAAAGAGATTCCGGCTCTGCGCAAGGAATTGGGAATCATCTTTCAGGATTTCCAGCTGCTACACGACCGCACCGTTCGCAAGAACTTTGAATTCGTACTCAAGGCAACAGGCTGGAAAAACAAAAAAGACAGAGAAAAGCGTATCGAAGAGGTGCTCAACGAAGTGGGCATGATTGATAAAATCGACAAGATGCCTCATGAGCTCTCAGGTGGTGAGCAGCAGCGTGTAGCCATCGCCCGCGCCATTCTCAATAATCCAAAAATCATCATCGCCGATGAGCCTACAGGCAATCTCGACCCAGAGACAGCCAGCAACATCGTGAGTCTGCTGAAAGACATCACCAAACAAGGCACAGCTGTTGTGATGACAACCCATAACATCCCGATGCTCGACAAATTCCCAGGCATCGTTTACCGCTGTAAGGAAGGTGTGCTCTACGACGTAACCAACGAGTACAACCACATCGACCTCACAGAGGATGGAGAAGATAATTAAGTGAAATAATTAAATAAAATTACGACTATGAAGGTAATGAAATTCGGAGGTACTTCTGTAGGCTCACCAGAGCGCATGAAGGGAGTAGCCTCTTTGGTTACAGAATCAGGTGAACCAACTTTCATCGTATTGTCTGCGATGAGCGGTACAACAAACTCTCTCGTTGAGATCTCTGACTATCTTTACAAGAAGAATCCAGAGGGCGCCAACGAGGTAATCAACAACTTGGAGAAGAAATACATGCAGCATGTAGAAGAACTCTACTCTACCGAGGAGATGAAAAATACGACTCGTGAGTTCTTGCAGGGCGAATTCAACTATCTCCGCTCATTTACCAAAGACCTCTTCACTTCTTTCGAGGAGAAGAGCATCGTGGCTCAGGGCGAGATGATGAGCACCAACATGGTTGTAAACTACTTGAAGGAACAGGGCGTAAAGGCGGTATTGCTCAGCGCATTAGACTTCATGCGTACAGACAAGAACGCAGAGCCAGACCCTCAGTACATCAAGGAGAAGTTGGCTGCTATCATGGAGCAGAACCAGGGCTATCAGATTTACATCACTCAGGGCTTTATCTGCCGCAACGCATACGGCGAGGTTGACAATCTGCAGCGTGGCGGTAGCGACTATACCGCATCTCTTATCGGTGCTGCTCTCCCTGCTGACGAGATTCAGATCTGGACAGATATCGACGGAATGCACAACAACGACCCTCGTGTCGTAGAGCACACCGAAGCTGTCCGCCAGTTGAACTTCGAGGAGGCTGCCGAGTTGGCTTACTTCGGTGCCAAGATTCTCCACCCTACCTGTGTTCAGCCAGCTAAGTATGCAGGCATTCCTGTCCGTTTGAAGAACACCATGGACCCTAAGGCCGATGGTACAATCATCGACAATGTCATCGTACGCGGCAAAATCAAGGCTGTTGCTGCCAAGGACAACATCACAGCCATCAAGATCAAGAGTAGCCGCATGTTGCTCGCTACAGGTTTCCTCCGCAAGGTATTCGAAATCTTCGAGAGCTATCAGACTCCAATTGATATGATTGCCACTTCTGAGGTGGGTGTCAGCATGAGTATTGATAATGATTCTCATCTTAACGACATCGTAAACGAGCTGAAGAAATATGGTACAGTAACTGTAGATTCTGATATGTGCATCATCTGCGTTGTAGGTGATTTGGACTGGAGCAACGTTGGCTTCGAGACCATCGCTACCGATGCGATGAAGAACATTCCTGTACGCATGATTTCTTATGGTGGTTCTAACTACAACATCTCATTCCTCATCAGAGAGAAAGATAAGAAGCAGGCATTGCAGAACTTGAGCAACGTATTGTTCGAGAAGAAGTAATGCAAATGAAAACGAAGAGTGAAAAGTGAAGAATTCGTATGTAATGCTTCCTATCCACTCTTCGTTGGATATTCTGATTTACAATAAATTGGATATTCTGATTTAACTATAATAAGGTATTAATTTAAGATTAAGTGAAATGAAAGGTACATTTCCGATAGATAAGTTTCAGGAGATACAGACTCCGTTCTATTATTACGACACCAATGTGTTGCGCCAGACTTTGAAGACCATCAATGAAGAGGCTGGCAAGCACGAGGGCTTTGAGGTACACTATGCCGTGAAGGCAAATGCCAACCCTAAGGTGCTCAATATCATCTGTCAGGCTGGTTTAGGAGCCGACTGTGTGAGCGGAGGAGAGATTCAGGCAGCCATCAAAGCCGGTTTCCCAGCCAGCAAGATTGTTTACGCTGGTGTAGGCAAAAGCGATTGGGAAATCAACCTCGGATTGGAGAAAGGCATCTTCTGTTTCAATGTAGAGAGCGTTCCGGAGTTGGAAATCATCAACGAACTGGCTGAAAAACAGAATAAGATAGCACAGGTTTGTTTCCGTATCAATCCGGATGTAGGCGCCCATACGCATGCTAACATCACAACAGGTCTGGCAGAAAACAAATTCGGCATTGCCATGCGCGACATGGAATCCGTAATCGAAGAGGCTGCCAAGATGAAGAACATCCAGTTCCTCGGACTGCACTTCCACATCGGAAGCCAGATCCTCGACATGGGGGATTTCGAGGCACTCTGCAACCGTATCAACGAACTTCAGAACCAGCTTGAAGCACATCACATCGTTGTGAAGAACATCAATGTGGGCGGCGGATTGGGCATTGACTATAATCATCCAAACCGACAGCCAATCCCTGATTTCAAGGATTATTTCGATACATACGCAAAGAAACTGAAGTTGCGCGATGGTCAGAAGCTTCACTTCGAGTTGGGCCGCGCCGTAGTGGGTCAGATGGGTTCTCTCATCACCAAGACACTCTACATCAAGCAGGGCACAGCCAAGCAGTTTGCCATTGTGGATGCAGGAATGACCGACCTTATCCGTCCAGCACTCTATCAGGCTTACCATAAGATTGAAAACATCTCAAGCGATGAACCTGTTGAAACTTACGACGTTGTAGGTCCTATCTGCGAATCTAGCGATGTCTTCGGCAAGGCTGTCGACATCAACAAAGCCCATCGCGGCGACCTCATCGCACTCCGCTCAGCTGGAGCCTATGGTGAGATCATGGCGAGCCAGTATAACTGCCGCCAGTTGCCAAAGGGTTATATTACAGAAGACTTTTAATATAGTTGAAAGTTAAAAGTTAAGAGTTTATAGGATTCTCCTTTCTCTAACTTTCTATATTACGAGAAAAAGAAAATGATGATCATTAGTACAACTACTATAATAACAGGCGCAGTGGTGGTTTTATTGGCGATTCTCGGATCGCTGATAAATCCATTTCTGCGCTCGTTGCGCTTTCAAAAAACAGAAACGGCAGAGAATCAACCTCCTGTCAGCATACTCATTACCGCACACGATAATCTGGCTGAACTGGAGAGGAATCTCCCCATGTTCCTGCGTCAGCAGTATGCTGCCGACTATCAGGTAATCGTAGTCTGCCAGAGTACAGATGGCGAGACACAGGATTTCCTGAAGCGCATTGCTGCCGAGAACCCTCACCTTTATTATACTTATATTCCTGAGAGTTCACGCTACATGAGCCGCAAGAAATTGCAGATTACACTGGGTGTGAAGGCTGCCAAACATGAATGGATTATTCTGACAGAGCCTAATTGCCGCCCAAGCAACGACAAGTGGCTGCAAACCATGGTACGTCAATGTCAGGACCCTAACCATCTGGTATTGGGATATGTAGCCCTTGATGAGGAAACCAAGAGCGTACGCCGTTTCGACAGCATCCGCAAGGCTTACTATGTTTTGCGCCGTGCCCAGCAGACCTATGGTTATCGCAGCCACATGCCAAACGTAGCCTTCCGCAAGAGCGACTTCATGAAGGAACAGGGCTATCAGGGCAACCTGGAATATGTTCGTGGCGAATACGATTTTCTCGTCAACAAGTATGCCCATTGTGGCGATACAGCTACAGAACTGGATTGCGATGCATGGCTCATCCGCGAAGCACCATCGAACAAGAGCTGGCACAATGCCCACCTCTATCTGCAGGCTTCACGCAAGAGTTTGGAAAGAGCCGGTTCCATGCGAACCCTCATGTTCTTTGACCATCTCATGCCACATCTCAGCCTGATAGCAACACTGGCCGTTGCAGCCTACTCTATCCTCATGAAGAACTGGATTCTTACAGGATGCGCAGGTTTCAGTTTCCTCCTGCTGTTCATCGTGAGAATGCTGATAGCCAACAAGGCAATCAAACACTTTGATGACGGAATAGCGATGTTCAAACTGCCATTCTTCGAATATGGAATTATCTGGAGAAATCTGGTTACCAAGTTGCGCTACTGGCGTGCTGACAAAAACGATTTCACTTCTCATAAACTCTAGACAGGGTTAAAGGAAGCAACAGTCTATCAGAAATAATAACAGTTAAAAATAACCGACAGAACGATGAAAGTATATTTGTTCATTTCCAACCATAAGAAGTTGCTGAAGATGTATCTTCCATACATCGAAGCCTTGAATAAGCAGCTCGACATAACCAACAGTCTGGTTGATGCCGACATTGTATTGATTATAGGAGCATGGACATGGCAGGGAGCCCAGATAGCCAAGAAAGCTAAGCAGATGGACATTCCCTACATCGTTTGTCCACTAGGCGATATTTCTGAGCGAAACTGCAAGAACCCTTACTTGAAGCGTTCGCTGCAACAGGCTATGTATCAGAAAGCCATGTACGCCAAAGCCAACCTCGTGGTAGCTACTACACCTATGGAGAAAAGCTATCTCGAAAAGAAGGGTTGGAACAAGCACATCGCCCTGATTCGCTATGCAGGCTACAGTCATCTTACCACAACCGAAGCCATGATACAGAATTGGCAGGAGACGGATGAGGAGACACTGTCAGCCTTCGAACAGCAAAAGGCAGAAGCTATCGCAGCACAGACCAAGCAGGCAATCATCGCACAAATCATGCAGATAAAAAGCCGCATGCCGCATCAGAATATTCCGCAAAAATATCTTGACGATTTACACACTCTCCTCTATGCTGATGATTATGATGAGGATGCTATCAAGCAAGAACTGGCAGAGAAGAAACTCTCTTCCTATGCCGCCTCCGTTTTCCAGACCATGACAGATAAAACAGGACTCACAGAAGGCTTCATGCCGATTCCTGCCAAAAAGGGCAGAAAGAGTAAAGAGATTCTGAAATTTGTAAAATAAAAGAAATCTGAAGTTTGTGAAATAAGAAGAAATGAACTTAGATAGAATAGAACAGCAGGCTGGTCATCTGCCAGCTTACCAGATAGCCGACTCTGTCAATGAAGCATTGATGGAGTCGGCTAACCTTGTTATTACAGCTCCTCCTGGAGCCGGTAAATCTACCCTTCTCCCGCTCACCATTCTGCGGGGCATGAGCGATCAGGCATTGGAAGGCTTCATCCATGAACATCTTAAAAGTCAGGGTAAGATTCTGATGCTCGAACCGCGCCGCCTGGCAGCTCGCCAGATAGCCGAACGGATGGCACAGATTCTGGGTGAGCCCGTGGGCAAAACCATCGGCTATCGGGTAAGATTCGAAAGCAAGGTTTCGGATGATACACGAATCGAAGTCCTTACCGAGGGCATTCTCACCCGAATGCTGGTCAATGATGCTACACTCGAAGGCGTTTCGTGCCTTATCTTTGATGAGTTTCATGAGCGCAGCATCAATTCCGATCTGGCGCTGGCGCTTGCCCGACAGACACAGGAAATCATCCGCCCCGACCTGAAAATCATTATCATGTCGGCAACCATTGATGCATCCACCATCTGTCAGGCTCTCCATGCTCCGCTCATCGAGAGTGAAGGCAGGATGTTTCCGATAGAAACCATTTATGCAGACCACGACATCGACAGATATCAGGTTGCACAGGAAATGGCTGCCACCATCTGTCAGGCTTTCAGAAATCAGGAAGGCGACATTCTTGCCTTTCTGCCGGGACAAGGTGAAATCATGAAATGTGAAGAACTGCTTCGTTCTGCCTTATCTTCAGCAGAAATCTATCCGCTCTACGGCAACCTCTCGCCTGAAAAGCAGAGGCTCGCTATTGCTCCTTCCAAGCCAGGCGAGCGGAAAATCGTATTGGCCACTCCTATCGCCGAAACTTCTCTTACCATCGAGGGGGTAAGAATCGTTGTGGATTCCGGACTCTGCCGGAAACTGGTTTACGATGCTCGTACAGGCTTGAGCCATCTCGAAACCGTTCGTATCAGTCAGGACATGGCTACACAACGAAGGGGGCGTGCGGGCAGAATAACATCAGGCGTATGTTACCGGCTTTGGACACAGACCTCTGAACATCTGATGCCAGAACAGCGGCTGCCAGAAATACTGGATGCAGATCTCTCTTCCATGGTTCTCGACATTGCAGCTTTCGGCGAAAACAAACCGGAACTGCTGCCTTGGCTCACCCTTCCTCCCAAGGGCAACCTCGTATTGGCACAGCAACTTCTTAAGTCGCTCAACGCCCTCACTCCTGATCATGATGCTCACGCTCTCAGTGGCAGCATCACCGCAGAAGGCAACAGAATGGCTCAACTTCCTTGTCATCCGCGAATCGCCAAGATGATGATCAGCAGCGATTCTCCTTCAAGCCAAGCCCTTGCCTGCGACATTGCTGCTCTGCTGGAAGAGAAAGATCCGATGGGTGAAAATGAGGATTCTGACATGACGCTCCGCCTTTCACTCCTCCGCTCCGCACGCTGCAAGAAGAATCTGGGACGTTGGAACCGTATCGCTCAGATTGCCCAGGAATACAGGAAGATGCTGCGTATCAGGGAAGACAACGAGCCAATTGATGCTGAGGAAGTGGGCCATCTCATCGCCCTAGCCTACCCTGAGCGCATCGCCCATGCCACCGACCATGCGGGCAACTTCAAGATGTCGAATGGCAACACGATTTTCATCGACCCGTGCGACAGCATGGCAGCAAACGAATGGCTTGCCATCGCATCACTCAACCTATCTTCAACCTCATCATCCAATCCCGCACAGAGACGTAAAGGAAGAGTATTTCTCTCAGCCCCCGTCAACTGGAAGAACTTGCCGGCACAAACCTGCGAGAATATTTCATGGGACAGCAAAGCGCTGGAGGTAAAGATGCAGCAGGAAACACGGATAGGAGCGCTCATCATAGACAGCAAGCCGATACAAAATGCCAACCGAGAGACAGTTTCAGACATTATCTGCGAAGCTGCCAGAAAAGACGGACTCAGCATGTTCGATTGGAACGAATCGGTTCATCGCCTGCAACAGCGCGTGGCACAAGTAGCTGAGTGGCATCCGGAATTGGAGATTCCAGACCTGTCGACGGAGCATCTCCTGACAACTGCCCAAGCGTGGCTCCCATTCTATCTTGAAGAGGGCGGCAAGATGAAAACGACAGTAGCTGAGCTGAAGAAACTCAACCTGTGCGAAATCCTTTGGAACATCCTTCCTTATGAGCTTCAGCAGGAGATAGACCGCCTTGCTCCCACCCACATCCGTGTACCATCGGGCAGCAATATCCGCATCGATTATCGCCTGGGAGCCGAAGCCCCGGTTCTGAGTGTGCGGCTTCAGGAGTGTTTCGGAATGACATCAACTCCCACTGTCGATGCTGGCAGACAGCCCCTTCTGCTTGAGTTGTTATCTCCCGGCTTCAAGCCCGTTCAGCTCACTCAGGATCTCGCAAGTTTTTGGCAAGGCACTTATTTCGAAGTCCGCAAGGAACTGAAGCGCCGATACCCTAAGCATTTCTGGCCGGAGAATCCGTTAGAGAGCCAGGCCGTGAGAGGTGTCAAACGATGATAAGAAGATGTTTGAACCCGTCAATGTAGCATAGCCTGCCAGCTTACACTCCTTAGACTCCGAGAAACTGAAAAAGTTAAAACAAAACGTTGAAAAAAATCCTCTCATCGTTGGCTTTGTCAAATAAAAATAGTACCTTTGCAGCATCTTATTAATAATCATAGAGCTATGGTAGTAAAAGAAAGAAGAAAGCGAATCTATCGCAAGCGCATACCATACGGTATGCAAAACTTTGAGGATGTGATAAAAGATGATTGTTACTATGTTGACAAAACACCTTTTATCGAGGATATAGAAGAGGCTAACAAATACTTCTTCTACATTAGGCCTCGCCGTTTTGGCAAGACCCTTACCCTCTCCATGCTCGAAAATTACTATGATGTCAATAAGAAAGATGCCTTCGAGGACATTTTTGGCAAACTGTATATTGGACAAAACCCTACGCCTGAGCGCAACCAGTATTTGGTTCTTCATCTTAACTTTGCCCAAATAGTTGGCGGTTTGGACGATTATCAGCAGGGCATGGACAATTATTGCAGTATCCGTTTCAACCTTTTCGTAGATCTTTACTCTCACCTATTGCCCGAAGGCACTAAGGAAGGCTTAAATCAACAGAAAGATGCAGTTTCACAGTTGAGCTATCTTGACGGACAATGCCAAAAGACCAATCAGAAGATTTACCTCTTCATTGATGAATATGATCATTTCACCAATCAGATACTTGCCAACCAAGCGCATGAAGGCAACTATCGTCAGCAAACACATGGTGAGGGGTATCTGCGTAAGTTCTTTGATACCATCAAGGGTGCATCAGTCACAAGTTTGGGGCGTATCTTCGTGACGGGTGTCAGTCCTGTTACGATGGATGACCTGACAAGTGGTTTCAACATCGGAACCAACTATTCATTACATCCTCAGTTTAATGAGATGACAGGATTCACGGAAGAGGAAGTGCGTGAGATGTTGGAGTATTATTCCAGCGTGCTGCCTTTCAATCATACTGTAGATGAACTCATTAAAGAGATGAAACCTTGGTATGACAATTATTGCTTTTCTATCAAAAGATATGGCAAGACCACAATGTATAATTCTGTGATGGTGCTCAATTTCTTGGACAACTACATCCACAATGATTATGACATTCCTGATTCCATGATAGAAAGTAACATCCGTATCGACTATGACAAGATACGCATGCTCATCCGTCATGACAAGGAGTTTGCCCATGATGCCAGCATCATCCAGCAGTTGGTAACCAAGGGATATGTAACAGGCAAGTTGGTGGAGCACTTCCCTGCTGAGCGCATCAATGACCCAGATAATTTTGTAAGCCTGCTTTTCTATTTCGGTATGTTAACGATAGACGGAACCAGTGATGGTGACACTAAGTTTATCATTCCTAATGAAGTGGTGCGAGACCAGATGTATACTTATCTACTAAACACATACGAGGAAAACGACTTGATATACGACACCTACGGAAAAGGCAAATTGGAGAGTCGATTGGCTTATCATGGCGACTACAAAGCATACTTTGACTTTATCGCAGACAGTTTGAAGCGTTATTCTTCTCAGCGAGACAAGCAGAAGGGAGAGGCATTCGTGCATGGCTTTACCCTGGCAATGACATCCCAGAATCGCTTCTACCGTCCTATCTCAGAGTTGGATAATGATGGTGGTTATGCCGACATCTTCCTTTGTCCGTTATGTGACATCTATAAGGACATGGTAGACTCGTACATCATCGAATTGAAATATTGCAAGTCCAGCACCACCGACGAGCAGGTGAAGCAACTCTTCAAGGATGCCTCAGCGCAAATATGCCGATATGCCGATAGCGACATCGTGAGGGAGTCCGTCAAGACCACCACGCTCCATAAACTCGTTGTGATATATCGAGGAGCCGAGATGGTAGCATGTGATGAAGCCAATGAGCAATAAAACAAAAGCATACCACATAGGTAGCAGCCCTCGCTCTCCGAGCGTGGGCTGCATTAGAGGCAACGCCGCCGCTCGGAGAACTTCGGCTACTAGATGATGGTGATCCAGATGCTCTCGCCCCGGTCTCTCGCCGCCGTGATGGCATTGACGAGGCGATGCAGCCAGATGCGGGAGTTTACCACCATGCCTCGGAGTTTGTTTTCGCCCGGCAGGATGCAGCCCTGCGTATCATCGGGGTAGTTGCCGGCATGGATGCGGATGCCCTCAAAGCCAGGAACGCCCTGCAGCAGGGGCAGCCACTGCTTGAATCTCGGCGACTTGGTGATGAGCAGCGGATAAGTGCCCTCGGGTATGGCAGTCTTGCCCTTCATCTTCTGCGCCTTCTTCTCCGACACTCGCCCCAGGCGCACATTCTCCTCTTGGGGCAACAGGGTGATGCCCAGCAGGTTGCGCCACGTAGGCTCCAGGGTATCGCAGAAGTAGTGCTCCCCGTCCAGCTTGCCCACATCTACCACATGGCAGAAGCTGCGCTTCTGGTCCTTATTGAGCGTATAGTTCACCTTGCGCTCCACCTCCTCGTCCTTCAGGATATACATACGCCCTATGGTGTAAGTATTCTGCTTAGCTATTCTTTTGAGTACGATTTCCATAATTGTTTCTATTTAGATTCTTTTTTGAGAAAACATAGCTTGCGATAAAAACTGTAATTACCGTAATTGTAATTGCAATGGCTGTTATCAGCTGTGTTATTACCAGCATTAACGCCTTGTTCGCCTGCCTCCACTTTCACGATATACTTTCTGAACACCCAGGTGGCTATCATCCGTCGGGTGCCCTTGGTATCCAGCCCCAAGTCGCTTCTCAACTGCTCAGCCTGCTGATAAGAGAACTCATTTGGCAGAAGTTGCAGCATATTGGAAGGCCCTCTTTTGCTCGACTTCACTCCCTCCTGCTCCGACTTCACGATAGCATCTCGGAAGAATCTCATCTTGCAGTACAGGTCATACTGCTCGCTCCAGCGCACAAACTCCTCTATCTCGGATTCCCATTGGCACCCATTCGCCACATAGAGCACGCAAGCCTTCAGATAGGCAATGACATTGGCTCTGAACGAGAGGTTCTCGTAAACCCTGTCTTGGCTCATACGGGCAAAGTCGGCATTCTCCTCTTTCAGCTTCTGTGCCAAGGCGAAAGCCTCAGGGCAATTGATAGTACCAGAAGCCATGTTAAGATGCTCGATATAGGGTTTTAAGTTCTCTCTGAATGTGTCATCGTATGTGCCATAGACAGGCATCTCGGCTCCTATATCACGCTCTGGGATAGTACAGAAGTTGATTCTAGAGATAGGACCATCGGTCAATACCTTGGAGAAATATCGGATACCCTTGTTGATGGTGGTCGAGGCATTCCAGTTAAATCGGATGGTTACTCGCTCCGTAACACTCTGCGTGCCCACTCGGGTTTGTCCATATTGATTACCAGGGTCGAAGGCGAGGCACATGATACGAAACTGCTGGTTGCCAATGCCCCTTAGGTTATCAAACTGGTCTATCTCGTTGAGAGCAGTATAGAGGAAATGCTCCTGCGCCTCGGCGGTACGCATCACGAAGGCAGGGTTGGTCATATCGGCGTCTATCTCCTGGATCACGAGGTTTTCAGGTCGCTTACGCTTATCCTTGTTAGCACCTTTTCTTGTCACCTCATCCTTCCACTCCTTCTCTCGTTTCAGGTTATCTTTGTCTCGTTTTCTGATGTCTTCCATAATCAGGTTGATAGGCATCTGCACGCAGTTCTTTCCTGCGCCCGTACCAGCTAAGAGACAACACATTAGCGTAGCCTCATGCTCCACATTGTCGATGTAATTAAAATAGGTGCGGCAGAGGTGGGTGGCTAGCGGAGGAAAGATGGCATGGGCTACGGCAGGCTTATAGATATCCGGTGTCTGAGACACGAGGAGCTCCACGAGCTTAGGCAGCTTCTTCGGCATCTCGGGCGGAGCGGGATAATCATCTTCGGAACTTTGAACATTGAGGTTTGAACTTTGAACTGTTTGATTACCTGCACTTGCGCCTTGAATTCTTAATTCTTCATTATTAATTCTTAATTGATTAGCCTGAGTCTCTGCTTGCGCATTGATGCGGATTACATCTCTAGAGAATGGCTTCGAATTGTCTCCATATTTCTCATAGAAGTCATGGATCAGCTGCTGGCAGTCACGCTCTTGGGCGAAGCTAGGCATCTTCACTGCCACTACTCTTCTCAGCTCCTCTTCGCTCATCATCCTGCTCGCTCCTGCGCTCATGATGGCAAGAAGTGAGGAGTGGCGAGAGCCCTCGGTATCGATATTCACATTCTTCAGTCCTGCCGACTCCGTGAAGAGGTCGAAGGCTATCAGGCTCTTCTCGCTGGCGGTACCAGAGGTTGGTAATCCGTCAGGAATATTTTGTTGAGTGTTGAATGTTGAGTGTTGAATGTTGAATGGTTGGGGTTGAGTGCCCTGTTGCCGTCTGCCGTCGATGGTGAGACCACGCTTCAGATAAGCCTCTCTGCGAGCCTTCAACTCATCGGCTGGAAGCACAGCATACCAGTCCTTGGAGCGATAGATCTCCGAGTCCTGATCCGTGATAAAGAGGATTCTCTCTGGGGTGAAGCAACTCTCATCGCAGGGCACGCCAAGTGCCTCACAATACGCTCTCTGCGTCTCCTCGATAGTCATACCTATCGGCATTCGGATGTCGATGTGGAGCTTCTCACGAGCCGAGTATTCCAGATGCAGTAGCATTCCATTCCAGATGGAGTCGCTGCAATTCAGCTGCCTTGCCATTTCGATGGCGATACCCACCAGTTCCTTATCATCGATGTCGATGGTGGTCTGGAAGAGGAAACTCGTAGGGTCAGCATCCTTCTGCGAGCGATGATTCTTGAGGAATCGGCTGTAGTGGCCGCAGCGGAAGGGCATCAGCCCCTTCAGTTTGTCATTGCCCCCACGTATCTGCTCCACCATATCGTGGAGCCAAGGCTGAGCTATCAGCTTGTCATATTCAGCCAGGGGCAGGCAGCTAGCGCTGCCCTTATTGCCCCCACGCTGAGGATTCATTGCAATAAAGTGGTTCATGCTTAATTATACATTATTAATTATACATTATCTATTACTCCTTATAGTCCTCCCACTCCACATTTTCCTTGAAGGGCTTGATAGCCTTCACCATCTCCTGGTGCTCACCCTTGAGGCAGCGCAGAATCTCCGCCTTGCTCATGTCCTTGGAGAAGGCATAGTTCACCTGCACGGTTCGCTTGCTAGTGCGCACCACCCCGTGCTTGGTCTTGAGAATCTCCGTGAAGGGCTTCTCTCGCTTGCCCTGCACATAAGGTTTGAAGTCCACCCAGTCGCCTCGCCCATTCTCGCCACCCGAGAATATCATCCTGCCCCTGATCACCTGCGGCTTGTCACTGATTACCTCCGTCTCGTTCCATGGCGCCTTGCGCACTGATACGTTACCATTCTCCTCGGTGATCACTGCACCGTCCACCTTTACTGCATTGAGCAGCTTCTTGCTAGTTGCTTTCTTCATAACTTTGTAAAAAAAATAATGGGTTATTAATATCTCTTTAACTTAAAATAAAAATTGGGAACACCTGATGGTTCACCATCATCACGTCGTCATAGAAGTGGAGGTCAAACTTCTTGTCCGTTCTCTCCATGACGGGCGGCACATCCAGCTCATACTTCTTGCGCTTCACCTCGTCCTGGAAGTCAGCCACCAGCTTCTTCCCTACCCACTCCATGGCTTTCTTGCCCTTCCAGCCCACGTCGCAAGTCAAGTCCAGAAACATTCTCACGTCGCACATCGGAGCCGACACCATGCCGCCCTCCTGTAGCTTCAGGTCAAACCAGTGGAGCATGCCCTGGGATGCCATCACTCTAGCCACCACTCGTTCGGGCTTCAGCCCAAACATGTCCACCACGTCGTTCACCAGGAAGAGCACCACTCCCTTCTCATTCACTGCGCCTCTCATATCCCCGAATATCGGGTGCTGCGCCATTAGTCTTGTAAACATATTATATGTATTAAAAGATTGAGAACCCGCAATACGCAAAGTCCCCGCAACCAGACGCGCTGTGCATCTGATTACGGGGACAAAGGTACTAAGAAGTAAAATGTTATCTTTATAACTGTTATATAATATTATACGATTATATCAGCTATAAGTATCTGAAAATCAAGAGATATATTCCAATAAAATTCTTCGAATATTTTTTGCCTCATTACACCAGGCATTATAATTACTAAACTGTGATATGTTATTGCTCACCGATGCTTTAGCCACACCTTCGATATGCGAAGCATTCAAGAATAGGGCTTGAAAAGGTTTCCACATGATAGTATTGTTAGCAGGGTGCTTCACTCCCAGAATATCGGATACGATATACACCATATATCCATACTCAGCCTGCGTACGATCCCATACATACCAAGAGCCCTCAGTATGAATATACTTATGTTCTGCCAGTGTTTTCCATATCAGGGCAGCCTTCTCAGTCTTGAGTCTGGGGTCCACCTTGATTTCCTGGTCTCCTTTAAGATTTTGGGTACTAGCAGCTGTATTCTGCAAAAAATCACTCACCTGCGCATTGCTACCAATGACTACAGAGCAATTCAGTATGGTTACTCCACCAGTCAGAATTGCCTGGGCAAAAATTTCTTCTAACGACATTTTCCTTTTCTTGTTAGAATGTTAATGATAAAGAACAAGTCACGTTTACCTATCATTGGGGAAAGGACTTCTAGCAAACGGTGTCCGCACACAACCTTGTTGCATATGGTAGTTTTTAAGGCAAATGATCTTCGCCCATTCTGATATGAATCTTCATAAGGGTGTTGGAAATTTATTAGTTTTACATTATATGATTATAGGTAGTTACACCAAATCAGCTACTATTCCTTCACTATTTGGCGCAAGTCTATCCCATCTTTAGCTAGGTTAAGAACATACAGAGCCTTACACCCGAATATTCTCTCAAAATCCTTTTCTAGGTCTAAAATGTCATGAAGCTTTTGCTTTTTCTCCAAGCTCTCAGGCTCAGCTTCCACTTTTCTTCTATACACTTCTATATAATAAGCCACCACCCACACAAGTTTATCCAGTGTGGCAGCAGATGCGGCATCCTCCTTCTGTTGCACATTTCTGATGGTCACATAATCCATACCAAAGTCAGCCTTTGCCTCTGCATATTTCAGGATACCAACAGCTATCAAAGTGTCGAGAAATCCACTCAACTCTTTGACAACCGCACCCTTCAGAAGAAGTCTATATTTTCTTGTTTTATTGCCTGTATTCTTTTGTTGATTAGCCATATTACAATATTATTACGATACGAAGTTCGTAATAATATTGCTATCACCCAAATTTTATTCTTATATAGAAATCCGAATATTCGATAGTAATATTAACTTTTTTGTTTTTTTGTTACATTTAAAATATCAAAAAGTAAAAGTTTTTTAGTTTAAGCTAGAGAGCAAGCACCCTTGCCCTCTAGCCTTCTACTTTTTGGAAAATTTACGGTAGATGTGGTCGGCACATTGTCGTTAATCCTTTAGAAAGTACCCATCTCTCCACCGGTGGAACGACATCCGTGTAGCCATTCCCAAAACATAACTAACTTGTCCACTTGCCTTTTGGCATGGCTCTTCAACATCCGTGAGCCAATTCTTTGTTACGATGGTTGGTAACGATGGTTACTTTACGTTATTTCTTGTCGGTCAGCCTAACAACTACGTCTTGTGATGTTCAAGACTTCATCATATTGTCCCGAAGGCTTCGCACCCAGTCGTTGCCAACTACGCACGCTTCGGTAGGCTACTCTTAACGGAATAAGAGGTTCTTTAGTTTCAAAGAACAATTACTTGTACGACTTCACGTCGCAATTTGGGTGCAAAGATAATGAAAAATTTTCATTATTTCTGAATAACAGCCAGTCCAATCGCCAGCATTTTGTAAGTTGGATATACAACATAAATCTATAACGACAGGAGAACAAATAGATACTCAAAAAACTATTAATACTCCAATGAAAATAGAAATTGATTTTGATATGGGTTACGAGACGAATATTCCTTGGATTGAGGCAATCTGAGGCTTTGTTGCTAGGCAATTCAAAATGATTCGTTTAAAACGATACGAGTCAGTTTAAGCTAATATAGGTGAATAAGACGAAAAATATCGTAAAAAATAACACAAAATAGCTATTGTTGGCAAAAAAATCACTAACTTTGGAATAAATAAATGTGTTAAGCAATGAACATAAATAAAAATAAATTATCACATATAATATTCATATTTATCACGTTGGCCTCACTGACTATCGTGATTTCATGTTCGAGTGAAGAAGAAATTGTTGTTCCAAAGGAAGAAAATGAACAAACAGTCATAATGTTTTTCCCTTGGAGTTCAAATTTGTTACCTTATTTTCAACAAAACATAAAAGATTTTTCTAAAAGTATAGAAGAAAGAGGCTCACAAAATACACGAGTCATGGTCTGTTTAGCTACAACGCCAAATACTGCGGATCTCATGGAATTAAAGTATGATAATGGAAGTTGTATCGTTGAGAATATTAGAACTTATGACAATCAAAGATTTACTTCGCAAGAGGGTATTTCTAATATATTGAAGGCTATAAAAGAATATGCGCCTGGAAAGAAATATGGATTAATTATCGGCTGCCATGGAATGGGATGGTTGCCAGTAATTCATACAAAATCCAATGAAACTCAAGAGATATTTCATTATAATGTAAGTAATGGCCCAATGACAAGATATTTCGGTGGATTAACACAGGAATATCAAATAGAAACGTCTGTCTTGGCTCAAGCAATTTTAGAGTCCGGAATTACTATGGAATATATACTATTTGATGATTGCTATATGTCTTCAATCGAGGTTGCATATGATTTAAAAGATGTCACGAAATATTTAATAGCTAGTCCCACTGAAGTAATGGCATATGGATTCCCATATCATGAATGTGGGAAATATCTTATAGGAAATGTTGATTATAAGGGAGTTATTCAAGCATTTTATGAGTTTTATAGTCAATATACATATCCATATGGTACAGCAGCCGTTACGAATTGTCAAGAATTAGAACAATTGGCAAATATTGTGAAAAGAATTAATATCGAAAATCAAAATAATAATATATCAGCAAATAGTATCCAGGTAATGGATGGATATACTCCGGCTATTTTCTTTGATTTTGAAGACTATATTAATAAGATTTGTAATGATATTGTGCTTCTTGATGAATTTTCAAATCAATTGAGGAAAACAATATTATTCAAATGTCATACTCCACAATACTATTCTGCTTTTAAAGGAATATTGCCCATTAATCATTATTCTGGTATTACTACTTCTGATCCTAGTAGTAATAGACTTTCAAATCCAAAAATATATACACGATGGTATAATGCCACCCATTAATTTGTATGAATTGGGATTCGATAAAGTCTATATTAAAATTATCAATTCCTCTAATTGTATCTCAATTAGGCTTGTTTTTTGTCCAACTGTCAGATACTGTAATGGTTGGACAAATAGGTTCTCGTGACTTGGCTGCAAAGAGTTCGTCCTCCATTGCACGCTCCTCCAAATAGGCTTGTATGGTTCTCTTGAAATATTCTGTAGTGTTCATATCTGATGTTGTTAAAGGGGTTGTTACTCGT
This sequence comes from uncultured Prevotella sp., assembly GCA_934202525.1. GTDB lineage: Bacteria > Bacteroidota > Bacteroidia > Bacteroidales > Bacteroidaceae > Prevotella. The sequence goes on from CAKPYB010000002.1 coordinate 49,839, forward strand.
GATAGATGATGTCGCAGTCCTCAACTTCTGTAGGCAGTCCGAAGAACGGATAATGGCTGAAGTAAGGTTCTGTGCACATGTCCTCGTTGTAGAGAGTGGAGAGTGTAAACTCTCTCTACAAGCCTTGACACAGTTTAGTTTACACCCCCTAACTCCGCCGATGGAAATCAAGAGGATAACCTCTCCCCATTCCCCTAATCGTCTTTTATACAACCTCTGTAGCATTATACATTTATATGATAAACTCATTCAACTCATTCTTATACTTCTCCCATAATGGCAAATGCTTATCCAACACTGCCTTGAACTGGGTATCATGATTTTTCGACACAATATGAGCCAGTTCATGTACCACCACATACTCTATGCATGGCTGAGGTTTCTTAGCTAATTCTAGATTAAAGAGAAGCTTATGAGTACGCTGGTTGCAGCTACCCCATCTAGTCTTCATCTCTCGAATACTAAAGCCACCACTCTTCAAGTTCATCTTCTCCTCCAAGGAAGAGATTTCCTTGTCGCAATCAGAGAGGATGGTAGCAATAGCGGTCTGCTCCGAAAGAGAATGTGGATATTTTAAAACGACTTTGCCAACAATTTCCTTATTCAAATTTAACACACTACTACCAGCAGCTAATGAGTATACGCTATACCCTGGGAGGTGAAGCCAATGCCTGTGGAGTCGGTGATGGCATAGTAGCTCACGGCAGGGGTATCGCCCTGCTGGACTGTGATGCTGACTTCGGGATGGGTATCACTAAGGATTTCGTCCTTGCTACAACCGGCAAGAACTATAGAGAAGATAGCTACAATAGCTATTATCACCCCGCTTATGGGGGGGTGATTTTAAATATACTTATACTATGTTTTTTCATAATTTCTTCATCGTTAATCGATTTGGCTCTTAGCTAGTTTACTCACTTCTTCCAGAGGAAGTTGAGTGCCGGCAGCCACTTGCTCCAAGGTCAAGCCCATACATAAGAGGCGAAGAGCCGTCTCTTTTTTCTCCTTGTGTATATCAAACATTCTTGTGGCGTAGATATCACGCATATTCTTGATATCTTCATCGTATAGTTCCTGTTCCTCACGGGAAAGTTTGCGGAGATCACCAATCTCTGCTAGCTTGCGAAATACTGGGTATTTCTCTCGGAATGGCATTTGCTCAAACATGTTCATATTCTTAATAATATAAATCCAACAATCAAATATATCCATACACTCCTCACTCTGCTTTGTGAACAGGGGAAGCTGTAGATATACTATTCTCATTCTGTCCGACAATCGCTGACGTGTTCGCAAATCCGTCAGTACTAAATCGGTCCTGAATCCATCCAACATTGGGTTATCAGACTTAAAATCCATAAAGCAAATGGTGTAGACGGGTGCTAAATGATAATTCCACTCTCCCTTAATACCTTGCTCTACAATGGCACGAGCAGTGTAATACAAAGCTCTATCGGCAAAATAATCCTGCTCCTTCTTCTGCATCTCTACAATGATATGCTTACCTTCATCTGTAACGCAGTAGACATCAAAGATAACACCACGCTCATCTGGTCGCAAACCAAGTTTCTCCGTTTTTCCAAACGTCACATCCTTGATTACCAACTCTCCATCAAACAATCCGTTCAGGAATGTTATCAAGCACTCTTTAGTGTCCTCGCTCCCAAAAATACGCTTGAAAGCCCAGTCCACACGTGGGTCTATATATCTTGCCATACCATTAATAATTTTATGGGTCATAGCCGCAACATTGCGTTTCGACCGCAAATATACGACTTTATTTTGAAACCACCAAGGATTTTTGAAGATTATTTGTATTACGGTAATTACAATTTCAGTTATTACAGTTTTTTCCTGAGGGGGTATAAGGGTTTGAAGGTAGTAACAATCTGTTACTACAAATATTTATATATAAATATATATAATTATATATTTATATATACTTTTCTATACTTACATTTTAAAAGCGTGATATTGGGTCAAAATAAAACTGTAATAACTGAAATTGTAATTTGTAATCGATTTTTTAGCGGTATCGAGATGCATACTTTCATTGCCCCTAAAACTATGACTATCTCATCACAAAGCTATGAGTTATGACCCGCAAAACGATGAGTTATTTTCTTTAACACAATATGGCAGAAATGTTAATGGAATTTCACATAACTCTGCAAGGTGATTTTTGGTGGTGTAGGAAAAATGTAGTACCTTTGCACCTGTAATCAAGAACATTATTAGCAACCTGTTCTTCTACGTTTATCGGTTGTTTGTCGTAATTCATATACCCTTTATAAAAAGCGAAGTCCCACCGTGGTACGCATCGTTGAGAGGCGTGGTGGGATTTGTTGCTGCAAAAATACTCTTTTTTATTGAAACTCTAAATCCGTAGATAATCTTACCATTCTCATCCTCGTAAGGAGCTAAGTCCTTGGCATACAAGAGAAGATATAGAGTCTATATTTATATTTGTAGTTATAGCTCGTTTGAAATCTTGCGGAAACGTTCTTGAAGTTCTGCCATTTAATCCTGTGCCTTTTCTCGCAAATGGTGGATTTGTGTGTTCGAAGTACAATTGGCACAGGCAAGGTTCTTGACATTCAAGAAGAAGTCTCTTGAAAGCGCAAGATCAATGTCCTCACTGAAACGATTGATGATGTTCCATCCCTTGCTAAGACTTGTACCACCTTTGAATAAGAGATACTCGCCAATACTGGTATGGAATATGACATAGAGCACAGCCGTTACCCACCAGTCCTTTTCGGCAGATGCCTCATCTATCTGCTTTTCATCGCTGACAGCCTGTATCATCGCCTTGCGCTCATCTATTGTAAAATCTATCCATTTGCTCATAATGCCTTGTCTTTCATGTTTCGTCTGATAATATTTCTCATCCATACAGGAGCCAACAGCAGGTCGTGCTCTATAGTCTCCGTTTCAGGATTTTCCGCCAACAGCTTGGAAATTTGCTTCTCATCCTCATCCGTTATGTTGTTTTCGCCAATACAGCGAAGTGCCTGTACAAGATCACGCATCAACACGCCTTTAAAAGCAAAGTTTCTTGGAGCACCATGCTTCAATACGACCATGCGTTTTCCCATGGAGAGTTTTCTGCTGGAGCCTGTCGTAAGGAAACTCGTTGTCATAGGCACCTGTGTAGAGAAGCCCAATTGGTTGGCTGCTGTCACTCCAGTAGGAATTATCACCGCCTTGTCTCGCTTGGCTATTTCCGATGCTAATTCAAAGGCAGAAGGGTACAGTATGCCAAAGCGAGTCTTGCGTGCCTTGACATACACACCTTTTGATATTCGGGAGATAATCCCCTCCTTCTCGAATATCGCCAGTAGCTTGGTGACGTATTCCACATCATACTGCGGAAAGGATGACACGAAGAACACCTCCCCGAACTTACAATGTGCTATCTTGCTCTTAATTTTGTTTACTACAGCTTCTTGCATAGCTTTACTATTTGATTTTTGGTCGGAATCATTGCAAATATTTCCGACTGCAAAGGTAAGGTTTTTATACCGTAAAGCCATACTTGTACTCTATATTTTATAGATTATTATACAAATATTATCTTAGAATTTTATGTCAAGCATGAATATTAACGCAAAAAGTTCTAATTTCCATGTTTTTCCCCTCACAATCTATGGCAGAAATGTTAATGGAATTTCACATAACTCTGCAAGGTGATTTTTGGTGGTGTAGGAAAAATGTAGTATCTTTGCACCTGTAATCAAGAACATTATTAATCACTAAAAAAACTAGAAAATTATGAAGAAAGAAACTTGGAAACAGATTTTTCAGATTGTACTCACAATCTTGACGGCGCTCGGCACTACCCTCGGAGTAACATCATGCATGGGGGTATAAACTATTTTTCAATCACTTTAAAACAAAAAGAACTATGGCAACAAAAGGAACATTGAAGTATCGTAAAGTAACTCGCACTCCTCAGAGCGGACCTAACAAGAACAAGCAGATGTATTACGCAACTGCTGTAACTGACCGTGAGATGAACTTCGAGGAGTTTGTAACTCACATCTCGGAGCACAACTCTCCTTACAGCCGAGGCACCGTACACGGCGTATTGATGGATACACTCGACTGCCTGCAGGAGCTCATCCTCGATGGCAAGAGCGTACGACTCTCCGACCTGGGTCTCTTCTCCATCGGTATGACATCACGTGCCGAGGATACCAAGGACAAGGTATCGGCAGCGAGCGTGGAGGGCGTACACCTCATCGTGCGTAACACCAAGACTTGGAGCAACGCTGAGCTGCGCAAGAAATGCCGCATAGAGGAGTATGACACCTACGGCAAGACTACCGACGAGGGCTCTGTGCCGGGCGACGGCAAGGACAACGACGGAGGCGGCTCTACCCCTAGCGGCGGCGACAGCGGCACTACCACTCCTGGCGACGGCGATGGACTGGAGTAAGCTACGGCTAATAGAGTAGATGTGGGGAGTTACCCCCAGCACCGACACACGAAAAAAAAAGGTCGCTCCCCTATTTGGGTAGCGACCTTTATCGTTTATATTCTTTTAAAGAAACCTTCGTATTCATCGTCCAAGATTTTCCAAACGCCATTTTTGCGACCTCCTTCTCTTACAATTAGGTTTTGGTCGGAAAGTTGTTTGAGGTATCGCTGTACTTGTCTTAAAGAAATCCCCATGTTTTCCGACATTTGGGCAGCACTGATTTGAGGCGTCTGAGAAATCAACTTATAGATTTGTCGTTGAGCTTTTGCAAATTCTTTTGTGACATTTGCTTTTTCTTTTACGACATCATCCGTCTCTTTTACGACATCTTTTACGACATCATTTGCCTCTTTTATGACATGAGGGTTGTCTTTTACGACATCCACCCCATAATTGAGGTTCCATAGAGTAACATGAAATTCCGTTGCATTGGAACTGAACTCTGGTGCGTGATAATTTTCCAAGTTCTCAAAACGCTTGTATTCACCAATAATCTTTTTCATTCCACTGCCTCTACGCTCCATGAGTTTCAAGCGATGGAAAAAGTCTGCAAGTAAAGGGTTGCGACGTTTTGATGGCACAGTCAGAGGATTAAGTTGTTGTATCAATCGTCCATCAAACATGCCACCAGGGGAATACACTTCCATACGGTCGTCATACATATCTATATGTATCTCACTGCCAAGTTCCATGTAATCACGATGAATGATGGCATTGCATATCACTTCGGTTACGGCACGCTCTGGATAATCTGGCAGTTCTTCTCGATATTCAGCTTCTTTCCACCATCTTCTGTGAGAGTTATTTCTCACAAAAGCAACAGCATCTTGCAATTGACTGATGACACTACCTTCCAATTCGGCATCATCCAAAGCCTCCCCCAAACCACTCGTCATGTCAAGTCCATTCCAACGTGTGCAGAAGATACGAGAATGGCGTATAGGGGAATCATCTGCCAATAATGCACCGGCATTGGTTAGTTTCCCGTCATTGTCAACTATTCCCCATGAAACGAAATCACTATCATCAAACGATTGGTTCAATCGCTTAAAATGAACAGATTTGAGCTTGGAGAAAGACATATCCTCAAACTTGTATGGTGATGGGATAGCATCGAACGAACGACCAGCACCTCTCATAACAAGGCTTTTCAATTGAAGCCTGTTAGCTACCACAGATTCATTGCCAACCCTTACAAATGCCAATCGTTGCTTATCACCTATATAATAATATGGTGTCTCTTGTCCTTTATAGACATGAAGCAGCACAAGCTTCTTTCCGCCCACCTCCTTAAATTCGAGGTTGACAGCAGGTATAGGGTCAAGTTTGGTTTTTATCTCCTCACTTATTCTCTCTGCATCACCTTCAGCATCAGCAAGTCCTATCACATGGTCGTCGTCACTGATACCAAACACCAATGTTCCGCCCTCGCCATTGGCAAAGGCAGAAACACTTTTTAGCCAACTCTTAGGTCGTTTGACTTCGAGTTGTTGCTTCTTATCGTAGGCTGTTGCTTCGCCTATTAACTTGTTTATGTTTGACATATTCCATTTATTTACTACAAATAACGCGGCAATCTATAATAGAGTGATATCGATGATGTTACTACTATTATTTATTCCAACCAAATCTGCAATTTCGCCACTTCCATCATCGTCAATGAGATAATCATAATCTGCTATAATCTTCTGTAATTCTCAAGAAAAGCATTTGCCTTTCTCTCATCCATAATCACCAATCCCTCATTTTGAAGATTGGCTAAAAGGGTTGCTGTACCAAGTGGTGGATTAATATATTCCATACGCATATAAACAAAAAGTTCCGCCCTGGTACGCTGTTCTATGGGAAGCATGGCGGATTCTAGTGCTGCAAAGATACTGTTTTTATTTGATTTCTCCAAATATTTTCTTCAAAATCTACTTATCAAATATGTATTTTAACGTAAAAAGTTCTAATTTCCATGTTTTTCCCCTCACAATCTATGGCAGAAATGTTAATGGAATTTCACATAACTCTGCAAGGTGATTTTTGGTGGTGTAGGAAAAATGTAGTATCTTTGCACCTGTAATCAAGAACATTATTAATCACTAAAAAAACTAGAAAATTATGAAGAAAGAAACTTGGAAACAGATTTTTCAGATTGTACTCACAATCTTGACGGCGCTCGGCACTACCCTCGGAGTAACATCATGCATGGGGGGATGATAGTTGATAGTTAATAATTAATGGCGGCGACAGCGGCACTACCACTCCTGGCGGCAGCGATGGACTGGAGTAAGCTACGGCTAATAGAGTAGATGTGGGGAGTTACCCCCCAGCACCGACACATGAAAAAAAAAGGTCGCTCCCCTAATTGGGGAGCGACCTTTATCTTTATATTTGAATTTTGATGTAATCTTAATTCAACGATGCATCATCTGCAAGGAAATTAATCCTTGAAGAAATCCTTAACAGCCTCGTTTGGTACCATCTTCTCATCGAAAACGTATGCACCAGTCTTAGGGCTCTTAACCATCTTGATAACCTTTGTATATGCGCGACCATCCATGTTACCTTCGTGGAGGGTAGCGACCGCTTTCTTTGCCATAGTCTATTTAATTGATAAAATTGTTTATAAACTTGTAAGCGAGCTTACTTAATCTCCTTGTGAAGAGTCATCTTCTTAAGGATTGGGTTGTACTTCATCAACTCAAGACGCTCAGGAGTGTTCTTACGATTCTTTGTAGTCACGTAACGGCTTGTACCTGGCATACCACTGTTCTTGTGCTCAGTGCACTCGAGGATAACTTGTACTCTATTACCTTTTGCTTTCTTTGCCATGATATTTATTCTCCTATAACTTTAATGTCCTTCCAATCTACGTAGCCCTTCTTTACTGCCTGATTCAAAGCAGCATCGAGACCTACCTTATTAATAAGACGAAGACCAGCAGCACTGATCTTGAGGCTGATCCAGCAACCCTCTTCTACATAGTAGAATTTCTTGCTGAAGAGGTTAACATCAAAGCTTCTCTTTGTACGGTGCTTTGAGTGAGACACATTGCAACCTAACTGTGCCTTCTTACCTGTAATTTGACAAATCTTAGACATTTCTATCTTTAATTTTGTAATTCGTTAATTGATACCTATTCCAAACAGAGTGCAAAATTACAAAATAATTTGGTAATAACAAAATAATCCCTAAAAGAACGCTGTCTTTTAAGGATTATTAATATTTGATAGCCTTAAATTAGCAATTTAAGCCTCTTTTTTAAGTTCTTCAGCATGTTCTTTCAAGAATTCGAGCATGCCTTTAAGCGCTGTATTTGTGGCAATTGCAAGGTTGATGTCGCGTCCGAAATCTTCGGTGAGTTTTACCACGCGAACATCGTTCTTATCGCCATAACCTACATAGATTGTGCCCACAGGAATGGCTGGAGTTCCACCCGTTGGACCAGCCACACCCGTTGCTGAAATGGCGAAGTCTACATTCAGGGTCTTGATTGTGCCGAGCACCATCTCCCTAGCCACTTCCTCGCAAACGGCAGTCTGCTCCTCAAGAACCTCATGGCTCACGCCCAAAAGATTCTCCTTTACCTCGTTAGTGTAGCTTACTACACCACCCTTGAAGTAATTGCTGGCACCTGGCACAGAAATCAGCGCCTCGGCGATACGACCACCTGTGCAGCTCTCTGCTGTGCCTACTGTCTTGTCACTGTTGTAGAGCATCTCCTGGATGCCCTTGCTCAATATCTTTGTTTCAAATTCCATATTTCTTACTTAAATGTTACTTTACTATAGGCTGGCAAGTCGATGGTTGCAAACTCGCCATCACGATACTTGAAGGTTCCCACGCAGCCTATCATCGCCGCATTATCGGTAGTATAGCTGAACTTAGGGATGTAGATAGTCCAGCCGAAACGCTTGGCATGGTCGCGGAAAGCGTTGCGCAAACCATTATTGGCGCTCACACCTCCAGCTACAGCCACATGCTTGATGCCGGTCTGCTTGACAGCCATGCGGAGTTTCTTCATCAGAATATCAACGATGGTAAACTCTATGCTGGCAGCCAGATCGTACTTGTTCTTCTCTACAAAATCAGGATCAGCAGCCACCCATTTGCGCAAGCTGTAGAGGAAACTTGTCTTGAAGCCAGAGAAACTGTAGTTCAAACCCGGAATATGAGGCTCAGAGAAACTGAATGCCTTCGGATTGCCCTGGCGTGCATACTTATCTACGACAGGACCACCAGGATAGCCCCACTCCAGTACCTTGGCACACTTGTCAATAGCCTCGCCAGCCGCATCATCGATGGTCTGTCCCAGCACTTCCATATCGTTGTAGGCATTCACCTTTACGATCTGAGAATTTCCACCGCTCACGAGAAGACAGATGAACGGGAATGGAGGTGCACTCTGGTCATCATCGCTCTCCTTGATGAAATGAGCCATCACATGACCCTGCAGATGGTTTACATCAATCATCGGAATATTGAGCGAACGGGCGAATCCCTTGGCAAAGCTTACACCCACAAGGAGCGAACCCATCAGACCCGGACCACGGGTGAAGGCTACGGCAGAAAGATCTTCCTTCTTGATGCCGGCACGCGCGATGGCCTGGTCAACGACAGGAACCACATTCTGCTGGTGGGCACGGGAAGCCAACTCCGGAACAACACCGCCGTAAGCTTTGTGAACCTCCTGAGAGGCGGTAACATTGCTCAGCAGCACACCATTCTTGAGCACTGCGGCAGAGGTATCGTCGCAGCTGCTCTCTATACCTAATATATATATATCCTTCATTTCTTAACATTTAACGTTAATATGTCAAAACCTCCACACCTGTCTCTGTCATCACAAGCGTGTGCTCCCACTGTGCAGATGGCTTCTCATCACCGGTGATTACTTCCCAACCGTACGGATCGTCCGCATCGAGGAAAACCTGCCAGGTGCCCATGTTGATCATTGGCTCGATGGTGAACACCATGCCGGGAACGAGCAGCATGCCCGTGCCTCTATGACCATAGTGAAGAACCTCAGGCTCTTCATGGAACTGGCAACCTACGCCATGACCGCAAAGATCGCGAACCACACCATAACCATACTTCTTGCAATGCTTCTCGATAGCATGACCGATATCACCTACAAAAGAGTAAGGCTTGGCAACCTCCATACCGATTTCCAGGCATTCCTTGGCTACGCGAACCAGCTGCTCCTTCTCAGGAGTAGTCTTGCCACCAACGATAAACATACGGCTGGCGTCAGCATAGTAGCCATCTACGATGGTTGTCATGTCAACATTGATGATGTCGCCCTCCTCGAGCACATCCTCTTCCTTAGGAATACCATGGCAAACCACTTCGTTGATAGAGGTACAAACGCTCTTAGGATAACCCTCGTAGTTGAGGCACGCAGGAATGGCATTGTGATCCTTGCAATACTGCATGCAGAGATCATCAATCTCCTGGGTGTTGATTCCCGGACGAATCATCTCTGCTACCGCATCGAGACAACCGGTATTTACGACACCACTCTTGCGGATGCCTTCTATCTGTTCTGGAGTTTTAATCAAGTCACGGGTAGGAACAAGTTTACCCTTGTTTTCCCAAAACATCACCTGCTTGTCGAGCTCTGTTAGAGGCTGACCTGGCAAGCAATGCCATCTTTTCTTCTTAATCATTGTATTATGTATTTAATATTTGCGACTGCAAAAGTACATTTTTTATTGCAGAGCACAAAATAAAATGGCAATTATTTGCATTTTAGCGCAAATAATCACCATAAATAATTACTTCAAATGCTCGTAAATCTTATCGCACCAGTCTTCGCCATTCTGCGGACAATAAGTAAACAGGCCCAACTCAGAGGCTGAGCAGCAGTTGCGGGGACCGTCATCAATAAACAGGCATTCTTCAGGCAGAATGTGTTCCTGAGAAAGGACATAACGGAAGAAATTCTCATCCGGCTTCATATACTTTACTTCATAAGACCGATACATCGCATCGAAATAATCGCCGATAGGATGACCGTCGCCAGAGAACGCCTCGCTGTCTACCCAGGCTGATACATAAGGGTTGGTATTGCTGAGCAAGATTACACGGTAGCCCTGCTTCTTAAGATTGCGGAGAGTAACCAGATTGCGTTCTGGAATTTCCTTCATGTAGCCCAGCCAGCAATGCTGCAGTTCCTCGAAGGTTACCTCACGGCCAATCTTCTTGCACACTTCCCTACGGTATTCCTCCTCGGAAATCTTGCCCTCTTCCAGCTGACCGTTTAAGCCAACCTGTTTATAAGGGTCCATCTTCTCCGCAAACTCCTTCATACCCAACTCAATGAAACGTTTGCCTGCCTCATTCTCGTCGAGAGTGATGATGACACCACCCATATCAAAAATCACAGTTTTAATCATAAAATTATCCTAAAAACGTTGTTATTCTTTATATTTTCAGAACAGCTCCAACTTGTTCTTTCTAGCCTCAGAGAGCGAGGCTATCTTAGCCTGCTCTTCATGATAGTTCTTGCGGAGCTGCTCATAGCGTTCCTTCAGTTCCGCCTCAAACTTAGGACATTCGGTCTCGTTGAGGAAGCGGGCACAGATTCCGGCATTGAGCGATGCGTCCTTCACCCAGATAACCGGTCCGTCATATTCCGGCGCAATCTTCAGAGCCACATGCAGTTCGCTTGTCGTTGCCCCACCTACCATGATAGGAATGCGCAAACCAGCTTTCTGCATTTCTCGGGCCACATGAACCATTTCTTCAAGCGAAGGGGTGATAAGTCCGCTCAAACCGATTGCATCTACCTTTTCATCGATAGCTTTCTGTACAATCTGTTCGGCTGGAACCATCACACCTAAGTCGATGATTTCGTAATTGTTACATGACATAACCACGCAGACGATGTTCTTTCCGATATCATGAACATCGCCCTTCACGGTTGCCATCAGAATCTTGCCGGCAGTTGTTGCTCCACCCTGCTTTTCTGCCTCGATATGAGGCTGAAGGATAGAAACTGCCGATTTCATCGTGCGAGCCGTCTTGACAACCTGCGGCAGGAACATTTCGCCTTTTCCGAAAAGTTCGCCTACCAGGTTCATGCCGTCCATCAGAGGACCCTCAATCACGTTTACTGCATGAGGATATTTGGCAAGTGCTTCGTCAATATCCTGCTGCAGGAAATCGGTGATTCCCTTTCTCAGCGCATACTTCAGACGTTCTTCCACACTCTCCTTTCGCCATTCAGGAGCAGCCGGCTTCTTGGGAGCAACACCGCCTGCCTTAGCTGCAGCCTTGGCAGCATCAGCCTGGGCTTTTATCTCTGCCGCAAGCTCGATGAGTTCATCAGCTGCACCTTTTCTCCTATTCAGCACGACATCCTCGATGAGCTGAAGCTGTTCTTCAGGAATTTTATTGTAATCCATTCTGGCTTTGGCATTTACAATACCAAAGTCCATACCTACCTGCTGGGCATGATGCAGGAAAACACAATGGATAGCCTCACGGATATAAGTATTGCCACGGAATGAGAACGAGAGGTTACTGACACCTCCGCTGACATGTGCGCCAGGCAGATTCTGATGAATCCACTCCGTTGCGCGGATGAACTCAACGGCATAATTATCATGCTCCTCCATACCGGTAGCTATGGCAAGTACGTTCGGGTCGAAGATGATATCGAGCGGATTCATGCCCAACTTGTCTACCAGAAGATGATAAGCTCGCTCTGCTATCTCGATACGGCGCTCGAAAGTGGTTGCCTGACCTACCTCATCAAAACACATCACAACGACTGCTGCACCATAGCGCAACACATCGCGGGCATGAGAAAGGAACACTTCCTCGCCCTCCTTCAGACTGATGGAATTGACAATACACTTGCCCTGGCAGCACTTTAAACCAGCCACGATGACATCCCATTTGGAAGAGTCGATCATCACCGGAACCTTCGCAATGTCTGGTTCGGCTGCAATCATATTCAGGAAGTTAACCATCTCGGCTTTCGCATCGAGCAAACCATCATCCATATTCACGTCAACGACAGCCGCTCCATCAGCCACTTGCTTTCTGGCAATACCGATGGCTTCTTCATAATTCTTTTCGTTAATCAAACGCAGGAACTTCCTGCTACCAGCTACGTTACAGCGTTCGCCCACGTTGACAAACCGACTGGCGTCAACCGGTAAATGTACGGAATCATCGACCTGCAGAAGGTCTAATCCCGAGAGCCACATATACTTAGGTTTCTCCACCACCTGGTGCGGCTTCTTACCCTCAGCAATACGGGCGTAATGAGCGATGAATTCAGGACTTGTGCCGCAGCAGCCGCCAATGATATTCACGATGCCTTCATCGATGAATTCGGCAATTTGCGGAGCCATCGATTCGGCAGTCTCGTCATATTCGCCCATTTCGTTAGGCAAACCGGCATTAGGATGCGCACTTATATAATAAGGTGCAACCTGAGCCATGTGTTCGATGAAAGGCTTCATCTGAGGAGCACCAAAGGCACAGTTCATGCCGACAGAGAAGATAGGATAAGGAGAAAGCGAAGCCAGGAAAGCATCTACAGTCTGACCACTGAGCGTTCTGCCCGCCAGATCACTTACCGTAAGACTGATCATGATAGGCAGTTCTACTCCATGTTTCTCCATCATGGTGAGCGCTGCATCTATCATCGCCTTGCAGTTGAGTGTATCAAAGATGGTTTCGATGAGAATCACGTCGGCACCGCCTTCGATAAGTCCGTCCACCTGTTCGCATACATCGGTGAAAAGTTCATCGTAGGTAATCTCGCGGGCGGCAGGATTGCTGACGTCCGGACTCATGGAGCAAGTCTTGTTGGTTGGTCCCACATCTCCTGCAACGAAGCGTGGTTTATCAGGTGTAGAATACTTATCGCATTCAATACGTGCCAGTCGTGCACCCTCGAATGCCATTTCGCGGGCGCAGTTCTCCAGGTGATAATCAGCCTGCGAAATGCGCTGGCACGAAAAAGTATTCGCGGTAATAATATCGGCGCCAGCCTCCAGGTAGCGTCGGTAAATATCAGATATCACATCAGGACGAGTAATGTTGAGCATGTCGTTGTTGCCTTTCATCATACCCGGCAAATCGCGGAACCGCTCTCCTCTGAAGTCTTCTTCTGTAAGATTATACTTCTGAATCTCAGTACCCATGGCACCATCGAGAATCAGAATCTTCTCCTTTACAATCTCTCTTAAATTCTTCATTGTCTAAAAGTGCTTGATTGCTCTATCCATCTCTCTTCTGTCTTCCTTTTCTTTCAGAGTCTGGCGCTTGTCATACTCCTTCTTTCCCTTACAGAGGGCAATATCCACCTTGGCTCTACCGTGATTATCGATAAAGATGAGGGTTGGAACAATGGTGAAACCAGGCTGCTTGCTGTCCTCTTCAAGACGGCGCAATTCGCGCTTGGTGAGAAGAAGCTTGCGGTCGCGGCGAGCCTCATGATTGCTGAAAGAACCATAAAAATAAGGAGAGATGTTCATTCCCTTGACCCAAAGTTCGCCCTGATAGAAGTCGCAATAACAATCTACCAGCGAAGCCTTTCCGCCACGGATTGACTTAATCTCTGTTCCCGTAAGCACAATGCCTGCGGTATAAGTATCAACGAAGAAGTACTCGAACGAAGCCTTCTTGTTGCGTATCTGTATCGGACTCTTCTTACGGAGTTCCTGTTCTTGCTTGTTCATATATATATAATAATGTATTATAAGTTTATAGTTTGACAATTTCGCAGAAATTGTCGATATGATCATCGATGTAGAAGGCAACCTTGCTGGTCCACTCTTCTTCGTTCTCAACGAACTCATCGTCAAAATCATCAAACTCAGGAAATTTTTCGTAGAGCGCCATAAACTCCTCATCGGTCAGATCGCGCTCAATCTCCTCATGGTTTGTTTTATACAGGAAATGACTCTTCTTGATAAGTTTGGAGAGTTCTGTCAATCCCCAGTTTTTAAACGCCTTGTCGGTAGGGTTCTTCCAGAGGAAAGCACCGTAACCGTTATGTATAAGCTGAACCATTCCGCCATCCATCATCTCCTCATGCAGGATATCCCAAGCCAGAAGAGTAATCTGGTCGCTGTTGAGCTGCGCCATGGTTTCGGCAGTCAGTTCACCACCAATCGCTTCGCGGATAGCGTCCACGAAAGCCTTTACAAATTCATCCATGCCCGCCTCGGCAGCATGCTGAAGCTTGGCATCGTTTATCTTTACTTCGATCATAATCTACAAAATTGCAATTTTCAGTTTGCAAAGATACATGAAATTGTGCATAAACCCAAGAAAAAATCTAAATATTAGGTTAAAGAGTTAAAAAGAATACCCAATTTTAGGTATTTTCCGGATTTTTTTTGTACTTTTGTGCTCGGAATTGAGGTGATGGCACCGATGTTTCAGCAAAACAATATGAATTAAGTACAGAACTTTATACTTATAATATTCATTAATATAAAATTTAGCGAATATGATCTATTCTAAAGAAGTAGACAACATGTGCGTTGTCGCTAAGGGTCCTAACCACGGACCAGCTCCAATTCCTGAAGAGGGAAAATGGATTCAGGCAAAAGAGATCAAAGACATCTCTGGTTATACTCACGGTGTGGGTTGGTGTGCTCCTCAGCAGGGTGCTTGCAAGCTCTCTTTGAACATCAAGGAAGGCGTTATTCAGGAGGCTCTTGTTGAGACTATCGGTTGTACTGGTATGACTCACTCAGCTGCTATGGCTTCTGAGATTCTCCCAGGCAAGACTATTCTTGAGGCTTTGAACACTGACCTCGTATGCGATGCTATCAATACAGCTATGCGCGAGCTCTTCCTCCAGATTGTTTACGGTCGTAGCCAGAGCGCTTTCTCTGAGGGCGGTCTCGTTATCGGTGCAGGTCTTGAGGACTTGGGTAAGGGTCTTCGTTCACAGACTGGTACTCTCTATGGTACTGTAGCTAAGGGTACACGTTACCTCGAGTTGACAGAGGGTTACATCACAAAGCAGTTCCTGGATAAGGACAGCCAGGTTTGTGGTTACGAGTATGTTCACCTCGGCAAGATGATGGAAGCTATCAAGAACGGTATGGACGCTAACGAGGCTGTCAAGAAGTTCACAGGTAGCTACGGTCGTACAACTGCTGAGCAGGGTGTTGTTAAAGCAATTGATCCACGTAAAGAATAATAAGGAGATACAGATATGATTAGAAAAGTAAGTTACGAAAGTCAGGAACGTCGCGAGAAGCAGGTTCTTGCTGCTCTTAATGCTAACGGTATTCAGAGCTTGGAAGAGGCTAATCAAATCTGCGAGGACGCAGGTGTTGACCCTTATCAGATGTGTGAAGATACTCAGCGTATCTGCTTCGAGAACGCTAAGTGGGCGTATGTAGCTGGTGCTGCTATCGCTATCAAGAAAGGTGCTAAGACTGCTGCTGATGCAGCTGAGGCTATCGGTATCGGTTTGCAGGCTTTCTGCATCCCTGGTTCTGTAGCTGACGACCGTAAGGTTGGTCTTGGTCACGGTAACTTGGCTGCTCGTTTGCTCCGTGAGGAGACTCAGTGCTTCGCTTTCTTGGCTGGTCACGAGTCTTTCGCTGCTGCTGAGGGTGCTATCAAGATTGCTGAGATGGCAAACAAGGTTCGCAAGAACCCATTGCGCGTTATCTTGAACGGTCTTGGTAAGGATGCTGCTCAGATCATCAGCCGCATCAACGGTTTCACATACGTTCAGACAAAGTTCGATTACTACACAGGTGAGTTGAAGGTTGTTAACCGCATCGCTTACAGCGACGGTCCACGTGCTAAGGTTAACTGCTATGGCGCTGACGACGTTCGCGAGGGTGTTGCTATCAACTGGAGCGAGGATGTAGACGTATCAATCACTGGTAACTCTACAAACCCTACACGTTTCCAGCACCCAGTAGCTGGTACATACAAGAAGGAGCGTATTGCTGCTGGTAAGCCATACTTCTCAGTAGCTTCTGGTGGTGGTACAGGTCGTACATTGCACCCAGATAACATGGCTGCAGGTCCTGCTTCTTACGGTATGACTGATACTATGGGTCGTATGCACTCAGACGCTCAGTTCGCAGGTTCTTCTTCAGTTCCTGCTCACGTAGAGATGATGGGCTTCCTCGGTATGGGTAACAACCCTATGGTAGGTGCTACTGTTGCTATCGCTGTAGCTATCGACCTCGCTATCAACAAGAAGTAATTTCTTTGAGATACAAAAATCGAGTAGGAGGAAAACGAAGTAGTTTTTCTCCTACTTTCATTTTCCGACCTCTCACACCACCGTACGTGCGGTTCCGCATACGGCGGTTCCTATTTTGGGTACCATTCGAGGTATGAACCCGTTAATGTAGCATAGCCTGCCATGCTCAACTTTTCATTGGTTATCGCACGACTTAGTATGTAACTACCAGCTATGCGCCAATAACCCAGACGACTATTGCCCCACATGTAAGCTTGGTATTTATCTATACCACACTTTATCAAGTTGGCAATTCTCGTTTTCACCCTCTTCCACGACTTCCATATACACATACGTAGCCGTCGTCTTAGCCACTCGTCAGTTTCCATGAGGAAACGTTTCATGTTGGCAAGGTGATAGTAACCTACCCACCCCTTTATGTACTCTTCAAGTTTTTGCTTCCTCTTGGCATATCCCCAACCATTGCTTCGGGAAGTCAACTCCTTGAGTTTGGCTTTCATCTTGGATTTGGCTTTTGGGTGTACCATGAGTTGGCATTTGCCTTTCATTACATAAAAGGAGTAACCAAGGTATTTCACACCTTGCACATAAGACACAACCGTCTTGTCCCTGTTCACCTTCAGATGAAGTTTTCCTTCGATGAATCGGGTTACAGATTCCTTCACGCGTTTAGCTGCACGCTTGGACTTACAGAATATCATCGAGTCATCGGCATAGCGAACAAAAGGGAGACCTCGGCTTGTGAGTTCCTTGTCCAACTCGTTGAGCATGATATTGCTCAAGAGCGGACTTAACGGTCCACCTTGGGGAGTGCCTTCCTCACTTGCCTCGAACATACCTTTGTTCATCACACCACTGCGGAGATATTTGTGGATAAGGCTTATCACCCTACCGTCCTTTATCGTGCGGCTGAGGATTTCTATGAGTTTACTGTGGCTCACCGTGTCGAAGAAACGCTCCAAGTCGAGGTCAACCACATAAATGTAGCCATCATCGATTATTTTCTGAGCACCTCTTAGGGCATCATGGCAGCCTCTTCTCGGACGGAAGCCGTAGCTTCTTGGAGAGAATTGACGCTCATAGATGGGAGTTAGGGTCTGGTTGATGGCTTGTTGAACCAGACGGTCTATGACCGTGGGAATGCCCAACAGGCGCATCTTGCCATTGTCTTTGGGTATCTCTACCCTTTTTACTGGGTTCGGACGGTATGAACCGTCAAGCAAGGAACGGATTAGGGCATCCTTGTTAGCCAAGAGCCAAGGGAGCATTTGCTCACATGACATCTTGTCGATACCGCTACAGCCCCTATTACGCTGCACTGCCTTGTAGGCTTTGAATAGGTTATCAGGACTGATGATGCGCTCCAATAGGTGTTCCTTGTCGAATGGTACTTCCACGATGTTGTCTTCACATATCCACATAAAGGTCTGCACTCCCACATATCCTTCGGATTCCGTCCTATCTTTCTGTGGGCAGCCCTTGACTTCTGCCAATGTTTTCTGCATTCTTTCCTTCATAAGGTACGTTTCAATTACTATCGTTTAATTTATAGGTTCTGCCCTTCATGGAGCGTTATCGAGAACTCCACTACTATGGCATCTGCTGACTTCTCACAGCAAGCTTTACTCCATGACTTTCGTAAAGGCAACTAATCGCCATGTCCGTGAGACCTCCTCGGATAAGGGCTTATTCTTTCCATCTTATACCCACTTCATTTACACCAACCATTCCGAATAGCTATAGGACTTTGATTTGTATGGCAATCTCATCCATGGTCAAATGCCTTATATGAAGTTTCTGTACGTTAGGTCAGATGTTTGCCGCCAGCTTCTTTCAGATTCCACCTCGCAGTGGACACCCTTGCTATTGGCTATACAATTCCCGCTATTAGGGCTTGTTAGGGACTTGCACCCATTAGAATAAGCTCATGCCGAGCATACCATAATAAATCCCAGAACCGCTTGGAAGAGCGATTCTGGGATTTATTTATATACTTCTTGCCATTGAATTTCCGCACTGAAATTACGTCACGACGTATCTTTTACTACGTCCGGACGTAACTTTTGCTGCGTCGGGACGTAGCAAATGCTACATCGGGACGCATTTTTTACTGCATCAGGATGTATCTTTTACTGCATCAGAACGTAATTTCCCTCCCTTTTTCGCCAGTAAAATTCCCAAAAAACGATAGAAAAAGCCTCGTATTAAACCGAAAAAAACAACTTTTTGCTCAATATCTTCTTAGTTTTCGCCCAAAAATCCCGCAAAAATACCGATATTTTGCTGATTTTATGCCAAAAGTGGTAATAGGTGGCAATAAGGTGACAATAAAAACACCCCTTATTACCACCCGTTATCCTCTAATAATCAAAGAGTTAAGGCGAGCGTGGCAAATGTGGCATTAAATTAGAGAAAAAATACACATGTAATACTACAGAATACTGATATAGCTCAGTCAGCTAACTCAAGTAGTTCAATCAGCTAACCCAAGTAGTTCAATCTGCTAACCCAAGTAGTTCAGTAAGCTAACTCAAGTGACTCAATCAGCTGACGCAGATATCTCGACAAGCCGAAGGATACGTCTCCGTTAGCCTACGGAGTCGTATCCGTAACCCAACGGAGTTATATCCTTAACCCAATGCAGTCATATTCTCAACCCCACGCAGCCATATCTGTAGGCAAACGGAAGCACATCATTTATCTACCTTTTAACCTTCATGTATTCCGTAGGTGTCATGCACCACTAAAGTTAAGAATTTCTTCATTTCATTCGGTTTTTAAGATTTATAATTGTTTATTATTTTATCACGATTTTCTTTCCACCATGGATATAAATACCCTTGGTAGGACGAAGGACCTTCACACCCTGAAGGGTGTAGTAAGCCTTATCTGCAGATTTCTTTATGGTTGCAACAGCTGGCATTTCGATGCCAGAAGTTATATCGGCATCGTTGGCAAGATAAAAGCTTGGACCATTCAAGTTGGTACTCCAGCCCTGGAAATGCTTTGCTGAGAAATCGGCGTTAGCTATTAGATTCTCTGATGTTCCTGCCTTCACCAACACGAGGTCATCAATATCGAGTGTACCACCGTATTTGCCAAATACAAACTGGAAGGTATCCAGAGCGAAGTTGGCTGTGAAATTCCAGGTAAGCGTCTTCCAGCCACCAGCCTCAATAGGATAGGCTGCCAGATACTGCACATCAGCACTTCCACCCCACTGGTTCTTGTTTTCACTTGCATTCCAGATAGGCCAGAATCCCAGCTCAGCGCAATCTGCTGAAGTTCTCATCTTCATGGTCAGCGTATACTTGGCACCCTTCTCCAAAGCCTTTGGCAAGGTGTAGATAGCCTGACGGTTCCAGAGGTTTTCGCCAGCCGTACTCTCGTAACGGATGAAATAGTTGCGGTTTTCCACAGGTACCGGATGCTGGTTCAACCGATGACGCTTGAAGAAGTTCCATAATTCCTGGGTAGAATTTACACCGTTAGGATCATTGGAATGCCAATGTCCCTTACCGTCGATGGAAATAAGGTTCACTTCTACATCATCGTTCACATTATTATATATAGTACGGGTAGCACCGGCTGTTTTTCTGCTGGCAGGATAAGGACGAACCACCTGCGGGTTGCTTGCATCACATCCCTCGTAGGCAGCCCACTTCTTTACATATTCCTCAATGCTAGGATAACCGCCAGCCATGTGAGAAGGATCGCCTGCATATTTGAACACATCATCACCGGTTCCGTGAATATGCATGATAGGCACCTTGCGGTTCGCTTTAGGCTGCTTACCGATATCCACACCGCTTACTGGTCCGAAGGCAGCAATCTTGTCGCCCAGTGTTTCCAGGCAATGATAACCCAGCCAGCTACCCATAGAGAAACCGGAAAGATAGATTCGGTTCTTGTCCACATGATGCTGGTTTATCATTTCTTTGATGACTGTCTCCACAAACTTCACATCAGTAGTACCGTTAGTGTCCCACATTTTGTTATTACCCAGCGGATAAGTAACGATAAAACCCTCCTTATCAGCCAGCGCATTCCATTGAGTCTGCTTCTGCTGATACTCAGGGTCCTGGTTCATACCATGAAGAGAAATCACCAGAGCCGGTGATTTCTCTACATTCTTAGGAATATAAGTGAGGGTCTTGCGAGTAGAATTCCCCACTTTTACATCTTTCCAGGTCTGTGCCGCCATTTGTAGGCACAGAACCATGAGGAGAGATGCGAGCATTGTAAAACGTCTCATCTATTACTTGATAACCATCTTTTTACCATTCTTGATGACAACGCCCTTATAGTTCTTACCTACCTGCTGACCAGCGAGATTGAAGCACTTGCCATTCTGGGCAACCTTCAGATTCTCTACCTTAGAAATGCCTGTGGTAGTATTAGTGATGATACGCTTTGCACTCTTAATCTTTACGGTCTGAGTAACGTCTTTAGCACAACCGCTCTGAAGAGCAATAGACTTAATAGAAGTCCACTCTACAGGAGCATTATCCTTTGTAAACTTGGTTTCACTATTGAGTTCAAGTTCAGCTTTCTCACTTCCAACAGGAATGCCGATATAAGCAGGGGCCTCATCGCCACCAGCAGTAACAGCCATCGGCAACCACTGCAATGCATCCTTAGTAGGCTCAGCGAACTCGATAACATATTTCTGAGACTCCTCAGCTGACTTGGTATAGGTCAACAATGTGCAAGTCTTGTCACAAAGATACTGCAGATTATACTGAGTGAACTCAAACCAAGGAGTAGCAGTAACCTGCTTTACCTTTCCACTTGCAGAGGTACTCTGAATTTCCTCATCACCATTCTGCTTCACAAATACCACCTTATTAATAGTGATAGAAGCACCTACTTTCTTAAGAGCCAATGTCAACTTGTCAATAGACTTGCCATCATATTTATCGCCAAGTTCCAATTCTACGCTCTCCTTTGCAGGATCAACTCCTACATAATCAGCAGGATCCAAATCCCAGTTGTCCTTACCATAGCCTGGAGCCTTAACACCAATGACAAGTTGCATCTTGTTGTCACCAACCTGTGTAAGATCAGAATAGTAAACCTTAATCGCTTTATAATCTGAAGTAGAGATAGAAGCCTTGTCTGTCAAAGTAACTTCATTCCAATCTGCTGTTGCTGTTACACTCAAAGGTAAAGGACCATTAATGTCTGCAAACTTCTTGAATGCCCAGCTTGGTGCACCACCGAAATAAACAGTTTCTTCAGTTTCAGCGGCATTACCCAATGTTGCAAAAGCAAACATTGCTGCCAATACAAAAGTAAATTTTTTCATACGCTTTTAATTTTAAGTTTATTGATAATAATTGTTCATTCGTGGAACGAGAATTGTTTCTCATTTCCACTTGCAAAAGTAACAGAAAAGGCTGAAAAAGACTTTGCGTGGTATAACAAATACTTTGTGAGAAGTACCAAATAGGTTTGATAGCCAACATTATAACGAAAATGATACACCATCAAACCTATTTGAAGAGGAAATCTATACAGATGAGTCTAATACATCACATCCTTCTCTGGGAAGCTATGGGATAGCGGACCATAGAGGGGATGGGCATCCAAAAGCTTGACACTGCGGGTGAGAGGAAGCACATCCTCCGCCCACTGGCGATAGAAGGTGGCATCATGCAAGATGTAGAGATACTTGCGCGCCAACTGCTCATGGCCACTCACCAGTTCGGTCTCAGCAAGACGCTTCAGCATTCTGCCACTCTGATTGCCATTGGCGATGAGCTGCTTAAACTCGAAGGCATATCGGCGAGAAGCATTCACCAAGCCCAGATGGAAGAAGAGGTCACTCTTCATGCAGATATTGATGGGATGATCCAGCTTGCCATACGAAGCCATAAACTGGCGCATCCCCTCATCACTCAATGCCCCCGTCTTCCATTGCGCCAACTTCACAGCCGCCTCGCTCGCCGTAGCCATCGGAGCCTTCTTAGCAGCCTTGTCCAAGATGGCATGCCAATCCTGTCGGCGCACCAACATACTATACTCCATCTGCTCATACACATCAGAGGCATACCACTCATGAGGGAAGAACGCCGTAGGTTCGCGCAGATAGTCGATGCCACGAAACACACGAGCCTTGGGATAAGGCAACATCCTGGCACTATCCAACTGCACAAACAAGCCTACCACTAGCACAGCCACCAAGCCCATCGCCCAGTTCAGCTTATCCTTCTGCCTGCACAAGGCATAAGCCACCAAGCACATTGCTGCCCATATCGCCATCGGTCCCACTAGCCAATAGCCCAAAGTGAGCAATAGCAGCAGATAAATAATGGCAGGTCTCCAAGCCGAGAAGATGTTACTAGGCATCAGCAGCAACATAGCCTCAGTAAGCAGCAAAGCCATAGGCACAGTAGTCATCACATCCTTATCGCCCATGACCGCCCACATCACAATAGGCGGCAGAAACGACAGGAGACAACATCTCATACCGTCCTTACAGCCCATCCTTCTCATCAAGAGCCAGGTAATCCGTTGCAAGCCGCCCATGAGTAGCGCCAGGAGCAAGGCGCCCAGCGGCAGATTGTTATAGCACTGCACCAGCATCTCAGCCAGATAGCGAGCCACGCCACCTGGTTCTGCCAGTCTATCCATCAGATAATCCCCATTCCATAAGAAGAGCTGCATCTGCTCATGATAAGCCAATGCGCAGGGATAGGCATATCGCCAGAAGATGTACAGGGCAGCCATGAAGCCAGCCGCCACCATCCATCGGCTTCTATCATTATTCTTCGTATCTTTCATTTTCCTTATACCTTATTATATATAGCATTACTTAGCCACCCGCCATTCCATACGTTTAGGGTTGTTGATATGCCCAGGCATATCCTCTATCTCCACCTTGCGCAGCGTGAAGTCGGGCGTATTATATGAATACATGCGGCGCAGATTGTCCTCCCTAGGTCGGCGTTGCGGCAGGAGGAAAGGCTTGGTAGAATGGCCCTGCCTGTCCACGCTAGCCAGATAGATGCGAGTATACAGGCCGTCCTCTCGCCTACTGGTAAAGAGATACCATCCTCCACTCTTGCTCCAGTTGTGGAAACTGTCAGAGTCATCACTGTTGGCAGCGTCCAGGGCATGAGCCTTGCCAGTCTTCAAGTCTAGCAGCCATAGGTCAGCCTCCGGATGCCAGATAGAGAAGTAGCCATAATCCAGCGTGGTAAACATCAGATATCTGCCATCGTATGACGGACGAGGCCAAGTGATGCTCTTGCCCAAAGCCACCGCACTGATGAGCGTATCCACCTTTTCGCCCAGCTTGCCCGTCTTGGCATCGAAGCCCACACGGCAGAGGCTATATCGGCTCTCACGGAAATGCTGCTTCGGATCTCTGAAAGGCGCAGTGATATAATAGAGCCACTTACCGTCTGGCGAAAACACAGGGCAGTTCTCCAGATACTCCTTGGTGGCAAAGCGAGCATCCACCATCGCCTCATGCGTCTCGGGATTGTAGATGAAGATGTCAGAGCTCATATCGAAATACTCGATGCGCTTCTTAGCCTGAGAATGAAAATACTGCTGCGTATCATTGGTGCTGAAGGCGATAAACTTGCCCGATGGATGCCAACAAGGGAACACCATCGGACCACCCACCTCCAGATTCTTCGACTTCATCCAGTCGTCCTTGCCCTGATGGCGAATCAAGGTAGCACCCTTCTCGCCACGGATATGCAGCGTAAACTCATCGGGATTGGTGGCATTGGCGGTATGACAATTCACACAACTGCCAGGCACCTCGGTGGTACGATAGATGGCAAACTCATCAAAGTTGGAGAGGCAACGCTGGAAGAGTCCCTGCATGCCATAGAGCTCATAGCCAGGAGCCACCATGCGATAAGTGACGCCCCACTCCTTCATCCTCTGCTTATCCACGAAAATGTCAAAAGGCTTGAATTGTCTCCACTGTCCGTCCTTCTTGGCGACAACAGTAAGGGTCAGTTTTCCGCCCCGATTATCACGTAGCAGTTGATGCCATTGTTCGATGTCAAACTCCGCATCCTCTCCCGATGTCTCCATCGCTCCCTTCCTGGATCCCTTTATCTGTACCGACATAGCCGTATATCCCTCATCTTCCATGCAGAAGTTGAGCGGAGCGATATTGGCAGGCACGGTAACGCCCACGTAGTCGGGATAGATGGCAGGCAACTGGCTCACCATCGTTATGTCATGTGGCTTTTGTGAGCAGCCCACCAGCAGCAGGCAGCCCATCAGCAAATAATATATCTTTTTCATGGGTACAAAGATACTTCTTTTTTCAGAAACACCCTTTGCGTCATGTAACAAATACTTTATCAGGAATGCAAATGTGCAACCAAATGAAATACTTTGGCAGTTGTTCTAAAACAAACGTTCCCCTCTATGCAGCCAGAGCCTATGTGAAAGATTTTGGCACGAAAACGCACTTTTTCTCGAAAAAAAAGTGAGAAAAAGTGCGTTTTCGTGCCATTTTAAGTAAAAAGGTCGGTCGTGTCTTCTCGACACAACCGACCTATCACGACTAACATCATTTCGGTTAATCCTTTATATGATAAAACCTAAACTAATGTTTCTTTATATTAGATGGTGTGAGCCATAGGATAGGCTCACACCACAAATATTACTTAGCATCATTCCAGTACTCAGGAGCACCGAGACCAGCAGCGAAGCCACCATAGGTGTGCTTGCGGTAGTAGTCCTTGTCCCAAAGACCAGTAGGAGCACCAGCACGCCATCCGCTATTAGCAGGAGAGTCAGTAGGACACCACTGACAGATACCCCACTGCTGAGCCTCAGGGATGATTTCGAAGTACTTCTTGATGACGAACTCATAAAGCTCACGCATCTGCTTGTGCTGCTCCTCAGTCATATCGTTGGTGTTTACGCTCTTGCCAGTTTCATCAACGTATGCCATATCCAACTCAGAGATACGAACCAACTTGCGAGAATCAGCCATCAACTTCAACATGTTGACAATAGCATTCTTCTTAGACTCCTGAGTCTGAGGATTACCATAGCAAGAGATGTGCATCTGGCTACCGATACCATCAATCTTGGTAACACCATCAGCCTCCCAATCCTTGATCCACTGAATCAAACTCTTGAGTTTTCCATTCTGATCCCAATCACTCTCCAAGTTATAGTCATTGATGAAGAGTTTGAGTTCCTCTGGATTGCCACCATTTTCCTCAAAATGCTTGCGAGCAGAAGCTACGGCTGTGCGAACATAGTCGAGGTCGCCGAGGTAATCCTGCCAGTAGAAGCTGTTAGGAATATCAGCTTCTAGGGCTGTACCACGAGTTGCAGACTGAAGGTCATACTTACCGTCACCGTCAGTATCAGCACCAGAGAGAGCCTCGTTGACAACATCCCAAGCCTTTACCTTGCCTTCTGTTGCCTCCATCATACCAGCAATCCACTTGTCCAAGGCAGTAGTCAGAACTTCCTTCTTTTCCTTATCTGACAATGGAATGCCACTACCAATCTTCTCACACTTGAAGCTAGGGCCCTGCCAGTTGCTGCCCCAACCTGCGGTAGCATTCTGAGCAAAGTCACCGTTGGCTACAAGATTTTCCTCAGTACCTTCTTTAACGAGAGTAATATCATCTATGCTTACGCTCTCGTTATTCTTCAACATACCGAAGCAGAACTGCAACAAATCATGAGTAAACTGAGCCTCAAACTCCCATGTAAGAGTAGTCCATTTGGTAGAGATGTCTTTGCTCTCACAATACTGGACATCATTACTGCCACCCCACTGGTTTTTGTTAGGGCTGGCACTCCAGATAGGCCAGAAAGCAAACTGGGTCTTAGAAGTAGACTTCACCTTCATGGTCAACACATACTTAGCACCCTGCACCAAAGGCTTAGCCAATGTATAAGTAGCCTGATGATCCCAAAGGTTGGCACCATCCTTAGTAGTAGTATACTTGATGCAGAAATTACCACCAGCACTTTCTCCAGAACCTTGCTTGATAGCATAAGCAGGACCCTTCCAGTTGTTGCCCCAAGCAGAGATGTCATCTGTAGCGAAATCGCCGTTGGCTACCAAATTAGCATCAGAACCATCCTTAACAAGTTTGATATCATCAAAATCAATTGTGCCACCCAACTTACCGAAGCAGAACTGCAACATATCATGGGTAAACTTTGCATCAAACTTCCAAGTAAGAGTAGACCATTCAGTAGTGGCTTTTTTAGCCTCGCAATACTGAACGTCATCACTACCACCCCACTGGTTCTTATTAGGACTGGCATTCCAGATAGGCCAGAATGCGAGGTCGCAATCAGCAGATGCCTTCACTTTCATAGTGAGCGTATAGCTTGCTCCCTGTTCCAAAGGTGCTGAAAGTTTATAGTTTGCCTGATTATCCCACAGATTGGCACCTGCGGCTGTCGTAGTATAACGAATAAACTTGTTATCACCACCAGGAACCTCTGGAGCAGGTCTATCTGCAATCAAACCATTCAGATACTTCAATGGCTGCTGCGAGTGCCATGCCAAAGTATGTCCATACACGGAGAGACCTGCATCAGTGGCATTATTCACGTATGTGCTGACTTTATCGAAATCCATGCTTCCATCATCTGCCACACAAGAAGCCATCTTCATGGCATTACCTGCCACGGTCTCATTGAAGTTGCTGTTGGTCAAAGCATACACTAACTCTTGTTTGTTATACTCATCAACCGTAGTTCCGATACCGAGATGGAAGTTTGGCTTGTCAGCAATGTAATCCTTGAGAGCATCATACTTTTCCAAATAGCCATATTCAGCCAACTTATCAGGACGCACAGTCTCGAAGTTCTGGTCGAAGTGGTCTGCACATGAGGCCAAAAGCATGGCCCCAAATGCAGATATTATTATTTGTCTTTTCATAACTTATACGATCATTAATTGTTATAGGTAAATGAGAACTCCTCCTTGGTTACTCCACTGCGCTGCCAAACGAGTTTCTCGTTGAGATTCTTCTTCACCCCACCGGCGAAAGTAATCTCAGCATTGAGTTCCATCAAGTCACGATACTTGTTGTTCCAAGACAGCAAGGCATCGTCAGCCCAAGAACCAGTACCTGTTGCAGTAACACCATCGGTGAGAGAAGTGATGGTACACTTCTCGTTGGCATCAAATGTGAGCAAGAGGTCTGCCTTGTAGATGGTACTACCCTCCTGGAACTCTACTGAATAAACAGAGCTGTTCAGGGTGCGGGTAGTAATCTGAACCTTTGAAGCCTTCTCGATGTTGTCGGTGCTTGTATTGTGATGAGTCAACCACCAGCCACTATACTTGTTCTGATACTTCACGCAGTACATCACGTAATCCTTAGGAGCTGTTTCCCAGATGGCTGCATTGGTACGGGAACCTGTTGCACCTTCTTTCAGAGTACCGGCAGAGATTCTGTCGAAGCCCTGCTGATCGGTCATCGCCAGAGGAATCACGTAGGTATTCTTCACGGCATCAGGGTCGTTGAAGAAAGCATCAGTCAGCTGCACTACTGTCTCACCCGTCATTCCACCCTTGAAATCGAGTTTGTTGGTAGAAAGAGAGTAATATTCTGCAGGCATTGCCTTTACAGGAGTACCATCGGCGAAAGTAAGATGATCGCACAGACTGTTATCCACAGCTACGTTCACATAACCTTTTCTTCCATTATATGATCCGGCAAAAGTTGCCTTGATCTTGCATTTATGCTCTTTATCAATAGATGTATCGTATTCATCATCGCCCAAGACGATGGTACGAACCGGACTCTGATAAACGAACATGACAGTGGTTCCACCCTCGTAATCATCGAAAGTCTGGTCTCCATTCTCACATGCCGTGAAAGAAGCCAGCAATCCCAGAAGGGCTGCCACCATTTTTATATATCGTTTCATAATCATTAGTCTTTATTTATAATATTAGTCGTTTATTATTTCCAACCCTCGTTCTGCTTGAGGTTGCTGTATTTCAGAATCTCAGAGTATGGGATAGGACCATAGTACATATAGTCTGAATACTTGCGCTCCTCAGCGTCGAAAGTCTTGTAGATGTATTCGCCTGTTGTGGCATCTGTCGTGATATTGATACCCTTGGCAGCCTCATTGAGGTTAGCCTTCCAGCGGCGCAAATCCCAGAAACGATGGTTCTCAAAGCAAAGCTCCAGGCGGCGCTCGTTGCGGATCAGCTCACGCATCTTGTCCTTGCTCTGTGCGCACTCCTCCAAGTATGGATCCTCTCCAAACTCACCAAGTCCGGCACGCTCACGGATTGCCTTGATCACATCGTAGGCAGAATAGTTGGCACCGCCCACATTAGCCTTAGGGCCCTGAGCCTCATTGGCAGCCTCAGCATAGTCGAGCAAGATTTCCGTAGTACGGATACGAGCTGTTAAATGCATCATATCGGTTGTACTAGATGGATTCAGGTTGACATCAGCGCGAAGCAACTTACGCATATAGTAACCCGTCTTGGTAGACTTACCATTCTCCCTATTCAATCCATCAATAGTCTTAGAGTCCGCAGCAGTGTTAACCACACCATCCGTT
The DNA here is from genome assembly GCA_934202525.1 of uncultured Prevotella sp. Classification (GTDB taxonomy): domain Bacteria; phylum Bacteroidota; class Bacteroidia; order Bacteroidales; family Bacteroidaceae; genus Prevotella. Next base: position 79,064 of record CAKPYB010000002.1, read on the forward strand.
GCACCAATTTTGTCGCCATTGCAGAGGATATAAGCCTTCAGACGAGGATCTCGATTAGCGTATGGATCTTTAGCATCATATTCAGAATTTGGATCACTGATAGGATAACCATTAGCCATAGGGAAAGCATCCACCAGATTTTGGGTAGGATTGATTTTACCACTACCAAAGAGCGAAGGAGGATAGTTATCACTCTCCAAAGAATGACTTTTAGAAACATTAGCACGCCAAATGATTTCCTTAGGGTTGTCAGAAGTTGCCCCTAAGTTATCTATCATCTTGGTATTGGCAAACCAATTCCATCCATTAGGATCAATGGCATCCAAACCGCCGAACTTCTGTAAGCAGTCGGCTGCATATTTAGCAGCATCCTCATAACTCATCACATTGGCTGAGGCGTATGCAGGTGAAGCTGCCATGATGGCGAGCTGAGCCTTGAAAGCTGAGATGATGCGACCGTCAATCTTACCACGATGGATTGAACCCAAGGCATGATTGTAAGTATCATTGGTTGCGCCCAGCTGTACATACTTAGCTGGCACACCATTTTCATCAACATCCACATATTGCTCAGGAAGATACTTCAAAGCCTCATCGAAATCAGACATAATCTGATCGACACACTCCTTAAAAGTATTACGAGGCAAGTTGAAATCAGACTTTGAATTCTCAGATGAGAGATGGATAGGCACACCCATCAGCTGTCCATCTACCATACCTGCATGAGCACGGAGCAGATAGAACATGTGCAAGCCACGAAGTGCATAAGCGTTACCTTTGTAATTGTCACAAAACATTTGGTTGAGTACTTTACTAGAGTAAGCCCACTCTACTTTATCGCAGTTTTCCAACATCAGGTTACAGTACTGGATGGCATGATAACGTCCATCCCACTGTGAAACCGGGTTCATATTCGCAGCCCAAGAACCAGTAGCCATCTTCTTGTAATTATCACCGTTCTGGTTGATAACTGCATCATCTGTGGCGGCATCTGAAGATGGACTCTCACTATACGGCAAAGCCAAGTAAGCGTTGTCAAGAAGACCACGTGCAAAAGTTGGGTCTTTGTACATTTGGCTGATATCTTGGTTATTTTCCAAGGCAGGCTCAAACAAGTCATCACAAGATGTGAACGAGATTAGGACTGCGCTTATCAATAATAATCTTGATAATTTCATAATTTTAATTCTTTAATTGATTCTAGAATGAAACCTTAGCACCGATGCTATAGAAGCGGTTCAATGGTGCCGAACCTGAATTGTTAACATTCATCTCCATGAGCTTGCGCTCCTTGGCTATGGTGAGCAGACTGTTGCCGTTGACAAAGAGCTGAAGTCCGCGTACGAAACTCTTCATGAACATCGCCTTAGGGAAGTCGTAGCTCAACTGCACCTTCTGAAGGTCGATGCGGTCGGTAGAGTACATCCAGAAATCTGATGTCTGATAGTTGTTCGTACCAGCCTCTGTGGTCAGACGTGGATAAGTTGCAGTTGCAGCAGTCTCCTTGGTCCATCTGCCTCGCATCTCTGCTGTATATTTGGCACTACCACCTACCCAGAAGTAGGTAGAATTCTTCACGGCGTGAGCACCGAAGTTTCCTGTGCCGAGCATGAAGAGGGTGAAGCCTTTATACTTCAAGGTGAGGTTCATACCGATGGTGGTAGGAGTTCCATACCAGCCGCCCTTGCCCAGATAAACCTGGTCCTTGCTGTCGATGACGTTGTCGCCGTTCTGATCCTTGTACTTCAGATCACCCGGACGGATGGTTCCGCCGATAATCTGGGTTGGAGAATTCTTGATATCATCCTCATCCTGGAAGAAGCCCAGGCACTCATAACCCCAGATGGCATCGAGTGGCTGACCCTGGCGATACTGATAGGTATCAGCATACTGCGAATCATCTCGCTTGGTTGCCTCGGTGGTGTAATAAGTTACGTTGGCTCCTACGCCAAAACCGAAATCACCCAACTGCTTCTTATAGTTCACAGCAAAGTCGAAACCGCTGCGCTTGTCCTCATTAAAATTAATGTAAGGAACAAAAGAAGACTCTGGATAGTAGCTGAACAGATAGCTAGGCACCTGGTTGCGAGCCTGCAGGATTCCGTTGGTCCACTTAGAAAGGAAGTAAGATGCATCGAAGCTCAAAGACTTGTTGAGTACTTCGGCATGAATTGTTGCAGAGAACTCCTTGCGATGCAAGTAGTTGAAGTCTTTGTTCTCACCTCGCTTAGACTGAATGGCAGAGTGACCTGAACCTCCATTCCAGTCCCACCAGCCACCACTCTGGTATGTTCCCAGGTACATATAATAGTTATCAATGCCCAGATCGGTCTTCATATCGGTATAGCTTGCACTCAAAGTTAAGTCATCGAAGATGGAATTCTCCAAGAACTTCTCTTTAGACAAGCGCCATCCCAATGTAACGGATGGAGACATACCCAAGCGATTGGCTGAAGGTAACTTGGCAGACCAAGGTGTAGCCAGAGCGAAATCGGCATAATACTTATGATCATAGTTATAAGAGAGCTGCAAGCCCATGTTGGCGTTGCTCACCTTATGATATTCTCCTGACTTACTCTGCTGGTAACCGTTGGCAACCAGCATGGCGCTTACGTTGTGCACATCGTTGAAGGTGCGGTTGTAATCGAAGTGCGCATTGAATGCGATGGTCTGGTTATCGGTAGAACCAGAGATATTCTGAGCACCCGATTTCTTATCAACCGTACCATTGTTGTTCAAACCTACGATAACATCCTTGCCGTTGTAGTTAGCCCATGTAGGCTGGAAGGTGGCGTAGGTATTGTTGAACGATGTTGAGTATGCCGTAGCATAGTCGATGGCTACCATGGTATGGAAGCTCAAGCCTTTGAGTACAGAAGAGAGGTCGAAGTTCAAACCTGCATCAAACTGGAACTGACGGCTGTGATAGACATTGGTACCCGAAGCATAGATGTCGCCGAACACGTTGGTGAGGTCAGTAGAAGAACCACCCAGGAAGTACTTGCCATCAATGATATTGCTGGTAGCTCCAATCATAGTCAGCGCCGACTTGGCACTAGGGTCAATCATATCTACAGGTATTAGCGGAGCCACACGATTAGGACGGAAGGTGCGAGCCTGCTCCCAGTAGCCTTTATTGTTAGCCGCCTTAGAGCTATAGTAAGTGGCATTTGCATTCACGTAGGCATTGATGGTACTGCTCAAGGCGAAATCCACATTACCTCTTACATTGAATCGGTCGGTATAGTTCTTCTTAGCCTCGCCGAAGTTCAAGTTGTCACCGTTGCGATAGTAACTCACATTGGCATAGAAGCGTGCCTTCTGGTTGCCGCCTTCTATTTCGGCAGAAACCTCCGAGCGGTTGAACGCCTTCTTGATGTAATCAGAAGAATAGAAGTCAACGCTAGGATAGCGATATGGATTCTTGCCAGATGCATAGTTGTAGATGGTCTCTGCAGAATATGGCAGGTTATTTTCGGCACCGCCATCATTGAGGAAAGCCTCGTTGTAGAGAGTCATGTACTCAGCCGAACCGAGATACTCAGGGAAAGCCTTAGCTACGTTCCAACCCGTGTTGGCGTTCACCTTTACCGACAAGCCATCGTTAACCTTACCACGCTTGGTGGTAATGAGAATCACGCCATTGGCAGCCTTGCTGCCATAGAGCACTGTAGCCTGGGCACCCTTCAGGAAAGAGATATCCTCAATCTCGTCTGGGCGAACGTTATTAGCATCACGTGGCACACCGTCGATGAGGACGAGTGCATTGGAATAACCCCACATACCATTGCCATTATAACCGGATACATAACCCTGCATGTTGTCAAGGCTGTAGGTATTATAGTTTTTCTCTGTCAATTCTCTGACGTTGACGGTGCTCACACCACCGAGCACATCGCTCTGGTATGCCTTCTTGAACGCCACGTTGACCATTGCGCTATCAGCAGATTCCTGAGCCGAAGCAGGCAACTGTGCCAGAAGTGCCGTAACCACTGTCAGAGCAGAGTATATTGTTTTCTTATTATTTTTCATATATAATATGATTATTTCTAAGTTTATGCTTTTATATATCACATCTCCGGGTGATTACCATCCAGGATTCTGACCGAACTCAGGATACAGATAAACATCGCTTTCCTTGAGTGGCAAGAGATAGTGTTTCTCTGAGAAGTCGCGGGTCAAGATGGTCTTCTCGCTCCATCCTGTCACCTCGGCATCACGTGGATCATTCTTGGCAAAGTCGAAGTTGCCTACACGCTTGAACTCCTGTGATGTCTTGATATTGTATGGATATTCGGTGAGAAGCAACCAGCGCTGCAAGTCGTTCCAGCGGAAGCCCTCGAAGGCGAGTTCGACGGCACGTTCGCGGCGAACCTCGTCCATAAACTTGTTCTGATTACCCACAAACTTATCTGCCACATGACCAGCACCCACACGGTCGCGAAGTACATTAATGGCATCGACAGCTGTAAGATTAACCTTAGAACTCTTATAGTTGGCACCTCCAGCAGCCGCACCTGCCTCAGCATACATTAAATAGATGTCTGCAAGACGCAAATAAGGCAAATACAGACGCAAAGCTGAAGAATATGCATCCATGTTATCTTCCTTATTACACTGATGAGGCACTAATTTCTGGCAAAAATAACCTGTGCGAGAACCAACATCTGACAATCGAAGATTACCACCTGTATATAATTCCAGATATTTATAAGGCTTATGTTCTTCTTTAGGAGAAGTACTAATAAACTGGAATCCATCAAACATAATGTCATGATAGAAACGAGGGTCACGATCCTTGAATGGATGAGTAGGATCAAAGCCAGAATCTGGGTCATCCAGTGGAAGACCATTTGCCATTCCATAATAGTTCACATAGTTAGCCGTAGGCTGATGAATCACGTTATCACCCTCTATCAAGCCTCCAGCCTTAGGCCCATAAGTATGAGCAAATTGCCATGATGAACAATCTACATTACCTACATAAGGGCCTCGCAATATCGCCTCTGTGGAACCCGGCATTCTAAAGCCATGTCCTGTATCACGGAATATATCAGAGAAATTGGTGCTTGAACTGGCAGAAGCCTTATGATCGTAGATATTCTCATAATCAAATTCAGCCAAAGCGTATGGAGTTTTGCCAGAGTTCACTTCACTGATAGCCTCAGCCAAAGCATCAGCAGCCTTGGCAGCCAAATCTACATTATATTTATAGGTATCACCATTCTTGGAAGCACCCTTTTCTGCCTTACCCAAATTATTCAATGGAGAAGCAGCCCACAAGAGCACCTTGCCAAGATAGCCCAAAGCACAAACCTTGGTGATTCGGAAATCATTCTTGCCCAAAGTTTTCTTACCGATGGTAGTCTTATCCCAATCGTTAGGCAGCAAGTCGGCTGCTGCCCTGAAATCATCCGCACACTTCAAGGCGCACTCCTGATAAGAAAGACGAGGCAAAGTCAAAACTGATGCACCATCCAATACGGTGTCTACGTATGGCATACCGCCAAAGAAAGCTATCAACTCCTCGTGCCACCAAGCACGGAAGAAAAGCAACTGTCCCTTGATGAAGTTTTTCTCCTCCTGCGTACAATCTGTCATCAGGTCAAGATTGGCAAGACCGATGTTGCACTTACGAATGCAATACCAAGCGTGTTCCAAAGAATGGTTGAAGTTTGGGGTGCCAACGTTGGCAGGATTCAAGGTGTTCGTATGCAAAAAACTTTGCTGATTGTTATACCAATCACGATAGTCGCCCAAGTCAAAGTGGGCGGTTACATGAGTATCGCCGGCTCCTGTATTCATGATTTCATCTTCACCCCAGTTGAAGGTTACACACCAATAGTTGGACTCCTTGTTAGGAATGCAGTTGTAAACCTCCTCGATATATCCCTGGAAGTTGGTGAAGTTCTTGAACGCTTGCTCCGCACTCACAGTTGTGTCAGGACTCTTGTCCAAGTAATCGGTACAAGAGGCGAAACCACAAGTGAGGCTCAGCGCACAAAAAAATTTTACTATATTTTGTTTCATTTGTTATACTTGTTTAAAGATTAAACTTGACACCGAAGTTTACACGCTTCATTGTAGGGTAAGCTCCATAAGCTCCACCATCACTAGAGAAGTTTGACTCACGGTCATCTGGCATTCGGGTCCAGAGCCAGAGGTTGTTGCCACTTACGTAAACCTTGAGGTTATTCAAACCGAGCTTCTTGATCCAACCGCCGTTCCAAGTATAGGCTATCTCTACGTTCTTCAGGCGGATGTATGAACCGTCGCAAAGATACTGAGTACCATAATAAGCCGCAGTAGACATTGGCTTGGAGTTGAAACGTGGAGTGATGACATCGCAGTTGTTGTGATTGTCGCTCCACCAGGTACCCTGATCGTAAACGTTGGCAAGCATTGGGTCTGACAGGCTGACCATGGTTACATCACGGGTCACGTTTGTTACACCATAGAACTGAGCGAAGCAGCTGAAGCCCTTGTACTCATAACCGATGGTGGCATTGTAGGTGTTCTGAGGAGAACGTGTATATCCGTATGGTATCCAGTCGTTCACATTATCAATCTTGCCATCACCATTGAAATCGACGATGTAGTAATCTCCAGGAAGACGCTGACTGTCATTGGAATCCATCTTTGGAGAACCATATACGTCATCATAGTTCTGAAGGATACCCTTATTTAAATAGGTATAGGTCTGACCGATGGAATGACCTGCCGCCTTACGGTAAGAAGGAAGAAGTTCTGGGTCGTCCTTCACCTTGATCTTGTTAACAGCATGAGTCATATTAAAGTTTGCCCAAAGGCGCATCTTATTGGCAAAGACCTTGTTGAACCTTACTTCCAACTCATAACCACTCGTAGTTACCTTACCTAAGTTGGCAGTTGGAGGAGTCTGACCGAAGTAAGAAGGAACCGAACGTTCCGAGCCCTTCACAAGGATGTCAGAACGAGTATCATGGAAGAAATCAACAGAACCCGTGAGCAATCCACCCAAGAAACCATAATCCACACCGACGTTCACCTTCTTCACCTTTTCCCAGTGTACGTTTTCATTACCAACAGAAGTTTCCTTGTACCAAGTGTATGGAGAATCACCATGGTTGACATCCATTTGAGCATTGCCACCATAAGCCCACTGCGACATATAGAGGAAACGGTCGCCCACGTTGTCATCACCAATTTCACCATAGGATGCACGAATCTTCATCATATCCAGAATCTTGTGTTCACGCAAGTACTTCATGAAAGGTTCTTCCGAAATCATCCAGCCGATAGCACCTGAACTAAAGAAGGCAAAACGATTGTCTGGAGAGAATTTCTCGGAACCGTTATAAGCACCATTGTACTCGAAGAAGTACCGAGAATTCCAGTCGTATGTAGCACGGAACACCCAATCCTCACGATAAGCAGGAATCATATAACCAGTAGCATTCTCCTGACGACCAAAGAGTCCCATACCACTCACACTATGCTTACCAAAAGAACGAGCCCAGTTGAGTTGCAACTGATAATTGAGACTGCGCATGGTCTGTTTGTTATCAACCTCGCCACCTTCGACCGTCCATTTGTTACCCATAGAATAGTCGAAATGATCGTTCTTTTCAAAAGGCTGTTCATAACTCACTGCTCCTGTATCAGGATCAATCCATTTGGATTGTGGATTATTATACATATCCTTGACACCACGATTAATCTCCACAAAGGTATTATCCCATGAAATCATTCCTCGTGCAGAAAGTCCCTTGGTAATAAAATCAAGTTTCTGTTCCAATACGAAGTCGGTTGTGATGCGAGTCGTGGTCAAGTTCATTGTACCACCCAAGGAAACCAATCGGGCAGAGTTGGACACGTTCGTTGAACCAGGCAAATATCCCCAACTGCCATCACTGTACTTTGGCAAGAAAGCATCAGGCGAAATGTTATAAGCACCAGCCCACTGTTGGGAAACACCCCAGTCGCCCGTACCATACATATTGCTCCAAGGAGCTTTTCTCACGCCATTAGAGCCAGCAAGGTTCATCTTGAATAAAGTTGACTTGGTGATATTAAAGTCGAGGTTAGAACGAACGTTCACACGATTATAGTTATAACCTGTACTATAGTTACGACCATTGCCAAAATCCTTATAAAGGTCACCCTCGTTCACGAAATCCACACCTGCAAAGTACTTCACAAACTTGGTACCACCCGATACATTTACATTGGCATTGTATGACATGGTGTAATCCTTGAAGAGTACATCCTGCCAATCTACGTTCGGATAACGCTCACGCTGCTCCAGTGTAGTCTGGTTGCGATAGTTCTCGATGAAACTCATTGGTTTCATCTTATCGAAACTGCCAGGAGAGAGGTTCAACTCATGCTCAATGGCCTTGTTGCGGGCAACAAGCGCATCGTAAGAATCATATTTATCTGGCAACTTAGAAGGAATCTTCATCACGGCATTGGCAGTAACGCTAATCTGAGCCTTGCCTTCAGAACCACGCTTGGTGGTAATCAGGATAACACCATTCGCACCCTTAACACCGTAAACGGCGGTGGCAGAAGCATCCTTCAATACAGAGATGGTTGCCACAGACTGCATGTCAACGCTTGACATTGGTCGCTCGATACCATCTACCAAAACGAGTGGAGCAGAGTTGTTCCAGGAAGAAGCACCACGAATCTGAATCTGAGGTTCCTCCTCACCAGGCATACCGCTGGATGCTGTGGTAACTACACCCGGAAGGTTACCGGTCAAAGCAGCACCGATGTCGCTGATACCTGCTGCGCGCTCCAGCACCTTGCCGGTGGTCTGGGTAATAGCACCTACCACAGAAGCCTTCTTCTGCTGACCATAACCAACGACTACGACTTCACCGATGGCATTGTCGTCTTCCAGTGAGAGTTTGAACTCTCTCTTCTTACCGATCTTTACTTCCTTGGTCTTCATACCTACGTAAGTAAATACGAGAGTAGAGTTTTCAGAAGGCACATCGATGTTGAAGTTACCGTCAAAGTCGGTGACCGCACCGACGCTGGCATTACCTTTTACTTTTACAGTGGCACCAATCAGAGGTTCACCTGTACCGTCAACAAGATTACCCTTGACATGGATCTTCTGAGCCTGAGCGTTCAGGCTGCAGAAAGCTCCTACCAAGCATAAGGCTGCTGTCCGTTTCATTGTTAACACTTGTTCAATCATGTTCTATTCATTTTTGATTTATGCTTTAAAAATTTAGGCGTGCACTAAAATTGTTTATTCACGGCGACAAAGGTATGGATTTCTTTCGAAACTTACTTTGCGTGGTGTAACAGAAACTTTATCATTTCAGAAAAACCTTGCGAGAACGTATTTTTCCATTACTTAACAGTTGTTTTATTATATAAACACCTGTAGTTGGCTTTTCAACCTCTTTTCCTTCTATATTATAATATAAGGTGGAAACCACGTCTGCCTGGGTTTCTAATTGTTTAATTCCTGTTGTATTTTGTTTCAAATACCATTCTTTATACCAGTTCATACAGGCATAGCCGCAACACTCTTCGAACAATCCGTGTTTCTTGGCATTCTGGAAACCTGGCTGCACGATTCCAGTCTTCAGGTACTCATCAATATCGTAATACTCCTGTGGATGAGTAATTGTCATTCCGATATTGCCAAAGTGGTCGTGAACTGCCTTCCATGCCAATCCCCATTTTGAGGTAGATGCTGTTGCCCAGCTTCCCAGGTTAGGTTGTGTCCACTGTCCCCACTCGTTGACATGTCCTTTATCCTTCTGTTCTGGATCTTCCGGACTCCAGTCTATCTCTGTTACCATGATAGGCTTTGTTTCTACCATCGGCACCTGACTCTTGAAGTTGCGGATGAAAGTATCGTGATCGCAATTCTTATCAGTCATGTTTCCATACCATCCGGAATAAACATGTACTGCATAAGAGAAGTTGTCCTCGCTGTCGGTAATAGGATACTTGGCGTAATTCTGATACTGGCTCTGATAACCGGCACCCGGTACCCAAACGATTCCTTTGAAACCTTGTTCGCGAATCACATCTACTACCGGCTGGAAGTAATCGTGTAATGCTTTATCCGAATTAGAGCCATCACCCAGATGAACCCTCACCGGCTCGTTGGCAAGTTCAATGGAGATCAATCCCGAATTCTGCCGAATATACTCATCGGCAGCAAAGGCCTTCCATACCGACTTGAGATAGCGGTTGTACTTATCTCCAACACTAATGTCTTGTGGACAGACTCCCGGTGGACGGACGATGACGTAAAGTCCATGTGCTATAGCATCCTTGATGAGAGGAATATAGAGTTTCTGGAGATAGAGGCGATAGCGCGCCATGTTGAATGCCGAGATATCTGCCTCGTTTTCTGCTTTCTTTGTCGGATCGTTGGTCCAGCATGGATCCATGTGCAATCGGAACACGGTACAATAAGCACCCTGCTTCTTGTCGGTGATGGCAGAAAACTGCTTAGAGAAATATTCCAGGCAAGGTTTTATGTCAGACTCCGAATAGTCAGCCTTCCACTGCTGCCATCTCCACCCATTGAAGTAGCGGTTCGGCGTATCCATCACACCATGCAAGACAACAGTCTTACCATTGGCATCTACCAGATTCTTCCCCTGCACTCGAAGTGCCGGCAGATTATCGGCAGCCAGTCCCGCCATTGACAGCATAGCCATAGCGAGTGAAATCAATAATCTCTTTCTGTTCATTGTTATAATTATTTTTAGATTTATCATATTTTGTCAGTCTTCTTATCAAATCATGAAGGATTGTCAGGTTCAAGTCTACAGAAAAGGATGCTGGTCTTTTAAAACGGAATGGCGCGTAATCACTACGCACCATTCCTGAAAACCAATTAATCATGATTCTATAAAAACCATAATATCAAAATCTTTTAGAAATTCTAAACCTATTTATATAAACCTATTTATAAACCTAACTAACCTACATATTCAAAACTACTAAAATCAACATAACTTAAAACTGCTGCAAAGATACTCCTAATCTATCATATATACTTTATGATAAGTAACCAATACTTTTTCTGTCGTATCACATGTAACATCGACTTTGCTTTATGTAACATTTTAACATCTTTTCGGTATACTACTATAAAAAAACATACATTTTCGTGCACTGTTCTCCCATTAATTTTGTATTTTTGCAAACGAATATAAAAAAGCCCAAAAGACAATGAAACCAAAAATCATGATGATTTCGATGAAATCAAATCTCAGAACAATGAGAAACATCGGTCTTTTACTGATGTTTATCTTCTGTCTCACTGCGCAGAACGTGATGGCGCAGCGAGGAAAACTTTTCAATTCAGACAACCAACTTTCGAGCAACCTTGCCACTCAGGTGTTCCAGGATTCAAATGGTTTCATTTGGATTGCCACCCGTAATGGCTTGAACATTTATGATGGCTATAACTTTACGGTCATCAGAAAAACCAAGGAAGACAACAGAGGACTGAGCTGTAATTACATCAACTGTATCACTCAAGATGCCCAGGGGCATATTCTGTTGGGTACAAACAACTCTCTCCTTTTATATAATGGAAAGAGTTATGCCAATATTCCATTATTGGACTCTAAGAACCAGCCTGTCAGTACCTATGTAACCCAGGTTTACCGTCTGAAAAACAACGATATTGCCGTAGTTACATCGGGATATGGAATTATGCTCAAAAAAGAAGATGCAGAAGTATGCTATGCCATGAAGGGCGAAGTGGAGAACCTGAAATTCATACATAAGATTCTGGAAGACAAACAGGAAAGACTTTGGATTATCCTGGAGAGCGGCAAACTATACCGTGCCGACAAGAAAAGGAAACTGACCAAACAGATTTCTGGAACAGAAACGCTGGAAGCACAAGACATCCAACAAGACAACAAGGGCAACATCTATCTTGCCACCAAGAATGATGGTGTTTACCTTCTCAAGGCAGGTTCAACCGTCTTCACCAAGATAGCCGGCATAGGCAATCTGCCTATTGAAAGCATCTATGTTAGCCGCGACCAGCGCTTGTTTATCGGTTGCGACGGTATGGGTATCTTCGTGTATAATCCTATAACAGGATTCTTGCAAAATAATCCCCTGTTCAGCCGCGAAGTAAATCTTGCCAAGAGCAAGGTTACCAGTATTATAGAAGATTTTACGGGAAACATCTGGGTGAGTATGCTCCAGAAGGGCGTATTCATGCAGTCGCAGGCTCAATATGATTTCAACTATATGGGCTACCGTTTGGGCAACCGCAACGTGATAGGCGAAAACAGCATCACAAGTCTGTGTGCCAATCAGGGCAACCAGGTCTGGGTGGGCACCGACAAGGATGGTCTTTACCTCTTTGACCTAAAAACCGGCAGTATCAACAGCCATTTATTAAGCAACACCACGGTACTGGCACTCTGCAAAGACCAGAAAGGCAGAACATGGGTAGGAACCTATACTGACGGCATCGGATTTATAGATGCGGGGGGGGTCTTTCCATCCATTCAGCCTAGGCATTGGCAACCAGGCGGGCATCTTCGATATCCAGGAAGACCCACAGGGCAATGTCTGGTTTGCCACCATGGGCGAAGGACTCTTCCGTCTTTCACCAGATGGAAGCATCAAGCAGTGGAAATCGCAATATGGTGCAGGTAACAACCTGAAGAAGAACAGTATTCCTAACGATTACCTCGTGAAACTCAGCATCTCAAAAGATGGTAAGCGGGTTTTCGTTGCCACTTCTGTAGGTCTGGCTTGCTATGACCAACAAAAGAATAGTTGGACTTCTACTTTCGGTGGCGTCAACTGTCTGAACAAGGGCTGTTTCTCTCATTGCGTCTACGCAGACAGCAAGAACCGCGTTTGGTTTGGCACGGAAGACGGAGCCATCTGCTATGATCCGAAGAAGGGATTTGCACATCCGAAAATCTATAACACAGAACTTGGACTTTCAGACAACAGCGCAGCCAGCATCATAGAAGATTACAAGGGCAGAATCTGGATAGGAACCTCCTGTGGCTTAAACCAGGTAGATACAGAAAAAGGAACAATCAACAAGTACTACTCAGACAATGGATTGCAGAGCAATGAGTTCAGCGATGCTGCAGTCTGCACACTTTGGGGAGGAAAAATGCTGGTGATGGGCGGAACCGGTGGTATCAACTGGTTTGATACGGACAAGGTGAAACAGCATCCTTGGCAGGCGAAAGTTACCATATCAGGACTTCTTGTGGGTAACAAACCTGTATACCAAGATATGGAATCGGGCATCTATACCATCACAGATAAAGGGGTATACAACAGCGACAAGTTCTCCTTGTCACATGAAGACAACACCTTCACCATCCAGCTGTCTACTCTTACATATAATAATGTAGAGCAAATCAGCTATGCCTACAGCATCAATGGTGAGGATTGGCGAACCATACAGCCTGGCATAAACGAACTGTCATTCTCCCACATGCCAGCCGGCACCTACAAGTTCCGTGTCAAAGCCATCTGCAACGGATACGAAACCCCAGTCAAGGAGTTCTCCATCATCGTTCACCCAGCCTGGTACGCCAGCATCTGGGCTAAGTTCTGCTATCTGCTTGCATTCCTGTGGCTCTGTCTGCTCTATATCAAACATCGCAAACGCAAGATGGAAGACCAGCTCGTATTGCAGCAGCATATCCATGCCGAAGAGATGGGCGAAGCGAAACTGAAGTTCTTCATGAACATCAGCCACGAAATCCGTACCCCATTGACCCTTATCCTCACTCCGCTGTTCACGCTGATTAAGGAAGACAAAGACGCCCACCGACAGGGCATCTACGATATGATGCGTAAGAACTCGGAACGAATCCTGCACCTGATCAACCAGATGATGGACCTGAGAAAGATTGACAAGGGACAGATGGTGATGCACATGAGCCAAACCGATATGGTTGCCTTCATTGGCGATGAATACAAACTCTTCTGCCAGCAGGCGGTGGCAAAGAGCATCCAATTCACCTTTGAACACGAAGACGAGGCTCTTCCAGTATGGATAGACCGCGACAACTTTGACAAGGTATTGATGAATGTCCTGTCAAACGCCTTCAAGTTTACTCCTGCAGGTGGCAGAATCCGTATTACCCTCTCCCACTCGCCTCATCATGTCCGCATCGCCATCAAGGACAGCGGCAAGGGTATTCAAGAGGATAAGCTCGAAACCATCTTCCAGCGCTTCTATCAGAGTACCACCTCTTCCAACGACCGGAATGTAGGTACAGGAATCGGTCTCGACCTGACCCGCTCGCTCGTGGAACTGCACTATGGAACCATTACAGCCGCCAACAACAGGACACTTGATGAAGCCGACTGGACGGAAGGAAGCCAGTTCCTCATCACGCTGCCTTTGGGTAATGAGCATCTGAAACCGGAAGAAATGACAGATGCACCGGAGCCACAGGCAGCTGAAGAAATTAAGGAACTGGAAGAAAACATAGAGGAAAAAAACGAAGAGAATGCAGCCAATGGAACCGAAGAAGATTTCATGAGCAAGGTAAAGAGCACCATCGCTGTGGTAGAAGACGATGAGGCTATACGTGATTTCCTGAAGACCCAACTTCAGGAAACCTACAATATCCTTACCTTCTGCAACGGAAAGGAGGCGCTGCCGGAGATTATCAAGCAGAAGCCAGACCTCGTTATCTCAGACATCATGATGCCTGAGATGGACGGCAATACGCTCTGCACCAAGATTAAGAACAATGTGAACACCAACCACATTCCGGTGATTCTGCTTACAGCGATGAGCAGAGAGGAAGACCAGCTGACCGGTTTGCAGTCGGGTGCCGATGCCTATGTGGTGAAGCCGTTCAATATAGACATTCTGCGCCGCACCATCATCAACCTGCTCAACGTGCGCCGTACTTTGAAAAACAAGTTTACGGGCAGCGAGAGCCAGAGCGACAAGCAGCTAGCGATAGAAAAAGACCTGTCGCCAAAAGACCAGCTGATGGAACAGGTGATGAAGGTAATCAATGATAACATGGATAATGAGGACCTGAGTGTGGATATGATTGCCCGCGAAGTAGGACTGAGCCGTGTGCATCTGCACCGCCGAATGAAGGAACTGACCAACCAGACACCACATGCCTTCATCCGCAATACCCGTCTGCAGTATGCCGAAAAGTTGCTGAGCCACTCTAACAAGACGATATCAGACATCATGTTTACCTGCGGTTTCTCCAACCCAGCCAGCTTCAGCACCATGTTCAAGAACCTTTATGGCTCTTCGCCTCGCGATTATATGCAGGCACACCGGAAACTCTAGCCTTTTCACAACCGAAAAGGCAAGATGTTTCCTGAAATAAAGTATTTGTTACAAATAGAGATGTTTAT
Source organism: uncultured Prevotella sp. (assembly GCA_934202525.1). Classification (GTDB taxonomy): domain Bacteria; phylum Bacteroidota; class Bacteroidia; order Bacteroidales; family Bacteroidaceae; genus Prevotella. The sequence goes on from CAKPYB010000002.1 coordinate 94,427, forward strand.
GATACGCCTCGCAAAGTGTTGGTAACATTCTGTGGGGGTATATTTAAAAGGAAAGCGGTAACTTTGCAGCAGAATTCTGAATACATGTTTCAGCCATGAGTTCAGATACTCATTCTGTAATTTTAAACCCAATAATAAAATGAAGAAAATTGCAATCTTATCGCTTTCCCTGACGCTTGCAGCCGCTGCACAGGCGCAGACAGCTGAGTTTGACTATTTCAAGTATGCGGGAAATGACGCTCGCTTCAATGTTGAAATCGACAAGACTCACCAGTATTACAACCCGGTGCTGGCTGGTTTCTATCCAGACCCATCACTCTGTCGCGTAGGCGACACCTACTATCTGGTAAACTCTTCGTTTACCTTCTTCCCAGGTGTACCTCTCTCAACCAGTAAAGATCTGGTCAACTGGCAGCCTGCCGGTCATGTTCTCGACCGCACATCACAGGTTCCATTGAAGGGCCAGCGCGTATCAGGCGGTATCTTCGCACCAGCCATCAGCTATAACAAGAAGAACAAGACCTTCTATATGATTACCACCAATGTGGGAGCCGGCAACTTCTTTGTGAAATCAAAAGATCCTTCCAAGGGCTGGAGCGAGCCAATTTATCTGAGAAAGATTGACGGCATCGATCCTAGCTTCTTCTTCGATGACAACGGCAAGGGCTACATCGTTCACAACGGTCCGGTAGTTGGCGGTGCCGATTACGAGGGTCAGCGCTCTATCCGCTGTTTCGAATTCGACGTGAAGGGCGACAGCATCAAGGGCGATTTCAAGGAGATTCTGCGTGGCGGAACCCATGTAGAGGCGCGTCCTATCTGGATTGAGGGTCCTCACCTCTTCAAGAAGGGCAAGTTCTATTATCTGATGTGTGCAGAAGGTGGTACAGGCGGATGGCACAGCGAGGTTATCCTGCGTGCCAAGAATCCGATGGGACCATGGGAGGAATGCCCTAACAACCCTATTCTTACCCAGCGTACCGGTCTCGACCCTAACCGCAAGGACCCAGTATCAAGTGCCGGTCATGCCGATATCGTAGAAGATGGCAAGGGTAACTGGTGGGCTGTATTCCTGGCTTGCCGTCCTTATGAAGAGGATATGTACAACACAGGTCGCGATACTTATCTCCTGCCTGTAACCTGGAAGAATGGATGGCCAGAGATTCTTGCCAAGAACACTCCTATCTCTACCGTTGGAGAGAAGGCTGGTTTGAAGCCTGCAAAGAAGAATGAGTTCTCAGGCAACTTCTCTTATGTGGATAATTTCGAAGTTGATAACAATAAGGCGGGTCTGAAGGAGTTGAATCCTCGCTGGATGTTCCTCCGCGACTTTACAGATTGCTACAAGGTAGAGAATGGCAAATTGAAGATGAACCTCCTGCCAGGCAATATCTACAAGCGTGAGCCGATGTCAGCTATCTGGGCTCGTCAGCAGCACGGTACATTCACAGCTGAGACAGAAATCAACTTTACTCCTCGCAACGACAAGGATATCGCAGGTTTGGCACTTCTCCAGAAGGAAGACCACAACTTCGTATTGGGTAAGACCATGAAGAAGGGCAAGCTGATGATTACCCTGACCCGTGCCGAGAAGAACAATGTTACTATCGCCTCTGCTCCTATCAAGGGAGGTAAGCTGAAGCTGAAGGTAGAAGGTCATGACAGATATTATGATTTCTATTATGCTGAGGAAGGTGGCAACTGGCAGCTTCTTGCCAAGGGTGTAGATGCCTCTAACCTGAGCACCCAGAAGAGCGGTGGCTTCCTCGGTGCCTGCATCGGTCTCTATGCTTCTTCCAACAAGGAATAAGAATTTGAGAAAAGATTAACGTTTTAGGAATAGATAATTAAAGAAAAGGTTGATACCTCGCGTTTTGCCTGGTATCAACCTTCTTCTTTAGTGTTATATCTCAAAGAAATGATTTGATTTAATAAAACCGTTTATCTTATAGTTGTACCTTAACAGCCTTTCCGTCATATTCAACGCTCTTGGTTACCTGCATAGGCTGATCGCCAGCGCCGCTGTCAGCACCCACCAGCACGATGTGGAATCTACGATGCTGGAGCATTCCCTTATAGCTGCCCTTGCGTGGTGCGATGCTCAGGGTTCTGTCTGCTTCATTCCATACAAACTGGATTTTTGAGAATTTACCCTTTTCGTAGTTGTAGTTGTCACCCTCGTCTTCATAGAGCGTAAACGTTCCGTCTGCACCAGGATAGACACGGATTTCCAACTCATCCCAAGGCTTCTCTGAACTATACTGCACTTCAGGACCGAATGGCAGGATGGTACCAGCCTTAATGAATACAGGCATGATGTCGATAGGACAAAGGCGCTGGATATCCTGACCGCCTTCATACTGGGCATTGCTCCAGAAATCATACCATTTATTACCCTTTGGCAAGTAAACATTCACAGGCGCAGCTGCCTTCCTTACATCAGGATAGATGGTATGACCCTTCTTCTCATTATCCTTCCAGGTGTATAAAGGGTCGGTTACCGGCTTCACCAGAATGTTGCGACCGAAGAGATACTCATCGTTCAGACGGGACGCCTTCTTATCTGCCGCATAGTCCATTACCAGAGCACGCATCATACTTCCGCTATTCTGCACACAGTCGCTTGCCGTACTGTAAATGTAAGGAAGAAGACGATAGCGCAGCTTGATGGTCTTAATTATGGCATCATAAGCCCAGTCACCCTGCTTTCCGAACTCATACAGCTCGCTTACCATCGGCGAAGAACAGTGGTTGCGCATCAATGGCATGAAGGTTCCCCACTGCATCCAGCGGGTCTGCAATTCCTGAAGGGCTGGGTTCTTAGGATTCTGTTCAAACTCCCAGTAGAAGAAACCGCCCAGGTCGGTGTTCCAGAACGGAATGCCACAGAGCGAGAAGTTCAAGCCCGACGGAATCTGGTTCTTCATCTCGTTCCAGGAAGCCAGCACGTCGCCACTCCAGCAGATGGTGCCATAATGCTGAATACCGAAACTGCCGCTTCGGGTCATCTGGAGCGAACGCTTTGTGTTGCCCTTCATCGCTCTCTGGTGCTCGTAGATGCTCTTGTTGTGCAACAATGGAAAGGCGTTCTTCACGCCCAGCCATGAACCGTCGTAGGTCTGATAGTTCTCATCGCCCGGCTTCTCAAAATGGTCTGGCTCCGTAGAATCGGTCCACCAGGCATCAAAGCCCATCTGGTAGAGATGAGTAAGATACTTCCAGTAGAGGTCGCGTGCCTTCGGATTGAAGACATCATATGGCATCACGCCACTATTTCTTGGCCAGGTATCGAAAGGAAGGAGTGCATTCATCTTCTTCAGTTCACGATACTGCTCGGTCCAAGGACCGAAACTTGACCAGATGGAAATCATCAGGTGGGCATCGTTCTTGTGAACATACTTCACCATTTCCTCCGGACTCTTCAGGCGAGGTTCTCCCTGCGCCTTCATCTGCTTCATATCGGTAGGAAGATACTTGGCATAGGCTGGGTCGCCCACCTTATTTATATAGTATGGGTTCTGGAATTTCATCGCATTCCAGTTGGAGTCGCATCCCCAATACTGCCAGTCCTGTACGATGGCATCGGTAGGAATCTTCAGTTCGCGATACTTGTCCAACACGCCAGCCAGTTCGTCGCTGGTCTTATAGCGTTCACGGCATTGCCAGAAGCCCATCGCCCATTTCGGGAACATGGTAGCCTGTCCGGTAAGTTCACGGATGCTGGCAATGACTCCATCCTGCGTACCATCCTTGTACATGAAATAGTAGTCGGCACAGGTTCCTACTTCACTGGTGAAGGAAGTACATGATGGCTGGTTGCTATTATTCTTGGATGCTACTACATCATTGAAATAAGTTTTTCCGGCATTGTCCCAATAAAGACCATAGCCTTTCTCGCTGGTGAAATAAGGGATGGCGATATAGGTGTTATGATTCCAGAGTTCGATGTTCTGACGACCACGCTGATTCATATAAACATCACGCAGCTGTCCCAGACCATAGATGGCCTCGTCATCTGCAAGACGGAAGTCCTGCTCAATGCGGTACTTGCCCTTGTTGGCTTCATCCTTGCGAGCTTCCAGACGGGTCTTCGTATCAGTAAGCAACAGTTTTCCATCCTTCGAAAGGAAGCGGATTTCTCCAGTCTGCTGATTCAGTTCGACGGAAATGAAACGAGACTTAATATTTACAACATCTCCATTTTCCTGTATCTGGACATCCTTCATCTGTTGAGGCTTCAAGATGACAGAATAGCTTTTCTTCTGAACGGAAGCACCAAGTCCGGCATCAGATTTCAAGATGCGGACGATGGATGGAGAATAGAATTCGATGGTTATATTCTGCTGAGCTACCTGACGGGTGATAGACTTGGCAGCCGCACCTTTCTGGGTGCCTGCCACCTTTATGCTCTTGGCGCAGAGTTCACTTGGAACGCCAACTACAGCGATGCCCAAAAGGGCAATGAGAGATAAATTCTTTAGCATACTTTTGTTTATTTTATTAGAGGGTTTATGATTTTTTCAGTCCAAATACATAAGATTGTATTTCGACTGCAAAGGTAATGCTAAATGGTAAAAAAAGGATAAAACAAATGATGATTCGAGTGGTACATTTGTTGAATCATACCGGAAAAGCTCCATTTTTAGGGCTATTCCGGCATATTTTATCTATATTCAGAAGGCAATACGCCAAATTCCTTCTTAAAACACTTGGTGAAATAGCTGGGCGAGCTGAATCCCGTTCGCTCGGCGATTTCATTCACGGTGAGCTTTCCTTCCTGAAGCAAGGCAGCTGCACGACGAAGGCGGATGCTGCGGATAAATGCCACAGGAGTAGTATCGGTCAGAGCCGTCAGCTTTTTATAAAGTCCCGTTCGCTCCATGCAGAGATCCCGCGCCAGTTGCTCTACTCCATATTCGCCATCTTCCAGATGCTGATCTACCAGAGCACGCACCTGAAGTATCAGCTCGGGCTCCTGATTAACAGTTTCGGCTGTTTCCTGCTGCTGGCTATCCCCTGGCAATAAAGAAACATCTTCTTTAACAGAATCATTATTTTTTACATCCACATTCTTTCTTCTACGAAGATAAAGAGTGATGATGCCCGCCAAAACTACGAGGGAGAACACAAAGTCAGCTATCGCCCATCCCGACTGCCACCAAGGCTGGTCTATGGTAAAGAAGAGGCCCAACATAGGCGAAACATAAATCAGACCATCGTGATAGGTTCCCAGCCAGATGGCTCCTTCCTTATCCCGATAAACCGTATTGATGCCCGTGGTAAGCGATTTTCCATCAGGCAAAGACAATTCCTTTACCTCGCGTGGAGTAGTGCCCAACTTGAAGTCGAACATCAGATAACCATGCTGACTGCTGATCAATGCCTGATTGTCTGATGACATATTCAACGTATGCAAGATGTAATCGCATGAGAATATCCTTGCAAACTTCCTGGTTTCGGGATTAAAATGCAGGAAGATGGAAGCATCCGTCTTGTTCTTTTCATCACGTCCGGTTCTAATCTGGTAAAACTGTCCGCTCGGTGTCTGAACGGTGAGCGAGGTACCTCTGTAGCGCTGGACTTCTGATGCAGAATAGGCAGAAGCGGTATAGGCCAGCTTATCATTCTGAAAAACCGCCACGATTCCCGAATCCATGAAAGCATAAACCTGTTTGCCATCGGTATCCAAATCCTGCAGACTTCCCCATTCTTTTTTCAAATGGATCAGATTGCCATCCTGCATATTGAGCAACGAATCACCCAAAACAACCCAGACATTCTTCCTGCTATCTACAAACAGATCCTGAATGGCATTCCCTGTAGGGCTGTTTCGGATTATCCTCATCTTATTCTCTTTTCCATTTCCTGGCAGAGAATCAAGCGAATGTTCCTGAAGCCTGTCCTCTGAAAGCAGAATACAGAATATCTTCTGATATTCCTTTACCCAAAGTCTATCCTGACTATCGGCATAAAAATGCGTCTGCCCCTTGTATTTCATAATGTCTTCTGCCTTTGCTGCAGGAAGAGGAATAAAGGTGAAACGCCTTCCATTGTAGAGATTGATGCCCTTGCGAGTTCTCACCGCCAACCTGCCATCAGCCAACTGCATCATCTGTAGGATACAATTGTCAGAAAGACCCTGTTGGGTATTGAGCACATAGAAATAATCGTTTGTCCCTACCTTCTGGGCTGAACCTGTAAGTATCCAGCCCCAAAAGCAGAGGAAAACGATGCATAGTTTGATGATATATGGTTTATAAATTCTCATGGAGTCTTAAGAAGGTTGGCACTTCGCGTTTTGCCAGGTACCAACCTTCTTCTTTTATTTATTCTTCACTATATCCAAAGTCATCTTGCCTACCCAGATGGCGCTCTTGCCGTTCTGGTCGACTGGCACCGGTTTGCCATCGAGATTATTCAGATACTCCAACTGCTTGAAGTAGGTATGGCTATGACCGCCCAGTATCAGGTCGATGTCACGGGTGGCTGGGGCTACCTCGGAATCGTCGATGCCATCTATCTTCCAGCCCAGGTGGGAGATGCAGATAATGACATCACACTTCTCTTTCTTCTTCAATATCTCTGTCATTTCCTTTGCCTTGGCGATAGGATCGAGATATTTGATACAGCCATAGTTGGCTTCAGTTACCAGACCGGCAAGTTCCGGACACAAGCCGAAAACGCCAATCTTCAGTCCCTTGCGCTTGATAATGGTGTAAGGCTTTACGATATTTGCCAGTTCGGTACCTGTGAAATCATAATTGGAGCAGACGATAGGAAACTTCGCCATCTTGAAGAGGCGCACCATATTGTCTATTCCGAAATCGAACTCATGGTTACCTATGGTAGCAGCATCATATTTCATCTCGTTCATCAGTCCTACTTCCACATCTCCCTTGAAGAGAGAGTAATAAGGTGAACCCTGTGAGAAATCGCCACTGTCAAAGAGCAGCAAGTCGGGATTCGCCTTACGTTCCTGACTGATCATCGCCACTCTACGCAGAAAACCGCCACGGTTGGCTGTTGCCGTATCTGCGAGATTCGGATTGATTGGCATCACGCATGAATGCGTATCGTTGGTATGGAGCACTACGAGCTGCTTTACCACCTTTGCCTCTTTCCTAGCTTTAGCCTGAACGGCTGCCGGCTGCATCATGAAGGATGCCAGAGCCAGACCTATATATAATAATGTATGTTTCATCATAACTATCAACTATAAACTATCGTCTATAAACTATAAACTGTTAACTATAAACTATCAACTGAGCATCTGCCTTCAATCTTAGATTCCACCACCTTGCCCTGTGCCTGCATCTCACGGAAATAATTCATGATGATGTAGCGCACATTGTTCTCCTTTTGCTTAGGAGCCACGACATCGGTTCCGCTCTTGAAGGCAACGAGCTGGTCGTTACCTTCGGCAAGATAATCGAGGGTTGCAATGCGGTAACTCTTCTCCGGATCAACAGGTTCACCGTTCAGCGTAACGCTCTTCAGTTTTCCATCCTTGGTGATAACCATTCTAACAGCATGGCTCAAGCCTTCGCCGCCACGATGAGCTATCTGCTGGAAAAGCTCCAGAACCTTATCGCCCTTCAGGGTCAGGAAACAGATTTTGTTCTCGAAAGGAGCCATATCGTTCACATCGCCTACAGTAACCTTGCCCTTGGCAAGATTAGAACGGATGCCACCCATATTGTATACAGCGAAAACCGGCTGTTCTTCAAACTGCTTGCCACCCCATACCAGAATGTCACAGAGCAAGTTACTGAGTTCGCTCTCCGGACGGTGACGGGTCATATCATGAGCAATATGACCTACAACAGGGCCCATGATACTGTCTACCTTACTCTTATAAGGAGCGATAAACCTGGCAGCCTCAGCATCAGGTTGCGCATCCCATTTCTGATCAACCAATATTCGGGTTCTCTCCACCTTCGCCACCTTGTATTTCTGGGCGAAAGCCGGACTTGCCATCAGCAGCATGACTGCCGAAGCAAGATAAATCTTGATACTATTTTTTTTCTTCATACTTAATACACTAAATACTTTTAGAGCGCAAAGATACAAAATAAATCGGCGAAATCGGCAAAATCGACGAGAAAATTCCATTGCAGAAGTAAAGAAAACAAAAAAACAAAGGGAAAAAGTGAAGAAAGTGACTGAAAATTTGCGAGATACAAGAAAAAGTAGTAACTTTGCACCCGCTTTTCGGCGTAACCGCTGTTGTCTGGGCAGAAGTGTTGTCCAAGTCCATGTTGCGTTGGAACGACAAACAATTTTTAATTTTATACAAAAAATGGATTTGATTAAAGTTGCTGAAGAAGCATTTGCAACCGGCAAGAAGTTCCCTGAGTTCAAGGCAGGTGATACTATCACAGTCGCTTACAAAATCGTCGAGGGTACTAAGGAGCGTATCCAGCTCTATCGTGGTGTTGTTATCAAGATCTCTGGTCATGGTGACAAGAAGCGTTTTACAGTTCGCAAGATGTCTGGTACTGTAGGTGTTGAGCGTATCTTCCCTATCGAGTCACCAGCTATCGATTCTATCGAGGTGAACAAGCATGGTAAGGTTCGTCGCGCTAAGTTGTATTACTTGCGTAAACTTACTGGTAAGAAGGCTCGTATCGCTGAGAAGAAGACTGTAGCTAAGGGTGCAGAATAATTTTTCTTAGGAGACCTAATCAGAAAAAATAAAGGGAATCCAGTCTCACGACCGGATTCCCTTTTTTATATCTACAATCTTATACCGAAAAACAACTATCTTTACGATTCAATAAATCATGGCTGCCTACTAAACCAACCATGCTCCATTCTTTTATTTTTCGCCCGCATCATAATTCACGAGCCCATCCTCCGTGCCGTGCAAAGCACCTTGGAAATCATCCCAACTCTGGAATCCGGCGAGCAGCGCCAGCTTGTCCAAAGTCTGGCGGGAAGGCTTCTCCTTCCCTTTCAATACATCCCACATTTTGTGGAAAACATGCGCCTTGCCAACCTTCTTTTCTATGTGTTCAGCAAGGACTTTCAAATCCTGTTTCATAACAATCCTCTCATATTTACTAACTGGGAGCAAAAGTACTGAAAAAGAATGAAACAGAGTACATTTTTCCCGACTTTTTTATATTTTGGGGTAAAAAAAATGCTTTATATCATAAAAATGCTGTTTTTTAGGGCTTTTTACGAAACAGAAGACCAATATCTCAATCATTTTTTGTAACTTTGCGCCAAATTCCAAAATACATTTCTTAGAAGATGAAAGAATTAGCACTTAAGTACGGATGTAATCCAAATCAGAAACCTTCTCGCATCTATATGGATGACGGAAGGGAACTTCCTATCGAAGTGATCAACGGCCGTCCTGGCTACATCAACTTCCTGGATGCCTTCAACTCTTGGCAATTGGTCAAGGAACTCAAGGCTGCTACAGGAATGCCTGCTGCCGCTAGTTTCAAACACGTTTCTCCTGCCGGTGCAGCTATCGGCTTGCCTCTGAGCGACACATTGAAGAAGATTTACTTCGTTGATGATGTCAACTTTGAGCTCTCTCCATTGGCTTGTGCCTATGCACGTGCCCGTGGTGCTGACCGCATGTGCTCTTATGGCGACTTTGTTGCGCTGAGCGATGTATGCGACGAGGCTACAGCCCTCCTCATCAAGCGTGAGGTGAGCGATGGTGTCATTGCTCCTGGCTATACACCTGAGGCTATCGAGGTTCTGAAGGAGAAGCGCAAGGGTACCTACTGCGTTATCAAGATTGATCCTGACTATGTGCCAGCTCCTATCGAGCGCAAGCAGGTGTTTGGTGTTACCTTCGAACAGGGACGCAACGAGGTGAAGCTTGATGATCCTGCTCTCTTCGAAGATGTTCCTACCAAGAACAAGACTTTCACTCCTGAGGCTAAGCGCGATTTGATTATCTCGCTCATCACCCTGAAGTATACTCAGAGTAACTCTGTATGCTATGTAAAGGATGGTCAGGCTATCGGTATCGGTGCCGGTCAGCAGAGCCGTATCCACTGTACCCGTCTGGCTGGTTCTAAGGCTGATGAGTGGTGGTTGCGCCAGTGTCCTAAGGTGATGAACTTGCCTTTCAAGGAGAAGATTCGTCGTGCCGACCGCGACAATACCATTAATGTCTACATCTCTGATGAGTGGGAGGATGTATTGCAGGATGGTGTTTGGGAGCAGTTCTTCACTGAGAAGCCTGAGCCATTGACCCGCGAGGAGAAGAAGGCTTGGATTGCCCAGAACAAGGGTGTATCTGTAGGTAGTGATGCTTTCTTCCCATTCGGCGACAATATTGAGCGTGCTCATAAGAGTGGTGTTGAATACATAGCAGAAGCAGGCGGTAGTATCCGTGACGATCATGTTATTGATACCTGCGACAAGTACGGCATCGCTATGGCGTTTACTCACGTTCGCCTCTTCCATCACTAAATTATTTTCAATGTTAAATGTTAAGTGTTGAATGTTAAATTAGGCATCAACCCCAATATACATCCAAACAAGTTAACATTTAACATTTAACACTTAACATTACAAATTTAGGTATGAGCGACATTGACGATATTATCATGGGCGGTATGGTCTTCAAAGGCGGTGGTGGTCCTAAGAAGGATGACGACGACAAGGTGAAGACCAAAGCCAAGAAGAAAAAGTACATAACGGGTGCTCACGGTAGTGGCTCTGCCCGTCAGAAGGCAAAGTATCGCCAGCAGAGAGCCAATCGTAAATCCCAGAAGAAGAAATAATACTTCTCTATCATAAATACATGTTTCGCCCGTGTGCTGTATGCTAACAGCGCACGGGCGAACTGTTTTCTGATAGCGGGAGCCATGAATAGAGTACTGGCAAGCGAAAGACAGGATACTGGTATTCGAAGAACAGCCCACTAGCTACATAGACGCCAGTGGGCTGTTCTTCTTAAACAGTCACCAAAATCCAAAGGAAAAGCGGCAGAAGTAACGGACATCGAAAAACTCTTCACTCTTCACCTTTTCTTCGGGAACCCCTGTGTTTATCGGGGTTTCAAGGGGTGAAGAGTTTCTCCTGACTCTTCACCCACTCTTCACCACTCTTCACCCGGACAGCCTCAAGCAAGTTTGCGTTTCTCCCACCGGTCCTTTTAGCGGATTACAAATCCGCCGAAACAGAAACTGATTGGAGCCGAAACGGCTAGGGTGAAGAGTGGTGAAGAGTGGGTGAAGAGTGCCCAAACACTCTTCACCCCTCGAAATGCCGATAAACACTAGGGTTTCCGGCCGAAAGGTGAAGAGTGAAGAGTAAAACGGCTATCGGTTCTTTACACTCTTGACGCCCCTGCCCTTCGTTAGATGAAGGGTTACAGGCTTCAATTGATGCTTGCCGTGGTCATAAATGATGGCTGGGTCCAGTCGTCTGCCTCCAAAGCTAACCTCGAAATGGAGATGCTCTGTGGTTGCTCTACCGGTACGGCCCGTCAAGCCGATTACCTGACCAGCCTTTACCTTATCGCCCTTCTTCACCTTGTTCCTACTCTGATGACTGTAGAGCGTCTCGAAACCATAAGCATGCCTGATACGGATGCAGTTGCCGTAACCATAGAAGGGTCCTGATGCAACGACCGTACCGTCAAAGGCAGCCACAATCTCATCATTCGGGCACGTCTTGAGGTCAACCCCCGAATGGCGGCGCTTGCCACCATAAGGACTGATTACCTTGGCACCCGGCAAAGGATAAGCCCAGGCTGTCTTTTCTATCTTCTCCAAATCAAGCTCGAAAGTATTGGTAATGGTAAACGGATCGTTAACCTCATCAGGGTCGAGCGTCATTCCATCTCCTATTCTACCCTTTTTCTTGCCAGATGCCTCCTTGTCAGCCTCAGCATTTCTTCCTACAGAAGAATCCTTGCCACCGATAACCGAAGCGATGACACGGGCACCATGCTTGCGGAACTGCACGGTCTGGCGGCGCAACTTATGCGATTTCAACTCTATAAAAGTTTCCGGATTCAACCTACCGCCATTCACCATGATAGAGAAGTCGCAATAAGTTTCACCCTCCTTAGAGCCTACAATGGCAATCGTCTGTCCGGCATCTACATGCTGTCCTACCTTAACCAGGTTCTCGGCATTGTTGGCATAAACGGTTTCCAGACCGCAATCGTGGCGCACCACGATGACATTACCCATTGATTCCGACTTTCTGGAAAGTCGCACATAACCTTCGAGCATCGCCTTGACAGCATCGCCTTTAGAGGTAGAGATACGCAACACATTGTTGTTCTGAAGCGCTGCTTTGCCCACAGGAAGCGGGAAGGAATATTCCTTAGCTCGGAATATCTCAAAGTCTACATTAAATGCCTGACTCTGGGCAAAGAGACCGGGTGTTGCAATACTCACCTGCTGCTGTTCGGCTGCCGTGAATACATTTTTAGCGGGCATAAAACTGCTCAGCGAGAACACCATGAGTCCTGCCACAGCCAATAGCCGCAATCCTTTTTTCATTCTTTTCATTATTTACTTTTTCTTTCTGATTTTCAAAATATTCTATAAACTATTAACTGAAAAACATCCATTTCTCCCTCTCCGTTCTTACAGAAAAGGAAAAATGGATGTTATCTTGAAAACTATCTGATACTTACCTGTGCGACCAGGCTTTTACTTCAACAAGATGCCTGTGAAGATTCTGCCGCTCTCGATACCCAGCTTTCTGGCAGAGAAATACTCATCACTATGGGCAAAGGTACAGATGCCACAATCCTGGATATTCTCTTCGGCTACACCACAATGCAGAAGAATCTGTTTGTTGCAGAGCGGAAGATTGAGATGCCATTTCAGCGGCTGCACGATATTACCCTCAGCAGCCAGGCGCTCACGCTCAGCAGGATCAACCGAGAAGGCGGCATTAGGACGCTGTTCGGCAATCTCTTCCATAGGGAAAGCTGCCTGCTCGAACGCCTCGTAAACCTCATCGCCCACCTCGAAATGGTCGAGCGAAATGCCCGGACCTATCACCGCCTTCAACTTCTTCGGGTCGGTATGATAGGTAAACGCCATCTCCTGAATGGTTTTATGCACGATGCGAGCCAGCGTACCACGCCAGCCAGCATGGATGGCAGCCACAGCATGATGCTCCTCATCATAAAGAAGCACAGGGATGCAATCGGCAGTAGAAACACCGATACATACACCTTTCTGGTCAGTCATCACGGCATCTACACCTTCGAGCACCATCTTGCGGATATTCTCAGGCATGGTGAGAAACTCACCGGCAATATTGCGCACCTCTACTCCATGTACCTGATGGGGCATGATGATATGGTCGGTAGTGATGCCGAGCTCAGCTGCCAGACGCTTGCGGTTCTCGGCAACATGCTCGGCGAAATCGCCGCAATATTCGTTGATATTGAATTCGCTATAGTTGCCCTGGCTCACTCCGCCCTTGCGGGTTGTAGAGAAAGCCATGACACCTGGAGCTACCTGATATTCTTTGATCATTTAATGTTAAGTGTTAAATGTTAAGTGTTAAATTAGGCTTGCGCCCACGAAACAAATGAATTCTTCACTCTTCGTTCTTCACTCTTCACTTAATTCTACTCGTATTCGAAATCATCAAGGTCGTCAACATCCTCGATTTCATCCTCATCAATATATTCTACTACATCCTCGCCCTCTGCAGCCAGTTCCTGCTGGAAGCGAGACATATCCTTGTCACGGTGAACAAGCGTATCTTCGGCAGTAATCTCCTGAAGCTTGTTGCTCTCAGAATTGAGTTCCTTCCAGAGCACGTCCTTCAGTTCCTGGATACCCTGTCCGGTAACAGACGAGATGAAGACCACCGGAAGATCGGTAGGCAAAGTTTCCTTGAGCATTTCAATCAGTTCTTCGTCGAGCAGATCGCACTTGGTGATAGCCAGCACGCGATGCTTGTCGAGCATCTCTGGATTGAAGTTCTTCAGTTCGCCCAGCAATACTTCATATTCTTTCTTGATGTCGTCAGTATCGCCCGGAACCATGAAGAGCAGCAGAGAGTTGCGCTCAATATGGCGGAGGAATCGCAAGCCCAAACCTTTTCCTTCGCTCGCACCCTCGATGATGCCAGGAATATCAGCCATGACAAAACTCTGGTGATCGCGATAATCTACGATACCCAGCGATGGTTCGAGCGTAGTAAACGGATAGTTTGCAATCTTAGGACGGGCACTTGATACGGCACTCAGTAAAGTTGACTTACCGGCATTAGGAAAACCTACCAGACCTACATCGGCAAGGAGTTTGAGCTCCATGATGATGGTCATCTCCTGCATAGGTTCGCCCGGCTGTGCATAGCGAGGAGCCTGGTTGGTAGAGGTACGGAACTGGAAGTTGCCCAATCCACCACGACCGCCCTTGAGGAGCAGAACTTCCTGCCCGTCATAAGCCACATCGCATACAAACTTGCCTGTTTCGGCATTATACACCACGGTACCGCAAGGCACATCGATATAAATATCCTTGCCATCGGTTCCATGACACTTATCACGGCCACCGTTTCCACCATGCTCGGCGAAGAAGTGGCGCTGATACTTGAGGTGCAGCAACGTCCAGTAGTTATGGTTGCCGCGGAGATAGATGCTTCCTCCACGTCCGCCGTCGCCACCGTCAGGACCGCCGTTAGGCTGGTACTTTACGTGGCGCAGGTGCATGGAGCCCTTGCCACCCTTACCAGAGCGGCATTGTATCTTTACGTAGTCTACGAAATTGGATTCAGCCATTTATTCTTTTCTTTTTATTTAATGAATAAATCTTCCCCACCATAGCGGGGAAGATTCTTTATCTTGATTACAAGTTGTCGATTACATTGCAAACACGAGCGAAGATCTCATCTACAGTACCGAGACCCTCGATGTGGTGATGAATGCCTTCCTTCTCATACCAGTCGATGAGCGGAGCAGTCTGTGTATGATAAACATTGAGACGCTTCTTGATAGTCTCCTCGTTATCATCAGAACGGCCGCTTTCCTTACCGCGGTTAATCAGGCGAGCCATCAGCTCATCCTCAGGAACAGCCAACTCAATCATCGCAGCAATCTTATGACCACGCTCAGAAAGCATCTTCTTCAGAGCCTCAGCCTGTGGAGTGGTACGTGGGAAGCCGTCGAAGATTACACCAGCGTGATCCTTACCGAAGCTATCGTATACACTTGCGAGGATGTCAATCATCAACTCGTCTGGAATCAACTGACCATTGTCGATATAACCCTTAGCTGTCTTACCAAGTTCTGTACCGTTCTTGATTTCGTTACGAAGTACGTCACCTGTAGAAATGTGACCGAGACCATACTTCTCGATCATCTTGTCGCTCTGTGTGCCTTTACCTGCACCTGGAGCGCCGAAAATTACGATATTTTTCATTTTTACCTTAATATATATATAAAATATTTATGTTGTGTCAGAAACTAATATTCATTCATCCATTTCTGTCCCCAAGGAGACAAAAGTATGGCTATAGTAACACCAAAGAAAACGGCAAACATGCCTAAAAAAATTAAAGTGTTCATACTTACATCCTCCTATTTTTATTATTAAACTTATTATATTTTTTACGCTTTGCTTCTTTTTCTTTCTTACCTTTCTTATCAAAATACAGAGCGGCCCCGAAAAGTCCCGCTGCCAAGATAAAGCTTACCAGATAAATAAGCCAATGCAGTTCTTCCCCCATATCTCCAACAAAAGTCGTAATAAACGTAGCAGTTATAAGATATTTGGAAATATCAAGAAAATAATCACTCAGTTTCTCCCACATGTTTCACCTCCTATTCTTCTACAATCGTGTAGATATCGCGGAGATTTCTGCCTTCCTGATCATAATCCAATCCATATCCAACGATAAAATCGTTAGGGATTTCCATGACGGTATAGTTGATATCCAGGTCAACCTTCAGATTGCCCGGTTTCACGAGGAGCGAACAAATTTCGATGCTGGCAGGATTTTTCTTCTTCAGTTCATCTATCATGTGAACCATGGTAAAGCCTGAGTCTACGATGTCTTCAATGATAATCACATCTCGGCCTTCCAAATCCTGGTTGATGCCCATAAGAGTCTTCATACTGCCCGTTGAGCTTGTACCTTCGTAAGAAGCATACTTCACAAAAGATATTTCGCTAGGTATCGTAATCATTCGCATCAAATCGGCAGCGAAGATAAACGCACCATTCAACACTGCCAGGAAGACAGGTTTCTTTCCTGCATAATCCTGGTTGATACGGTCGGCTACGACCTGTACTTTCTTCAGAATCTCAGCCTCAGGAATCGATGTCTTGAAGCTCTTATCCTTGATCTTTACTATGCTCATAGTCTGTTCTATAATAATATTTTCTGCAAAATTACGAAAAAAACATGAAACTTCGTGCTTTCATCAACTATTTTTTGTACTTTTGCATGAAAATAACCGTTTATCTGCATGAGTTGACAAATTATCACGACAGTTCGCGCAGATAATACTAAGATTATCAGATAATATGAAGATTTTCACAAGCGCTCAGATTCATGAGTTGGATAAATACACCATTGAGCACGAACCTATCAGTTCGCTCAACCTGATGGAACGTGCAGCCAAAGCGCTGACACGCGCCATAGAAGAGGAATGGTCTAACCGCACTCCAGTGGTCGTTTTCGCCGGTCCGGGAAATAACGGCGGCGATGCGCTTGCTGTAGCGAGAATGCTCAGCGAGGATGGATATGATGTAAGTGTATACCTCTTTAATGTGCAGAATAAACTGTCGGCAGACTGTCTTGCCAACAAGAAGCGTCTGCTGGATGCAAAGAGAGTGAAATTTACTGAGATAACCACCAACCTGGACCCTCCCAAACTGAATGCAGAAACGCTGGTGGTAGACGGACTCTTTGGAAGCGGACTCAACAAACCATTGGCTGGCGGATTCGCCGCGATGGTGAAATATATCAACCAGAGTCCTGCCAAGGTAGTAAGCATCGATATCCCTTCGGGACTGATGACCGAGGACAATTCCTATAATATCCATGCCAACATCATCCGTGCCACTCTGACCCTTACCCTGCAGCAGAAGAAACTGTCGATGCTGATGGCGGATAACCAGCAGTACCTGGGCAGACTGCGCGTGCTCGACATCCGACTTTCCCAGGAATTCATCCAGAATACGGAGTGCCGGTGCCGCATACTCGAAGAGAACGACATCCGTCCGCTCCTGAAATCGCGCAGCGACTTTGCCCATAAAGGCAGCATGGGTAATGCGCTGCTCATAGCGGGAAGTTACGGCATGAGCGGTGCTTCGGTATTAGCCACCAAGGCTTGTCTGAGAACCGGTGCGGGCAAGGTAACAGCCCATACCCCAAAACGGAATTATGAAATCATGCAGATTTCTGTACCTGAAGCGGTACTGCAGATGGATGCTGAAGAAACCATATTCAGCGAACCGGTAGATACAGAGATGTTCGATGCGCTGGGCGTAGGTCCCGGATTGGGACAGAACGAGACAACAGCCATCGCCCTCATCGCCCAACTGCGCCGTGCTACCTGTCCGCTCGTCATTGATGCCGATGCGCTCAATATTCTTTCCAGCCACAGGGCGTGGATGCAGCAGTTGCCAAAGAATATCATCATGACTCCTCATCCGAAGGAGTTCGACCGGCTTGCCGGAAATGCGAGCAGCAGCTGTACCGAAAGACTGATGAAGGCAAGCGAACTGGCTGAACGCCTCCAGGCATACATTATATTAAAGGGACATTATTCTGCACTCTGCCACCCCGACGGGAAGATTGACTTCTGCAGTACGGGCAACAGCGGTATGGCTACAGCAGGCAGCGGTGATGTGCTGACTGGTATCATCACCGGTCTTCTGGCAAGAGGATACAAACAGGAAGATGCCTGTCGCCTGGGTATGCATCTTCATGGTCTGGCTGGCGATCTTGCTGCTAAAGATCTGGGTAAAGAGAGCCTCATCGCCAGCGACATTATCCAGTATCTTCCGAAAGC
The DNA here is from genome assembly GCA_934202525.1 of uncultured Prevotella sp. Taxonomy (GTDB): domain Bacteria; phylum Bacteroidota; class Bacteroidia; order Bacteroidales; family Bacteroidaceae; genus Prevotella. Next base: position 112,404 of record CAKPYB010000002.1, read on the forward strand.
ATTTCTCAGATTGGAAGAATAATGAGCAAGAAATAAGAATATCCATAAAAGTCAGGAGCTCTCGGCTCCTGACTTTTTTACTTGTTTCTGCGCATCATAGAACCTTACTTCCAAGGTTCTCCTCAAATCATCGCGACGGTCCATATTCAACTTTTTGCGGATATGGCAACGCTGGCTGGTGATATTTGATTCACTCTTATTGAGTTCTGCACAAATTTCCTTTAAAGTATGCCCCTGAAGAATCAGCTTGCATATTTCCTTTTCGCTGAACGTAAGACCATCACAAACCTGATCCCATGCCACTCTATTCAATTCTTCATTAAACAGATGTTCAGAAGCATGGGTAATAATCTTCTGCCGGACATCAGGAGTCAGACGCTTCATCAGGCTTTCTGCTGCTTCCGGTTGATTATCCTTCAAATCGGCAAGCATATTCAACGCCTTGTTTTCAACCCGACCCATCCGTTTCGGCTGGCGTAACCCCTTGGTTACAATACTCATATTATATACTGCCACATAAACCAGCATCATGAAACCCAGGAAAACAGTCTTCATACTGAACAAAACTGGCATAAGCGGAATGCTGAACAGGTATATCAGCAACATCGGTATCATACCCACCGTGATGATGGTACAAGTCTTATACAAAGCTTGGCTTAACGCTGTAATAGCCAGGATAAAGACGACAAACAGGTTGCTGACAACGCTCAAATTATCATTAGCCAAACCGAAATTGATGCAAAATACGCTATCAAGAGCCAGTTTGGCGAACATCAGAAAGTAAAGAGAAGAGATACCTTTCACGAAAGCTATCTTCCGTTTCCAAATCAGGAACTGCAGGAGGCAGAACACGAATGTATGCAAACAGCAGAGGCTTAAACCATAAGGTTCTTTCACCAGCAGAAAGAGCATAATATGATAAGGTATGATAACCAGCTCGCTTATCGTCAGAAGTAGAAAGGCGATAATGCGTCGGCGGTCTACCACGCCACAATATTGAGGGCATAGATGATGTTCTACCCTCACGATCAGGTTTACAATGTCACTCTTAAGTTTCATTTCGTTTTGGTTCTTTATCTTAAATCTTACTTATACTTTCGTAAGTCAAACGGCTCATTTTCTAGGAAATTGCCATTTTTTAGGGAATTATTGATTTCGGCTGCAAAATTACAAATTATATCAGAAAAACTTGTACAAATATCAGAAAATCGTGCAACTTTAACGATTTTAAGCATAAATCAGTGTACTATTTTGCTAAAAATGGCATTTTTCAGTATTTTTCAGTGATTAAAAATTTGGTTGTATCCAATATTCGTTCTAATTTTGCGCCAGAAAACCAACGATATGAGATACAGACGAACTGAAAAGTAAGTTGAAAGTAAACTGAAAGGAGAAAAAGAACAGTTGAAAGTAAACTTCAGGAAACAAGAGTTCTCAGTAGATTCAGGTATTGGTGATCATTATAAAAGAGTATAAGAAAGTAAAAGGTGATTCTAAATCACTCAATGTTTTTTAAAAAAAGAAAAGATTAATTGAGGTATGAAGAAAAGGATTTTAATTGCGTTAGTAGCACTCGGCAGCCTTATCTGTCCTGCTCTAGCGCAGAAAGCTGCGGTAAAGACCAACTTGCTGTATGATGCAACAACAACCATGAACTTGGGTGTTGAATTCGGTCTTTCTCCAAAATGGACACTTGGCGTATCCGGAAACTACAATCCTTGGACGTTTTCAAAGAACAAGAAATGGAAGCACTGGCTCGTACAGCCAGAGGCGAGATACTGGTTCTGTAACAAAATGATGGGTTCATTCATCGGCTTCCATGCCCTGGGTGGATCTCACAACATCGGTGGCATGGATCTTGACTTCAAGTTCCTGGGCACTGATTTCTCTAAACTGAAAGACTATCGGTATGAAGGATGGTTTATCGGTGTAGGTGTAGCTTACGGCTACGCTTGGGCTCTCTCGAAACATTGGAATCTGGAAGCTGAACTTGGCGTAGGCTATATCTACTCTAAGGCTGATAAGTTTAACTGTGCTCAATGCGGAGATAAACTTGAAGATGATAAGGCACACAACTATGTGGGCCCGACGAAAGCAGCCCTCAACTTAGTGTATGTTTTTTAAAAAGAATCAGTGATGAATACATATAATATAATAGGTAGTATGTTCGGAGCCTTGCTTATCGCTCTTCCTATATCAGCCGATAATACCCAGCAGGCTTACAAGAATCTGAAAATCCAGAATAAGGCAATCAAAAAGGTTGGCAACCAGGTGAAAGTGGCTATGGACCTGAACCTCGACCACATTCAGCTTGCCAGCAACAACGGTCTCATCTATACCCCAATGATTCTCAACGAAAAGGATACACTCTTTATGCCAAGCGTTGAGGTGATGGGTAAAAAGAGATATATCTACTATCAGCGTAACCAGAAAACGGCTACGGCAAACCCACTCATCGTGGCACTCCGCAAGAACAAGACAGCACAGACGCTTCATTATGAATATGCCGCTCCGTTCAGCGACTGGATGAAGAACTCAAACTTCGCCATCAGTAATGATGCCTGCGGATGCAACCAGCAACTTCTCGACGAAGGTATTCTGAATCCGGAAGGACGTGCATTCTCTACTCCGAAGAATCTCTTCAATGCTTATGTACAGCCTAAGGCTGAAGCCGTAAAGGCAAGAAAGGAGAATGGTTCTGCCCGTTTGAACTTCAAGGTGAACAAGTGGGATATCCTTTATGATTTGGGCAACAATGCCAGCGAACTGGATAATATCCGCAAGACACTCGACCTCGTAAAGAACGACTCGGATGTTACCATCACCAAGATAACACTTCACGGCTATGCATCACCAGAGGGCAGATATGCCAACAACAACAAGTTGTCGCTTAACCGTACACAGGCGCTTTTGCAGCATATCCTGAAGACCTATCCTATTTCTTCAAAACTGTTTGCGACCACAGCTACAGCGGAGGACTGGGCGGGAACCATCAAATATGTAAATGAGAATGATGTTCCTCAGAAGGAAGTTGCACTTGAGATTATCAACAGCAACATGCAGCCAGATGCCAAGGAGAAAGCATTGCTCAAGAAGGCTCCTCAGGCTTATCACTATCTTCTGCAGAATGTATGGCCATCACTTCGCCGTACCGACTATACGATAGAATATGATGTACAGGCATTCAATGTAGAAAAGGCTCGCGAGGTTATCAAGACCCGTCCTCAGAAGCTCTCTCTCCAGGAGATGTATCTGGTAGCGCAGACTTATCCTAAGGGTAGCACCGAATTCAACAATGTTTTCGACATAGCTGTAAGAATGTTCCCTGAAGATAAACTTGCCAATCTCAATGCAGCCTCAGCAGCCATCGAACGTGGCGACAAGGTGAGTGCAGAGAAATATCTCCTGAAAGCAGGCGACAGTGCCGAGGCAAACAATGCCCGCGGTTGTCTGGCTTCCATGAAGGAAGACTATCAGACAGCCAAGCAATACTTTGAGAAAGCTATTGCCGGTGGTTTGAAGGAGGCGCAGGAAAACCTGGATAAAGTTAACCAGGCACTTTAAAGTAACTATTTACTTTCTATTTATATAAGTATAAGATAAAAGATGATGTAAAATACGATCTGTTTTCAGCGGATTGTGCCAATATGTGCGAAACTTAATTTTGAGAACAAGAATTAATAAAATATATTGTATAACTTTTTTTGTATTAAGTAAAAAGATTATGAAAAAAATGAATTTGCTCGTAATGAGCTTGGTTTCAGCCACAGCTTTGTCTTTCACCAGCTGCAGCAGTAATGATGATTTGGCTGGTAACGCTGGTCAGGAGAAGGCAAATGATGTCTATATGACATTGAGTATCCAGACTCCAATGGCTGATGGCACACGAACAAGCCAGGCAGACCGTAAGAATGTAACTGCAACCACAGAAGAAGCAGAAATTTCAAATGGAACTATCTATTTGTATGACGGTGCTAAACTTGTCTACTCTAAAGCTATAACAGCTTCAGATTGGAAACATGTTCCAAACCAAGCTAATAATGGTAGAGGAACTACAAAACCTGTCAAAATTGCCGTTAATGGTATCGAGAAGGGTAAGACATACAAAGTATATTTCCTCGCAGGTGACAAGACCTCTAATACACCAACAACAGATGAATTGACAGGTGCATATACAATCGGTACAGAAGATCCAACTTCTATCAGTCTCGATTTGGCTAAAGCTAATTCATTCGTTATGTTCAACCAGAACGATGCTCAGCGACAGGATGGTGGCGAGAAGGCTACAGTTAAGTTCGATGGTGATGAAACATACGATGCCCCAGCATGGTGCCAGATGGTTTATTTGGATCGTGTTTCTGCCCGTGTAGATGCTCCAACCGCAGATAAAGCTGTGTTTGTGAATGATGGAACCGGTACCAATGAGCCAGCTACAAAGAATCTCGACCTCGTAGATAAGATTGCATATCAGAGCTATGCTATTTCCAACTTGAGCAATAAGACAAACATCATGCAGAAGTGGGAAAGCGAATGGGCAAAGTTCCTCATTCCAACAGTAGAATACACTCAGAACTACGCTACATTCGGAAACGAGTGGAACAACAATGGAAGTACCAAGTTCTTCGGAACCCAGAAGAATTACTATATTTTGGAGAACTGCACAAACAACATTAAAAATGCAACCGCTATCTATCTTTGCTACAAAGCAACTTTGAAGAATACAGACGGAGCAGACTTCAATGATGGCACATTCTATCGCTATGACTACAAGATTTACACATCTCTTGAGCAGATCAAGAATGATGCAACTGTTGAATGGCCATTCCGTAAGGCAGATGGTACTATCATGACAGTAGATGAGGCTAAGGCTTTGTTTAGCGCAAATGGTACACTTAAAGGACAAGCAGATTTGGAAACTGTAAGAAAGACATATGGTCTTGATATCTATGAGAAGGGTATCATGTACTATCGTATTGCTTTGGATGATCAGTCTTATACATTTAAAGACAAAGCTTCTTATGCTATCCTCCGTAATACTGTTTACAAGTTGAATGTTAAAAACATATATGACCTCGGTAGAGATGTTCCAAATGGTCCAACACCAGATGATAAGGACAAGAACTACTACATGAATTGTGATATCCAGGTTAACCCTTGGGTTCTCAGCACCCAGGATGTTAGCTTGAAGTAATATTCCGTCAAACCAGACAGATAAAATATAAATACTTATATATATACCAAGACTCTCGGGGGAGCAATCCTCCTCCGAGAGTTTATCATTCAAACGTTCGTTCTGAAAAGCAACGAAACATTCTTAAAAGATAACTAACATTGCCGCCCATGTATAAAAGGCGGGAGATACAAAGACGTGCCGTCATACCCCAACCCGAAAGACTGGCACATTTCATTCTTAGAAAATAACGATGCCGAAGGCAACGAAACAGAGAGCTGATAAAGCAAAGATATTCGCTACCTACGGCACTCTCTATATAAAATAAGTATAAGTAAAAGATTATAAAAGATAAAGAATATGGCACATTTCCTCAAAAACAAATGTTGCAAGCTCGTTTGCATCTCAGCCATCGCACTCACTTCTCTTTCATCCTGCATGAAAGATGATATCACGGGCTGCCCTACTGCTAAGTTGTCGCTCAAATTCGACTATACTTACAATGTGAAGGAGGCTGATGCTTTCTCTGCTGAGGTGAAGAACCTCAACGTTTATGTATTCGACAAGAACGGTAAGTTCGTAGATAACTATACCGAGTCGGCTGACAAGTTTGAAACAGGTCATAAGATGGAAATCACAGACCTGCAAGCAGGCAAGTATACCTTCGTCTGCCTGGCTCGTGACAAGCAGCCTGCCGCAATGGGAACAAGAGCCGAAGGTGATGATGAGACCGAGTTTAGCTTTACTAAACTTACCCCAGGTATCTCTACCATCAACGACCTGCAAGAGGAAATGGGCAAAAAAAACGCAGAAGAATCCGTTAACGACAAGCACTTCACCGCCCTCTATACCGCACAGGACTCTCTCAACTTTGATGGAGAAAACGATGTGCAGGGAAAATTGAGTCTGATGAAGTGTACCAAAACATACCGCGTGGTGATGCTTCCATTCGAACCCGACCAGGAAGGATTCACAGCCGAAAACTTCGATGTAGAAATCAAAGGTTCTGCTGCCCTACTCGACTATAAGGGCGACAAGGTAAAGCCAAAGGCAATCACCTATCTTCCTTATGAGAAGAAACTGGTAGAAAACCACAGCGGCAAGACCGAGGTAGAAGGCGAAGACGTAGAAAAGGCGCTGGTTTACGACCTGTCATCATCACGTATGTTCGAAACCAAAGATGACAACAAGAGTCGCGCTGCCGACGGATTCAGCCAATATGATGACAAGCGCATCGTCATCACCGACAAGCGCATCAACAAAGTCATCTTCAACCACTCCCTGCCTTGGTTCCTCTCACTCTGTGCCAGCGACCGCTACGGCAAAGACTGGAGCGACCAGCAGTATCTGGACCGCCAGGACCATTACACCCTGGTATTCTACGTGCCAGCTCCAAGTTCTACCTACAGCATGGATGCAAGAATCAAGGTAAACAACTGGGTTCTGAATCTTCAGAATACCGACCTGGGAAAATAAGAAAAGAAAGAAGTATAAGTAAAAGAAAGAAAACATGAAACGCTATCAATCTACTCTGACCAAGATGACACGCCCAGTGTGTATAGCACTCGCTGCTTTGCTCATGGTAGGCGTAATGGCATCCTGTTCAGAGAACGAAAATACAGAAACAGCTCCAGGCGACAATGCCTATCTGAGCCTCAGTTTCTCTACCGGCACCGGAAACAGTACCAGAGTCGGAGAAACTAGCGGAAAGGCTCTTGCCGACAATGAGACTGATGCAAATCCTACTCAGGAGAACGACATCCATAATATCAAGGTGTGGGTGTTCAAATCAAATACCGGCGATGAAGCCACTCCTATCTCTTATAAAGCAGAGACGCTGAGCGAAGTGAAGAACGGTAAATATACCCTGAACCTCCGATTCCTGAGAAAGATTGGCGGCGAAGAAGTAAAGAAAATCGACCTTTATATCCTGGCAAACTCTGAGAGCATCAACATGCTGGAGCAGATGAAAGGCAAAGACCTCCGTTCGGTAACTCGCAAAGATCTGAAAGAAGTCAGCTTTACCTCACCTTTCGGTATCAATAGCGACGGAACACCAGAAACAAAAGAGGTAACAAAGGAAAAGGGACTCCCTATCTCCCGTGCCATCACACAGATTTCTGTAGACAGCCATGTGGCTGATACCGAAGAAGGGGCCCAAGCTAAAGGTATCAGGATTCCTCTGGTTCGCGCCGTTTCGAAACTCCATTTTTACTTTGCCCGCAAGTCGGGTTCTGAAGCCAATACCAGTCAGGTAAAGGTAACAAGAATAGAGGTAGAAGAGAACACCATTCCTACAGCCAGCTATGTTTTTCCCGACGAAGCGATATATAACGAGAATGGTTACAACCAGTACGTAACCAGCCAGAAATATAACAGTTCCGGTACAGCTTACGTATCATACGCTCTGAAACTGGCAGGTGTAGAGAACAAGGATATCAAGGAAGTGGAGGATCCTCAAACATTCATCAAAAAGAGCACTCAGACAGCCCAGGAATATCTGGATGCATTTTACAAAGCAGACATCCGTTCTCACAATCTCTGTTATCTCCGTGAGACCAACAAAGCCATCCGAGGCACCATCTACTATTCATTAGATGGCGGAGCTACCGAGAAGAGCGAGACCTTCAATATTCCTTCAGGCGGAAATGCCATCAGAAACAGAGAACTGGTAGTTTACGGTTATTTCCTCAACGGACAGATGGGTAAGCTCACCGTTACTCCTACTATTCAGGAATGGCAGAATGGAGGAACATTCGATTTTATCGATGCCTCTACCAACGTGGATATCCCTGACGGAGATCAGACCACCTGGGGCTACAAGGTATATTACGGTTTCCCAAAACGCGGACCGATGATTACGCTCAAGGATATCGATACCAAAGGTAAGCCTTGGATTCTCCAGACAGACAACCCGATGTTCGGATTCGTACAATGTGATGAGGATGGCAATTATGAGGAAAAAGAACCGGTTTACGATCCAATCATTACAGACAAGAACAATGGAAACAATATAATCGGATATACTTATCATATAGATGATTTCATCATCAATGAAAGTGGTGAGAATAAAACACTTTACTTCTATGTCGTGCCAAAGAACAGACTGGATCTGGCAAAGCCACATAATGTAAAGGCGCAGGTTTTCCTGACCAAATATCCGAACGATAAGTTTATCCTGAATCCAGAACTCCGTTATAAAGGATGTGAAGAGGGAAAATTCGCCGGTAAGGATATTCACTTTGAACAAGTATTATAAAGACAACAGAAAATAACATTCATCATGAAGAAGTTATATATAGACATAAGATTCATAAAATGCATCTTGGCTCTTACGGCAGGATGGCTCATGGCAGGATGCTCAGCTGAAGACGAACTGGGAAACGGTTCGGCTGCACAACAGCTGAGCATGACTCCCATGGTCAACGACCTGCAACAAACTAGAGTAAAAGAAGAGGAGAATCTTAACGAGAAAAATCTGTTATCTCTCGACTTCAAGATGTTCGAAGAACCAACATCCAGCAAACTCAGAATAGACCGTCAGTTCAATACCCCTGTTGAGAACAAAGCAGAGGAACTGGGTTCGGGCAACTGGAAATCGGCACTCCATCTTGATGTAGATAATACTTATCCTTACTATGCAGTAGCCAATGCCAAGGGCAAGGACAATCTCAAAGGCAAGAACCTGGCAGAACTCCTTGCCTGCACCCAGCAGGATGAAGACATCTGGAAGCCAGCTACCATGGTAAGCGACAAGAAATTCCTGATGAGCAGCCAAGGTGAGTACAAAATCACCCAAGATCCGGAACAGAATATTCCGGTAGAACTGGTGAGAGCAGCAGCCAAAATCAAGCTGAACATCTCTTCTACGGTGAAGGACTACAAAATCAAAGAAGTAAAGTGGAAGTTCATCAATTATAATACCAATACTGCTATCTTTGCCGGTCAACCTGCTCCCTCCAATATCATAAAAGATAATCAGGAGTATGAAGCTGCGGCAGAGAAAGATGGAAACGGCAATGATATCTATAAGGTAACTACTTACAGCTATTCCACAACATGGACCGGGAAAGATGATATGCCACAGTTTGTTGCAGATATTACCTTCGAAAGTACAGATGCATCAAAGAATACCATTACCAAGAAACTGGTTATTCCTGTCCGTGATCCGCAAGGCGAAAAGAAGCTAGACCGCAACTATATCTATACCGTCAATGCCGTTATCAAGTATCTGGATACCAAGACAGATATTGATTACAACGGAAAGGACGACTATCTGAAATGGGCGATTACCAAATGGACGCAAGGTGAAGATACCTACGTCAATGCGGATGGTGCAAGCTATCTGGTGGTATCTCCTACTGCCATAGACATCAAAGGTGGTGAAGGCAATGATTTTACAGATTGCACTATGCGTTGGTTTGCATCTTATGAATGTGATATTGAGAATCCAACTACTTACTATTTTGACAGATATGGCAACAAGCAGTCCGGACAAGATGGACAGATTAAGGCAAATTTCGAAGAGTCTACAGGAAATCGCTACAGAGGATGGATTGACGTACATTCGGGAGCACCTTCATACTGTACAATTCAATATACTTATTTTGATATCAAAGTTGATGGCACAGACAAGAAGCAGGAAATTGCTGTAAGAAAGTATCCTTCGGTCTATTCAATGAATGTAAGAAGCGAAGGTACAAATGATTCTGAAGAGAAGAATCATCTGTACACGATACAGTTTTCCAGCAACAAGTATGCTACAGATTACACCATTGCCAAGCCTGTACTCAACAATGAGAATAAGTCTGCCGACAACACCGTTTCTCCTGCTTTCATCCTTGCATCAACCGCAAAGGGTGAAACAAGCGCTAAGGATAATCAGGCAGCAAGAGATTACTGCAAAAAGTATCAGGAAAAGGCTACGACTTATAAGAATGAGAATCTCGAGCTGAACGGTTGGCGACTTCCTACAAAGGAAGAAATCAACAGAATCTATAAGTTAGGAAACGAAGATAAGGCTGTTGGCAAACAACTGCTGAGAGGTGAATACTATTGGACGCTGGATGGAGACAAGACCGAGAGAAACGGCAACAACCCGCAAAGCGGTACCTACGTTCGCTGCGTCCACGACCTGACTCAGGGAGAAATAGAACTGATAGAGAAACAAGGTGAAAAGTAAAGAAGGTAAATGACATGAAACAAATAAAATTATATATCGGAATCATGGCAGTCCTGTTAACAGCAATGTTGACAGGCTGCTCTGACTGTATTGCCGACAGCGAACCTTCTAAAGACGAGACAGAAGAAGGTTACTACACAGCCAGTTTCAATGTATCCATCCCCAACTTCGAACAGCAGGTAACCCGAAGCATCGTATTCATGAATGAAGGAATTGGGAAAGACTGCATGAAACTCTTCTGCTTTGACAATGAAGGTCAGTTTGTAGGTATCGGCAAGGTTACAAAATTTGATGAAATCAAAGGATTCACAAGAGACAATAATGGTACAATTCATGATAATGGAGACATTCATCCAGATGGAAGCACAGAACCTCATAATTTCTATGCAACCATACCAAACCAAACTTCCCGTATCCATCTGGTAGCCAACACCGAAAGCCAATATAAAACCATCAACTGGGACAACCAGGCAAATTGGGTGGGTATGCATGAAAATATGCTCATGACTACATTTGAAACAGAACATGGTGAAAACCAGGCTGCCTATATACGCTACTGGGGATATATCAAGAAAGACTCTCCGGAAGAACTGAAAGAGTATCTGAAACCAGATACCAAAAAGAAAGATTATATCATTCATCTCATCAGAGACAGAGCGAAGATTTCTGCTGACTGGAGCGATGCGGTAAAGAAAGCAAATCCTGGTATAAAAAACGACTTTATAATGACAGTCATCAATGGTGTGGCTTACGGAACGCTGGCTCCCTTCAACAGAGACAGTCTGTTATTCAACCCTACTACAGGAGATGATAAGTGGGTATGGAAGGTAAATTATGTTACCCCAGCCATCAACACCCGAAGGCTGAAAGGTGATGTTGGTCAGATGTTCAACCCGACAGCAGCTTTCGAAGAGCATAATTTGCCTACAGATCCAGCAAAAGTGATTTTGTGGCATGATAATCTCTTTTACCTGATTTACTTACAGGACAGCAACAATAAGCCATACGCCATCAAGCGTAATTATGAATATAAAATCATTATTGATAAGCTGGATAAGAGCTATGGCAATTCTAATCCTGAGATAGTATTGAAAAGTGCACCGGCAAACAACCCTTGGATTAGAGTAGAACAGATTGTACCGGGCGTTTCTGATGGAAATTACGAACTGGCTATCGTCGGAGGTACTTATAAGTCTGTAAATAAAGGTGAAGATACTGAGCAAACGGTACAGTTCACTTATAAGGGTAGCGATGCCGATACAAAACTTCCTACCGATTTCGAGGCTTTATGGACCGAGAATCTGGCATACGCAACAGCAGATGCTCCAGTGGTTACCAACTATACTTATAATGAAGCATCAAAGACCGGTACCGGTACCATCACCTACAAGCTGGACAAGATAGACAAGACCTGGCGAGAAGGCATCATCCACCTCATCGACAAGAAACATGGACTCAACAGAAATATCCATCTCTATAGTGTGAGTGAGGCTAGTTATGACTTCCAAAATGCCGATAATATAGGCGCAACATTGAACAGCGAGGGAGATTTCACAATCACCATTCCTAAGGATTATCCTGACGGACTGCTGCCTGTGAATTTCAAAATCGCATCCAATGATATCAATCCAAAGGACTGGAAGGTAGAAATAGGTGATACTGAAACCGAAACGGACAACGACTGCAAAACAGGCAGCTGGTTTACCTATAAGGCTGAAGTAATTCAAAGAGGTAACGAACAGCAGGAAACTGGCAGAACCTATACATATACCTTTAAGTTGAGGAATGTGCGCAGCAATGCGAAAAAAGGTGATAAGGGATGCTTCTGGCTGAAGGCTGATAACTTCAACCAAGGAAAGGCCAAGAAGTTTGAATTCACCTATCAGTAGTAAGTCTTAGAAAAGTTTAGTTCATATATCTGTATCGGGGCGCATATCGTTTCAAAATATAAATGCCCCACAAATATCAATGAAATAGGTAATAAAATAATTATCATTTACTATACAAATAGTATGCGGGAACCAATAAATTAAACTAGACTGGTCGTTGGAACTGTAGTTGCCGAGGTGATCTCACCTTCTATAGTTCCGCGGCTTTTTTTTATATAAAAAACCTTGCCACTTTCAATTTTATTTTGTAATTTTGCACCCGTTAGTAATATCATTAATTCCAATATAAAGATGATGGCAAGATTCATATTCCTCAGTTTCATCATGATGGTTGGCGCCTTAGCTCCAGCCAAGGCTCAGAACAGTTTTCCATACCCTGCTCTGCCAGACACGCTGCGCAGCGTAGAGCAACGTGCTGCATACCTGAGTGAGCACTATTGGGACAACTTCAACTTCGCCGACACCCTGGAACTGGCGAACAAGGAGATGGCAGAACAGGGCTTTGTCAACTTCATCGACATTCTGGCACGTTTCAATCAGGAAATAGCCCAGAAGGGTATTGCTTCCTTCACAGCCAAAGCTTACCAGCAGAAGCCATCCAAAGAGAAGTTTGAAAGCCTCATCGAGCATTATTATGAGAACCCTGAGTCGCCCATGCGCAACGACAGGGTATACGCCCTGTTTCTGGAAGACATGGCTAAATCGCCTTACTTCGATGAAACCGAGAAAGAAAGAATAGGATTTAAACTGAAACAGGCTAGAAAGAACTTGCCTGGCACACAGGCTACCAACATCAGTTTTATGCTGGAAGACGGTAAGACGCACCAGTTGAGCGATTACCGGGGAAAGAAAATTATCTTATATTTCTACGATCCAGACTGCGAGAACTGCCACAAGATATCTGCATGGCTCGACAAACAGACAATACCAGCCGGCATCAGCCTGCTCCACATAGTTGCTGATAACCGATTGAGCACGATTTACGGGCTCAAAGCCATGCCAACCATTTACCTGTTGGATAAAGAGAATAAGGTGATATTGAAAGACTGTACACCGGAACAGCTCATGGAAACGTTACGGGGAAAATGAAAACAGAAAGTAAAACTAGACTGGTCGAAAGAAGCGACATCTGTTATTGAATAAACATATCATTTACTATTAATTGTCTTAACTTCGTATATTATATATCAACATACCATTCATTATAATTGTAACTTCATATCATTTATTATATATCTGAATTGCATTCTACTATTAATATGTATCTTAATTAGCTCGGGAAGAGTCATACTTCAACTTGAACTCCTCACGGACGTGATCATTGCGCTTTACAACAACCACATAGTCACCATCCTTAACTGTTCCTACCTTGGCAACAAGCGTATAATAACCATACTGACCAGACTTTCCATAATCACCTGTTTCGGTAATGATTAACTTTTTGCCAACCAACTGAGTTGCAAACTTGATATTTGTGCCTTCGTCGAAGATTACATTCTTGTGAGTCAGCATCAACTGACCACCCGGAAGAACCTTGCAGACCAACTTCTCATCATTCTCAGCCTTACTGTTAGACTCCTCGCTTACGGCAGAGCCCGCAGTCATGGAATAGCTGAGCAAAGAGAAACCTGACTCATCGGTGGTAACGCGACTAACTGTTTCACCCATTTCATCGTCAGATGCACTGCAACTAACAAATCCTATTGTCATCATAGTCATAGCGATGACCATCATAAAATACTTCTTCATAGTTATACCATTTACTAATTGTTTTCATTATCATTTAAACCTGTCATCTTCAGATTCCAGCCTTTCAGCCATTACCATCCGATGCTTTTAAAAACAAACACCTTTCGGTTTAAATCATCTTTTACAATTACACAAATGATATGTTGGGAGGAGTGATATCATTTACTATTGGTTATCATTTACTATAGGGCTCGTACCCCTCTTACATGTTATTTTCTTTCGTTTGAACATTGCAAATATAGAAAAAAAGTCAATAGGATGCAAGTTTTCATGGTTAAATAATGTAAATATATTTATGTTATCGTGCACAATACGCCTTGCCTGCTGACAGAATGTATGATTGCAAGAAAAAAGGGGATAAAACAAAAGCGGGAACCCTTTCGGATTCCCGCTCATATCTTTTGTTTTAAAATCTCGAAGATTAGTCGAGGTTAGCCAACTTGTTGTCAGAATGAAGAACATCCTTGATCTTGTGGCTATAGAGGTCAACCATGTACTCACGAGCCTTACCGCAGTACTGACGTGGGTCGAAGTACTCTGGGTGCTCAGCCAATGTCTCACGAACACCTGCTGTGAAAGCAAGACGAGAGTCAGAGTCGATGTTGATCTTGCAAACAGCGCTCTCAGAAGCCTTAGTCAACTGCTCCTCTGGGATACCAACTGCATCTGGCAACTTACCACCGAACTTGTTGATGATATCAACATACTCCTGAGGAACTGAAGAAGAACCGTGGAGAACGATAGGGAAACCAGGAAGCTGCTCCTCAACTGCTGCCAATACGTCGAATGCCAATGGAGGAGGAACGAGGTGACCAGTCTTAGGGTCACGTGTGCACTGCTCTGGCTTGAACTTGTAAGCACCGTGAGAAGTACCGATAGAGATAGCCAATGAATCAACACCTGTACGTGTAGCGAAATCAACAACCTCCTCAGGCTTTGTATAGTGAGACTCCTCAGCAACTACGTCATCCTCAACACCAGCGAGGACACCGAGCTCACCCTCTACAGTTACACCGAACTGATGAGCGTAGTCAACAACCTTCTTTGTCAATGCAATGTTCTCCTCGTATGGAAGTGCAGAACCGTCGATCATTACAGAAGAGAAGCCGAAATCTACACAGCTCTTACATGTCTCGAAGCTATCACCGTGATCGAGGTGGAGAACGATCTCAGGATGGTTGCAACCCAACTCCTTAGCATACTCTACAGCACCCTCTGCCAAGTAACGGAGCAAAGTAGGGTTAGCATACTTACGAGCACCCTTAGATACCTGGAGGATAACTGGTGACTTCAAGTTTGAAGAAGCCTGGATGATAGCCTGGAGCTGCTCCAAGTTGTTGAAGTTGAAAGCAGGAACGGCCCAACCGCCCTTGATAGCTCTTGCGAACATCTCCTTAGTGTTCACAAGACCGATTTTCTTGTAATCTACTGCCATAATTTTACTTAATTTATTGTTTAATGAAACATTCTTTTTTTTCTTATATATAATAAGGTGTAGAACTTATGAGGCTCTTTCCTTACCGAGTGCAAATTTACCTTTTTCTTTTGAGACAACAAAATGATAATTCGATTTTTCGTGTTGCAATCGAGTTAAAAAAGTTAATTCCGCACCAATACCCTACAAAACACAAAGCTTTTGCTAAACGCAGTTAGCAATTTAACATCTTTATATTTACATCTTTCTACCCAACCGCCAGTTACTTCTTGGCAAGTTTATATTCACGAGCCGCATAAGCCAGAACGATGACAAATCCTACGAGCGGTACCAAGAAAGGAAGCGTGAAATGAGTACGGTCGGCGATGAGTCCCATCAACAGGAAACCGC
The DNA here is from genome assembly GCA_934202525.1 of uncultured Prevotella sp. Lineage (GTDB taxonomy): Bacteria > Bacteroidota > Bacteroidia > Bacteroidales > Bacteroidaceae > Prevotella. The sequence goes on from CAKPYB010000002.1 coordinate 128,219, forward strand.
AACCTCCTATTGGCGTCATCATCAGAAGCGAAGAGGCTGTCTTGGTAAGGTTGCCCAAACCCGTGAGGGCGATACTGAAGATGGTAGGGAACATGATGGCCTCGAACATATAGTTGCAAAGCAGGGCTACGAGCGATATCTTACCCAAATTTGCCAAGACTAAAAGTATACAGACAACACACCCCAAAGCACAGATCAGTAACATCGTTGTTGCCTTGATTCGGCGCATAATCCAGGAACCGAGGAATCTGCCTACCATAAAGAATGCCAACGCACAAGTCAGGGCTACGGAAGCCGTGCGGTCGTCCATCCATTTCATGCCCGTTACGAAATTGATGAAATAGGAATTGATGGAAATCTCTGCCACTTCATAGCTCAGCAAAGCCAGAAGTCCAAACACGAACATCTTGTGATGGGAAAAGAGTTTGCTGATATTAGAACCGGCTGCCTCATCTTCTGCTGTTGCCACATGACTGATTTCCGGTAAATCTACACGTGAGAAAACCAGAGCTATCACCAAAACCAGAATACCCAGAATGGTATAAGGCACCACCACATTGCCGCCCTCTTCGGTCTGGTTGAAGAGGAACTGACCGATGCAAAGTGTGGCGAAAATGCCACCCAAACCATTAAACGACTGCGATAAGTTCAGACGGCTGGTAGCTGTTTCCTTGGCGCCCAGTTCGGTAACATAGGGATTGGCGGCTGTTTCCAGAAACACCAAACCGCACCCGATAATGAAAAGGCAGAGCAGGAATGCTGAGAAACTGCCCACCGCAGCACCCGGGATAAAGAGCAAGGCGCCCACACCAAAGAGGAGCAGACCAAAAACCACGCCACGGCGATAACCATACCGGTTGATAAAGAAGCCAGCAGGTATTGCCATCAGGAAATAACCCAGATAGGTGGTAACCTGAATAAGGGCGGAATGAGTAATACTGATGTGCAGAGCATTCTGGAAGTGCTTGTTGAGCACATCCAGAATGGCACGAGCGAAGCCCCACAAAAAGAAGAGCGACGTAATGAGAATGAACGGGACAAGATATTTCCTGTCGTTTGTCTGATTTGTTTCTGTCTGTTGTTCTGTAAACATTTTATTTATCTTTTCTTCTATAAAGAGTTATAGAAATACATCTTATTTTTCGTTGTAATGGAAATAGGCGAAGTCGGCATATCCGCTCTTTTCCTTGCCTTCTGCAAACATACCGAGAACCACACCTGTAAATCCACCGGCAACCTCGGTACTCATCAGAGAACAGTTCATGGACCCCAAGTCATAGAATTTCTTTCCATCAAAGGAATAGGCAAAACGGTACATCTCGCCATCGCTGCTGATACGCAACCTTACGGCGTCTTTGCGCAAACGGGGAACGCTTTTCACTATATAGTCGATGCTTTTCAGTTTGCATCGCAAAGCCACCTGATTCTTGGAAACGAAGAGGTCGAGATGACCATCATGAATCTGGTAGATTGACAGACCAGCCTCTGCATCACCTTTCGTAACGACATCTGTTTCCAAGGTAAAGCAGGCACTCTCCTGTCTGCGCCCCACAAAGGTAGGCTGCTGATTCTGCGTCAGAGTTCCATGAGGATAAAGACGCACAAAGAACTTCTCATCCACGGCCATCGTATCATTACGCAGATATTTGTCAGGAATAGGATTCTGCAACTGTACCCATTCGAAAACTCCGGTCGTCGGTGCATCCTCGGCATCCGCTTCCAGATGCTTCTCCAGCGGAACACCCGGCAGGGTGTTAGCCTTCACCAGAGTATCGATAGGCAGTCCACCATTCACTACAGGCCATTCGCCCTCTTTCCACTCCACAGGAGCCAGATAGGTTTCTCTACCAAGGTGATGATAAGAACCGCCATAGTTGCGGTATGCAAGGAATATCATCCACCAACTGCCATCGCCAGCTTGTACAAAATCGCCATGACCCGTACCCTGAATCTGCATCAACTGTCCCAGTTTGCTGCAGTTAGTCAGTATCGGATTATTGGGATTACTCTCGTATGGTCCTTCAATATTCCAGCTTCGAGCGATGGTAAGACGATGCGCCAGTTCTGTTCCACCTTCTGAGATAAGAAGATAGTAATAGCCGTCCTTTTTATAAATATGCGGACCTTCCGGATAACGTCCACCATCACCCTGCCACAGTTTCTTGCTCTCCGTAAGCTGTTCGCCCGTCTTTGGGTTTATCTCACAGAGCCAGATTGCATCGCCCGGATTGCTCACCATGTAGCATTTTCCGTTTTCAAAATAAAGCGAAGGATCGATGCCTTGCTGCTTCAGCCAGACAGGCTCGCTCCAAGGACCACGGGGGTCTTTGGCTGTAACCATGAAGTTGCCGCCGTTGCCTACGTTGGTAGTTATCAAATAGTAAGTTCCCTCATGATAGCGGATGGTAGGTGCATAGATGCCAAGCCATGAACTGGCACCCTTCAAAGGAATCTGACTGTCACGGTCGAGCACATTACCTATCTGCTGCCAATGAACCAGATCCTTACTCTGGAAGATTGGCACACCAGGGAAATACTGGAATGAAGAGTTGACGAGATAGAATGTATCCCCTACCCGACACACGGATGGGTCGGGATGATAACCAGGAATAACCGGATTACGATACTCCTCTGCTGATACCGGCAAGCATATCAATACCAGCATCCATAATAGTACAAACAGTTTTTGCTTCTTCATAAGGCATTCGTTTTAGACGGGAACAAAGGTAAGGCTTTTCGATGGAAATTCCAAACTTTCCCTGTATTATTTGTTGTTTATATCATATAAAATTGTCTTTACTGCTAGATGAAATCTCCGTTCATAGACGTTGAACGGCGGTTCAACGTCGCTGAACGGCGGTTCAACGTCGCAGAACGGACATTCAGCGTCGATGAACGAAGATTTCATCCTACTGTAAATACATCTTTAACTAGAAATAGAACGTTTCTAATGTTTATTCTGAGACAACTCTTCCCGTCATTCCTTCGGAATCAAGACGGCTCCTTCCTGTTTCTTACCATCCATCAGAATTCTCATCGGGTGCTCAAAGCGCACATGACGGACATATTGCGTCTCCTCTACAGCCGGCATTGCATCCAGGATTTCCTTATTTACAAAGCCGCCTTCACCTGTATTTGTATCTACCGTAAAGTATCCCACGCCAAAAGAGGTGAGATTCTGGAAGAAGTGAGTACCTTGGCTCGGATCGATATTATAATTCTTCAGAGCCACCTCTACGATAACCCGGGCTGCGCTGATATGCGGCCATTTTACAGGTACACCCAGATAATGGTCGCTTGAGCCCCAACGGCCAGGACCTATCAGCACATAGTTCTTGCCGTCAGCAAGGAACTTGCGGTTGATTCGTTCTATATCATCGGCTACATAAAAATTATTCATCGCAGAGAAGCGGTCATCATACTTCACATAAACCACATCAACCACATCTTCGCTGATGCCATGACCCAACGAATTGTGCGAACGCAACAGGCAGTCGGAATCAGGGATAGCCTTTACATCTTCATCGAGCATCTCCTTGGCATCGACGATAGGACGAATCTGAAGAAGATAGAATTCGCAGGTCCTGTCATTATTGATATTGCAGGCAAACTCTATCTCCACAGGTCTGCGCATAGCCCCTGCTCCATACTTCATCGACATCTGCAGTATCTCTGGCAAAGGCACCACTCCATGCTGGAGCACACTTGAGAAGGTTATCAGTTTGCGGCCATTCTCATAGACTCCATCATTGATGACCTGATCGTATGGATCGAAAGTAGATGCGATATAGGTAAGACTCTGGTCTTCTACAGCATCCTTCACCCAGAGTTTGAGGATATTAAAGCCATCATCCACCTTGAAATCATTGCCCACATGCTTCATATCCAGCGCATAGAACTGGGTCTGGGTGTCGCGCAGAGCCAGTTCGGTTTCCGATGTCTGGAGCACCTGATTCGGATGGTAAGGACAAACACGAAGGGTCTGACCTCCATCTACGATATATTTACCCAAGCCCAAGGCCAGACTGGCTATACCCTCTTCAGCCTCTTCATCACCTATCGGATAATAATTGAGCGAACGGAGCACACCGCTCATGGTAGGATAAAACCTTGTACCATAGTCTTTACCCACAACCTGCTGCAAGATAACAGCCATCTTTTCCTGATCGATGACATTGCTCGTTGCGGTCATGTAAGCCTTCGAGTCGCGATAGAACACAGAAGCATAGACACCCTTGATGGCACAGGCCAGCATCTGCAGCATCTGATACTTATCTTCCAGATATGGTATCATATAGGTAGAATAAATACCGGCAAACGGCTGATAGTGGGCATCTTCGAGCAGCGAACTTGAACGGATTGCGATAGGACTCCTGGTTGCCTCAAAGAAGGTGAAGAAGTCGGCTATCAGCGAATCGGGCAGTTGGGCATGCAGGAAGTGCTTCAGAATCTCATCGTCGCTAGCATCACTCAAAGCTATCGGATAGAGATTGTTGCTCATCATGAACTCGTCGAAGATATCGGTACAGAGCACCACGGTCTTCGGAATCTGCACGGTGGCATTCTCAAACTGATTGAACTCAGGATGGCGCTTGATGATGTTGTCCAGGAATGCAAGACCTCTACCCTTTCCGCCCAGGGAGCCTTCTCCGATGCGGGCAAAGTGGGCATACTTGTCAAACTTCATGCGGTCGAAAACAGCCACTACACCGATGTTTTTCATGTGACGATACTGCACGATGGCATCGAAGATAATCTGTCGGTGAGCATCCACATCCTGCAATTTCTCCCAGGTAACATGCTTCAGGAAAGCAGATACAGGGAAGATGGCACGGGCACAAAGCCAACGGCTCATATGGTTGCGGCTGATATGATAGAGCATGGAATCATTAGGAATATTGAAGATGTTATCCTGCAATTCCTTCAAACTATGAATGCGCATAATCTCCTCATGAGTCTTAGGATCACGGAATATGAAATCGCCAAAGCCCATGTGCTCTTCCATCAGACGGCGAAGATCTACGCTCATCTTCTTCGAGTTCTTGTCAACAAAGCGGAAACCTTCAGCCTCTGCCTTCGCACGATTCTCACTTTCAGAACTTTCTATGATAAGCGGAACGAAAGGATCGTTCTTCCTGATATAACGGAAGAGTTGCAAACCAGCATCTGGACACTTCTCGCGACCGAAAGTATCCGTACGATGCTTAGGCTTCTCTTCAGGCATCACCTCATTACCAAAAGCTTTGGCAGCACTCTTTAACGGGAAACGTGCATCGCTGATTACGCCCAACGTATTATCAGAATACTTGTCATACAGTTTCTGGGCTTCCTCATAAGTACGAGCCAAAACCACCTTAGGACGGCCACGCATACGCATGGTAGCCGCATGCCGGTTCAAAGCCTCCTGAGAAAAGTTCTTGCTCTGCTCCAATATATAATTATAGAGATTAGGCAATATAGAACTATAGAAACGGATAGAATCTTCTACCAGCAGAATCATCTGCACGCCTGCTTCCTGTATGTCATGTTCAAGATTCATCTTATCCTCTATCAGCTTGATGATTGAAAGAATAAGATTGGTGTTGCCAAGCCAGCAGAAGACATAATCGAAGATACTCAAGTCTTCATTCTGCATACGCTTGGTAATACCATGAGAGAAAGGCGTAAGAACAACACAATGGATATTGGGAAACTTACCCTTGATGTCGCGCGCTACGTCGAAGGCATCATTATCAGCATTGCCAGGCATGCAAATCACCAGATCAATGACGGTAGAACGCAGCACGGCAGCAGCCTCTTCGGTAGTAGAAACCTGAGTAAAGGTTGGCGGATAGCGGAGACCCAGCTCCATATATTCATTATATATCTTCTCTTCGATACGTCCATCATCTTCAAGCATGAACGCATCGTAAGGATTGGCTACAATCAGTACATTGTAGATACGGCGCATCATCAGATTCACAAACGATACGTCTTTCAAGTAGAATTTATTCCACTCCTGAGGTATATTATTTTCCATAAATGAAGTTAAAGTTTGTGCAAAGATACTGATTTTCTGAGATTTACTTGCATCTTTCAGCATTTTTTTTTATATTTGCGCTATAAAATAAGAAGATATGGTCACAAAATCTTTCATCACAGCCATCTTGGCTATATTCAGCCTGGTTCCATGCTACGGACAAAAGCACCAGCACGGCAAGGCATCATATTACTCTAAAAGAGCAACAGGTGCCCGTTCTGCAAGCGGCCAGAGAATACATCATGACAGTTTAACATGTGCACATCGGTTTTATCCCTTCGGAACGCATCTCAAGGTTACAAACCTTAGCAATGGCAAGAGTACGATCGTAAAAGTCATCGACAGAGGGCCGTTTGGAAGAGGTAGAATCATTGACCTATCATGGAAGGCTGCAAAAGAAATTGGTATGATTGCACAAGGCGTAGCGACTGTAAAAGTTGAAAGGGTGGAAAACCCGATTCCTTACAAACCAGAGGACACAAAATTGCCTAAGATTGATTTCGAAGTGGCTGAAACTGAATATGAATTTCCTAACAAGTGGGGAACTACTGACAGGAATAAGGAAAATCATCACAGCAGTAAAAAAGAAACAAATAAAATTACTTCAAAGGTAATAAATAAAACAGAGCACCATAAAAGCAAAGAGGTAACAAAGGCTGAACTAAAAAAGCACAATACAGATATAGCAAAAAGTAAAGGCGAGAATCATCATTGATTCTCGCCTTTACCTTTTTTATTTATAACAGAATCCTAAAATAAGATACTATCATACATTTCATTATCATACAGGAATCTTATCTGGATTTTGTCGGAATATCAAACTGATTAACCTTGGAAATTGTCTTACCGCCTTGTATAACTGAAACACAGAAACAAGCAGTACCATTCTTCAAACGGTTATCAGCCTTGACCATTGCCGTATATCGAATCACATGACCAGGAGCTATACTTTCTACATGAACGCTAGGAGATATGAAAATATGCTTATTACCGGTAGTCTCAATAACGGTAGGAACTACATCGTACAACGTGTGAGCTCCGTTATTTCGGATTTCAAAAATAACCTTGGCTGTTTCATTCCGATTCAAAGTATTGTCCTCATTTGAATCAACAAAACGAGCATTCAATATTTCCAAAGATGATGAATAAGCATAATTCTGACCAAGTTCTTCCAGTGTAGAACTAGGAATAGTAGCAACAGGCTGCTGAGCACTATAACTTCCTGTATAATCCCTATCATTGAAATCATAAATCCTATCATCACCCGAATTAGTTGAATCAAAGATTTCGTCATTGGAATAAACAGGTGAAGATTGCTGATAAACTCCATCCTGATAAGAGTGATGATCACGGTGTGATCTATCTCGATAAACAGATTCTCTTTGCTGCTGGGATTTCTGGTCAGCCTGACTACCAATTGCCGCTCCAACGGCTGCACCGCCAGCCATGCCGATAATAGTACCCATATCTGAACCTCTAGGACCACCAGACAAGCCACCAATAGCAGAACCAAGAATAGAACCAAATGTGGCACCAGCATAAGCACCACTTCCCGTATAAGTATCGCAGCTACTCAACAGCAAAGAAGAGCAAACTACAAAAAGCATAATCTTTTTCATCTTCATTAAGCTTTAAATTTCTGCTGCAAAGATACAAAGAACTAAAAGAACAAAAGCAAAAAAATCCCTAATAATGATTAGGAAAAACCCTAAAAGAGCAGATAGTTTTGAAAAAAGGACAAAAAAAGCGCCCTTGTCAAGACAAGGACGCTAAATTTATCTGAGATGATTGAAAATTATTCAGCCTTTGGAGCCTCCTCAGTTGCAGGAGCCTCAGTCTCAGCTACAGGAGCCTCTTCAGCCTTTGTTGCCTTACGACTACGACGAGTCTTCTTAGCAGCAGCCTTCTGAGTCTTAGCCATATTCTCATCAAAGTCAACGAGCTCGATGAAAGCAATCTCAGCTGCATCACCCTGACGGGTACCCAACTTGATTACACGAGTGTAACCACCTGGACGGTTAGCTACCTTCTCAGCTACCTCACCGAAGAGAGCCTTAACAGCATACTTATTCTGAAGATAACGGAAAACTACACGACGTGAAGTTGTTGTATCGTTCTTAGAACGAGTAATCAATGGCTCAACATACTTCTTAAGAGCCTTTGCCTTTGCGAGGGTCGTAGTGATTCTTTTGTGCTCGCTCAAGATAAGTGATGAAGCCATGTTAGCCAACATCGCGTTACGATGAGAAGCAGTACGACCTAAATGGTTGAATTTCTTATTGTGTCTCATTTTAATTTTTGTTCTTTTTGGACAAAGGATGCATTACGCATCCTTGTCTAATTTATACTTTGAAATATCAGTTCCAAAAGACAGATTCAGACTCTCGAGCAAATCATCAAGCTCTGAGAGCGATTTCTTACCAAAGTTACGGAACTTCAAGAGGTCAGTCTTGTTAAACTGAACCAAATCACCAAGAGTCTCAACATCAGCTGCCTTCAAGCAGTTGAGGGCACGAACACTAAGATTCATGTCTACGAGACGAGTCTTAAGCAACTGGCGCATATGAAGAACCTCTTCATCAAACTCCTGATTGCTCTCCTGATCCTGAGTCTCAAGAGTAATCTTCTCATCAGAGAAGAGCATGAAGTGATAAATAAGAATCTTCGCAGCCTCTTTCAGTGCATCCTTTGGACTAATGGAACCATCTGTTGTAATTTCAAGTACGAGCTTATCATAGTCGGTCTTTTGCTCAACACGATATGGTTCTACAGCGTACTTTACATTACGAATAGGGGTGTAGATGGAATCGATTGGGAGAACGTTAACGTCAGTGCAGAATTGACGATTCTCATCAGCAGGAACATAACCGCGTCCCTTATTAATAGTCAAATCGATCTGCATCGAAGCTTTGGCATCTAAATGACAAATCACCAAATCAGGGTTTAACACTTCAAATCCAGTCAGATACTTACCGATATCACCTGCTTTGAATTCTGTAGAATTCTCAACGGTGATACTAACTTTCTCATTCTCGAATTCTTCTACTACTTGCTTGAATCGAACTTGTTTGAGATTCAAGATAATGTTAGTAACATCTTCCTTTACACCAGGAACTGAAGAGAACTCATGCTCAACACCCGCAATGCGGATCGTGTTAACAGCATAACCCTCCAATGATGAAAGGAGAATGCGGCGCAAGGCGTTACCAATGGTAACACCGAAGCCAGGCTCCAAAGGACGGAATTCAAACTTTCCGAACTTGTTATCAGCCTCTAACATTACTACTTTATCAGGTTTTTGAAATGCTAATATCGCCATTAATGTAATGATTTATTTAGAGTACAACTCAACGATTAACTGCTCCTTAATATTCTCTGGAATGTCGGCACGCTCTGGCTTGTGCAAGAACTTACCGCTCTTTGAATTATCGTCCCACTCAATCCATGGGTACTTGCTATGATTGAAACCTGCAAGAGCTGCTTCGATAACCTCGAGAGACTTAGACTTCTCACGAACACCAACAACCATACCAGGCTTAACTGCAAATGAAGGGATATTAACTACCTTACCATCAACAACGATGTGCTTGTGACCAACCAACTGACGCGCAGCAGCACGTGTTGGAGCGATACCAAGACGGAATACAACGTTATCAAGACGGCACTCGAGATTCTGAAGAAGAACCTCACCAGTAATACCATCAGCCTTAGCAGCCTTATCAAACATATTACGGAACTGACGCTCTAATACACCATAAGTGTACTTAGCTTTCTGCTTCTCTGCCAACATGACACCGTACTCAGACATCTTACGACGACGGTTGTTGCCATGCTGTCCAGGAGGGAAGTTTCTCTTGGACAAAACTTTGTCAGCGCCGAAGATTGGCTCACCAAAACGACGCGCAATTTTAGATTTCGGACCTATATATCTAGCCATAATATTATATAAATGCTATATTGTTTGTATCTTAATTAATAATGCTAACCTCAAGCGTTATACACGACGACGCTTTGGAGGACGGCAACCATTGTGTGGTAATGGAGTTACGTCAACGATTTCAGTAACCTCGATACCTGCACCATGAATAGCACGGATAGCAGACTCACGACCATTACCTGGACCCTTAACATAAGCCTTAACCTTACGAAGACCAAGATCAAAAGCGACCTTTGCACAATCCTCAGCAGCCATCTGAGCAGCATAAGGAGTGTTCTTCTTAGAACCACGGAAACCCATCTTACCAGCAGAAGACCAAGAAATGATCTGACCCTCATTGTTAGCAAGAGATACAATAATGTTATTGAATGAGCTATGAACGTGAAGCTGACCGATAGCGTCAACGCGTACATTTCTCTTCTTAGATGTTGCTTTTTGCTTTGCCATAATTAATTTCCTCCTTCAGAATTACTTAGTAGCCTTCTTCTTATTAGCAACAGTCTTCTTCTTACCCTTACGTGTACGAGCATTATTCTTTGTGCTCTGACCGCGAACTGGAAGACCATTACGATGTCTAACTCCACGATAGCAACCAATATCCATCAGTCGCTTAATGTTCATCTGGATCTCTGAACGGAGATCACCTTCAACCTTGAACTCAGCGCCGATAATTTCACGGATCTTGGCTGCCTGATCGTCAGACCACTCGCTGACTTTCAGGTCACGGCTTACACCTGCCTTATCCAATATCTTTGCTGAACTACTTCGACCAATACCATAGATATAGGTCAATGCGATTTCGCCACGCTTATTCTGGGGCAAATCTACTCCAACAATTCTTATTGCCATTGTTTAATAAAAAATTAAAAAATTAATACCTTTCGTTTAAAGCGGTGCAAAAGTACGACTTTTTTTTCAAATAGCCATGCTTTTACAAAACTTTAACATTAACCCTGACGTAATTTCATCTTAGGGTTCTTCTTGTTGATAACGAACAGACGACCTTTACGACGAACGATCTTACAGTCAGCTGAACGCTTCTTTAATGATGCTCTTGTCTTCATAACCTTATATATGATTATTATTTGTATCTAAAAACAATTCTACCTTTGGTAAGGTCATATGGACTCATCTCCACCTTTACCTTATCACCAGGTAAAATCTTGATGTAATGCATTCTCATCTTACCAGAGATATGAGCTGTGATGTCAACTCCATTCTCTAATTCTACTCGGAACATCGCATTTGACAATGCTTCTACAATTGTTCCATCTTGCTCAATAGCGGCTTGTTTTGCCATAATATAAATATTTGTCCTTCTTAATGTTAAACTTCTACGAATGAAGATAAAATTGTGCTTTATCTTTTCGAGCAACTTTGTGCCATCACTATCAGATAAAAATCATAATTAGATGACATATTAGCGGGAAAAGGCTCTCCAAGTGGATGAGGAATTACCTATCCAAATGGAGAGTCGTCTCACATAATATAGTAAATTCAAGTCAGCTTTACTTGAAGATGAAGTAAAACTGCACTCTGAATAATTTCATCTTCTGTCTTCAGAAATTTCTCATTTCAAAAGAAAAAGATTAATATGCAGCAACACCACCCTGACGCGTATGGCCTGAATTCAAAAGACCATCATAGTGGCGCATAAGCAAATGACTCTCGATTTGTTGTAATGTGTCAATGACAACACCAACCAAAATCAATAGAGATGTACCTCCAAAGAATTGAGAGAAAGCTTGCTGTACATCGAGAAGTCCTGCTAAAGCAGGCATAATTGCAATAAACGCAATAAATAACGAACCTGGTAAAGTAATACGAGACATTACGGTATCAATGTACTCTGCTGTATCCTTTCCTGGTTTTACGCCAGGAATGAAACCATTGTTACGTTTCATATCCTCAGCCATCTGAGTAGGATTCAATGTAATAGCTGTATAGAAATAAGTAAATGCAATAACCAAGATTACATAAACAACATTATATAGCAAGCTACGATTATCCATCAACTGCTGAACAACACTACTAGCATTTTCAGACTGATAGCGAACTATTGCCAATGGAATAAACATTAAAGCCTGTGCAAAGATGATAGGCATTACGTTAGCTGCAAAAAGCTTCAAAGGAATGTACTGACGCGCACCACCATATTGCTTATTTCCAACCAAGCGTTTAGCATACTGAACAGGAATCTTACGTGTACCTTGCACCAAAAGAATTGATGCACAAACTACAGCATAAAGGATAAGAATCTCTACAATAAACATAATAAGACCACCACCAGAAATTGCCTGCAAACGAGAAGTTACCTCCTGAACGAAAGCCTGTGGCAAACGGGCGATAATACCAATCATAATAATAAGAGAGATACCATTACCTACTCCCTTGTCAGTGATACGCTCACCTAACCAAAGGATAAACATACTACCTGCAGCCAAGATAATTGTTGCCGGTATCATGAATACCGTCCAACTAATACCTGTGGCTAGAGCATTGGCAGCCTGCATTTTCAAATTCAAAAGGTAACTAGGAGCCTGAAAGACCAAAATGGCCACAGTCAGGACTCTAGTATACCATTGTATTTTTTTGCGGCCGCTCTCGCCCTCGCGCTGCATCTTCTGGAAATAAGGTACAGCAACAGCAAGAAGCTGCATAACGATTGAAGCTGAGATATAAGGCATAATTCCGAGTGCAAAGATAGATGCATTGGAAAATGCACCACCAGAGAACATGTCCAATAGCGACATAAGACCGCCAGAGGTCTGCGACTGAAGTTTTTCCAACATGCCCGGATTGATACCTGGAAGTACCACAAACGAGCCAAAACGGTAAATAGCCGTAAACAGAAGAGTAATGAGGAGTCTCTGACGGAGATCCTCTATCTTCCAACAGTTCTTTAGTGTCTCAATAAACTTTTTCATTTACTTAGATTATAGTTGCGTTACCACCTACTGCCTTGATTGCTTCTTCGGCAGTCTTTGAGAAAGCATTAGCTTCAACTTCCAATTTTACTTTAAGTTCACCGTTACCGAGAACCTTTACAAGCTCCTTGCCGTTTGTGAGGCCAGCAGCCTTAAGTTCCTCAATACCGATTTTAGTAAGGTTCTTTGCTTCAGCAAGAGCCTGAAGAGTTGAAAGGTTTACTGCGAAGTACTCCTTATGGTTGATATTCTTAAAACCAGCCTTTGGAACACGACGCTGCAATGGCATCTGACCACCTTCGAAACCAATCTTTCTCTTATAACCAGAACGAGCCTTGGCACCCTTATGACCACGTGTAGAAGTACCACCGAGACCAGAACCTGGACCACGACCAATACGACGACGTGAATGGGTAGAACCTGCAGCAGGTTTCAAATTATTTAATTTCATAATCGTTCCTAATTTAAAAAGATTAATTAATCAACTACACTTACGAGGTGATGAACCTTACGGATCATACCACGGTTGCTAGGAGTATCCTCTACCTCAACAACCTGAGAAATCTTGTGGAGACCAAGACAAGCGAGTGTACGCTTCTGATCTACTGGAGCACCGATTTTACTCTTAATCTGCTTGATTTTAATTGTTGCCATATTCGATTTTTCCTAATTAACCGTTAAATACTTTATCCATACTGATACCACGCTCACCTGCTACAGTATAAGCATCACGCATCTCTGCAAGAGCTGCGATAGTAGCCTTCACAAGGTTATGGGCATTTGAAGAACCCTTAGACTTAGCGATGACATCCTTGATACCTACGCTCTCAAGTACTGCACGCATAGCACCACCGGCCTTCAAACCAGTACCGGCTGCAGCTGGCTTAATAAGAACCTTAGCACCACCAAATGAAGTTTCAACCTCATGAGGTACAGTACCCTTGAGTACAGGAACCTTTACCAAGTTCTTCTTAGCAGCTTCAGTACCCTTTGCGATAGCAGCAGTAACCTCACCTGCCTTACCAAGGCCGTAGCCGATTACGCCATTACCGTCACCTACAACGACGATAGCAGCGAATGTGAAAGTACGACCACCTTTTGTAACCTTAGTTACACGGTTGATAGCAACCAAGCGATCCTTAAGTACTTCTTCGTTATTTACTTTTACTTTATCCATTGCCATAATCGTTTAAAATTTAAGACCACCATTACGAGCACCTTCAGCCAACTGCTTTACACGACCATGGTAAAGATAACCATTACGGTCGAAAACTACTGCCTCAACGCCAGCAGCCTTAGCCTTCTCAGCAATGAGCTCGCCAACCTTAGTTGCCTGCTCCTGCTTAGGCATCTTCTCCAAACCGAGTGAAGAAGCTGATGCAAGTGTAGTGCCTGTCAAATCATTAATAACCTGAGCGTAAATCTGCTTGTTAGAGCGGAATACACTGAGACGTGGACGCTCAGCTGTTCCGTTAACACTCTTACGAATGCGGAACTTTATCTTAATTCGTCTTTCTACTTTCTTTGTTGTCATAATCGTAAATAATTAAAATTACTTAGCTGAAGCACTCTTACCAGACTTTCTGCGAATAACTTCACCCTTAAAGAGAATACCCTTACCCTTATAAGGCTCAGGCTTGCGGAAAGAACGAATTTTTGCACAAACGAGTCCCAACAACTGCTTGTCGCAAGACTCCAATGTCAAGATTGGGTTCTGGTTTCTTTCAGACTTAGTCTCAACCTTAATCTCCTTAGGCAACTGGATGAAAATAGGGTGAGTGTAACCCAAAGCAAACTCAATAAGGTTGCCCTGGTTAGAAACACGATAACCAACACCTACCAATTCCAAAACCTTTGTATAACCAGCGCTAACACCAACAACCATGTTGTTAACGAGAGAGCGATACAAACCGTGGAAAGCCTGCTTCTGCTTAACATTTACAGGACTATTTTCATCGATTTCAAAGCTAATCTGACCATCTGCATTGATAAACTTGATAGATGGATCAATCCACTGAGAAAGTTCACCCTTAGGGCCCTTTACTGTACAAACGTGTGAATCGTTATCATAGTTTACAGTAACACCTGCAGGGATACTAATTGGCAATTTTCCTATTCTAGACATATAAAAGCCTCCAATTAATAAATATAGCAAAGAACCTCGCCACCGATCTTAAGATCAGAAGCCTCTTTGTCTGTCATTACACCTTTGGATGTAGATAAGATTGCAATACCTAATCCGTTAATAACTCTTGGCATGTCCTTGTAACCAGTGTACTTACGCAAACCTGGAGTTGACACGCGCTTCAAACACTTGATAGCGTTTTGCTTTGTAGTTGGGTTGTACTTCAAGGCAACCTTAATTGAGCCCTGAGGACCATCCTCTACAAACTTGTAATTGAGGATGTAACCTTTCTCGAAGAGGATCTTAGTGATCTCTTTCTTCAAGTTAGACGCAGGAACTTCTACAACACGGTGATGAGCCATGATTGCATTTCTGAGTCTTGTCAGATAATCTGCTATTGGATCTGTCATAAAATATAAATGTTTAATTAATCGGGACTACCCCGACAATATTAAATAAAAAAATATTCTTACCTTTGAAAGGATTACCAGCTAGCCTTCTTTACACCTGGAATCAAACCAGCAGAAGCCATCTCACGGAACTGGATACGAGAAATACCGAACTGACGGATATAACCCTTTGGACGACCAGTAATCTTGCAACGATTGTGAAGACGGATTGGGTTTGCATTCTTAGGGATAGCCTGAAGCTTACGAGCTGCCTCGTATGCTTCGGCTGGATCATTAGAAGTTGCAATAATCTTTTTCAGTGCTTCGCGCTTTTCAGCGTAACGAGCTACAAGCTTTGCACGCTTAACCTCGCGAGCTTTCATTGATTCTTTTGCCATATCTCTTAATCTTTATTTGCGTTCTTGAATGGAAGACCAAAAGCCTTCAAAAGAGCAAAACCTTCTTCATCAGTCTTAGCTGTTGTTACGAAGGTAATATTCATACCCTGAATACGATCAATCTCATCGATATTAATCTCAGGGAAGATAATCTGCTCTGTGATACCTAATGTATAGTTACCACGACCATCAAACTTGCTCTCAATACCCTTGAAGTCGCGAATACGAGGAAGAGAAACACGAACGAGCTTCTCCAAGAACTCGTACATACGCTCACGACGCAATGTTACCATAACACCGATAGGCATCTTCTTACGAAGCTTGAAGTTTGCAATATCCTTTTTAGAATATGTAGCAACAGCCTTCTGACCGGTGATAGCAGTAATCTCATTGATTGCTACATCAACAATTTTCTTGTCCTGAGTAGCATCACCAAGACCCTGATTGATGACAATCTTCTTCAATACTGGAATCTCCATAGCTGAAGAGTAGTTGAACTGCTTCTGAAGAGCAGGAGCGATTGTCTCCTTATATACTTTCTTTAACTGTGCTGTATCCATTACTTGATTTCCTCCCCTGACTTTTTAGCGATGCGAACAACGTTTTTACCCTCATGCTTGATAGCAACGCGAGTAGCCTTGCCACTCTTAGGATCGATCAAACTCAAATTTGAGATATGAATAGGAGCCTCCTGCTTAACAATACCTCCCTGAGGATTCTTAGCAGATGGCTTAGTGCTCTTAGAAACCATGTGCACACCTTCTACGATAGCACGGTTCTCCTCAACGAGGACCTTAAGCACCTTACCAGTCTTGCCCTTATCTGCACCGGCAATAACGATAACGGTATCGTCTTTCTTAATATGTAACTTACTCATTACTTCTTACTTTTTAAATATTAAAGAACCTCAGGTGCCAAAGAAACGACTTTCATATTTACTGCACGAAGCTCACGAGCTACAGGACCGAAGATACGGCTACCACGAAGCTCACCTGCATTGTTAAGCAATACACAAGCGTTGTCATCGAAACGGATGTAAGAACCATCTGCACGACGAATTTCCTTCTTTGTGCGAACAATCAAAGCCTTTGATACTGCACCCTTCTTCAAATCACTTGATGGGATAACGTTCTTGACAGCAACGACAATAACGTCACCAACGCTAGCGTAACGACGGCCTGTACCACCGAGAACTCGAATGCAAAGAGCCTCACGAGCACCGCTGTTATCACATACTGTAAGTCTTGATTCAGTCTGTATCATAATTACTTAGCTTTTTCAACAATTTGTACTAATCTCCATCTCTTTGTCTTAGACAGAGGACGAGTCTCCATGATCATAACAGTATCACCTACGTTAGCCTCATTATTCTCGTCATGTGCATGGTACTTCTTTGTCTTCTGGACAAATTTACCATAAATAGGGTGCATCTCCTTGAACTTAGCTGCAATAACAATGGTTTTATCCATCTTGTTGCTAATAACAACACCCTGTCTTACTTTTCTTAAATTTCTTGTTTCCATCTGGACCATTATTATTTGTTAAGTTCTCTCTGACGAAGTTCAGTTTTCATACGTGCGATATCACGACGAGCAACCTTAATCTCTGATGGATTCTCAAGTGGAGTTACATTGTGGTTGATCTTCTTCTTGTTCAAAGCGTCAACAGCTGCCTCCAACTTCTCAACCAATTCCTTGGTCTCGATATTTTTAATTTCTGCAATCTTCATAATTAAGCGTTTTTATCGTAATCACGTCTAACAATAAACTTAGTCTTAACAGGAAGTTTCTGAGCGCAAAGGCGAAGACCTTCTTTTGCAATATCGAAACTAACTCCTTCAACTTCGAAGAGAATTCTACCTGGTGTAACAGGTGCAACCCATCCTGCTGGATCACCCTTACCTTTACCCATACGGACATCAGCAGGCTTGCGAGTGATTGGCTTATCAGGGAAAATTCTAATCCAGACCTGACCTTGACGGTTCATATAGCGGTTCAATGCTACACGAGCTGCCTCAATCTGACGACTATCGATCCACTTTGATTCAAGAGTTTTGATACCAAAAGAACCGAAAGCCAATTGTGTACCTCTGTGAGCGTTGCCTTTGTTGCCACGACCATCTTGAGGTCTTCTATATTTAACTCTTTTTGGCTGTAACATGATAGCTTTCTAAAATTTAACGGTTATTGTTTCTTTTACGATTACCACCACGGTTGTTAGAGCGACCGTTACCACGGTTGTTGCTCTTATTGTCCTGTGAGAAGTTTGGAGTAAGATCAGCCTTACCATAAACCTCACCACGGCAAATCCAAACCTTAATACCAAGCAAACCTACCTTTGTAAGTGCCTCGCACTGGCAGTAGTCGATGTCTGCGCGGAATGTATGAAGAGGAGTACGACCCTCTTTGTACATTTCTTTACGTGCCATTTCAGCACCATTCAGACGACCTGTAATCTGTACCTTGATACCCTCAGCGCCAGCACGCATGGTGTTAGCAACTGCCATCTTGATAGCGCGACGATAAGCAATCATGTGCTCAATCTGAGTCGCAATATTCTTACCAACGATAGTAGCATCAAGTTCAGGCTTTTTAACCTCGAAGATGTTGATCTGAATATCTTTCTTATAAAGCTTCTTCAACTCTTCCTTCAACTTATCTACATCCTGACCACCTTTACCAATGACAATACCTGGACGGGCTGTACAAATAGTAATGGTAACAAGTTTCAATGTACGTTCGATAACGATACGAGAAACACTTGCCTTAGCAAGGCGCTCGTTAAGATACTTACGGATTTTCTGATCCTCTACGAGGTTATCACCGAAGTTCTTACCACCGAACCAATTTGAATCCCAACCACGGATAACACCAAGTCGGTTACTAATCGGATTAACTTTCTGTCCCATTCTACTTAATTATTTTTCGTCATTAGTTTTTGCATCAACAAAGAGAGTAACATGGTTAGAACGCTTACGAATTCTATAACCACGACCCTGTGGTGCAGGTCTCATACGTTTCATTGTAACGCCTTCGTCAACGAAGACCTTACTGATATAAAGCTCACCGTCTTCAGCCTTGCGATTATTCTTAGCTTCCCAGTTAGCGATAGCTGAACGAAGTAATTTCTCTACATCAGCTGATGCCTGCTTCTTAGAGAAGCGAAGTACTCCGAGTGCACGGTTAACCTCCATACCACGAATCATGTCTACTACATAGCGCATCTTACGTGGAGAAGAAGGAACGCCTACCAACTTTGCGAAGTACAAGTTTTTACGGGCTTCTTTCAATTTCTCAGCCGCAATATGTTTTCTTGCTCCCATTATTTACTTAAATTTTAAATGGTTTAACCCTTAGCTTACTTTCTGTTACCAGAGTGACCGCCAAAGCGACGTGTTGGAGCAAACTCTCCAAGCTTGTGGCCAACCATATTCTCTGTAACATAAACAGGGATAAATTTGTTACCGTTATGAACTGCAACAGTATGTCCTACGAAATCAGGAGATATCATTGAAGCTCTAGCCCATG
This sequence comes from uncultured Prevotella sp., assembly GCA_934202525.1. Taxonomy (GTDB): domain Bacteria; phylum Bacteroidota; class Bacteroidia; order Bacteroidales; family Bacteroidaceae; genus Prevotella. The sequence continues at coordinate 147,541 of CAKPYB010000002.1, forward strand.
TCTTAACAACATTCTTCTTGCCACTCTCGTTCATAGCGAGAATCTTCTTCTCGAGAGAAACGTTGATGTATGGACCTTTTTTAAGTGAACGACTCATAATTTACTCTTTATTTTTTGTTAGCTCTTTCGATAATATACTTGTTAGAAAGCTTCTTAGGTGCGCGAGTCTTAAGACCCTTAGCGTACAAGCCCTTACGTGAACGTGGGTGACCACCACTCTGGCGACCTTCACCACCACCCATTGGGTGATCAACAGGGTTCATAACAACACCACGGTTGTGTGGACGACGACCCAACCAGCGAGAACGTCCAGCCTTACCAGACTGTTCAAGAGCGTGGTCAGAGTTACCAACACTACCAACTGTAGCTTTACAAGCACTCAAAATCTGGCGTGTTTCACCAGAAGGGAGCTTAATTACACAATAACTGCCCTCACGAGAAGTCAACTGAGCAAAATTACCAGCCGAACGAACCAACAAAGCACCCTGACCAGGACGCAACTCGATGTTGTGGATCACTGTACCTACAGGGATGTTTGCCAAAGGAAGACAGTTACCAATCTCAGGAGCAGCATCTGCACCTGACATCAAAGTAGCGCCTACCTGAAGTCCGTTAGGAGCAATAATGTAACGTTTTTCACCATCAGCATAGTAAAGCAATGCGATACGAGCCGAACGGTTTGGATCGTACTCGATTGTCTTAACAACTGCTGGAACACCATCTTTCTCACGTTTGAAGTCGATTAAACGATACTTCTGCTTGTGACCACCGCCAATGTAGCGAACGGTCATCTTACCGGTGTTGTTTCGACCGCCGGTAGAACGTTTACCGTAAACGAGAGACTTCTCTGGCACGGATGCAGTAATATCCTCGAACGTGCCAATAACTTTGTGTCTTTGACCCGGAGTAACCGGTTTTAATTTACGTACTGCCATTTTTTATTTTAAATATTGCTGTAAAAATCAATTGTATCGCCCTCCTTAAGAGTAACGATTGCCTTCTTGAACGCATTCTTCTGACCCTTAACAAGACCTGCCTTTGTATAACGGGCAGAGCGCTTGCCAGCGTAACGAATAGTGTTCACGTCAACTACTGTAACATTATACAGACTCTCAACTTCCTTCTTAATCTCGAGCTTATTAGCCTCAGGACGAACAACGAAGCCATAGCGGTTAGGCTGCTTGTCTGTAATCTTGGTCATCTTCTCAGTAACCAATGGTTTGATAATAAATGCCATATTCTAATATCTCCTTTTTACTTTGTTAAGATTTGGTCGATAGTCTCGAGCGACTTTTCTGTAATCACTACAACATCAGCATTCAAAACTTTATACGAATTGACGTTTGATGCGAGGACAACTTCAGCACGCTGCAAGTTACGAGCAGACAAATATACGTTTTTATTTGATTCTGGCAAAACAAAGAGCACTTTTTTGCCCTCAATTTTGAGATTCTTAATAATACTTAAGAATTCTTTAGTCTTTGGAGCCTCAAATGTAAAGTCTTCCAACATTACAATTGCGCTTTCCTGTGCCTTATAAGACAGAGCAGACTTACGAGCAAGAATCTTTACTTTTTTGTTGAGCTTGAAGCGGTAATCACGTGGCTTAGGACCAAAAACGCGAGCACCACCTACGAGTACAGGTGAGTTAATATCACCACGGCGAGCACCACCGCCGCCCTTCTGACGACCAAGCTTACGAGTAGAACCGCTCATCTCGCTTCTCTCCTTAGACTTAGCTGTACCCTG
>CAKPYB010000003.1 GCA_934202525.1 uncultured Prevotella sp.
AGACCGCTTGCTAGGGTCAACGCTCTGAGAGGCAATTTAATTTTTACCTGCTTCATCATTTGCTTGATTTTTAAGTTAATGTATAATATTAAATTATTTACTTTTTCATTCTTTTTGGCTTAAGTTGTCATCGTTCCTACTCTAAAATACCGCTCTGGCTCTTTTCGGGGTCTTTCTGGCATCTTACTTATATTATATAAGGTAGGAATGGGGCGTTTGCCCATAAACTTGTCGTTTCTGTGTGCAAAATTAAGTTCTTTTCTCTTATGTTGTACTATTTTTATGTTAATTCCGTTATTTATTTTGTGCAAACGTTTGCACAGAAATTACTTGATTTAAGTCAAGAACTTTGAACTGATATTGAGGATATTTCGTAATTTTGCAGCACAACTAATAGCAATGGGCGATAAAGAAACAATAACAATGAAAGATATAGCTCGCGACCTGGGCGTAAGTGTTGCCACAGTGAGCCGGGCATTGAAGGACAGTTCTCGTATCAGTACTGCCCAAAAGGAGCGTATTCAGAAATACGCGCGTGAACATAACTTCTTTCCTAATTTCCTGGGTGAAGCTTTAAGACATAATAAGGTGAAGCCGATGAAGGTGATTGGAGTTATTGTACCTCAGGTGGTACACTATTACTTCATGTCGGTGCTTTCGGGCATCGAGGAAGAGGCTAGAGCCAGAGGTTACCGTGTGATGGTGGCGCAGAGTAACGAGCGTTACGATAAAGAGGTGGCCATCTGTGAAGACTTCTATCAGAACAAGGTTTGTGGCATCATCGTTTCACAGGCGAAGGATACCAAGCAGTATGACCATTTTGAAAAACTGCTGCAGAATGGGGTGCCGCTCATCTTCTATGATAGAATATGTACGGGCGTGAACTGCTCGCGAGTGGTGGTAGATGACTATATGGGTGCCTTTACTGCCGTTACCCACATGATTGATACGGGCTGTAAGAAGATTGCCTTCTACGGCTCGCCGATGAATCTGGAAATCTCCAAGAACCGATATAACGGTTATCATGATGCGCTGGTAAAGCATGGTTTGACGGAGAACCCTGACTGGGTGAAGATCTGCGATGACCGCGCCAGTGCCGAAGCAATAACGCCGGATATCCTGAGAGAGGAAGATCATCCGGATGCTTTCTTTGCTATCAATGATGATACAGCCATCGGTATTCTCTATACCGCCAAGCGGATGGGGTTCAAGGTGCCTGAAGAAATCAGTATCTGCGGATTCACCAATGGTGACCGTGCCAAGGCGTGCGACCCGATGCTTACTACGGTTGAGCAGCGAGGTGTTGCCGTAGGCGAGGAAGCTGCCAATATCCTGATTGGTCAGGTGGAAGGCTCCATTCCTAGAGATGAGGTGGAGAAGAGAGTGGTGAGAACACGACTCGTGGTGAGAGGAACAACAAGATAAAAATATAAAAGCATAACAATATGAAACAAAAACCTGATTTAAGTTTCTGGAAGCTCTGGAACTTGAGCTTCGGATTTTTCGGAGTACAGATTGCATACGCCCTACAGAGCGCCAACATCTCCCGAATCTTTGCAACGTTGGGTGCTGACCCACACAACTTGAGTTATTTCTGGATTCTCCCTCCTCTGATGGGAATCCTGGTACAGCCTATCGTGGGCACGTTGAGCGATAAGACGTGGTGCCGCTTTGGCCGCCGCATCCCTTATCTCTTTGTGGGTGCCACGATTGCCGTCCTGGTAATGTGCCTGCTGCCGAATGCCGGTTCGCTCGGACTGACCGTGAGCGGTGCGATGCTCTTTGGACTGATAGCGCTGATGTTCCTCGATACGAGCATCAACATGGCGATGCAGCCGTTCAAGATGCTGGTAGGCGATATGGTAAATGAAAAACAGAAGGCAAAGGCTTACTCTATCCAGAGTTTCCTCTGCAATGCCGGTTCTGTAGCCGGATATATCTTCCCATTCCTCTTTACCTTCCTCGGTATCAAGAATTATGCTGAGAAGGGTGTGGTTCCTGATTCTGTCATCTGGTCGTTCTATATCGGTGCGGCTATCCTGATTCTCTGTGTTATCTACACCACAATGAAGGTGAAAGAGTGGAATCCACAGCAGTATGCGGAGTATAATGAAGCGAAGAGTGAAGAGGGAGGAGTGAAGAATCCTAATGCTGAGGCTTCTGAAGACAAGGCCGGTTGGATTACTTTGCTGCGCAAGGCGCCATCTACCTTCTGGAAGGTGGGACTGGTTCAGTTCTTCTGCTGGGCTGGTTTCCTTTATCTCTGGAATTATTCTACGGGAGCCATCGCTGAAACCGTATGGAATACGACCGACCCTGCTTCTGAAGCATTCCAGGAGGCAGGCAACTGGGTGGGCATTCTCTTTGCCGTACAGGCGGTAGGTAGTGTTATCTGGGCTGTGGTTCTCCCTCAGTTTAAGAATACGAAGGTGGCATACGCTGTCAGCTTGATTGTTGGTGGTGTGGGCTTTGCCCTGATACCATTCCTGCACGACCAGTACTTGCAGTTTATCCCATTCCTGATGATTGGTGCCGGTTGGGCTGCCATGTTGGCGATGCCTTTCACCTTTGTTACCAATGCTTTGCAGGGATATGGTCACATGGGTGCTTATCTCGGTCTGTTTAACGGAACCATCTGTATCCCTCAGATTGTGGCTGCCATCTGCGGTGGAACTGTCCTGAGTCTGGTGGGTTCTCATCAGAGCGATATGATGATTGTGGCAGGTATTCTGCTGATTTTGGGTGCGCTGTCTGTAAGCATCATCAAGGATAAGAAATAGGTGTAAGTAACAGAGTGAACGATTAATTGATTGTTTCTACGGAGTGGAAAATGTGCAAACGTTTGCAAGGTTTGTGTGAGAAAAAATGCAAATTTCTGATACGTTTTTCATACGTTTTTCTTACCTTTGTAGCAGCAAATATAAATTATAACATTTTCAAGAGCCTTTAAGAGTCTTATGACAGTACAGTTTAATATTGAGTATAAAGCAATGTTCGGCGAACAGATCGTCGTAAACATTCAGACGGAGGAAGGTGAACTGAAACTTCCTCTCGAGACAACAGATGGTGAAAGATGGGCATGCGACTGGGGTGTTGAATCACCAGAGAAGTCGTATACCTATTATTATAGTGTAGAACGTGAAGGAAGAGCAGTCAAGACCGAATGGCTTATGATTAAGCATCAGCTCGATGTAAATGCCAGGAAGGCTGCGGTTTATACCCTTTACGATCATTGGAAGGCAATGCCTGAGGATGCTTTCCTCTACAGCAGCGCCTTTACCGATTGCATCAATCATCAGGTTCCACAGGAGATGAAGCCGGAAACGGGCAGCAAGATTGTGCGTCTGATAGTCCGTGCTCCTCAGCTTCGTGATGGTGAGCGTCTGGGTGTATTGGGTGCAGATAAAGCATTGGGCGCTTGGGATGTGCAGAAGATTCTTCCGATGACTCAGCATACCTATAATGAATGGGTGGCTGATATTGATGCGGCTCATCTTGAGGGCAGTCATCTGGAGTTTAAGTTCGTGGCTTTCAGAAATGCAAAGAACGAGCTTCTCTGGGAAACCAGCATGAACAGAACCGTGGATTTGCCGGAGATGAAGGCAGGTGAGTTGGTATCCTATGAACTCGACCAGGCTTTCTTCGCTCTGTATAACCGCAAACTTGCCGGAACGCTGGTGCCAGTGTTCTCATTGCGTACCCGTAAGAGTGCCGGTATCGGTGACTTCGGTGATCTGAAGGCCATGATAGATTTTGTGGCTTCTACCGGTCAGAAGGTGCTCCAGCTCCTTCCTATCAATGATACCACCATCACTCATACATGGACCGACAGTTATCCATATAGCTGCATCAGCGTCTTCGCCATTCATCCGCAGTATGCCGACCTCAACGCTCTTCCAGAGTTGAAGGATGCCAAGGCACGTGCAGAGGCTGAGAAGACACGTGCTGAGTTGAATGCACTGGATAAGATAGATTATGAAAAGGTAAATGATTTCAAGATAAATTACTTGCGCCAAATCTTCAATCAGGAAGGTGAAAAGATGATGAAGACGGCCGAATACAAGGCTTTCTTCCAGGATACCGAACAGTGGTTGGTTCCTTACGCACAGTATTCATACCTGCGTGATAAGAATGGTACGGCTGATTTCAACCAGTGGCCAGACCATCAGGTATGGGATGAGGCTGAGCGCAAGGCGCTTACCAATCCTAAGACTGCGGCTTACAAGAACGTGGCTTTCTTCTATTTCGTACAGTTTGTACTAGACCGTCAGATGCAGGAAGCTCACGAGCATGCCAAGGCTAAGGGTGTGATATTGAAGGGTGATATTCCAATCGGCGTAAACCGCAACAGTTGCGATGTCTGGATGGAGCCTAAATACTTCAACCTCAACGGTCAGGCAGGTGCTCCACCAGATGACTTCTCTGCGAACGGTCAGAACTGGGGATTCCCTACCTATAACTGGTTTGAAATGCTGAAGGACGGTTGCCAGTGGTGGAACCGCCGTTTCCAGAACATGGCTAGATATTTTGATGCCTACCGCATCGACCACGTATTGGGCTTCTTCCGTATCTGGGAGATTCCGGTAAGCAGCGTGCATGGTCTGTTAGGACAGTTTGCTCCTGCGCTCGCCATGACCCGTGATGAAATAGAGAGCTATGGTCTGCACTTCCAGGAAGACCGTTTCACCCGTCCGTTCATTACCGACTGGGTATTGGACCGTATGTTCCATGAGCGTGCCGGCGAGGTAAAGGAAAAGTATCTCGACCGTCTGGATGACGAGCGTTATCAGATGAAGCCTGAGGTAGATACCCAGCGCAAGGTAGAGGCTCTCTTTGCGGATGTAACAGATGAGAAGGAACTTTGGCTGCGTGATGGCTTGTATGCCCTGATCAGCGATGTACTCTTCGTACGTGATCATACCAACCCTGGCGTCTTCCATCCACGTATCTCAGCCCAGCTTGACTTTATCTACGAGTCGCTCTATGATAATGACAAGGCTGCGTTCAACCGCCTTTACAACGACTATTTCTATCGCCGCAACAACCAGTTCTGGTATCAGGAGGCGATGAAGAAGTTGCCTAAGCTGGTTCAGGCTACCCGTATGCTGGTTTGTGCCGAAGACCTCGGTATGGTGCCTGATTGTGTGCCATGGGTGATGGACGGGTTGAAGATATTGAGTCTGGAACTCCAGAGCATGCCAAAGGATCCATCGGTTAAGTTCGGACATCTGAGCCGTAACCCATACCGCTCGGTATGTACTATTTCGAGCCACGATATGCCTACTCTGCGCATGTGGTGGGATGAGAATATCCAGCGTACCCAGGAGTATTACAATACGATGCTCTACCGTCAGGGACCAGCACCTCATCCACTCCCAGGCTGGTTGGCTAGTGACATCATCAGCCGCCATCTCACCTCTCCATCCATGCTCTGCATATTGAGCATCCAGGACTGGCTGGCTACCGATGAGGCTCTCCGTCTGCCGGATGCCAATGCCGAGCGTATCAATATCCCCGCTAACCCTAAGCATTATTGGCGTTACCGCATGCACCTCAACATAGAGGATCTGGCTGCTGACAAGCGTTTCGTGCAGAATATCACAGAGATGATTTCGCAGTCTGGAAGAGTCTAACTAACATGATTATATATATAGTGCAAACGTTTGCACACTCATTTGCAGAAAAATACCCTCCCAAAACGTGGAGGGTATTTTTGTTTTTTGTATCTTTGCACTATCTTAAGAATAAACAGATAATGATTGAGATAAACTAACGAAGATTCAAAAACAAGAATAAACAACAACTGAACAGTATGAAAAAACTGAATGTATTAGTGATGGGTCTCTTGCTTCCTATGTTGGCAGCAGCCCAGACCGTTAAATCACCTAACGGCAATGTCTCGGTAACATTCTCTTTGACCGAAAAGGGACAGCCTACCTATGAGATGAGCTATAAGGGAAAGATTGTATGTAAGCCATCCCACTTAGGATTGGAGCTGGCTAAGGATAAGCATGCCTCTAAGGGTATGGAGGAAACCAGCCTGATGGATGGTTTTACTGAAACCGGCAGCAAGACATCGACTTTCGATGAAACCTGGAAGCCGGTATGGGGCGAGACCGCTACCATCCGCAATAACTATAACGAGATGGAGGTAAACCTGAACCAGGCTGCTTCTAAGCGTAATATTACCATCCGTTTCCGTGTATATGATTATGGTATGGGCTTGCGCTATGAGTTTCCACAGCAGGAAAGTCTGAACTATTTCGTCATCCAGGAGGAGCATACACAGTTTGCCATGGCAGGCGATCATACCGCTTACTGGATTCCTGGTGATTATGATACACAGGAGTATGACTACAACATTACTCCATTGACAGGTATCCGTCCAATTATTGCGAAAAACCGTGAAGCTTACAAGAGCAATTCCTCTACCACCGTCTTCTCTGATACCGGTGTTCAGACCTCTCTCCAGATGAAGACCAAGGATGGACTCTATATCAATATCCACGAGGCTGCTTGTCTGGATTATCCAACCATGCACCTCAACCTGGATGAGAAGACATTGACCTTCGAGTCTTGGTTGACTCCTGATGCCGTAGGCAGAAAGGGATTCATCCAGACTCCATTCAATACACCTTGGCGTACCGTCCTCGTAAGCGATGATGCACGTGATATGCTTTCATGCAAGTTGACATTGAATCTCAACGAGCCTTGCAAGATTGAGGATACATCATGGATTCATCCTACCAAGTACTGCGGTGTATGGTGGAACATGATTGTGGGCACCAAGACCTGGAGCTACACCAACGACCTGCCATCTGTGCGTCTCGGCGTAACCGACTACAGCAAGTGCAAGCCTAACGGAACTCATGGTGCAACCAACGAGGAAGTGAAGCGCTACATCGACTTTGCGGCAAAGAACGGTTTGCAGGAAGTGCTGGTTGAAGGCTGGAACGAAGGTTGGGAAGACTGGTTCGGTCATCAGAAACTCGATGTCTTCGACTTCGTAACTCCATATCCTGATTTCGATATCAAGATGCTCAACGACTACGCTCACTCTAAGGGTGTGAAGCTGATGATGCATCACGAAACATCTTCTGCAGCTCTCAACTACGAGCGCCATCTGGAGGATGCCTTTAACCTGATGAACAAATATGGCTATGATGCCGTGAAGACTGGTTATGTAGGCGATATCATCCCAAGAGGCGAGTATCACTACAGCCAGTTGATGAACAATCACTACCAGCGTGTCATCGAGACAGCTGCCAAGCATCATATCATGGTAAATGCCCACGAGGCAACCCGTCCTACAGGTATCTGCCGCACCTGGCCTAACCTGGTGGGTAACGAGAGTGCACGTGGTACAGAGTACGAGGCATTCGGTGGTAGCAAGCCTTATCACACCGTAATGTTGCCATTCACCCGTCTGCAGGGTGGTCCGATGGATTATACTCCTGGTATTTTTGAGACCAAGCTTTCTGAGTGGAGCAACAATAAGAGTTATGTTCATACCACTCTCTGTGGTCAGCTTTCTCTCTATCTCGTAATGTACAGTCCGCTGCAGATGGCTGCCGATCTTCCAGAGCATTATGAGAAGTACGATGATGCCTTCCAGTTTATCCGCGACGTAGCTTGCGACTGGGACGACTCCAAGTATCTGGAGGCAGAGCCAGCCAAGTATATCACCGTAGCCCGCAAGGCAAAGGGAACCGAAAACTGGTTTGTAGGCGGTAAGACTGATGCAGCCCGCACAGCCGTAGTAAAACTCGACTTCCTGGATAAGGGCAAGAAGTATGCTTGCGCTATCTATCAGGACGGCAAGAATGCCGACTACGAGAAGAACCCTAAATCTTACAAGATTGTTCACAAGACTGTGAAGAAGGGTGATGTTTTGAAGATTAATGAAGCACGTGGTGGTGGTTTCGCTATCTCGTTGCTCGCTAAATAAGCCTATAATTTCCGTATTTCCGACCAACTGTCCGGTTGGTCGGAAATACGCTAAAAATGAGTGTAGATAATCTGTCACGGTTTTCTTCGCTCAGTTCGCTTTAATATCCTGTATAACAATAACTTAACAATATGAATATCCAAAAACTAATAATTGCAGCATTGACAGCAACCATTTTACCAACTTCATTGAATGCCCAGCAGACATTCAATGAGATGATGTATTCCAAGGAGAAAACCATGTTTATCCTGAATGCTCCAACAGCCCAAAAGTCTTCTGTAACCCTCCGACTTTATAAGCAAGGACAGGGAGGGAAGGCTTATAAAACGCTGAAAATGAAGAAGTTGGGTAATGAGCGCTGGGAGGCTACCGTAAAGGGCGACCTCAAGGGAAAGTTCTATACCTTTGATATTGGCAAGGGTGAAACACCAGGTACATTTGCCAAAGCAGTAGGTGTGAACGGAAACCGTGGCGCCATTGTAGATTTGTATGATACCGATCCATCTGGATGGGATCAGGACGTGCGTCCTGCCCTGAAATCGCCAGCCGATCTCGTTGTCTACGAGCTTCACGTGCGTGATTTCTCCATTTCTCCTACATCCGGCTTGAAATATAAGGGTAAATATCTCGCCCTCACCGAGCCTAAGGCCATCGAATATCTCAAGAATCTGGGCATCAACGCCATCCACTTCCAGCCTGTATTCGATTTCGCTTCTATAGATGAGACCCGACTCGACAAACCACAGTTCAACTGGGGTTATGATCCGAAGAACTATAATGTGCCGGAAGGCAGTTACGCTACCGACCCTTATTCTCCAGCAACCCGCATCAAGGAGTTCAAGGAGATGGTGATGGCGCTGCATAAGGCAGGCATCCGAGTGATTTTCGATGCCGTATATAACCATACTTTCGATATCAACGGCAGCAATTTCCAGCGTACCTATCCTGATTATTATTATCGCAAGACCAAGGATGGTAAGTATTCTGACGGTTCCGGTTGTGGCAACGAGACAGCTTCTGAGAAGCCTCTCATGCGCCAGTATATGCTGGAGAGCGTGAAATATTGGATAGACGAATATCATATCGATGGTTTCCGTTTCGACCTGATGGGTGTTCATGATATCGAAACCATGCAGGCTATCCGTGAGATGGTAAACCGCATCGATCCTAGCATCTATATTTATGGTGAGGGATGGAGTGCAGGCAGTTGTGCTTATCCTACCGAGAAACTGGCGGTGAAGGCGAATACCCAGCAGCTCAAGGGCATCGGTGCTTTCAGCGATGATATGCGCGATGCGCTCCGTGGTCCTTTCTCTGATGACCATAAGGGTGCGCTCCTGGCTGGTCTTACAGGTCAGGAGGAGAGTCTGAAGTTCGGTATCGTGGGTGGCATCGCCCATCCGCAGGTGGATATGACGAAGGTGAACTATGACAAGAAGCCTTGGACCAACAATCCTACCGAGCAAATCAGTTATGTAAGCTGCCACGATGATATGTGTCTGGTAGACCGTCTGAAGGCAAGCATCGCATCACTTACCGACAAGAATATCCCTGAAGCGATACGTACTGCCGAGTTGCTCCGCATCGATAAGCTTGCGCAGACCTGCGTCTTCACCTCTCAGGGTGTTCCTTTCATCCTTGCCGGTGAGGAGATGCTCCGCGACAAGAAGGGAGTACACAACAGTTATAACTCTCCTGACAGCATCAACCAGTTTACCTGGACCAATCTGCAGAAGTATCCGCAGGCATTCGCTTACTATAAGAGTCTGATCCAGCTCCGCAAGAACCATCCAGCCTTCCGTCTTTCAACAGGCGATAAGGTACGTCAGCATCTGGAGTTCCTGCCTAGTCAGGATGTCAATGGCGACAAGCAGACTTGCCTCGTAGGTTTCCAGCTCAAGAATCTGGAGGGCATTGATGCGTGGAAGAACATCATCGTCATCTATAACTTCAATAAGGAGGCAAAGGAGATGCAGATTCCTGAAGGCAACTATACCGTGGCTTGCTGCAACGGAGTCATCAACGAAGAAGGCTTAGGCTTTGTTTCGGGACAGGAAGTGTTGGTTGACGGCCAGAGTGCCCTCATTCTTTATCAGAAATAGTTTATATATATAATAAGGTGTAATATGAAAAAGATAATAGCTTCATTAGTGCTTATGGGTAGCGCAATAAGTATGAACGCGGCAGTTAACGTAAGCCGCATTGAACCTACCGACTGGTATGTGGGCATGAAAGATGCTTCGCTCCAGCTGATGGTGTATGGCAAGGATATCAAGAATGCCGATGTAACGGTAAACTATCCGGGTGTAAAGGTAGACAGTATCGCCCGCCTTGATTCTCCTAATTATCTCCTGGTTTATCTTAACCTCAATGGAGCAAAGGCTGGTGAGATGACCCTCAACTTCAAGCAGGGCAAACAGTCGAAGAAGGTGAAGTATGTGTTGAAGAACCGTGAGATGGCGGGCGACAAGCGCATCGGTTTCTCTAACGAGGATGTGCTCTATATGCTGATGCCAGACCGTTTTGCCAACGGCAATCTGAAGAATGATGCCTTTAAGACGATGCGTGATAAGACCTGCAACCGTGCAGAGCCTAGTCTGCGACATGGTGGCGACCTGGAGGGAATCCGCCAGCACTTGGATTATTTTAACCAGTTGGGTGTAACCGCTCTGTGGTTTACCCCGGTTTTGGAGAACGACAGTCCAAGTAACGGCAAGAACAGCAGTTATCATGGTTATGCTACCACCAATTATTATCGTGTAGACCCACGTTTCGGAACCAATGCCGATTATAAGCAGCTGATAGATGAGGCTCACAAGAAAGGTTTGAAGATTGTGATGGATATGATTTTCAACCATTGCGGTTTCGAGCATCCTTGGGTTGCCGATATGCCATCTAAAGACTGGTTCAATACGCCGGAATGGCTGGCTCCTGAAAATCAGACAGCCGAGCATCAGAAGAACATCGGTACGGTGGATGGCGCTGCTAAGGTGAACGATAAGTATCTGCAGACCAGTTATAAGCTGACTCCGGTACTTGACCCATACGCCAGCAAGGTTGATCTCACAGAGACCGTAGATGGCTGGTTCGTACCAACTATGCCTGACCTCAACCAGCGCAACCCGCACGTTATCAAGTATCTGATTCAGAACAGTGAGTGGTGGATAGAGAGTGCAGGTATCGACGGCATCCGTATGGATACCTATCCTTATGCCGACCGCGATGCGATGGCACACTGGATGAAGGTGCTGGGCGAGGAGTATCCTCACTTCAATACCGTAGGCGAGACTTGGGTAACCGAGCCTGCCTATACTGCAGCCTGGCAGAAGGACAGCAAACTTTCTGAGAAGAACAGCTATCTGCCAACCGTTATGGATTTCGCCTTCTTCGACCGCATCAATAGTGCAAAGAAAGAAGAGACCGATGACTGGTGGAATGGCATGAACCGTCTCTACAATGTATTCTGCTACGACTATCTCTATCCTAATCCAAAGAGCGTGATGGCATTCATCGAGAATCATGATACCGACCGCTTCCTGGGTGAAGGCAAGGATACCCTGGCTTTGAAGCAAGCGCTGTCATTGCTTCTTACCATCAATCGCACTCCTCAGCTCTATTATGGTACAGAGGTGCTGATGAATGGTACCAAGAGTGTAACCGATGGCAATGTACGCAAGGACTTCCCTGGCGGTTGGGCTGGTGATAAGCACAATGCCTTTACAGCAGAGGGTAGAACTCAGGCAGAGAACCAGATGTTCAACTGGCTCAGCAACCTGTTGCACTGGCGTCAGGGCAATGAAGTGATTACCAAGGGCAAGCAGACCCAGTTCTGTCCTCAGAAGGGTGTTTACGTGATTGCCCGCCAGTATAAGGGAAAGAGCGTAATGACAGTTATCAACGGCAAGAACGAGGCAAACGAACTGAATGTTTCCCGTTATGCCGAGATTATCGGTTCTCATGACAAGGCTACGGATGTTACAAACGGTCGCACCGTTCTTATCAACAAGAACGTGAAGCTCCGTCCTCGCCAGAGCATGATTCTTGAGTTCTAAAGACTTAGTATCAGTCACTTGATACTTTCATATCTCAGCAGGCTAACGCAGTTATCAGTGTTAGCCTGCTTTTTTTCATAAAAATATTCTTTCGTTTCAATTATTCTTTGTAAATTTGCAGCAGAGTTAACGAAATAGCTTTAGAATGATAGAAGAATTAGGCAAATGGCTGTTAGATATAGCAAAATATATTGTTACAGCTTATGTTTTAGTGAGAATGTTTGGTAATGATGATGGTTCGATTTGGACTTTAATAGGAGCAGTCTTTTTTGCAGCTCTTACGTTTGGGACAGGGTTATATCTTATCAGACGAAGTGAAAATAAAAAATAAGAAAGGTAAATAATATGGATTACGGATTATTAGGAATGTACTTGTTCCTTTCAGTTATAGCTATAGGCTCATTGGTTTATGTGAAGATAGAGGATCACAAAGAACAAAAAAAACAATAGCTATGAATTGGAATCTTTTTAGTATGTATATCGCTCTTGCTTTATTAGGAGTTGGTATGGTCATCTATGCAAAAATAGAAGACAGGAAGAAAGGAAAATAATGATTAGAAGATACATTCTAACCTTTATAGCAGCATTGATCGTTACCTTGAGCAGTTGGGCGCAAGGTGGGTTGCCTAGTCGCTATAATGTAAGCTATCTCAATATGGCTGCAGGTATGCCGAATAATTTTGCTGATGATATCTTTCAGGATTCTTACGGCTTCGTATGGATCAGTACGCATGGTGGTGGACTGGTGCGCTACGATGGTTTCAATTTCATGAACTTCGGTTTGGGGTCTGTAGGAATCAGTCTGCGAAGCAACAGTTGCCGTAATGTCTGCGAAGATCCGTTTAAGCGCCTTTGGGTGGCTTTCGAGGAAGGTCCGCAGGTGCTCGACCTCAAAACGATGCAGCCTGCTGTTCCACCTTGTGAGAACAGCCAGGTAGAGGCACAACTCAATAAAGTATTCAAGAACCTTTGCACCCGAATATATTGTGATGCAAAGGGCAATATATGGATGCTGTCTGTCAACCAGCTTACCCGTTTCGGCTTTAACGAAAAGGGCGAGGTGAACAGCGTCTTGTCCACATCCTATCCTTATAATGCTCCCGACCTCGGAATCTGTGATGTCTATCGCAGAGGAACGGTTGTATTATGCAACAATGGAGTGGTGAGCGAGTTCTCAGTGAAGAACAATCAGCTCGTGGCAAAGAACATCTCATCCCTGTTCCCTCCGCTCGAAGGTCGGTATGGGGGGGCGCTTATTTATTATCATGGCAAGATATGGATGGGTACGAATCGCGGATTGTTTAATAGTGGCAAGCAGGAATTCCATTGCTCTGCTACCGACCATTCGCTCCAGCACGAAGTAGTGACGAGCCTTGCCGTTTCTCCAGATGACAAACTTCTGGTAGGAACGCTCTGTGGCGTAGATATCTTCAATGATAAGACCGGAGAGATAGAACATTGGAATACTGCTACGGCTGTGAATCCGCTGAGCAGCAACTTTATCAACAGTCTTTTCTCAAAGAACGGACAGATATGGGTAGGCTCTGAAACGGGTGGTGTTACCAAGCTGGCTCCACGTCAGCTGAATTTGGAATTCTACCGTCACGACCCCGCCAACCCGGGCAGTATCTCTCCTAATGCTGTCAATGCCATGTATGCGGCAGCCGACGGAACCCTGTGGGTAGGAACAGTAGAGGGAGGTCTCAATGCCTTGACTCCAGGCAGCATGAACTTTGTTCATTATACGGTGGCAAATTCCGGTTTGCCGCATAATACCGTCTCGGTTCTTGCAGCCGATAACCGCAATCAGCTCTGGATTGGTACCTGGGGAAGGGGCTTTGCTGTGATGAATCTCAGTCAGCCGGGCAAGATTATTCCTCTGGTGATAGATGCTAAGCATCAGCATTTACTTAACTTTGCCGGTGCTTTGGCTTATGATCCTATCAATGATGGTATGTGGCTCGGAACCAATGACGGCCTCTTCTTCTATGATATGAAGCACCGCCAACTCATCGAACCTTTCAGAGGATGCCTGAATGTGCGCGGCTGCATCGGTTCTCTGATAACCCGAAAGGGCAAACTGCTGATGGGTTGTGTGCAGGGAATGGTAGAGGTCGACCTCAAGTCGCGTCCTCATGGCAAGGGCGATTTCGCTGTAACGTATTATCAGTATAAACTCGACAATCCGAAGAGTGGAGTCTTCGATAAGATATTGTCTTTCTGCCAAGCTAAGGATGGAAAGATATGGATGGGCAGTAACGGCTACGGTCTGTATTGCTATACCAGCGATAAAAACGGAAAGACTCAAGTGAAGTCGTATACCACCAATAACGGACTTGCCAACAATATCGTGAAGGGTATTGTAGAGGATAACCAGGGTATGTTGTGGATAGCTACCGATAACGGACTCTCTATCTTCAATCCGAAGACCGAGGCATTCTGCAGTTTCTCCCGTGAAGACGGTCTGATCAGTTCGCAGTTCTATTTCAATGGAGCCATCCGCAATGCCAAGGGCGAGATATTCCTGGGCACCGATGTGGGTATGATGGCTGTAAAGGGCATAAACCGTTCTGTGCATCAGACGGGTAAGTTGTGCTTTACCGAACTTCTGGTAGATAACCAGCCTGTCTTTGCCGGCAGCGATTATCTGGAAGAAGACATCTCCAACGCCAGAAAGTTGCGTATCCATGAGAGTGATAAGTCGTTTACCCTCTTTTTCTCAGCGCTCAATTATGGCAGCGAGAGTCAGGGTGTATATCTCTATCGCATGAAGGGATACGAGAATGAGTGGGTTCAGCTCAAGGCTGGTCAGCATAGTGTGCGTTATTCTACTCTGCCGGCTGGAGACTATGAGTTTGAGGTGAAATATATCCCATCTATCAATTCCGACAAGGAGCAGGTGATCTCTGTAGAAGTTCAGATTACTCCTTATTTCTGGAAGAGCTGGTGGTTTGTTACTCTTATTATAATAGGTATCATCGCCTTGCTCCAAAATGCTTATGTGCGCCGTCTCAACAAGATGCGCGAAGAGGAAGTTGAGGCTTTGTATCGTCCTATCGAGGCAGCGATGAAGGAAAGTGATGAACCAGAAAAGCTGCAGAGTCGCATCCAGATGATTCTGCAGAACCAGAAGCGTTATCAGGACAGTCAGAAGAAGAGCATTGAGGCTGACAGGAAGATGGTAGAGGAGACTATGCGTCCATTCATGGAAGAAGTGATGGATGTGATGGAGAAGAATTACGATAATTCGGAGTTTGGTGTACAGGAACTGGCAGATGCCTTGGGTATATCACGCAGTGTACTGAGCAAGAATCTCTCCAAGGAGACAGGCTTGCCAACAGCCCAGTTTATCCGCAACTACCGTCTCGACATCTCGCGCAAGATGATGGCTGATAAAACTTCCAACCGAAATATTACGGAGATAGCCTACCGAGTAGGCTTCAACGATCCGAAGTATTTCACTCGTTGCTTCACCAAGCAGTTTGGCATCTCGCCGACTGCATATAAGGATCAGTTGGATTCTCAGGGTTCAGATATGGCATAGTTCTCCTTGGATTCTTCGGAGAAATAATGTTCCTGGATGTGATAATTTGTTAAGCAAATAAAATAAAACTGAGGGGTTACTTGATATAAGTCAAGTAACCCCTTGTTTTGTATGTGTGGGTACACAACTGGTGGATAAGCACGTAATATCCTTAAAAATCCACTGTTTATGTGTTTTGTCCACCTATAAAACCCAATTGTCCACCCTATATAATCTCATTAATTGTACTTTTGCCACTGAAAAATGATGGTTGATGTATAGTTTGGCCAGCATTAATCATTTCATCCGCAACCTAAAAAGAGAACGGACGAAGTAATAATAAACTGTAAAAATTGAATAAACAAAGTATAAACCTAAAAATTGATAAGCAATGAGGAAACAATTATTCTCTATGATGCTATGCCTAGGTGCTGTTGGTGGTGCTTCTTTTGTCACCCCAATGCCCGCAATGGCTGCAGTTGCACAAGATCAGGTGATCACGGTCAAGGGACATGTTGTAGATGATCAGGGTGAACCTCTGATTGGTGCAACAGTTAAGACTAAAGATGCCAAGACTGGTGCAGTTACCGACTTAGATGGTAATTTTGAAATTCGAGTAAAGGCTAATGCGACTCTTTTCGTGAGCTATCTTGGCTACAAGGAGCGTGAGATTGCAGTGCGCGGTCGTGCCATTATCGAATCTATCCAACTCTCTGCCGACAATCAGGTGCTCGACCAGGTTGTAGTAGTGGGTTATGGTACACAGAAAAAGGCAGACCTTACCGGTTCTGTATCTATTGTAAATGCAGAGGAGATGAAGAAGGTGTCAAACTCTAACATCTCTACTATGCTTGAAGGTAAGGTTGCCGGTGTGCAGATTACATCAGACGGTCAGCCTGGTGCAGATCCTAGTGTGAGAATTCGTGGTATCGGTTCTTTCGGTAGCACAGCTCCTCTTTATGTTATTGATGGTGTGCCAATGGGTACCACTATCCGTGACTTCTCTCCTAATGATATCGAAACCATTCAGATTCTGAAGGATGCTTCTGCGGGTGCCATCTATGGTTCTCGTGCTGCGAATGGTGTCGTTATCATCACTACCAAGAATGGTAAGAAAGACCAGCCTCTGAAGGTGAACTACTCAGGTTACTTTGGTGTTGACCAGATTCCTAGCGATGTATATGATGTGATGAATGCTGATCAGTATAGCAACTATCTCGGTCAGGCTTGCGCCAACTCTAATACAACTCTCGCAGGTGGTTATAAACTTGGTGAGGATGGCAAATATCATTTCCAGGATGCAACCAATACAGACTGGTTTGACGAGGTATTCAAGACTGGTACCCGACAGAACCATAACGTAGCCCTCAGCGGTGGTAGTGCCAACAGTACTTATAATGTATCTCTCGACTATTTCAACCAGAAGGGTACCTTGGAAGGTGCAGGTCCTAACTATGAGCGTTACACAGCTCGTGTCAACAATACAATGGACACCAAGTTTGTGAAGTTCCGCACCAGCATGGTTTACTCTCACTCAGACCAGGACAATATGGGTCTTTCTAATGCCTCAGAGTATGTACAGGGACTTTATGGATCTGTAACCAACGTGCTCCGTGGTACACTCTTGATGCAGCCAACCATCAAGGCTTATGATAAATCAACATGGGTTCTCGATGACAAGGTAGGTGCTGCCAACGGTTATCGCTACGATGCTTACGGCTATGGTGTATATTATGATGGTGTACATGGTGATATCTCTGCTTCTAACCCATTGTTGGTTAACAACCTCTTGCAGCGCAACACTTTGGTGGATCGCTTCGTAGGTACAGCTTCTGCTGATGTAGACCTCTTCAAGATGGTAGGCATTAAGAGCAAGAACCATGGCCTTCATTATAACGTGAACCTCTCTTATAGCAAGACCGAGGCTAAGGACAAGACTTGGATTCCTTCCTGGATTCAGAGCAACCGTGTATATCTTGCCAAGGAGAACGAGCGTTTGACCAAGGGCTCTCGTAACTACAGCGACGCCTTGGTTGAGAATACCTTGACTTATAATGGAAAGATAGGCAAGCACAATATCGACTTGCTTGCTGGTATGACCTACGAGGAAGAGAACACCAACCTCTTGACAGGTTGGGGTATCAACTTCACAGAGCCTTACTTCCTCCAGCTACAGAACGCTAAGAATACATACTCAGAGTCATACGAGTTTAAGCATGCCTTGGCATCATACGTAGGACGTTTGAACTACAACTACGATGAGAAGTACTTGCTTTCTGCAGTGGTACGTCGTGATGGTAGCTCTCGTTTGACCAAGAACATCCGTTGGGCAACCTTCCCTTCTATATCTGTAGGTTGGCGTTTCGATAAGGAAAAGTTCTTCCCTATCAGTCGTGACATCGTGAATATGTTCAAGATTCGTGCCAGCTATGGTGAGCTCGGTAACGAGAACATCGGTGAGTATCAGTATATGGCAACCATGAACCGTAACAACATGACCTATAGCTTTGGTAATGACAAGGTGACTGGTTCTAAGATTGCAACATACGTAAATGAGAACATCGCTTGGGAGAAGAAGAAGACTACCAACATAGGTATCGACTTGGCTATGTTCAACAATCGTTTAGAGTTCACAGCTGAATGGTATAAGAATAAGTCAGAAGATTTGCTTTATGGTGTACCAGTACCAGCTCAGACTGGTGTTGCTAACACTAGTGTAACTATGAACGCTGCCTCTATGGAGAACAGTGGTTTCGAGTTCTCTGCTACTTATCGCAACCATGATCATGCCTTCAAGTATGATATCAGTGCCAACTTGAGTACCTTGAAGAACAAGGTAACTTCTCTCGGTTTCGGTACAGAGTCTTACATCACAGGTGCTTACGCTACATACGTAGGTCAGGAGGTTGGTCAGTTCTATGGTTGGGTATACGAGGGCATCGCTCGTACACAGGATCAACTTGATAACCATGCAACACAGCAGGGTGCCAACGTAGGAGACTGTCTATACAAAGATGTTTCTGGTCCTGATGGTGTGCCTGATGGCGTAATCGATACTTACGACCAGACCGTTTTGGGAAGTGGCCTGCCAAAGGTTAACTTCGGTTTGAGCGCTCGCATGGAGTATAAGAACTTCGACTTGAATATCTCTACATACGGTGTATTCAACTACCATGTATCAGATGATATCTATAATAGTTTAAATTCTTGCTATGGTCCTGGTAACAAGGATGTTGCTATGGGTGATGCCAACCGCTTTGCCGATGACGGTACCTATATCTCTAGCGTACCACGCACCTATTATACCAATAATGCGACATTGCCATGGAACGATCTCTTCAGTTCTCGCAAGATTCAGAATGCAGCTTACTGGAAGATAGCTAACGTAGAGTTGGGCTACAACTTCCCAGACAAGTGGTTTGGCGGCTACGTGAGCGGTGTGCGTCTCTATGTTTCAGCACAGAACCTCTACACCTTCACAGGCTACAAGGGATATAACGTTGACTACGCTGGTGGTACCTTCACTCCAGGTTACAACTTCTGTTCATTCCCAACTCCACGCACATTCATGTGTGGTCTCCACTTTACATTCTAATAGGGAGAACAAGGATTATAAGAATCATTATTATTTAAAAGAACATTTGATATGAAACTAAATAAATTATCATTAGCTATGATCCTCGGTCTTGGTGCGTTGACGATGGCATCGTGCGAAGGCAAGTTGGACTTAACAAATCCTAACCAGCAGACCACTGGTACTTTCGGTTTTAATGCCGATGACTTGGAAGAGTGTGTCATTGCTGCTTATCACGACATCCGTATGGAGGGCTCTATGGCTCGTGTAGGTTATACGCTTGATGCTGTGCGAGGTGACGAAGTGTGGAACACATCCCAGGTATGGTATCTTCCATTTGATGATATGGATGATCCTGCAACCGATGAAATCTCCATGTGGCCATGGCGTGAATCATACTATACCATCAATGTATGCAACTTTATCCTCTCTCGTACAACAGGCGAAGACTCTCAGCTCAGCGAGAGCATGAAGCGCATTAAGGGACAGGCTCTCTTCCTCCGTGCCTTCTCATATTATAACTTGGTAGGTTACTACAAGGAAGTGCCATTGATTACCGACTATTCTACCTATTCTTCATTGGATGGTCTCTATGGTGCCAACAACACCTTTGATGAGGTGCTCGATCAGGTTGAGACTGACTTGAAGGAGGCTATGGAGTTGCTCCCTAACCGCCAAGCTGGTGGTGAATGGGCAAAGGGACGTGCTACTTGTGGTGCGGCTGCAGGTTACTATGCACGTACTTTGATGCTTCGACATAAGTATAGTGAGGCCTTGACTGTGTTAAGGGATATCATTGGCGGTCAGAAGTATGGTCAATATAAGTTGATGGCCAACTATGGTGACAACTTCCGTGAGGGCTCGCAGTATGAGAACAATGACGAGAGCCTCTTCGAGGTTCAGTTCTTGGACTATGGCTCTCAGGGCGTTGACGATGAGTGGACTCCTGTCAATGTAAGTCCTAATGCTTCTCAAGGTCATGCTGTAGAGTCTAACTACTGTCCAGGAAGATTTGGTGGATGGGCAGACCTCTCTGCTTCACCATGGTTATACAACCTCTTCAAACAAGAGCGTACTACAGCTGGTAAGTTGGATCCACGTCTCTATTGGACTATCGGTACATACGAGGCAGACTGGGAAGGTTTCGAGAATGGTAACGTAGCTTATACTACTAAGATGACGGCTACTGATACAATTCCAACAAATAATGATAGGGGTGGTCTGCCTATCGCTAAGTGGACCAACTTCCGTACAAACCTTTATGATAAGGTAACTACTGGTCTAAAGTGTGGTATCAACCTCCGTATGATGCGTTATTCAGATGTGTTGCTTCGTGCTGCAGAGTGTGAAAACGAGGTAAACGGACCAACACAGCAGGCTATCGACTGGATTAACCAGGTGCGTGAGCGTGCTAACTTAAAGGATTTGCAGCTCTCTGACTTCACTACAAAGGATAAGCTCTTCGAGCAGATTGCCAATGTAGAGCGTCCAAAAGAGTTTGGTTGTGAGTCTGGACGTGGTCTTGACTTGATTCGTTGGGGATTCTTCTATGACAACGACCGTATGGCTCAGTTGAAGGACCACGCAACCTTCCGCATCTCTCCATACAAGATTAAAGAGCCTGTTAGCTACTCACAGGTCGGTATAGACCCACAGTTGAAATGCTCTTACGATACATACGTCGCAGGTCATGAGTTCTTGCCTATCTATCAGAATTTGCTTAATGATAACCCTAACTTGAAGGGTAACTCTGCTAACTACAATACAGACAACTCTACAGATTTCTTCGGAAGAGGTTGGACCGTTCATCCTGTAGTTAACTTGGGCAACTAATAATATCTATTCCTATGGGGTTTCTTAAGGATAGCCCCATAGGAAAACCAAAATAACAATTTATATATTTATAATAGGATATAATATGAAACGTCTAAATAAATTAGCAGCCGTCTTCTGCGTGGCAGCCATGGCATTGACAGCGATGACAGGATGTGAGGGAAGTGACATGTTTAGCGTCAACTCTCCTGATTGGCTCTCTGAAAAGATTGATTCAATCGAAAAAGCTAACCAATCTACAGAGGAAGTGCTAGTAGGTATGAATGAGGATGTCTATACTGTAGGTAATACTGATTTCTCTTCAGCCTTTTTTACTTCATTCTCAAAGTATTATGTGGTTCAAGACAACCAGAAGTGGAATGCCGTGTTCAATCTGAACATCAATCCTTCTGCAACTAACACCTATAAGAACTTCGCCCTCTTCATCACCAATGATGTGGATCGTGGCGGAACAGGTTATGCCGAGTATGGCGTTATTCGTTTTGATAACCAGCCAAGCGGTAACTCTGAGTGGGGTGACCATATCGACAGAAGCTGCGTGCAGAGTAATCTCACTTTTGAAACTGATAAAGACAAGGGTGTAGATAAATTGGGTGGTAAGGTAACATTGACGGTTGACCGTTCCCGTGTAGATACTTTCATGGTGAAGATTACCAATGGTACTGTTACCAAGACCTACATTCAGCCATCTAAGATTGCTAATCTGAATGCAGACGAGAGCAATACCAACATCCGCTGCTTCCTGGTACCTGAGGGCTCTTACATCGATTTCATGCAGAGCAACGTAGAACCTATCGGCGGTTATACATCTGCCCAAGATAAGGCTCCGGTTTCTATGGTGTTGAACAATGTTCCTGCCGAAGTAGACGAGAATACACCCCTAGAGAAGGCAATGGAGAATGTATCTGCTACCGTAACCTTCGAGGAAGGTATAACCAAGGTAATTCCTGCCAAGGAACTTTATTTCTCTGCCATCAACGATATGGATGTTTCTGGCACCAAGAACCTCATCGTCATCTATAACAAGACATTCAAGGGCGAGAATGCTTCTACTCCTATCGTTGCACAGAAGACATTCGAAGTTGTGCCAGCTATCAAAGCTCTCCATATAGTAAGTGCGCCTACACGTCTCACTTATAAGTATTATGAGGCAGCAGGCATCACTAACCCTGCTTCTGCTGTATTCCCAGTAGATACTAAGGGCTTGACAGTTCAGGCTACTTATTTGAATGGTGTAACTCGTGATATCACACTCGATAAGTTGGTTATCTCTGCAGTGCCAATGAAGGCAGGCAAGCAGGCTGTTACTGTAACTGCTAAGAATGGTGTGAAGACAACATTTGATGTAACAGTAGAGAAGCATGCTGCAACATTCGTAACTCCTAGCCCAGCTATCTTGGGTGCTGAGGATTGTACAACTGGTTGGTGGGGTGCTCACCTCGATGCAGACGTGAAGGTTCCTGCTGGCGAGACTCGCGCATTCTCTTTCACCAACTTGGGTGGTGCAGCTAACTGGAACAACTACGTAGTAGTACTCCGCAATGCAGCTTTAGCTGAGTATGTTGTAGTTCGTTCGGATAACTACGGTTGGACTGGCGACAACTCTGGTCCTTATGGATGGAAGAATTGTACTGCTGGTTCTACTGGTGCGGCTGACTGGGCAACTTGGTTGGCAGGTATGAATGGCGCTAAGGTTGTTGTTTACGTAACCAACAATAATAATGGTACTGCTGACGTCTTAGCTATTACAACAGGTACTGATGGCAAGGTAAATACTCAGTATTACTATGGTATTGATGGAGTTGATGCAAACGACCTCTTTGTAGACTTCACCGTAGATAGCAGCTGCTTGAAGTTTGATACAGCCGCATCTGCTCGCAAGCACTATACTCGTGCTCACCGCAGATAATCCTCGAAGAGAAATCTTTGGCAAAACTATAATAATAAAGGTAGGTCTTGATGCTAACAGGCTTCCATAGACCTGCCTTTATTAGAAAGAAAATATAAAGGATATAAAAACTAACTAAACGTAAGGAAACAATGAAGAAACTTCATACTTTAGTACTCTTGCTCGCTTGTATTTTGGCGGTAGGCTGTAGCAGTGGCGGCGATGACCCAATTGACGATCCAAAGCCTACACCAACTCCTACGCCGACTCCAACACCTAGTGATCCAACGGATGCCGACTTGTCAAACTACAAGTGCCCAACCTATGTAGATAACTATGTATCCATAACCGATTGGAGTAAGCGGAGCCAGTGGAATCTTGCCAATGTGCACGACCCATCGGTGATGAAGGCAGCCGACGGCTATTATTATATGTATCAGACTGATGCCAGCTATGGCAATGCCCACGAAGGTCATGGACACTTCCATGCTCGTCGAAGCAAAGACCTCGTAAACTGGGAATATCTCGGTGGTACGATGACGGTGGCTCCTGCTTGGGTGAAGACTAAGTTGAACGAGATTCGTGCTGAGCAAGGTTTGGCTCCTATCACCAACCCAAGCTATGGCTATTGGGCTCCTTGCGTAAGAAAAGTGAAGGATAATCTCTATCGTATGTACTATGCCATCGTGGTGAACAACTACATCAAGACAGGTGGCACTACTTATGATGGCTCTTGGACGGAGCGTGCCTTCATCGGTATGGCAGAGACTACGGACCCAGCCAGCAACAAGTGGACAGACAAGGGTTTCGTGATTTGCTCTTCTTCTGATAAGGGGAAGAACTGGGCTCGCAAATCGACCAGCGACTGGGACGGCTACTTCAAGTTCAATGCCATCGACCCTTCGTTCATCATCACACCTAATGGCGAGCACTGGCTTATCTATGGCTCTTGGCACAGCGGTATCGCTGCCGTGCAGTTGAACCCAGAAACAGGCAAGACCTTGAAAGAACTTCCTAAGTCATACGGTACAGCAGATGAGATTGCTCCTTACGGAAAGCTTATCTTCACTCGTACCAACGGTAGTCGTTGGCAGGGAGCTGAGGCTCCTGAGGTTGTATACCATGATGGATATTATTATCTCTTCTTGGCTTACGATGGCTTGGATGTTCCTTACAACACCCGTGTGCTTCGTTCCAAGAATGTGGACGGTCCTTACGAGACGATGAACAACAGAGTGACTAATGCAGCCAATGGCGCAGGTGACAATCCTACCGTCTTGACTCATCCTTATAAGTTCAGCCAGGGATATGGTTGGGTAGGTATCAGCCACTGTGCCGTCTTCGACGATGGCGCGGGCAACTGGTATTATGTATCCCAGCAGCGTTTCCCACAGAATGTAGGTGGAAATGCTTATAGCAACGCCCTGATGATGGGTGGCGTGCGCAGTATCAAGTGGAATGAGAACGGATGGCCTGTTGTCATGCCTGAGCGTTATGGCGCTGTGCCACAAGTGGCTATCAAGGCTAGCGAACTGGCTGGCACTTGGGAAGGTATCGACCTCGCTTATGAGTATGGCAAACAGCGCGTCAGCACCGAATTTACACTCAATGCCGACGGCTCAATGACTGGTGGTACGGCTTGGTCTAATGTGAAGGTATGGAACTTCGATACTTCTTCCAACACCCTCACCATCGGTTCTACCAAGCTCAAGGTACAGCGTGAGGTAGACTGGGAGGCTAGTCCTCGCAAGTTGACTATCGTATACTCTGGCGTCAGTGGTAGCAAGAGCTTCTGGGGCAAGAAAAAATAAATGTTAGTTAGTTTTTAAGGTATAAAAGAATCTAAGTAGAATCTTTGGGGGAGTTAAGCAGTGAAGCTATGACTCCCCTTTTTTGTTAAAAAATAGAGAAGATATACAGATGAAACAAACTGTAATGAAATATTTTGGCATTGTGGCGATAGCCATGATGCTAGCGCCAGCTGCGTCTCGTGCACAACAGCCTTTGGTTGTAGATACTCCTTTTGTCCACGACCCCGTAATGGCGTATGAGAATGGCAAGTACTATCTCTACTGCACAGGTCATGGCATCACGCAGATGACTTCCACCGACCGCAAGCATTGGACCATCGTTCCTCAGGGCGTGCTCAAGAACAGCGAGATTCCGGCATGGACGCATGATAGTGTGCCGGGTTTTACCACGCATATCTGGGCTCCGGATGTCATCCGGTTCAAGAACAAGTGGTATCTGGCTTATTCCTGTTCTACCTTTGGTAAGAACACATCTGCCATCGGCTTGCTGAGCAATACTTCCTTATCTGATAAGGCTGGATGGAAGGATGAGGGCTGCCTTGTTGCCTCTAAGGGCGATAGAGATAACTGGAATGCCATCGATCCGAATTTCATTGTTGATGAGAAGGGAAATCCATGGCTTACCTGGGGCTCTTTCTGGGATGGCATCCAGATGATCAAGTTGGATAAGAAGACGATGCATGTCAAGAAGGGTGCCAAGCCTCAGACCATCGCCCGTCGTCATGCCGTGGGCGATACTTCTGCAGAGCCGAATCCTACTTCTAAGTTTGCCGGCACCAATGCCATCGAAGCTCCTTTCATCATGAAGCATGGTGGTTATTACTATCTCTTCGTGAGCTGGGATTACTGCTGCCGTGGCATCAAGAGCAACTATCGTGTTGCCGTGGGCAGAAGCAAGAAGGTTGCCGGTCCTTATTTGGATAAGGCAGGCAGAGACATGCGCAATGGCGGTGGTACCTTGCTGTTGGAAGGTGATAAGAAGGAATATGAGGCGATGGGTCATTGCTCTGCCTACTCTTTCCCTGATGGCGATTTCTTCTTCTGCCATGGTTACAGCGTACCGAAGAATGGCGCCAGCATCCTGGTTCAGAAGAAAATCAACTGGACGGAAGATGGATGGCTGACACTGGAATAGCCTCGATTTTTAAAACACGGACAAATTGAATTTGTCCGGCTCTTTTGTCCGGCGGCTTGTAAGCTCTTGAAAATAAGTAACTTGTGAAGCTGCGGACAATTTGTCCGGACAAATTGAATTTGTCCGTTTGTTTTTTTTTAGCCCTTTTTTGCTTGAAAACAATGGATTATGATACCGAAACCTATGAGATGCTGGGAAGAAACCTATGAGTTATGATGAAAGAAACTATGAGTTGTGGGGGAGAAAACTATGACTTAGTTTTTTTAACTTTTTCACGTATAAGACAGTTTGTACCCCGAAACATGTAAAATAAGGCATTCGGAACACCTTGAAATATGTAAAATAAGGCATTCTGATATCCCGAAACTTGTAAAATAAGGCGTTCTGTGTAGTTAAAAACATGTAAAATAAGGCATTCCTCATTATTTTTTCTTATCTTTGCATCCAGATAAAGTAAGAGATATTATGCTGGATAAGAGAAACTTAGAACAGATTCTTTCTGATCAGCAGGAAGAACTGGAGATGCGTAGAGGCGAAACTTTGTGTCATCGACCAGAAGAGGCGCAGATAGACTTGGGCAGTACGCAGGCTCAGGTCGTGATAGGTGTGCGCCGTAGCGGCAAATCTACTCTATGCTTCCAGGCATTGGAGAAAGTAGGTGTGAAATACGCTTATGTAGATTTTGACGATGAGCGGTTGGCTAACATCCAGGCAGAAGATTTGAACGATGTTCTGGAAGTGTTGTATAAGATATATGGTGATTTCAATTATCTGTTTCTTGACGAGATACAGAACATCGAGGGCTGGCACCTCTTCGTGAATCGTATGCTTCGCAGGCGGATGCATGTCATCATAACAGGTTCTAATGCCAAACTTCTGAGCAGCGACCTGGCTACTCATCTCTCGGGGCGCTGCAAGGAGATACCTTTGTTTCCATTCTCCTTTTATGAGTATTGTCTGATGAAAGAGGTGGATACGGAAGGAATGACTACCAAGGTACAGGCGTTCAGGAGAGCTGCCTTCGATCATTATCTGAAACAGGGAGGATTTCCTGAGCTGCTCGTTATCGGCGAACACCAGAATTATGTGAAGAATCTGGTAAGCAATATCCTGCAGAGAGATATCGAACAGCGTTTCAAGATAACCTATCAGGCTACCTTCGAGCAGTTGGCTCATCATCTGCTCAATGTGGCTCCGCTCATCGTGTCTCCTTCGGAACTGTCGGCTACACTGGGGGTAAAATCGGAACATACCATCAAGAATTATATCGGATACATGAAGCAGGCTTATCTGCTGCTAGGACTTCAGAAGTATTCTGCCAAGAGCAAGATGAGGATAACCCAGGAGAAGGTGTATCCGATAGATGTGGCTTTGATGGATCAGCGAGATAATGCGCTGGTGGGAGAGAATCTGGGATGGAGATTGGAAACCATTGTTTATCTGCAGCTGGTTAGAACTTATAAGCCGCAGGGGTATGATATCTATTACCTGAGCGACCGCTCGGGAGAATGCGATTTCGTGGTTTGCAAAAACAATCAGGTGAAACAAGCCATTCAGGTATCGTATGACATTTCTTCACCCAAGACTCGCAAACGGGAGATTGAAGGATTACTTCTGGCTCATCGCAAGACGCAATGCACCGACCTGCTGCTGCTCACAGACCATGAGTACAACCAAGTTACAGAAAAAGGTCTTGACATCAAGATACGACCGGTATATGACTGGGTTGTGGAAATGGGGAAGAGAATATAGAGATAATATTGAAAAATTGAGAAAAATAACAATCGCAATATAAAAAATGAACAAATTAAAAGCATTATTGGGTTTCGACCCAAAAACTACTACGGTCAAGACGGAGTTGATTGCTGGTATGACCACCTTCCTGACCATGTGTTACATCCTGGCAGTGAACCCTACCATCCTCGCCACTACGGGTATGGACAAGGGAGCTCTCTTTACTGCCACAGCCATCGCTTCAGCCATCGCCACCTTCCTGCTGGCTTTCATGGCGAAACTGCCTTTTGCCCAGGCTCCTAGTATGGGACTGAATGCCTTCTTCGCCTTCACCCTTTGTCAGGCTATGGGCTTGACCTGGCAGCAGGCTTTGGCAGTATTGCTCGTAGAGGGTATCATCTTCCTAGCCATCACCTTCCTCAATATCCGCGATAAGATATTGGAGTGTATCCCGAAGAATCTCCGATTCGCCATTTCGGCAGGTATCGGTATGTTTATCGCTTTTATCGGTTTGAAGAATGCGGGCATCATCACTGCCAATGCGGATACGTTCGTGCAGCTCGGCAAGTTTACACCAGTCAGCATCCTGGGTCTCATCAGCATCCTGCTCTGCGGCTGTCTGATGGCGAGAAGAGTGAAGGGCTCCCTGTTTATCGCCATCATCATCTCTACATTGATAGGTATTCCGATGGGCGTAACCCAGTTCTCTGACAACTGGATGCCGGTATCTACCCCTCACAGCATTGCTCCTATCTTCTGCCAGTTCGATTTCACCGGCTTCTTTACTCCTAAGATGTTCATGGTGGTTTTCTCTCTGTTGCTTGTCAACATCTTCGATACCATCGGAACGGTTCTGGGATTGGTTTCCAAACTCGGTGTCAAGGAGAATGAGAAGGGCGAGATTCCGGGTGTGAAGGAGGCGATGATGAGTGATGCCATCGGTACTACAGCCGGTGCGTTGCTGGGTAGCTCTACTATTACCACTTATGTGGAGAGTGCTTCGGGCGTTGCCGAGGGCGGTAAGTCGGGCTTGACATCTTTCTTTGTGGGTTTGATGTTTATCCTGAGCATCTTCCTGGCTCCAATCTTCCTCCTGATTCCGAGCGCAGCCACCAGTGGTGCCCTGGTAATGGTGGGTGTACTGATGATTGATTCGTTCAAGAAGATTGAGTTGGAGGATATCTCCGAGTCATTCCCTGCCTTTATCACGATGATTACGATGGTACTCTGCTACAGTATTGCCGATGGTATCTGCCTCGGAATCCTGAGCTATGTATTGATCAAGATGATGGTGGGCAAGTTCAAGGATCTGAATCCTACGCTGTATATCCTGAGCATCTTCCTGCTCTTCAATTATGTTTTCAGCTAATTAAGCGACAGATAAAAACGAGGCGGCAATCTGCATCACGCAGGTTGCCGCCTTCTCTTTTCTAACTAACTTTCTTATCAACTATTCAAAATGTTATTACCTATATATGGATCCCAGGGCATCCTGCCCTGGATGTAGTCTGTTATTTCAAACGGATGATATTCAGCGAGCTGGCTGGAATCTCTACCGTTGCACCGTTCTTCTCTGTAGTTACGTAGTTTTCTACAGGATAGATATTGGTAGGATTGTCGATGGTGTTCTCCTCCAGACCATTCTTGGCAGAAAGGCGGATGAGCTTGCCATTCTTGATCTCCTTGCCCTGAAGATTAATCTTCGCTGTGGTGTGCTCGGTGCTGGTGTTGGCAATCTTCAGAATTACCTCACCTGTCTGCTCATCAAGTGTGGCTGTTGAGAAGATGCCAGGAAGGGTGTTTGCCTTCAACTTGGTAGAGAATATTTCCTTGCCATCCAACTTGGCGAAGATGCTGTCGCCTACTATTTTCAGCTCGATGTCATACCACTTGCCGGTCTCGATGCTGCCTGGGGTAGTAGCTATCTGACTCTTGGCACCATTCACGATAGACTCCACACCATGCTGGGTATTGTTCCAGCCACCGAGGTTCAACCAGCAGTAGTTGTTCTTATCCACATAGTTAAAGATGATGAGGAAACCTTCGTTTCCGGCATCCTTCTTCGCGCGTACCTTATATATATAGCCGTTGCTGGTAATCTCACCTGGGTTCAGACGGATGCAGCTTTCTTCGTTGCTGGTCTGCTTGATGAGGCTACCCTCAGACTTCCACTGTCCACGGATATCGGTAGGCAACTCCTGCAAGGTCATCGGCAGCGCCTTTCCGTTCTCATCGCTGTAGCCCTTGTCCTCGAAAGAAACCTGAGTGCCCCAGGTTCCCATACCCACACGGCAGATAGCTGGCTTTACCTGAGTCTGATTATACTTGTATGGATTCTCCTGGTTTACCTTTAATACACGAGTACCGATGTTGTTCGCCATCACGTTCTGAACGTAGTAAGATGGAGTTCCGAATACCTTATCTGATGTATACTGAATCATATCCGGTGCCCACATACGGTTGTTGAGGTTGGCGAAGATAGGAGCGTAGGATGCCATGGTCACGATATCTGAATTGTTCTCGATGCCCATCATATAGACAGCTTCACCGAGCGCTGCATCGAGCGAGCCCATATTGCCGAAACCCTGGGTTACGGCATATTCACCTACATAAATCTCGCTGCCCTTGCGGTCGTAGTTATCATACTTGTTGAAGTTCTCGGCAAACCAGGCTGGGTTTCTGTAGTAGTGCTCATCGAGCAGCTCTACGCTCTCGTTGCTTTCCCACTTAGGGTTGTCATCACCCCAAGCTACTACGTTACCGATGAGGTGCATTTTAGGATATTTCGCCAATACGGCATCCTTGAACTTCTTGAAGCGCTCGTAGTAATGGTCGCTCTGAGCCGCAGGATCCGGCTGGTTGTTCTCATTACCAATCTCCAGATACTCGATATTGTATGGTTCCGGATGACCGTTCTTAGCACGGAGCGCACCATATTTAGAGGTAACAGGACCGTTGGCATACTCCAGGGCATTCATGCACTCGTCAATCCAAGGCTGGATGCTGTCTACAGGAGTCATACCGCCGTGCCACAAACCTACGTTTACAACATAGAGAGGCTTGGCGTTCAGATCCTCGGCCAACTGCAGATATTCATCGAATCCCATACCGTCGCTGGTACGGTAGCGCCAGTTTACGTTCTTATGACCTGGACGTTCCTCGATAGGACCGATAGTCTTCTCCCAGTGGAATGCATTCTCAGGAGATTCCTGTCCCTCTACGTAGCAACCGCCAGGGAAACGGACGAACTTAGGGTGGATGTTATAGAGAAGCTGAGCCAGGTCAGGGCGCAAGCCATTCTCGCGATTCTTGAAAGTAGGAGGGAAGAGGCTTACTACATCGAGAACGATGGTACCCTTTCCGTCGGCTACGAGTTCAAACTGAGCCTTGGCGTCGTTTCCGTTGGCTGTCAACTCTGCCGTATATTTGGTCCACTTCTTGCCAACCTTGGCATTGAGTGCGGTTTCTGCGTAAACCTTATCGCCCTTGGCGTTGGTGAGGCGAGCCTTCAATCCGCCCTTGTAGCTACCTTTCGCCCAGAAAGAGAGTTTATAGGTTCTGCCCTGCACGGCGTTGATTCCCCAGAAACCCTCATTGATGAGAGAGGCTGTAGCTGCAGGCTTGGCAGCGATGGTAAGCTGGAGTGCCTTGCCCTGTGCATTGTTGAGCAAACCCTTGTTGATGAGTTGTGCATTGATCTTAGCACCTTCCTGAGCGGCTGTCTTCCAGGTAGGAATGTTCTTGTCGTCATCCTCGAAGGAACGGTTGCTGATGAGTTCGGCATAGAGACCGCCGTCTGCAGCATGGTTGATATCCTCGAAGAAGATACCATAGAGGTTAGGAGATACCTTGATGCCTGGATTAGAGGCATCTACATTGATGGTAACCTGTGCGTTGGCTGCCAAAGCAGAAGCCAACACTGCTGAAAGTAAAATCTGTCTTTTCTTATTCATTTCTTATTCTTAGGTTTGTTTGTTTACTTGTTGGGTTGGCATGAAACCAAGCAAAGCCTGAATTCATGCCGCTATTAATACACAGTTGCAAAAGTACACAAAAAGCACAAAGAAGAGGTGGACAAAACGGAGAATATAGTGTAAAAGGTGGATTTTCTGCTGAAAATCCACCTTTTGGTTTTATTGTTGGTAAATAAAATCGGTTTTAATATAGTAATACCAATCCGGCAAATGCCGAGTAGAGTATCATGCGGATAGGATTGATCTTCATCACCTTCACGCCGATAAAGGTGGCGAAGAAGAGGGCGATGGAGATATAGAAATGCCAGGGATTGGCTGGCGTAGAGAAGTTCTCTCCGTTCATCAGAAGTAAGGCTGCGGCTCCTACCAAGCCAACGATGGCTGGGCGAAGACCGATAAAGATGCTCTGGACGGCTGTGGTGTTCATATACTTGTACAGCATCTTGCTGATAAGAATCATCAAAACCAAGGATGGGAGAACCAGCGCAAAGGTCGCCATGGCGCTTCCGAGAATAGCCATCATACCGCTCATGCCGGCATTATGGACGGCTGTATAGCCACAGTAGGTGGCGGTGTTGATACCGATAGGTCCCGGTGTCATCTGAGAGATGGCAACCACATCGGTAAACTCTTGCATCGTCATCCAATGATACTGCGTAACAACCTGTCCCTGAATCAGGGATATCATGGAATAGCCACCTCCGAATCCGAAGATGCCTATCTGAATGAATACGATGAAAAGCTGAAAAAATATCATCATTATGTTTTAAGCTATTTACTTTTTTACCTTTTTACTTTTTTACCCTTTTACCTTTATTCCGTTGGCTGGATAAACTGTCCATAGATGTAGCCACCTGCTGCAGCTGCGATAATCACCCAGATTGGGTTGACGCCCAAAAGCCAAATCAGAAGGGCGGATAAAATAGGAATCCAGCAGTTGACAAGCGAAATACCGGCACTCTTGGCAAGCGAGAATGTAGGTACGGCTATCAATGCCACGACGGCAGGACGGATGCCTGCAAACATGGCAGCAACAACCTTGTAGTCTTCAAACTGATGGAAAAACATGGCTATCGCCAAGATAATAAGAAACGATGGCAACGAAGCGCCGAGGGTGCAGACGATGGCTCCCGGTGTCTTTGCCAACTTATATCCGAGCAGGGAACTCATGTTGATGGCCAAGGCTCCCGGACAAACCTGGGTAGTAGCGATGGCATCCAGAAATTCCTCCTTCGTCATCCAATGATGCTTGTCGACGACTTCGGATTCTATAATAGGAATCATGGCATAGCCACCACCAAAGGTGACTATGCCAATCTTCAAAAATGTCTTAAATAATGAAATATACTTCATCTTTTATTGTTAAGTGTTAAATGTTAAATGTTAACTTTGTTGGATGTGTGTTAGGGCGTATGCCTAATTTAACATTCAATATTTAACATTTAACATTGCGCCAAGTTACTTAATGCGCTCTTCAATCCACTGAC
This sequence comes from uncultured Prevotella sp., assembly GCA_934202525.1. GTDB lineage: Bacteria > Bacteroidota > Bacteroidia > Bacteroidales > Bacteroidaceae > Prevotella. The sequence continues at coordinate 32,960 of CAKPYB010000003.1, forward strand.
GTGCATTGACAAATGCCTCAATCCAAGGAGTTACCTCGTCGTTGCGGCGGTCAGCTGGATACCAGGCATTCTGCCATGGGAAGATGGCACGCTCCAAGTGTGGCATCATAGCCAAGTGGCGACCATCTGCAGAGCAGATACCTGCTACATTGTAGTCACTGCCGTTAGGATTACCTGGATACTCAGCGTAGTTGTACTTAGCAATGATGTTGTAGTGATCCTCTGGCTCTGGCAAGTAGAAACGGCCCTCGCCGTGAGCTACCCAGATACCGAGCTTATCACCGCTCAGGCTACCGAACATCACACTGTCGTTCTGAGGAATAGTCAAACCGAGGAATGTACTCTCGAACTTCTTAGATGTGTTGTGGCAGAGGTGTGAACGATGCTTGTGCTCAGGATTGATGAGGTTCAACTCAACCATCAGCTGGCAACCGTTGCAGATACCGAGTGAAAGGGTATCCTCACGGGCATAGAACTTATCGAGTGCCTCCTTAGCCTTAGGATTGTAGAGGAATGCACCAGCCCAACCCTTGGCAGAACCGAGAACGTCGGAGTTAGAGAAACCACCGCAGAATACGATGAAGTTCACATCTTCCAGAGTCTCACGACCAGAAATCAAGTCGGTCATCATCACATCCTTTACATCGAAGCCGGCGAGATACATAGAGTATGCCATCTCACGCTCGCCATTGGTACCCTTCTCACGGATGATAGCTGCCTTGATGCCAGATGGCTTGCGACGGTTAGCGTCGAGGCTGTAGCTAGCGAGGGTTCCCTTGAAGCCATAACCGAAGTTCATCTCGATAGGCTGCTTCTTATAGTTGGTGTAACGCTTCTTAGCCATACCGTTCATGCTCTGCTTGCGGTCGAGGAGGTAAGATGTCTTATACCAGTCGTCGCGCAAAGCATCGATATCGAACTCGTGCTCGAAGCCTTCCTTCTTGATGATAATCTTGCGGAGCTCTGGAGCTGGATAACCAATCTTGGCATAACCGATACCGTTCTCATCGAAGAATGCCTTCAACTCGTCCTTGTGAGCATCGCTTACCTGAATGACAACACCTGGGTTCTCTGCGAAGAGAGTCTTGATGATGTCGGCATCTGCGATGTCGTGGAGGTTGATCTTCATACCACCCTCTACGTTAGCGAATGTCATCTCGAGGAGAGTTGTAATCAAACCACCGGCACTGATATCGTGACCAGCCATTACCCAACCACGGTTGATGAGTTCCTGTACGGCGTTGAAGCAGTCAACGAAGTACTCAGGGTTCTTCACGGTAGGAACATCGCTGCCTACCTTGCCCAGACTCTGAGCGAAAGCAGAACCACCGAGACGCTGCTCGTCGAAACTGAAGTCGATATGGTAGAGGCTAGAGTTCTTGTCGTTAACGAGAACTGGGCTAACCACCTTCTTGACATCTGAAACCTCACCACCGGCACTTACGATAACGGTACCCGGAGCGATGATCTTCTCGCCGTTAGGATACTGCTGGGTCAATGAGAGAGAGTCCTTACCTGTTGGTACGTTTACGTGGATGGCGCAGCAGAAGTCTGACAATGCCTTCACACCCTCGTACAGACGAGCATCCTCACCCTTCTGGCTGCGGCAAGGCCACATCCAGTTAGCAGAGAGGCTGATGCTGTCCATGCCATCTGCCAATGGAGCCCATACGATATTGGTCAATGACTCTGCTACAGAGAGTACAGAACCTGCCTTAGGATCGGCAAGACCTGCCTGAGGAGCATGACCCATTGCTGTTACGATACCCTTTTCGCCACGGTAGTCGAGTGCTACGACACCACAGTCTGAGAGTGGCAACTGAATCTGACCCTGACCCTGCTGACGGGCAATCTTACCTGTTACGGAACGGTCAACCTTGTTGGTCAACCAATCCTTACAAGCCACAGCCTCCATCTGGAGAACACGCTGCAAGTACTCGTCGAGGTTATCTGCAGAATAAGTTACATCTTCATATTTGCGCTCTACGGTCTCATCTACCATTACAGTCTTAGGAGTATGACCGAACATCTGAGCTACATCGAGGTCGAATGGCTTCACGCCGTCAGCCTGCTTGAAGCTGAAGTGAGCATCGCCTGTAGTCTCACCAACCACGTACATTGGAGCACGCTCACGGTCGGCAATCTTCTGAACCTCGCTGATATACTTCTCGTCGATGAGCAAGCCCATGCGCTCCTGACTCTCGTTGGCGATGATTTCCTTGGCGCTCAAAGTCTTGTCGCCGATAGGCAACTTAGACATATCGATTTCGCCACCGCACTCTTCTACCAACTCAGAGAGACAGTTCAAGTGACCGGCTGAACCGTGGTCGTGGATGCTGACTACTGGGTTCTCATCGTTCTCAACGAGTGCACGAACCAGGTTGTAGGCACGCTTCTGCATCTCAGGGTTAGCACGCTGAACAGCGTTCAACTCGATACCGTTGCTGTAACGGCCTGTATCTACAGAAGAAACAGAACCACCACCAAGACCGATGCGATAGTTGTCACCACCTACTACGACAACCTTGTTGCCCTTCTGTGGCTCACCCTTCTTGTAGTCACGCTTCTTGCCGTAGCCTACACCACCAGCAAGCATGATAACCTTATCGTATGCATACTTCTCGCCGTTCTCCTCGTGCTCGAATGTAAGCACAGAACCGGTGATGAGAGGCTGACCGAACTTGTTACCGAAGTCTGATGCACCGTTAGAAGCCTTGATCAGAATCTGCTCTGGAGTCTGATAGAGCCACTTACGTACTGGCATGATGTCTTCCCAGTCGCGCTCTACATCGCTCTTGCCGTTGTCATCCTTCAGGCGAGGATAAGCAGTCATGTAGCAGGCAGTACCTGCGATAGGCCATGAACCTACACCACCACCCATACGGTCGCGGATTTCACCACCCGTACCGGTAGCAGCACCGTTGAAAGGCTCTACGGTAGTAGGGAAGTTGTGGGTCTCAGCCTTCAGAGAGATAACACTCTCGATATCCTTCACCTGGAAGAAATCGCTGGTAGTCTGATCGGCTGGAGCAAACTGCTCGATAACAGGACCCTGAGAGAAAGCCACGTTGTCCTTGTAAGCAGAGAGAATCTTGTTAGGATTCTCGTTGGTGGTCTTCTTGATCATGCTGAAGAGAGAAGACTCCATCTCCTTACCGTTGATGATAAACTGGCCGCCGAAGATCTTGTGGCGGCAGTGCTCTGAGTTGATCTGTGCGAAACCGAAGATTTCGCTGTCGGTGAGAGGGCGTCCGTTCTCTTTCTCCAGCTTGTGGAGATAAGCCATTTCGTCCTCGCTGAGGGCAAGACCCTCTTCCTCGTTATACTTCTCGAGGTCATCGACGTACTTGATAGGTTCTGGCTGGTGGTTCACGGTGAACACATCCTGTCCGATACCGTTGTACATACGCTGGAGCATTGGGTCGTGCTCAGCATCTTCGCTATCCACAGGGAAGTACTCCTCGATACGCGAAATGCCGTTAAGACTCATATTCTGAGTAATCTCAACGGCATTCGTGCTCCAAGGAGTAATCATTTCACGGCGTGGGCCGACATAGAAGCCCTGCAACTGCTGGGCGTCCTCTAAAGTCGCGTCACCATAAAGCCAACAAAGTTCATTGATTTCGTCCTGAGATGGTTTGTGGTCAATCTCGGTCGCAATCACACTCTTAGATGGAGTTCTAAAAAAAAGAATCATACTTGCTTTCTTTTATATTATTAATGTATTTATTTCTTTTCGAGTGCAAAGATAGTGCAATTTCAAGACACTACAAAATAAAACTCTGTTTTTTATGTTTTTTTTGTTGAGATTTGGACTATTCTTACCTTAAGAGGCTACATTTGACGGTTTAGCTATAAGAAAAGTGCTTTCTGTTGCCTTTTTTGGTTAAAAAGGTGATAAATAAAGATTTAGAGGTTAAAAATGTCTAAATGCATTTGACAAATGTTGTTTATTCGAGTCTTATCTGTAACTTTGCAAGTGAAAGAAGTGAATCAGCTTCTATAATGCCCTAAAATGTAGAAGCTTCCGGATAACAGATAAAAGCCGGGAGAACTCTAATATAAAAAGGAAGTAAACGACGCAGAATATACTATAATCAATTAATAATAACAAGAAAATTTAAATTAGTAAGAATATGAAACAGACAAAGTTAATGGTAATGGCAATGATGGCAGTGGCTCTGATGGCTACAAGCTGTGCAAGTAAGAAGGATCTTCAGAATTGCCAGAATGAGAATAAGGAATTGTCAAGCAACTATCAGGCTACCAAGGAAAAGCTGGCAGCTACAGAGGCTAGTCTGGCAGCAGCCCAGGAACAGCTCGCTACTGCAAAGAGCGATTACGCTAAGTTGCAGAACTCGCTTGACAAGAGTTTGAACAATGCAAGCCAGAACAACGTGAGCATTGAGAAACTCGTTGACCAGATTAACGAGAGTAACCAGTATATCCGTCACCTGGTTGAGGTAAAGAGCAAGAGTGATTCTCTCAACATGGTTCTTACCAACAACCTGACCCGCTCTTTGAGCAAGGAAGAAATGAAGGAGGTTGATGTTCAGGTTCTGAAGGGTGTAGTTTACATCTCTCTGGCTGACAACATGCTCTATCAGAGCGGTAGCTATGAGGTAAACAGCCGTGCTCAGGAAACATTGAGCAAGATTGCTAAGATCATCACTGACTATAAGGATTACGATGTGCTCGTAGAGGGTAATACCGATAACGTACCGGTAAGCACTACCAGTGCCAAGATGAAGAACATCCGCAACAACTGGGACCTCTCTGCTCTCCGTGCAGCTTCTGTTGTTCAGTACTTGCAGGATCACTTCGGTGTAAATCCTAAGCGTCTTACTGCTGGTGGCCGTGGTGAGTACAACCCTGTAACAACTAACGATACAGAGGTAGGCAAGCAGCGCAATCGCCGCACTCAGATTATCATCACTCCTAAGCTCGACCAGTTCATGGACTTGATTGACAAGGCTCCAGAGGAGAAGTAAAAAGGCTATTTAAAGGTAAAAAGGTAAAAGGGTAAAAAAGTAAAAAGGTAAATAAGTAGAGGCATCAATGAGTTGTTAAAGACTTATTGATGCCTTTTTAGGTATAAATATACAGATTTTATGTTTTAAGTACGTAAAAAAGTACTTTTTGTTATCATTTTGCTAGAATTATTCTTAATTTCCTTTCTTTTCTTGATTATTTTTATTAATTTTGCAGGCAAAATATCAAGGGGCCACTTGGCTGCCCTGATCATTGTACATTGTAAATTATTAATTATACATTATATTGTGTTATGGAAAAGATTAAGATGACAACTCCATTGGTAGAGATGGACGGTGATGAGATGACAAGAATTCTCTGGAAGATGATTAAGGACGAACTGATTCTTCCTTTCGTTGATTTGAAGTCTGAGTATTATGACCTCGGTCTGCCTTATCGCGACCAGACCAACGACCAGGTAACCATCGACTCTGCTGAGGCGGCTAAGAAATATGGTGTGGCTGTGAAGTGTGCTACTATCACTCCTAATGCACAGCGTATGGACGAGTATAAGCTCCACAAAATGTGGAAGAGCCCTAATGGAACTATCCGTAGCATCATGGATGGTACTGTGTTCCGTGCTCCTATCACCATCCCAAGCATCCACCCATGTGTAAAGAACTGGGAGAAGCCTATCACTATCGCCCGTCATGCTTACGGCGATGTATACAAGAGCGTGGAACTTCGTGCTGATGAGCCAGGTACAGCCAAACTCGTGTTCGAGGGTAAGAGTGGCAAGAAGCAGGAGATTGAGATTCATTCTTTCGATGGTACTGGCGTTATCCAGGGCATGCACAATACTGATAAGAGTATCCGCAGCTTTGCTCACAGCTGCTTCAAGTTTGCCATTGATACCAAGCAGGATCTCTGGTTTGCTACCAAGGATACCATCTCTAAGACTTATGATGCCCAGTTCCGTAAAATCTTTGAAGAAGTATATGAGAGCGACTATAAAGAGAAGTTTGCCGAACTCGGCATCGAGTATTTCTATACATTGATTGATGATGCCGTAGCTCGTGTTATCCGCAGCAAGGGCGGTTTCATCTGGGCTTGCAAGAACTATGACGGTGATGTGATGAGCGATATGCTCAGTACAGCCTTCGGTTCTCTGGCGATGATGACTTCCGTATTGGTTTCTCCAGACGGTAAGTATGAGTATGAGGCAGCCCACGGTACCGTAACCCGTCACTACTATCGCTATCTGAAGGGTGAGGATACATCTACCAACCCAATGGCTACCATCTTTGCATGGAGCGGTGCGTTGAGAAAGCGTGGCGAACTGGATGGCATCAAGGAACTTCAGAACTTTGGCGACCAGCTGGAGGCTGCTTGTTTCGATACTTTGAACGACGGTATTGCTACCAAGGATCTTGTAAACCTGATGGAAGGTGTTGAGGCTAAGGCTGTAAACTCAGCTGGCTTTATCGCTGCCATCCGCGAGCGTCTGGAAAAGCGATTGGCATAAAAACAATAAGACCTGGGGTAATTAACCTCAGGTCTTATTGTTTTTAATTAGTTTTAGTTTAAATCTTGATTCTTTTTCTTGCGTTTACGCAAGGCGTCTGAATAGACCTTAAACAAATCTATGTTCAGCAACTGACAGATATGGTAAAGCATACCCGTATCTATAGTGGCTCTGCCATATACCTTATATATATTAGTACGATGGCAGCCTAATTGCTCAGCAAGCCATACCGTGGTCTTGCCTTGCTTGTTTAACTCCTCCTTGATGATTTCACCGATTAAGGGAATTGCATTTACTTTATCTTTCATACTTTTTCAGTTGTGTTATATGCTCACTTATAGTTATATCGGGTACAAAAGTAGTATTTCTGTTTCTAACTAGCAAAGAAACATGTAGCTAATTTGGTAACACTACGTTAAAATGTGTAATAAAACGCCCTTTTTTTTATGTTTTTTTTCTCTAAAGAACTAAATGTCACGAAAATGTAATCAAATGTAATGCTTATTACGAAAGAAAAGTCGTAATTTTGCAGCGGTATTTTAAATAACATGAAATATGGAAGAGAATATGAAAAGAATACTTGTTGTTGATGATGAGCAAGACTTGTGTGAAATCCTGAAGTTCAATCTCGAAACCGAAGGATACGAGGTGGAGACTGCCAATTCTGCAGAAGAGGCTTTGGAGATGGACATCGCTTCGTTCGACCTGTTGTTGCTGGATGTTATGATGGGCGGAATGAGCGGCTTCCAGCTGGCTAAGCAGTTGAAGGACAATCCGATGACTGCCAATGTTCCAATCATCTTCCTTACAGCCCGTGATACGGAAAACGATACGGTGACAGGATTCAATATCGGTGCCGATGATTATATCTCGAAACCTTTCTCTATCCGAGAGGTGATGGTCAGAGTGCGTGCCGTCTTGCGCCGTACGGCTGAACAGGCTGGCGATGCTGATGAATCGAAGATCATCAACTATCAGGGACTGCAGTTGAATCTGGACAAGAAGACGGTGAGCATTGATGGTGAGGCTATCCCTTTCACCAAGACTGAGTTCGAACTCCTGCGTCTTTTCCTCGAAGAGCGCGGCAAGGTGTTCTCCCGTCAGGAACTTATCGACCGGGTATGGCCTAAGGATGTGATGGTGCTCGACCGCACGGTGGATGTCAACATCACCCGTATGAGAAAGAAGATTGGTAAGTTTGCCAAGTGTATCGTTACCCGTCTGGGGTTCGGTTATTATTTTGATGCGTAATAAAAATGTTTAAGTTAAATAGTGTAGGTAGAAAGTTGTACTTCAGTGTACTGGCGGTGTTCCTTGTGTTCGCCGTCAGTTTTATCGTGTTCCAGCAGGCACGAGAGAAACAGTATAAAATAGGTACGCTTACTATCAAACTGGAAAATTATAATGAACTGCTGGCAGAAGATCTGGCTCTCTCACCCGGAGAAGGAATTATTCTGCAGGATAGCCTTCACGATAAGAATGTGACTGTGGCTCAGGAAAAGCTGCAGGCTTTTGTCCGCGAACATGAAAGCAAGGATCTTCGTGTTACGCTGGTGCGCCCGAACGGTAAGGTGATTTATGACAACATGAGTTCCGACTATGAGCATTTTGCCAACCATGCCAAGCGTGAGGAAATAGTAGAAGCCTTGAAAAACAGGGTAGGCTCAAGCGTGGAGCGACAGTCTAAAACCCTGAAGCACGATTATTTCTATGTGGCTTCTTATTTCCCGGAAAGTCAGCTCATCATCCGTACGGCGTTACCTTATAATAATGATTTGGCTAAGTCGCTGCAGGCCGACCAGCATTTCATCTGGTTTGCCATCGTAGCCATTATTCTGCTTACCATCGTGCTCTACCGTTTTACGAACCGCCTGGCTAAGAATGTTTCCAAACTGAGCATCTTTGCTTATAAGGCAGACCACAACGAGAGTCTGGAGGTGGAAGATCTCGCCAAGTTCCCTAACGATGAGTTGGGCGAGATTGCAGAGCGCATCATCAAGATGTATAAGCGCATACAGACTACCCGACGTGAACAGGATATACTGAAGCGGCAGCTTACCCAGAATATCGCTCACGAGCTGAAGACTCCTGTAGCAAGTATTCAGGGTTATCTGGAAACGATACTCGACAATCCGCATATCAACGAAGAGATGAAGTCGCAGTTTCTGCAGCGCTGTTATGCCCAGAGCGAGCGTCTCACCTCTCTGCTCCGCGACATCTCAACCCTGAACCGGTTGGATGACGGTTCGGATATGATAGATTTCGAGGCGGTAGACATTACGCAGATGGTGAGTGAAATAGCCCATGAGACGGCGCTGGAAAGAGAGTCGCACCAGATGACTTTCGAGAATCTTCTTCCCGACCAGCATATTATCGTGAAGGGTAACCGTAGTCTGCTCTATAGTGTGTTCCGCAATCTTACCGACAATGCCATAGCTTATGCCGGCGAAGGACGTAAGATAACGTTGAGTGCCAAGGAGCAGGGCAATAAGTGGCATTTCATCTTCTGTGATAATGGTCAGGGAGTTCCTGCCGAGCATCTCTCCCGTCTTTTCGAGCGTTTCTATCGGGTAGATAAGGGACGCAGCCGCAAGATGGGTGGCACCGGTTTGGGTCTTGCCATCGTCAAGAATGCCGTTCTCCTGCATGGCGGTACTATCCGGGTAAGCAATCAGCTGGAAGGCGGCTTGAAATTTGAATTTACGCTTAAGAAATAAAAAAGTATCCGAAATACCTGAAAAGATATTTAAGCGGTGAATAAAGATACTTAAGCGGCAAATACAAATAAAGGAAGGCAAGGTTTCGTCGAACTCCCAAAAGTAGTTCTGCAGAAATCTTGCCTTCTTTTGTCTTTTAGAACATTTTTGTTTTCTTTTCGTAAACTTTGCTTAAATTGTATATTTCTAACTTATTTCTGTTAAAAGTGTAGATAATATTTCTAATTGTTGATTAAAATCAAGAAAAAACTAACTTTTTTCTGTAAAAAATACGATAAAGCTTGCATTAATTCATTTCTTTTTCTTATCTTTGCAGCCGTAAAGCAATGAGAGATATTTAAAAATTGCAAGAAAAGAAAAAGTAAATATATAAAGTTATAAGAGTTGTTTAATTTTTAAGAGAAGATTTTATGGAAAAAAGATTGCTTTTCTTGTTAGTCAATCTCTTCCTTCTATGTGGGGGGGCATTGGCTCAAACGAAAGTAACAGGTACCGTAGTTTCTCAGGAAGATGGTGAACCTGTCATCGGTGCATCTGTCGTAGTCGCCGGAGCGGCACGTACAGGTACCGTCACCGATATTGACGGTCACTTCTCTTTGGAGGTACCTGCTGGTAAAAAACTTGTAGTTAGCTACATCGGTATGCAGAGCCAGACCTTGACTCCAGCTGCCAAGATGACTATCCGCCTGAAGGCAGATAGCAAGAGCTTGGGCGAGGTGGTTGTAACGGGTATGCAGCATGTAGACCGTCGTATGTTTACAGGTGCCACAGACCAGTTGACTGCAAACGACGCCTTGATTAATGGTATTACAGATGTAAGCCGTTCTTTGGAAGGTCGTTCTGCCGGTGTGTCAGTTCAGAATGTAACAGGTACATTTGGTTCTGCGCCAAAGATTCGTGTACGTGGTGCAACATCTATCTATGGTTCTTCTAAGCCTCTTTGGGTTGTAGATGGTGTCATTATGGAAGATGTTACCGATATCAATGCAGATGATTTGTCTTCAGGTGACCCTGAAACCTTGATTTCTTCAGCTATTGCTGGATTGAACTCAGATGATATTGAGAGCTTCCAGATTTTGAAGGATGGTTCTGCTACATCTATTTATGGTGCCCGTGCCATGGCAGGTGTCATCGTTGTTACCACTAAGAAGGGTAAGGCTGGTCAGGCTCACATTAATTATATGGGTGAGTTCACTACTCGTATGATTCCTAGCTATAGCGATTTCAATATCCTCAATTCGCAAGAACAGATGGGTATTTATAAGGAATTGAAGGAGAAAGGATGGCTTGGCGTTTCCAGTACTCTGAATGGTAGTGATTATGGTGTATATGGTAAGATGTATGAACTTATCAATACCTATGATGCCAAGACGGGGCAGTTTGCACTTGCCAATACGCAGGAAGCACAAAATGCCTACCTGCAGGCTGCTGAATACCGCAATACTAACTGGTTCAAGGAATTATTCTCAAATGATGTTATGATGAATCATTCTGTAAGTATGAGCGGTGGTACTGATAAAAGTAACTATTATGGTTCACTTTCAGTAATGACCGATCCAGGATGGTATAAGCAGAGTAAGGTTCAGCGTTATACTCTGAACTTGAATATTACTCACAAGATTCTTGACAATCTTTCATTCAATATAATTGGTAGCGGTAGTTACCGTAACCAGAAAGCTCCTGGTACTTTGAGCCAGGATGTAGATGTTGTTTCTGGACAGGTGAAGCGTGACTTTGATATCAACCCATATTCTTATGCGTTGAACACTTCTCGTGCGCTCGACCCAACTGCCTATTATCATTCTAACTATGCAGCTTTCAATATCTTGCATGAGTTGGAAACCAACTATATTGACATCAATTTTATTGATGCAAAGTTTCAGGGTGAGTTGAAGTACAAGCCAATCAAAGACTTGGAACTTTCTGTTTTGGGAGCAGTAAAATATACGACAACAAGTCAGGAGTATAAGATAGAGGATACTTCTAACCAGGCAGAGTCTTATAGAGCTATGGACAACTCTCAGATTCGTGATGCTAATAAGTATCTTTATACTGATCCTGATAATCCATACGCATTGCCTATCTCGGTTTTGCCTAATGGTGGTATGTATAAGCGTACTGATAACCGTATGCTGGATTACAACTTCCGCTTTACGGCTAACTATAGCAAGTCATTCGATCATAATACTCACTTTATGAACCTCTTTGCCGGTATGGAGACTACAGGCATTGAGCGTACTCGTACCTTCTTTAATGGTTGGGGTATGCAGTATGATAAGGGCGAGGTGCCATTCTATACATATAAGTTCTTTAAGAAAAGTTTGGAAGAGAATACCGATTATTATTCTCTCTCTAATACAAACTCACGCTCTGTAGCTTTCTTCGGTAATGCTACTTATTCTTATAAGCAGAGATACATTCTTAATGGAACTTACCGTTATGAGGGTAGTAATGCTATGGGACGTAGCCGTAGTGCACGTTGGACTCCAACATGGAACGTGGCTGGTTCTTGGAATGTGGATCAGGAGAAATTCTTCCAGTCTTGGATGCCTGCAATTTCTCACTTGAAGTTAAAGGCTTCTTACTCACTTACAGCTACACCTCCTCCAACAAGTTATACAAGTTCAACCAATGTATATAAGGCATATTCACCTTGGCGTCTGCTGACTGGTAACAAGGAAACAGGTATCCAGTTGAGCCAGTTGGAGAATGATGAACTGACTTATGAGAAAAAGCATGAGTTTAACTTCGGTTTCGAGGCTGGTTTCTTGAATGATCGTATCAATTTGTCTTTCGATATCTATTCTCGTAAGAACTTTGATGAAATTGGTCCTGTTACAACCCAGGGTATCGGTGGCGAGGTAATCCGTTGGGCTAATGCTGCGGACATGAAGGCTAACGGTCAGGAATTAAGTATCAGTACAACCAACATCAAGAACAAGGATTTCTCATGGAATACAAGTTTCATCTTCTCTCATACAAAGACAGAGATTACTAACTTGGAAAGCCGGGATCGTGCCATTGACTTGATTACCAATATGGGTGGTCGTAGAGAAGGCTATCCTGTACGTTCTTTGTTCTCAGTAAAATTCCAGGGCTTGGATGAAGATGGTCTGCCAACTTTCCTTAACGAGAAGGGTAATGTGACTTCTGATGACATCAATTTCCAGGAGCGTGAGAACCTCGATTTCCTGCAGTACGAAGGTCCTACCGATCCAACTATACAGGGCTCTTTGGGTAATATCTTCAAGTATAAAGGTTTTGCTCTGAATGTGTTCATGACCTATTCTTTTGGAAATGTTGTGCGTCTTGACCCTGTGTTCTCTGCTACCTATTCTGATTTGAGCTCTATGACTAAGGAGTTTAAGAACCGTTGGGTGCAGCCAGGTGATGAGAAATATACTGATGTGCCTGTTATTTTGAGCTACTATCAGTATCAGAACAATAAGCAATTGCGTTATGGTTACAATGCCTACAACTATTCAGATGTACGTATTGCCAAAGGTGACTTCATCAGAATGAAGGAAATATCATTGAGTTATGATTTCCCTAAGGCATGGATTCATCCGCTCAACAATCTGTCTTTGAAATTACAGGCAACCAACCTCTTCCTTATCTATGCTGATAAGAAGTTGAATGGTCAGGATCCTGAGTTTTTCCGTTCAGGAGGTGTTTCTTCACCTGTTCCAAGACAGTTTACTTTAACAGTTAAAGTTGGACTTTAATAAAATGCAAGCACAATGAAAAGAACAAAATATTTATTATCTACGGTTTTGGCAGTTTCACTCTTGGGATTTTCATCTTGTGATGATTATTTGGATAAGTTGCCAGACAATCGTATGGAATTGAAGTCTACTGATGATGTGAGTAACTTGCTAGTCAGTGCTTATTCTTCACGTTATCCTGCCTATTTGTTGGAGATGTACTCTGACAATACTGACTGTATAGATAATACTGGTTGGACAGAGGCAGACAAGTTCCAAGGACAGGCCTATCGATGGGAGGATATAACAGAGATTCAGGACGATGAGGCTCCTCAGCAATTATGGAATGCGTATTATAAGGCCATTTCTGCAGCTAATGCTTCTATAGAATATATAGTTAAACTATCTGATACAGAAAAGACTGAGTATTCTGCTCAGTTGGGAGAGGCTCTTCTCTGCCGTGCCTACGGAGAGTTTATGCTTTCTACCGTATTCTGCGATGCATATGACAAATCTACCGCTGCCAGCAAATTGGGTCTGCCTTATCCTGAGCATACAGAGACTGTTGTAGGTCAGAAGTATAATCGCGGCACTTTGGAAGACTTATATAAAAAGATAGATGCAGATATTCAGGCAGGTCTTCCTTTGGTGGGTAATACCTATTCTACCCCTAAGTTCCATTTTACCCAAAAGGCTGCTTATGCTTTTGCTACTCGTTTCTATCTCTATTATCAGGATTACGACAAGGCTATAGATTATGCGACTAAAGTTTTGGGTGATAATCCCGCATCACAGTTGAGAGACTGGGCAGGTTTCTCTAGTTTGAGCCCGAACAAACAAGTGCAGCCGGAAGCGTATGTAAATTCTGGAAATAATGCTAACCTCCTATTACAGACAGCTTATTCTGACTGGGGTGCTGTTGGTGGTCCATATTCATATGGCGACCGTTATGCACATGGAAAGGTGTTGGCAACAACAGAGACGTTGCAGGCTGCTGGTCCATGGGGAAGCAATACCGGTTTTAACTATAAGGTATTTAGCAATTCAGCTTTGTCAAAATATATTCTTCGTAAGATTCCTTATGAGTTTGAATATACAGATTTGCAAGCTGGAATAGGTTATTCTCATAGCATATTTTCAGCGTTTAATACAGATATGCTGCTCATGGATCGTGCTGAGGCTTATGCTTTGAAGGGTGAATACCAGAAGGCTGTAGATGATGTAAATACTGAACTTTCTGTATTCAGTAAAAGAAATGTAACACTTTCTGTAGATGGTATTAAGGAATACTACAAAGGCATTAAGTATTATACTCCAAAGGAGCCAACTGTAAAGAAGGCTTTGCATCCGGCATTTACCATTGATGCAGAAACTCAGGAACCTGTTTTGCAATGCATCTTGCAGTTGAAACGTATCTTGAGCATGCATGAGGGATTGCGTATGCAGGATGTAAAACGCTATGGTATTGTTATCTATCGCCGCACCTTAAATAAGAATGATGAAATTCTTGATGTGAGTGACAGCTTGACCGTAGATGATCCTCGTCGTGCTATTCAGCTTCCACAGGATGTTATCAACTCAGGCTTGGAGGCAAATCCACGTACTAAGTAATGTTTTTAAAAACGCTTAATTAAAGAATAAAAGTATGAAAAAAATATATTTGCTTTTGATGGTAGCTGTCATGAGCTTGGGATTTGTTTCTTGCTCAGATGATGATCCTGATGGAGCTACTATCTTCCCTACTGATTCGCCTGCTCGTGACAACCTGGACCAGTGGTTGTTGAAGAACTATACTTATCCATATAATGTGGATTTCCAGTATAAATGGCAGAAGATAGAGAGTGATATGAAGTACAATCTGGTGCCTGCAGATTCTGCAAAGTCAGCTAAGTTGGCTATCATCGTGAAATATCTGTGGTTTGATGCTTATAATGAGGTTGCCGGTCAGGATTTCATCAAGACGAATGTACCTCGTGTCATCACGTTGATTGGTTCGCCTGCTTATGAGAATACGGGTACGATGGTACTGGGTACTGCCGAAGGTGGTTACAAGGTTACTCTTTATATGGTGAATAATCTGGATGATGCTACATTGAAAGATTATGATGCTCTGACAACTTATTATTTCACTACGATGCATCATGAGTTTACTCATATCTTGAACCAGAAGAAGCCTTATAATACAGACTTCGATCGTATTTCTGAATCAGATTACGTAAGCGGTGACTGGTATCAGGTTCCTAATGCGACAGCCCTTCAGAAGGGTTTTGTACGTAATTATGCAATGGTTGAAGGTCGCGAGGATTTTGCTGAGACAATGGCTCAGTATGTAACTTGCACAGATGATGCCTGGGCAGCTAAGTTGAAGACAGCAGGCACCAAAGGCGCTGCTATTATCAACCAGAAACTGGAGATGATTCGTACCTATATGAAGGATTCCTGGAATCTTGATATTGACGAGTTGCACAAGGCTGTTCAGCATCGTGGTCGAGAAATGAGTTCATTGGATTTGGAACATTTAAAGTAATGAGACATGAGAAAGTTTTTATTATATATCATGGGTGTAATTAGCATGCTGTCTTTTCAGTCTTGTCTGCATGACGATAAGGAATTGTTTGATGAATCAGCAGCAAAAAGACTGGAGCATGCTACAGAAGAAACCAAGCAGATATTGGAGTCTTCTACCAGCGGTTGGGCTTTTCAGTATTATCTTGGAGATGAATATACAAGTGGTGGATGTACTTATCTGGTAAAGTTTAAAGATGGTAAGGCTGATGTTGCATTGGATTTGGTAGATGACCCTACAGATATAACGCATTCATCTTATGATGTAGTGAAAGATCAGGGCCCTGTTCTTACATTTGATACCTATAATGAATGGATGCATTATTTTGCTAATCCAAATTCGGATGGTACTACCAATGGAGGCGACTTCGAGTTTACTGTCATGAAGATCAGTAATGATACGATTGACTTGAAGGGACGTACAACGGGTAACAAAATGCGTCTTATCCGCTTGCCGGAGAACACGGATTGGTCTACCTATTTCAACGCCATTTATGATTTCGAGGATAATATGTTTGACAGTTATCGCGTAATGGAAGATGGGGTAGAACAAGGTGTTGTCTCATTTAATAGTCGTAGATATTCTTATGTAGCTTCTGATAAGTCCGTAGTTCGTAATCCATATTGTGTTACACCAAATGGAATTGCTGTGCCAGTGGCTTTTGCTGATGATGCACATAATTTTGTACAGAAGGAAGGAGAATTGAATCTGACAGCTACTGATGTTGCTAGTGGCAAATCTTTGGTTCTACAGCCATTGATATCTCCAAGTTATGTTATTAAAAATGTCGGTGCTTCTGTTGCTCTGAATGATGAGGCGCAGACTAAGGAGATAAAGCTTAATATGGCTAATGCATTTACTTATACATCTGATGCTGATTGGTTGACCATTAATGCAAGCGAGAATGGACTTACATTAAATGTGACAGCTAATAATGAGGGACATCCTCGTCAGGCAACAGTTAAGGTCGCTAATGAAAATGGTGAGGGCGAGTTTGTTGTTTCTCAAATGGAGTGTGCCAAGGATATTTTTGGTACCTATCTATTGCAGTATTATGATAAAGATGGTAATGTTTGCCAGAGTACATTTGATGTAACTGCGGATAATGCCGATGCTATCGATATGCCAATTTATTTAGGTGGTAGAATTCCTTTGCATGCAACATTGAAGTGGAACGGTGAGACATTAAGCTTCGATTGGAGTAGCTTCCAGTATTTGGGTGGAGTAACATTGACTAGTGGTACTGCTTGTTCTGTCTATAATATCTTCGTAAGCGATCAATATTGGAGTGCACTCTCTACTAATTTCACTTATTCTGCACCTGTAAGTTATGATGCAGAAAATGGTACTTATGCTATCTTCTCTGAAGGCGAAGTAAATGGAGAGAAGATTTCTTCAGTATATTTGGAGGCATGTAATCCAAATCCTGCATCTTCTAATGACATTCTCGGCTATCTTGATATCATGCAGAGTCCTGTACTTGTCAAGATTCCTGCCGCTGAAACGAGTGCTGCTAGGGTAAAGGGTATGATGAAGAAAAAGATGCTTTGTAATAAGGTACCGGCTTTTCATGCAAACCCAGTGTTCGGTAAGAAATTTGTTAAGTAACAATTAAAAGAAAGTGTTATGAGATTATCACGAATATATTATTTATCATTCATCTTAATGGGAAGCCTTATTCTGGCTTCCTGTGATGATGATGACAAGGTGGAAGAAACTGGAATGAAAGTTCTTTCAGCCGAAACGTCGTTTGATGCCAATGGTGGTGAACATGAAATCTCCGTGAACAAGGATATCGTGAAAGCTTATGCTGTAGACGAGTGGCTTGCTGTAGATGCAAAAGGTAATACTGTAGCTCTGACAGTTGGTCAGAATACATCCAATGAATCTCGTCATACGACCGTAGTTCTTAAGGCTTCAGAAACAGATTCTACTATTGTAAATATCTCACAGTTAGGATCAGTTTGTGTCTTAGATGGAGCAAATTCAGGCATTGCAGCGTTTTCTGATGCTGCGACTTCATTTTCATATTACATGAAACATGATTTGCCTGTAGAAGTAAGTTCTTCTGATAGTTGGATTACTGTTAATGCAACAAAGGATAGTTTGAAGGTTGATCTGGCAGAGAACACCAGTGGTCACCTCCGTCGAGGTTGGGTAGCTTATTCATGTGGCAATGTAAAAGATACCATCAGTGTTTCACAGTATGAATTTGCTAAGGATATTGCAGGTGAATATTATTTCTATGGTTATAATTATAGTACGCAAAAGCAAGTTATGTATGATGCAACATTAGAAGGTACTCCTGATAATTGTGTATTGAAGTTCCCTAAATGGGGCTTGTCGCTTCCTGTAGTATTTGATAAGAATAAGTTATCTCTTGCTATTAATAACGTACAGTATATGGGAACATATCAGTCTCCTGTTTCTTCTACTGACAAGACCATTGTAACTCGTTATGTATGGTGTCAGATGTGGGATCAGGTTAATAATGTACGTACGTTCAAGAAAGAAGCAGGTCTTATAGGTTACTTTAAGTATTATGATGATTATGGAGTAACAGATTTGGCGTTTGAAGATAATGGACTATGGGATACGGGTGAAGTAACTACTATTCGTTTCCAGTTCTTTACCTCAGACACAACAGCAGAAACTAAAACGATGGTACGTAAAGGTTATGCTTTGGTTACTGCAGTTTTGTATCCTGGTTTGCAAAGTAAATAAATTATATACATAATGTTTAATAGGATTCTTTGTGAAAAGAATACATAAAATCTCTCGTCTGGGGGCGTGCTCATTTAAGCACGCCCCTTATTTATTGTTGCAGTATAAACTGTATTCCGGAATATTTTAATTTCAATATTCTTGCCTGAGTATCTGCACATTTTTAGATGCTGTTTTTATTGTCTGGGTGTATGCCCAATGGTTGTACAAGAGTGAATGCTATAGTTGTACAACTATAAAGTGTATGGTTGTACGACTATAGGGTGTATGGTTGTACAACTATAGGGTGTACTGTTGTACGACTAAAGAGTGTTGCCACTAGGCTCGGCAGAGCTGCTGACTGCAGTCGGCAGAGCTGCTGACTAGGCTCAGCAGGTCTGCTGAGCCTAGTGGGAATCTTCCCGAAACAGCCTTCTTGCACTTCATATTCTAGGTCTTTGAATCTGTTCAAAAGCCTTCTTGTACCCTTATTTCTAATAATTGCCAGAGATTTTTATCAGTATGTAGCGATTATAGCCTAGTTATGGAAGAATATTCTGCCGAGGAATAAGTTGGCTGTTAATCGGAAATAGTGTACAGGCGAATGAAGAACAGCTGACTAGCCAAGTTACTCCTGTAGATGACTCTCATGTGAAATTGGCCTTTGCCGTGACGGGTGACGCTAATGGTGTTTGGTATTATAGTAATGCTGGATACGCCTATATTATTAAAGCTTTGTCTACATTTTGTCAAGTCGTGTTGCTTATTATCCATGGGGCGTAAGACAATAAAAATCTCTCTCAAACAAAAGAAGTTCCTCTTCGTGAGGAACTTCTCTCATAATTTTAGGCTTCCTTGCCATGGGATATGGTGAGGGAGCCTTTTTTTTATAGTCGATGATTATAAGTCATTCAGCATGAAATCATAGATGCTCATGAAGAGTATACCATTTGCATCACGGTTGCTGATGAGGCTTTCGCCCACAATGACGATTCGCTCGAAACCATCATCTATGCGGCGCAATGAGTTGATTTCTTGCTCTATCTTGTCTTGCGATGGCAGGCTGAGGGCCGACTGGATATAGCATCGGCGACTACCCTTGTTGCACACGAAGTCTACCTCTAGTTGTTTGCGATAACTAGTGCCGTTTTCGTCTTTTCCATTCACTGTTACCACGCCTACATCCACATTGAATCCCTGTCTTCTCAGCTCGCAATATATCGCATTCTCCATGAGATGGGTCTTCTCTATTTGGCGAAAATTGATGAGTGCATTGCGCAGTCCTAAGTCGGTGAAGTAATACTTCATAGGAGTACCGATATATTTTCTTCCCTTCACGTCGTATCTCTTGGCTTTCTCTATAAGAAAGGCATCTGAGCAATAATCGATGTATGTTTTCAGAGTGGTAGAGCCAATGGATATATTTTTGTTGGTCTTGAATGTATTCGATAGTTTTTGAGGATTTACCAGTCCTCCTATGCCAGATGATAACATACAGAGAAGTTCTTCTAGCTCAGCATTGTTCTTGATGCGATTTCTGTTAAGAATGTCAATCAAGTAAGTTTCTTGCCAAAGGTCTTTAAGTACCCTAATCTTATCTTCATCTGTAGGTTGTAGGATGACAGGTGGCAGTCCGCCATATTGTAGATATTCTACCCAACCGCTCTCTTGGCTGCCTTGGTAGACAGACATGAATTCGGAGAAACTGAGTGGTGAAATATGAATCTGGTAGCCTCGACCTCTGAACTCGGTAATGATGTCCTTTGACAAGAACTTGGCGTTGCTGCCTGTAACATATACGTCAGCATTGGGGATATGGAGCAATCCATTCAGAACATCCTCAAAATCTTTCAGCATCTGCACCTCGTCCAAAAGGATATAGTACATCCTACCGTCCTTGATGAGGCTCTTTACATACTGGTAGAACTTATCAGGGTCGCGATATACCTTATTGCCAAAGTCATCAAAAGCCATTTCTATGATGTGCTCTTTGTCTACACCATCTAGTTTGAGTTGTCTCTTGAATAAGTTGAATAGCAGGAAAGACTTTCCGCATCTTCTAATACCGGTGATGATTTTTACCAGTCCATTGTGTCTGCTATTGAGCAGTTGCTGTATGTATCTTTTGCGTTCGATGATCATAATCTATCTAAATATATTGATTTAATTTTATGTTAGATTTTTGCGTAAATAC
The DNA here is from genome assembly GCA_934202525.1 of uncultured Prevotella sp. Taxonomy (GTDB): domain Bacteria; phylum Bacteroidota; class Bacteroidia; order Bacteroidales; family Bacteroidaceae; genus Prevotella. The sequence goes on from CAKPYB010000003.1 coordinate 53,340, forward strand.
GCATTTTTCTGCTGCAAAGATACGCTTTTTTGATGAATTTACAAAAGATTTTTGCGTAAATACGCATTTTTCTGCTGTAAAAAGTGTTTTTATAATCTGTTCTTGTTCCTTTACCCTTATTTCTAATAATTGCCAGAGATTTTTATCAGTATGTAGCGTTTATTGTCTAGTTATGGAAGAATATTTTGCCGAGGAATAAGTTGGCTGTTAATCGGAAATAGTGTACTGGCGAATGAAGAACAGCTGACTAGCCGTACGCTCGCTAGTTGGCTGTTCTATAGGAACAGTCAGCGTAAATGCCTGTAAAAATGTTGTAAGTAAGGGATAAAGAAATACTCTTCACTCTTCACCTTTCCTTCGGAATCCCCTGTGTTTATCGGCATTCCGAGGGGTGAAGAGTTCTTGGACACTCTTCACCCACTCTTCACCACTCTTCACCCTGGCTGGTTCGGCGGAGGATGTGTCATAAGTTTATGATTCACCCTCTTCTTGTTGTTGGAAGAGTAAGGATATGTTGTTGGATGAGTAAGGATATGTTGTTGGAAGAGTAAGAATATGTTGTTGGAAGAGATTGGATATGTTGTTGAGACAGTCAGTATCTTCGGTCGCACAACAGCTGTTGTGCGCTTGCATAACAGCTGATATGCGCATGCACAACAGGTGATGTGCATGCGATGGTCAACTGTTATGCGCCAAACTATTATCCAGACTTATGGCGCACCCTCTTTAGAGAAGCCTGGCGGTCTTGCATCTCTCCTTAACACCTAGCGGTCTTGCGCTGCAATTTACGCCTGTTGATCTTTGGAATCGGTGAAGAGTGGTGAAGAGTGGGTGAAGAGTCGCTGCAAACTCTTCACCCCTCGAAATGCCGATAAACACAGGCGTTTCCGAGGAAAAGGTGAAGAGTGAAGAGTAAAAGCGAGTTCGCTTGCTGAACAAAAAATGGGGCGCAAGCTGTTTCCTTGAAAGGAATCGCTTGCGCCCCTGATATTATTGCTTATGAGTAAATGAGCACCCTAAGATTAGAACTTGTAGATAGCACCAAATGAAATGTTGCTCGCATCAACGTTAAGTCCGAATGTTGATGAGTTGTCACCCTGGTCAGGAGAATAACCTCTGTAACCGAGGAAACCTACCTTTGTGATGAAGTTTACGTGGTCTGAAAGCTTAACAGCCAAACCTGGCTTGATGCCTACCTCGTAAGAATCGCCACCGCCCTTGCTGTAACTGCTGTAACCGATTGTACCTTCTACGAAGAGGTTAACCAACTTGGTTTCTACGGCTGTGTAACGTACGTAAGGAGCTACTCTAAATGTTGTAGATTCACCTACTGGAGAAAGCTTGCAAACTTCGCCCTTCTTGATACCAATCTCGAGACCAGCCTCCCACTTGTTGTTGAATTCGTAACCAATCTCTGGCATCAAGGTGTAAGCTGTCTTGCTGTCACCATCACCGATCTTGTTGCTGGAAATACCAGCTGTACCACCGATGTAAACCTGTGCGCTAGCGCAAACTGAAACGAGAGCCATAGCAAGGCTCAACATAATCTTCTTCATAATCAATCTTTTCTTTTAATTATTACTTTATTTTATAACTCTAATCAGGTAGCTTTTCAGCCCCTTATTTATGATAGCAAAGCACATTCCAGACATGCTCCGCACTCTCTAATTCGGCGGCAAAGGTATAGGAAATAACTCAAAACTCAAAACTTTTTCTCAGTTTTTCTTGCAAAACAAGCCGTATTGTTGATGTAAATCAAAAAAAGCAGGTATGCTGCATGTATCTGAAGTTATTTTTGAAGGATGGTAGCGATTTTTTTATTGAAACCGCCAAAATAAATATGTGGTAATATTTGGGTAAACCAACTTTTTTCTCTATCTTTGCATGAACAAACAGTTTGAATCTTTTTTTATTAATATCATAAATGAATCAATTTACAAAGCTGATAGCAGCCCAGCTCAATCTGAAGGAGCAGGCTGTAGAAAATACTCTGGCGCTGCTCGAAGAGGGCTGCACCATTCCGTTTATCTCGCGATACCGCAAGGAGAAAACCGGTAATATGGACGAGGTGAACATCGAAGCCATCGCACAGGCTAACGAGAAACTCTCTGAGATGGCGAAGAGAAAAGAGACTATCCTCAAAACCATCGAGGAACAGGGAAAACTCTCGGATGAACTGAAAAAACGCATCGAACAGTGCTGGGATGCCACCGAACTGGAAGACATCTATCTTCCTTATAAGCCTAAGCGCAGAACTCGTGCACAGATAGCACGTGAGGCTGGATTGGAGCCTCTGGCACAGTTGCTCCTCTTCCAGCGTGAACGCAATCCGGAACAGGCTGCCAGGAAGTTTGTGGGCGATAAGGTGAAGGATGTGGAGGCTGCACTTCAGGGCGCCAAGGACATCATCGCCGAAACCGTAAGTGAGAATGAGCAGAGTCGCAATCAGATTCGCGGTGAGTTCAGACGCGGTGCCATCATCACTTCTAAGGTGGTTGCCAAGAAGAAGGATGAGGAAGAGGCGCAGCGCTTCTCCGACTATTTCGATTTCTCTGAACCATTGAAGAAGTGTTCTTCGCATCGGTTGCTGGCTATGCGTAGAGGCGAGGCGGCTGGATTCTTGCGTGTCAGCATCTCGGCAGATGATGAGCAGTGTCAGGATAAACTGAAGCGTCACTATGTACATGGTTTCGGTGAGTGCCAGACGCTGGTGGGCGAAGCGGTGGATGATGCCTTCAAGCGACTGCTGAAGCCTAGTATTGAAACCGAATTTGCTGCGCTCAGCAAGCAGAAGGCGGATGAGGAGGCTATCGTGGTCTTTGCCGAAAACCTGCGCCAGCTCCTGTTGGCGGCTCCTTTAGGACAGAAACGTGTGATGGCGGTTGACCCAGGTTTTGCCAATGGTTGCAAGACTTGCTGTCTCGATGCGCAGGGCAATCTGATTCATCATGAAATTGTTTATCCTCATCCTCCACGTAACAGGAAGAGCGAGGCTACGGCTGCCATCCAGCGAATGGTTAAGATGTATCAGGTGGAGGCAATGGCTGTAGGTAACGGTACGGCAAGCCGCGAAACCAGCGACTGGCTGCATAGCATCGATTTCGTTCATCCGGTAGATATCTACGTGGTGAGCGAGGATGGTGCTTCTATCTATTCGGCTTCGAAGATTGCAAGAGATGAGTTCCCGGATGAGGATGTTACCGTGCGTGGTGCTGTAAGCATCGGACGAAGACTGATGGATCCGCTTGCTGAGCTGGTGAAGATTGATCCGAAGAGCATCGGTGTGGGACAGTATCAGCATGATGTGGATCAGACTCAGCTGAAGAAGAGTCTGGATACGGTGGTGATGAGTTGCGTGAACTCGGTGGGTGTCAATCTGAATACCGCATCGCAGCATCTGCTGACCTATGTGAGCGGATTGGGACCTACGCTTGCCAAGAACATCGTGGAATATCGCCGCGAGAATGGAGCCTTCGCTTCCCGTGCCCAGTTGAAGAAGGTGCCACGTCTGGGTCCTTCGGCCTTTGAGCAGTGTGCCGGCTTCCTCCGCATTCCAGGCGCAAAGAATCCTTTGGATAACAGTGCCGTTCATCCGGAGCGCTATGCGCTGGTAGAGCAGATGGCGAAAGATCAGGGCGTAACGGTGAAGCAGCTGGTAGAAGACAAGGCTCTGCAGAAGAAGATTGATATCAGGAAATATGTGAGTGCTGAGGTGGGTATGCCTACTTTGACCGATATCATGGCTGAGCTTGACAAGCCGGGCTTGGATCCTCGTGGTGAGGTTGAGAAGTTTGAGTTTGATGCCAGCATCAAGGAGATTGAGGATTTGCAGGTGGGCATGGTTGTGCCGGGCATTGTTACCAACATTACCAAGTTTGGTGCCTTTGTAGATATAGGTGTCCACAACGATGGTCTGGTTCATGTCTCCCAGATGTCAAACCGTTACATTCAGGATCCTTCTGAGGTGGTAAAACTTCATGAGCATGTGATGGTGAGAGTGGCAGAAGTAGATTTGAAGCGCAAGCGCATCGCCTTGTCGATGAAGGGCGTGAAATAAAAAGGATATTCAGAATGAATCAGAATAATAATGGTGATGCTCTCTTGGCAGGGGGCATCACCAGAGATTGTATAGAGTCGGCATATTGCTTTATTCATCAGAAGCTCAGGGTTTTTGAATTTTCCACCAATCCTACGCAGCGTGATGATATAGAGTATGCCATCGCCCAGTATGTAGAGGGTATGAATCCGCACCTCTATCTTCTTCTTTCTCAAGGCAGAAAGGAATTCCTTCTAGACCATGTGAATTTTGAAAAAGATATGCGCGAGGCTCAGGAAAAACTGGAGGGGATGATGTAGGTAGCAATCTCTCTGCTTTGTATTTTCTGTGTTATTCCTATATATATTATGGTTATTTCCAAAATGGAAATAACCATGTATTATTCTTTATCCGATTTTTCCTCTGATTTTTCAAGTTTCTCCTCTATTTCCTCAATCTTGTGGCAATGCCGATGCTACATCTGCAAAGAGTTTTTCTGTTTCGTATTGTGCAATTCCCATAGGTTGGGTAATTCGTTTTTTACCTTGGATAACAGGGAAATATGGTGATACCAAGATATTTGTGCTAGTGGTACTTGAACAAACTCCTTGCCTTCACTCTCTAATTTTGCAAGTGTCACTTGCAGAATTGGCAGTTCCTTTAATTTGGCAAGTGGCACTTGCCAAATTGGAAAGTCTGGATATTCAGATGCAAAGCGTTTCATATATCGCAGATTACGTATGGAATAGCCACGATCATCTGGATAGCGAGAAATCAAATCTTTCGATGTGTAATCACAAGAAATAGTGTGAAAGTATGTAAAATGACACCTTGCTTTTGGCAGTCGCGATGGATTAGCATTGAAATATGTTGCCAAAATGTTGGCAATTTATAGAAACGAAAAATCCTAACCGCTTATTATCAAGCAGTTAGGATTTTCTTCGGTGCGCCTGATAGGACTCGAACCTACACGGCCTGAACCACTAGATCCTAAGTCTAGCGCGTCTACCAATTTCGCCACAAGCGCATTCTTGGGTGCAAAGATACAATAATAATTTGAATAAAAAGAATAAAAATGAAAAAAATGATGGTTTTACTTGCTTTTTACGAGAAATAATGGTAATTTTGCAAACAGATATTGTTTTGTCTTTACATTGCAAAAATGAAGGCTGAATGGTAAGGACAGATAAAAACTATAATAACAGGAAAATGAAAAAAGTATGGGTTATGATGCTGGCTACATTGATGGTTTCTTCCACGATGATGGCTGGAAATGTGAAGAAATCAACTACTCTTCCTATTGTGGGAGAGGTTGTAAAGGCTTCTCATCCGATGATTCAGTATGTTGGGCGTGTGAGCTTTGCTAAGAATCCTGACGTAGCCAGTTTCAATTATCCGGGAACTACGATTGAGGCTAGTTTTCAAGGTTCTTCTCTGAAAATGCTGTGTCGCCCGAAAACTGGATATTTCATGGCGCAGATTGATGGTTGCGAACCTTTCAAAGTGGGCTTTAATGCCGAACGCGATTCGGTTGTTACCCTGGCTGCGGCTTTGCCAAAGGGGGTGCATCATGCTAAGGTGATGTATGTGATAGAAGGCTTGTTCCGCAAACCGGAATTCAGAGGATTCGTTCTTGATAAGGGATGTCATCTTGTTGAGGCTCCAGCTCTCCCAGACCGTAAGATTGAATTTATCGGAAACTCCATCACCTGCGGTTATGGTGTAGAAAGCATCAGCAAGTCTGATCCTTTTGAAGATGAAACAGAGAACCATTGGCTTACTTATGCCAATATTGTAAGTGACAGTCTGAAGGCTCAGCATACTTCTATCTCCCGTAGTGGTATCGGTGTTTATCGCAACTATAATGGTCCGAAGACAGGTGATGCCGATAACATGCCTTGGCAATATGAATATACCTTATTTGACCAGCATGATGAAAAATGGGATTTTGCCAAGTATCAGCCTCAGTTAGTCTGTATCAATCTGGGTACGAACGATCTTTCTACCAGAAATTATGATATTCAACTCTACGAGAAGAACTATCGCATGTTTCTTAAAACGGTACGCAGCAAGTATCCTCATGCAAAGATTGTGATGTTGACAGGTCCGATGCTCGGCGAGAAGGAGAGTAGCAAGCAGCGAATTGTGCTTGATAGAATCTGTGCCGATGCCAATAAAACCGATAAGAATGTTTACCGTTTCGATTTCAGTTTCCAGAAAGGAGATTTAGGTTATGGCGCCAGCTGGCATCCTAGCATGTTGCAGCATCGGAAGATGGCAGCAGAATTGCTTCCGTTCTTGAGAAAACTGATGAATTGGAATTAAATGAGACAGCATGTTTCCCAAACATAATTATATGATAACAATGAATACAAAAAATCTATTATTGTTGGCATCTCTTACATTGACGATGCCTCTGGCTGCACAGACTCCACAGGAGGATTTCAAGCGAGACATTACGCTCTCGGGTAGTAACTATGTGGCTTATCGTGGTCCTCAGAAGCAGTTGACTGCAGCTCCTAAGGGTTATAAGCCATTCTATCTGAGTCATTATGGCCGGCATGGTTCCCGCTATATGATTGGCAAGAAGGCTTATGATGTGCCTTATTTTTCTCTGCTCAAAGCGAAGCAGGAGGGCAAACTGACTGCTAAGGGCGAGGAAACGCTGGCTAAGGTGAAGCTGATTCGCGAGGAGGCGAAGGGGCGCGATGGCGAACTGACTCCGCTCGGAGCTCTCCAGCATCAGGGTATTACCAGAAGAATGATGGAGCGATTCCCTGAGATTTTTGCCGGTAATACGAATATCGAGGCTCGAAGCACCTTGGTTATCCGATGCATCCTCTCTATGGAGAACGGTTTGCAGCAGATGCTCCGCATGAATCCGAAACTTCATATCTTCCATGATGCCAGCGAGCATGATATGTATTATATGAACCAGGGCGACAGATATCTGGATAGCTTGAAGCATAGCGTGGGTATCAAGGTGGTACAGCAGGAATTTGCACAGAAGCACGTTAGCTATAGCCGTGTGATGCAGGAACTGTTCAACGACCCTGCCTGGGTAAAGCAGAATATCAACCAGAGTGACCTGAACAGAAGACTCTATGAGATGGCAAGTTCTATCCAGGGCACAGAACTGAGAGGCAAGGTTTCGCTCTATGACCTCTTTACGGAAGAGGAACTGTATCAGAACTGGCTGAATGCCAACATCTGGTGGCAGATGGCTTATGGCAACTCGCCTTATACGGGTAATGTGCAGCCATTCTCCCAGCGCAATCTCCTGAGGGATATTATCCAGAAGGCGGATAGCTGCATCGCTCTTCCACACCCTGGTGCTACATTGAGATATGGACACGATACGATGGTTACTCCGCTTACCTGTTTGCTGGATTTGAACGGGTATGGCGAGGAGATAAAGGATCCGGAGAAGATTGCTTCTCAATGGTGGGATTATAAGATTACCCCGATGGCTACGAATTTGCAGTTTGTCTTTTATAGAAACAAGGCGAATGATGTGCTGGTGAAGGTGCTTTTGAATGAAGACGAGGCTACTTTGCCTATCAAGAGCGATGTGGCACCTTATTACCACTGGAATGACTTTAAGGAATACTGCCTGAAAAAGCTGGCGGGGTATAAAAGGTAAAAAGGTAAAAAAGTAAAAAGGTAAAAAAGTAAAAAGGCGCAGATAAAGGAAGGCCTTTATATACTGGGTATTTTTTATATAAAAAAAGGGAGTTAAAGTGGATAACGCTTTAACTCCCTTTATTTTACTGTGGCCCTGATAGGCAATTGTAATGTCTTGATAACCTGTATGTTTATTGCTTCGATAACCAGTCTTTATCCTTCTGGTCTTCTTCGAAATCTTTTTCAGAGAAAAGGTTGGTCTGACCGGTCAGTTCATCAATCACCTGTTGCTCGCTTTTGCCAGCATCAGGATCAAGGTTTTCACCTTCATTTTCTGAGTCAGAACCATCCGGTTCCTCATCATTATCCTCAGAAGGAGGTTCTGGGAATCGGGTTGGCTCCAGTTCTTCTATGCTGTCAATCTTGAATGTCGTGAGGCGCTTACCCTTTGCCTTGAAACTCTTCTGCGCAATGAACTGTTCGGCATCGATTTCCTCGGCTGGACGGATGGCATCCACACCGCCATAAGTAACCTTGATGCGTGGATAAACCGTATCGGTAAGCAAGATGAGCTTGCAGTTAGGATTCTCGCCCATGAAATTCTGATGGCGCTTGGTGGCATCCATCGTGAATCGCTTGATGTATGGATATCCCTGATTGTCGGCATCGTAGAGGATAGCCGTCCATATCTTGTGCTCATCCCATTTTTCTAAGCGGATGATGTTGTCCTCGTAGTGGTTGTTGACATCGAAATTGGTGATGTAGAATTCACCGTTGTCGAGTACAACCAAGATAGAATCATCATCATTGAATTCGCCTAGGAATCGGCCGTTCTCATCGTAATTGATGCGGTTTACATCCGGATCGAACCAAACCTTTCTGCCTCCTAACGTACTGTGACCGTGACTCTTCAGACCGATGCGGCGAATGGTGCGCTTGGTCAGGAGATTACCTTTGGCAGCACGTCCCTTGATTAGAATGTCTGAGAAATCCTTCTCCAGGAAGATGCTCTGGCGCTTCTTCGTCAGGTCTGGCTCCATCGTACACTTGATGATTTCTGCCTCACCATTCGGGTTGGCGGTGAAATAAATGACGCGGCTGCCAGGTGTGCCCTGGGTGATGTCATACAACTTGTCGCGGGTCATGGCGGTTACGTTGAATCGCTTGATGAAGTAATCGCCCTGTTTGCCGTCGCGGTAAACACAGTTGTAGATGGTGCGCTTGTCGTTCTTCTTGAATACCTGTACATGGAGGATATTCTTGCCGACGAATATCTTGTCTGCTACCTTGGTGACTTTAAACTTACCATCCTTATAGAAGATGATGATGTCATCGAGGTCGGAGCAGTTGCATACGAATTCATCCTTCTTCAACCCTGTACCAACGAATCCTTCCTGACGGTTGATGTAGAGTTTCTGGTTAGCCTCTACCACCTTTGTAACCTCAATGGTATCGAAGTTTCTTATTTCTGTTTTGCGAGGATGGTTCTTTCCATACTTGCCCTTGAGATATTCAAACCAGTTGATGGTTACATCAGTCATGTGAGCCAGGTCGTTCTCTATCTCAGCAAGTTCTGCCTTAATCTTCATCAGCAGTTCGTCTGCCTTATCCTTATTATATTTAAGGATTCGCTGCATCTTGATTTCCAGGAGTTTGAGAATGTCCTCGCGGGTAATTTCCCGATGGAAGGCATACTCTACCATCCCCTTACCGTCTACTTCGGCAGTAAAGAGCTTGTTCTTGAATGGCTCGAGTTTTGAATCGATGAAGGCAACAACCTCATCCTGACTCTTACTCTGCTCAAACTTTCGCTCCTTGTAGATGCGTTCCTCGATGAAAATCCGTTCGAGAGAAGAGAAGAAGAGCTGCTCCTCCAATTCTCCCTTTCTGATCATCAGTTCCTTGCGCAGCAATCCCATTGTTCGGTCTACGCTGTGGCGCAACACATCGCTGATGGTGAGGAATACAGGCTTGTTGTCTTCGATGACACAGCAGTTGGGCGAGATGTTTATTTCGCAATCGCTGAAAGCATAGAGTGCATCCATCGTTTTATCTGATGAGGTACCTGGTGCAAGATGCACAAGAATCTCAACATTTGCCGAAGTAACATCATCTACCTTGCGTGCCTTGATTTTACCCTTTTCTACCGCTTTGGTGATAGAGTCGATGAGGCTGCCTGTAGTCTTGCTGAATGGTATCTCGCTGATAACAAGTGTCTTGTTGTCGAGTTTGTCAATCTTGGCTCTTACTTTCAATGCACCACCTCGCTGGCCATCATTGTATTTGCTTACATCGATGGCACCGCCTGTAGGGAAGTCGGGATAGAGTTGGAATGGCTCGCCCTTGAGATAGTGGACGGCAGCATCGCAAATCTCATTGAAATTATGTGGCAAAACCTTACTGCTCAATCCCACGGCAATACCCTCGGCACCTTGTGCCAGGAGCAACGGGAATTTGGCAGGGAGCGTGATAGGCTCCTTGTTTCTGCCATCATAAGAGAGTTGCCAGTCGGTGGTCTTAGGATTGAAAACCACGTCGAGAGCAAACTTAGAGAGGCGTGCCTCGATGTATCGGGGAGCAGCAGCACGGTCGCCCGTAAGAATGTTTCCCCAGTTACCCTGCGTATCGATGAGCAGGTCTTTCTGTCCCATCTGTACCAAAGCATCACCGATAGACGCATCACCATGAGGGTGAAACTGCATGGTATGTCCCACGATATTGGCAACCTTGTTGTATCTTCCATCGTCCATGCGCTTCATAGAGTGGAGGATGCGTCGCTGTACCGGTTTCAAACCATCCTCAATATGAGGAACGGCACGTTCGAGGATAACATACGATGCATAGTCGAGGAACCAGTTCTGATACATTCCGCTGAGGTGATGTACAGCAGAAGCATCGAATCGGTTCACCGGCTTATAATCGGAATGTTTTTCGGTCGAAATCTCCTCGTTGGCATCTTCAGCAGCATCCTGTTCAGATTCTGCAGAAGAATTTTCCAAATTAGGAGAATTTTCCTCTTCAAGACCGTTTTTATCTTTAATTTCGTCGCTCATATATAGCTTTTAATACTTATTTTATTAATTTATGGCAAAAATACAACATTTTTTCGAGAAAAAGAAGTATCTTTGCCGAAAATTTGAAAAAAATAAGATTTAATCATGGCACAGGAAGATGTTTTTAAGAAAATTGTAAGCCATTGCAAGGAATATGGCTTCGTGTTCCCAAGTAGTGAAATTTATGATGGCTTGGCTGCCGTTTATGACTATGGTCAGAACGGTGTTGAGCTCAAGAACAATATCAAGCAGTACTGGTGGCAGAGTATGGTATTGTTGCACGAGAACATTGTAGGTCTCGATGCAGCTATCTTCATGCACCCTACCGTATGGAAGGCTTCCGGTCACGTTGATGCCTTCAATGACCCATTGATTGATAACCGCGATTCAAAGAAGCGTTATCGTGCCGATGTGCTCATCGAGGATCACATGGCTAAGTATGAGGAGAAGATTGCCAAGGAGATTGCCAAGGCTCAGAAGCGTTTCGGCGATAGCTTTGATGAGGCTCAGTTCCGTGCAACCAATCCTCGCGTTCTGGAGAACCAGAAGAAGTTTGATGATCTCCATGCCCGCTATACTGAGGCTATGCAGGGTCCTAACCTGGAGATGCTGAAGCAGATTATCGAGGATGAGGGTATCGTTTGCCCTATCAGCGGTACTAAGAACTGGACTGATGTTCGTCAGTTCAACCTGATGTTCTCTACCCAGATGGGTGCGGCAAGCGATGCAACAAGCAAGGTATATCTCCGTCCTGAGACAGCTCAGGGTATCTTTGTAGATTATCTGAGCGTTCAGAAGACCGGCCGTATGAAGTTGCCATTCGGTATCTGCCAGATTGGTAAGGCTTTCCGTAACGAGGTTGTAGCCCGTCAGTTCGTATTCCGTATGCGTGAGTTCGAGCAGATGGAGATGCAGTTCTTCTGCCAGCCTGGTACTGAGATGAAGTGGTTTGAGTATTGGAAGAAGGTTCGTCTGGCTTGGCACGAGGCTCTCGGTATGGGTAATGAGAATTACCGTTACCACGATCACGAGAAGCTGGCTCACTATGCCAATGCTGCTACCGACATCGAGTTTAAGATGCCATTCGGTTTCAAGGAGGTAGAGGGTATCCACAGCCGTACCAATTTCGACCTTTCTCAGCACGAGAAGTACAGCGGCCGTTCTATCAAGTACTTCGATCCTGAGAAGAACGAGAGCTATGTACCTTACGATGTAGAGACATCTATCGGTGTAGACCGTATGTTCCTCAGCGTAATGTGCCACTCTTACTGCGAGGAGAAGCTGGAGAATGGCGAGACACGTGTTGTTTTGCGCTTGCCAGAGGCTTTGGCACCTGTTAAGTGTGCTGTGTTCCCATTGGATAAGAAGTATGGTTTGCCAGAGTTGGCTCATGAGATTGTAGACGAGCTGAAGTTCCACTTCAATACTCACTATGGCGATCCTAAGGATTCTATCGGTAAGCGTTATCGCCGTCAGGATGCTATCGGTACTCCATTCTGTATCACCGTAGACCACGAGACTCCAAACGATCATAAGGTAACTCTGCGTTATCGTGATACCATGGAGCAGGAGCGCGTAGCTATCTCAGATCTTCGCAGCATCATCGAGGAGCGCGTAAGCATCACTAGCGTATTGAAGAAGCTCGGCAAGGAAATCAAGAACTTCTAATTAATCAAATACATTTAGATGAATCTTAAGAGTTTGAAATATTTCTTCTTCCTCATGATGGCAGTGATCACACTGTCATCATGCAGCGAAGATGATGATACCACCGACGAGTATGCCAACTGGCAGGAGCGTAACGACAAGGCGTTCGCCGACACGCTGGCGTATGCCAAGGCACAGATTGCTGCTGGCAGTACCGAGTGGAAGGTGATACCTAACTATAGCCTTGCCAACCAGAAGCCTAATGTGGGCGTCAATGGCAGCCAAGTGGTGCTCAAGTACAAGGACACCGACTATATCGTAGTGCATGTGCTCAACAAGGGCAATGGCAACGGGACGCCCCTCTATACCGACTCCATCCAGGTGAGCTATCGTGGCAGGTTGATACCTACCGACTCTTATGCCACAGGTTATGTCTTTGACCAATCGTTCACCGGAACGTATGACGTGACGACGGCATTGCCTGTAAAGGCAAAGACCGATAAGGCCTCAAGTCAAAGCTCTGGCGGGTGGATAGATGGTTTTACCACAGCGTTGATGGCGATGCACCCTGGCGACCATTGGCAGGTGTTCATGCCAGCCGACTTGGCTTATGGCTCCTCGGGGAATGGTAGTGTTCCTGCCTATTCAATGCTCCGTTTTGAGATGGTGCTCAAGAGTTATAAGAGAGCTTCTGGCAAGAAGTGGATTACTGAATAAGAATAAAGATTAAAAGAAGAGTATGTGCATATGTTTGAAATGATATATGCACATATTTTTTTGTATGAGCGATATACGAGAAATTAATTTATGCTTTATAGCAAGAAGACAGATTATTTGATGGAGTCGATTCGGCTGGGTAGGGAGATGGATCGGCGCGAGAAACTCAATCTTATTGTAGGGTTGAGTATACCTTCTATGCTGGCTCAGATTTCTACGGTGATGATGTTCTTCATCGATGCTTCGATGGTGGGTCATCTGGGAGCAGAGGCTTCTGCCAGTATCGGATTGATTGAGTCAACTACCTGGCTTATTGGTAGTTTGCTCAGTGCAGCGGCTACTGGCTTTTCAGTACAGGTGGCTCATTTTATTGGAGCTAATGATTTTGCAAATGCCCGTCAGGTGTTTCGTCATGCGCTGATTTGCGGTGTGGCGTTCAGCATTTTTGTTTCTCTTCTCTGTGTCGGCATTCATGGTTATCTGCCTTATTGGCTGGGTGGAGGTGCTGATATTGCCACCAATTCCTCTCGCTATTTTCTGATATACGGTCTGGTACTGCCATTCGTTTTCCTTTATCATATATCCGAGATGATGCTGAAATCTGCGGGCAATATGCATACACCTAGTGTGATGGCAGTATTGATCTGCATCTGCGATGTGGTGTTCAATTACCTGTTTATCTATATCCTGAAGTTAGGTGTTGTGGGGGCTGCCTTAGGAACGGCGATGGCTTACGTCTGCATCTCTCTGCCTAATCTTTATATTGCAGGTTTCAGGAATAAGATACTGAATCTCCGCCAGGACCATGTCCGTTTCCGTTGGGTCAGGTCGTATGTTCATAATGCATGTAAAATCAGCATTCCGATAGCCATACAGAACATATTGATGAGCGGGGCGCAGATAGTGAGTACCATGATTGTGGCACCTCTTGGCAATATAGCCATTGCTGCCCATTCTTTCGCTATTACGGCAGAGAGTCTTTGCTATATGCCAGGCTATGGTATTGGTGATGCGGCTACCACTCTGGTGGGACAGACGCATGGAGCAGGACGGATTGGTTTGTGCAAGAATTTTGCTTATATGACAGTAGGACTTGGAATGGCAGTGATGGCTGTGATGGGAGTGGTGATGTATGTCTTTGCTCCTGAGATGATTGGCGTTCTTTCTCCGGTAGAAAGCATCCGTGAGATGGGAACCGTCTGTTTGCGCATCGAGGCTTTTGCTGAACCATTCTTTGCAGCCAGCATCGTGACCTACTGTGTTTGTGTAGGAGCGGGCGATACCAGAAAACCGGCGATGATCAATCTCGGTACCATGTGGCTGGTACGCCTTACCCTGGCTTATGCTCTTTCCAAGAGTTATGGCTTGGAGGGAGTATGGATAGCGATGGCTACCGAACTCACATTCAGGGGAATCCTCTTCCTTTTCCGCCTCTTCAGAGGTTCATGGATGAAGAGTTTTCATGTAGGTTAGAATTGGTTTTCTGCCTCCAATGTTAGTTTTAGGTTAAGATTTGCATACATTGGGAAGATATTCTCTAAAATGTTTGCAAATCTTTTTTATTTTTCTTAATTTTGCATCGCAGAAGATAACCATATTGCTTGGTTTATCGTTTATATATAGGTGAACTTATTAAGTAGCATGATATATATATAATAAGGTATACAGAAAGAATGATATAGAAAACATTAAATACATAAATAATTAAAATCAGATGAAACTAAGAAAGATTTTTGCAGCAGTTGTGCTGTTCCTTTCTGCAGGTACAGCGATGGCACAGCAGATGCCAGCTATTCCGGTAGACAAGAATGTGAAGATAGGTCGTCTTGATAATGGATTGACTTACTACATTCGTCACAACAGTTATCCTGAGCATGTAGCCAGTTTCTACATCGCTCAGAAAGTGGGTTCTATCAATGAGAATGATGACCAGCGCGGTTTGGCTCACCTCTTGGAGCACCTTGCCTTCAATGGTACCGACCATTTCAAGGGCAACTCTCTGCAGGACTATCTGCAGAGCATCGGCGTACAGTATGGCCGTAATCTCAACGCCTATACAGCAGTAGAGAAGACAGTTTATTACTTTACCGATGTTCCTACTACCCGTGCAACAGCCGTAGACTCCTGTATGCTTATCCTCAAGGACTGGAGTAATGGTATCAGTCTTACCGAGGATGCTATCGAGAGCGAGCGCGATGTGGTACACAACGAGTACCGTATGCGCATCGTAGGCCAGCAGCGCATGATAGAGCGTTCACTTCCTAAGCTCTATCAGGGCGAAAAGTATGGCTACCGTTTCCCAATCGGTTTGATGAGCGTTATCGATGGCTGTAAGCCAGAAACTCTCCGTGCTTACTATCGCAAATGGTATCGCCCAGACAATCAGGCAATTATCATCGTGGGTGATGTAGATGTTAATCATATCGAAGCTAAGATTAAGGAACTCTTCTCTGGTATCAAGGTGCCTAAGAATGCCGCTAAGATAGAGAAGGTTGAAGTAGCAGATAATGATACAGCCATCTATGTTGTCGACAAGGATAAGGAGCAGCAGGTTGATCTCTTCCAGGTTTATATGAAGCACAATGCTGTGCCAGATTCTCTGAAGAGCAACATGAGCTATCTCCTGAAGGGATACATGGATAATGTGATTTCTTCTATGATTGCTGCCCGTTATGCTGAGAAGGCATTGGAGCCAGACTGTCCATATCTCCAGGCAAATGCCGGTGATGATTCATATCTGATTTCAAGCACTAAGGATGCTTTCACCCTTACCGGTGTGGCTAAGCCAGGAAAGATTAAGGAGGCTTATGCTGCTGTTCTCCGCGAGGCACAGCGTATGCATGAGTTCGGCTTTACAGCTACTGAGTATCAGCGTGCCAAGGATGAATTCATGAGCCAGGTTGACAAGGCTCTTGCCAACAAGGATAAGATGAAGAACGAGCAGTTTACCACCCAGTATGTGGATAACTTCACTTCTAACGAGCCTATTCCTTCAGTAGAAGAGGAGAGCCAGATTTGGAAGATGGTAGTTCCAAACTTGCCACTTGAGGTTATCAACAGCTATGCCAAGCAGTTGGTTTGCCAGAGCGATACCAACCTTGTTTCATTGGTTATGATGCGTGAGCAGGCTGGTGCTGTTTATCCTACAGAGCAGGAACTTGCTGCCATCGTAAAGCAGGTACGTGCTGAGAAGCTCGAGGCTTATGTGGATAATGTTAAGCAGGAACCTCTCATTGCTCAGGCTCCTAAGGCTGGTAAGATTAAGAAGACTGTTGAGAACAAGAAGTTGGGCTTCAAGGAGTTGACTCTTTCTAATGGCGCTAAGGTGGTATTGAAGAAGACCGATTTCAAGGACAACGAGATTGCTTTCGCTGCTTCAGCCAATGTGGGTTATTCTACTTTCGGCAAGGCAGACTTCATGAATGCTGCATTCGCTGCTGATGTGCTCGATGCCAGTGGGCTTGGCAATTTCTCAAGCAATGAACTTGAAAAGGCTATGGCTGGTAAGCAGGCTGGCGTTTCGTTCAGCTTGAGTCCTTTCAATCATGGTTTGAAGGGTAATTCTACTCCTAAGGACATCGAAACCCTGATGCAGCTCATCTATCTCAAGATGACCGCAGTAAGCAAGGACCAGAAGAGCTTCGACAATATGAAGAGTATGATGGCTACTGTTCTTGCCAACAAGAGCAACAACCCAAGCCTCGTATATCAGGATTCTGTTCAGAGCACCCTCTATTTGGGTAGCAAACTTGCCCGTGTGCCAGAGGCAAACGATATAAAGGATATCAACTACGACCGTATCCTGGAGATTGGTAAGCAGTTCTACGGCAATGCCAAGGACTTCACCTTCTATTTCGTAGGTAACTATGATGAGAAGACTCTCCTCCCACTCATCGAGCAGTATATCGCCAGTCTGCCAAACAATGGCTTCAAGCTGAAGAACAAGCAGATTCCTTATGCTAATGGTAAGGTAAGCAATGTCTTTACCAAGGCAATGGAGAACCCACAGAACCAGGCTACAGAGATCTGGTATACCAAGGCTCCATTCACCTTGCAGTATATGGTTCTTGCTGATGTTTCAGCCCGCCTTTTGGAGATGAAGTATTTGCGTACTATCCGTGAGGAACTTAGTGCTGCTTATCATGCAGGTGCAAACTATGGTTTGCTTCGTGATTATGACAACAAGGCAGCCATCTCTATTTCAGCCGTGGCTCAGTTGAACCCAGAGAAGTCGGATATTGCTATTCCTTACTTCTTCAAGGGTATGGAAGAGACCGTAGCTCAGCCAAATGCAGAAGACCTTCAGAAGGTAAAGGAGATTCTCCTGAAGCAGGCAGCTGTAAGCGAAAAGACTAATGGCTATTGGCTCGGTGCATTGAGCACATTCGAGCGTATGGGTGTTGATACTCATAGCGATTACAAGGAGATGGTGAAGAATCTGAAGGCATCTGAGATTTCAGACTTCCTGAAGAATGTCATCTTGAAGAGTGGTAATCACTTCGAGATCATCATGAAGGCTGTGAAGAACGAGAAGTAAAATCTCGGACTTGAATAATAAACGTAAAAATCCCGTTGTACAAGCCGGATGGCTGACAACGGGATTTTTACGTTTTTTTTCTTTTCCCAAAATTTCTGAAACTCATCATTTAAGAGTCGTTTCGAAAAATCTCTCTTTAAAAGAAAGGATGCGTCCTTATAAGAACTTCATCTTTTCCTCCTTTTACTTCGTGTCTTTGAAGGGGATTAGCCTCTTCTCTTTGCCTTAGCAGCAAGAGCTTCACGGCGATCCTGAAGAATCTGTTGGCATCTATCGATAGCCTGATTCTGATTCTCTGAATTTACCTTAATTAAATCATTCATAACCTATTGATATTTGTTAACTGGTTGCAAAGATAGAAGTTTCTACCTATTTCTAGGTACAAAATGCATGAAAATGCGTGTTTTATTCGTTATTTTTTGATTTATGTCAAAAAAACGTGCAATCGTTTGAACTGTTTTCCCCCTTTCTAACGATATTCTGCCTATATTGAATGATTTTTTCTTTATCTTTTAAACGATTTGTCATCGCAATCGTCTATAATAACGTAAAAAGAGCAGAAATGATGAGTTTTTAGGGAGATTCATACGCGAAATAGGGATTTTTCTTATCGTATTCCCGATTTTTTTGCGAACTTTGCACCCGAAAGAACAATAGAAAGTATTGGGTATATATAAATAAGAGTGATAAAAATAAATATATAGAAAGTAATGAAAAAGGTATTTCTTTTGGCTGCCCTCGTGCTCGCATGCACAGCTGGCAGCAACGCAAGCGCTATGAACGAGGCAGCGCTCAATGCCTCAATGTCTGAGATGATGCCGGTTAAGAAGACGGCTAAGAAGACAACTAAGAAGACTTCTAAGAAGACTTCTAAGAAGACTACGACCAAGAAGACTTCTACAAAGAAGACAACTTCTACAGCATCTAGCACAGCATCTAACACGGCTGCAGCAAATACAGCAGCAACAACAACCAGCAATGCCGCTACATCTACCAGTACAACCAGCAATGCAGGTTCTGCCGTAGCAGGTATCTTGGGTGCTGTACTGGGCGGAAACTCTAACAGCAGCAGCTCTGCAGGTAGCAGCATTATCAATGGCATTCTGAATAATGTAATCGGTTCAGGTACCTTCAGCAAGCAGGATCTCTGTGCCCATACCTGGAAGTACAGCAAGCCGGGATGCGCCTTTACCTCTGAGAATCTCCTGGCAAAGGCTGGCGGAGAGATAGCTGCCAACAAGGTAGAGGAGAAGTTGGGTGAGTATTACAGCAAGTTTGGCTTCAGCGGCTCAAACACCTATTTCACCTTCAAAACTGATGGAACTTTCGCTGCCAAGATAGATGGCAAGTCATGGCAGGGTAATTATACTTTTGATGAGAAGACTCACGCCATTCAGATGAAGGGCTTGCTCTTGAGTATGTCGGGTTATGCTACGAAGACTACCAACGGCATCAGCCTGCTCTTCGACCAGAAGAAGTTGCTCAACCTCATCAAGACCATGGGTGCCCTCAAGGGCAGTTCTACCCTCAGCGCTATCGGTACTATCGCCAATAATTACGATGGTATGCGTGTAGGTTTCGAGATGAGTAAGTAATCCTAAAGGATAGAATCCATAACTGAGCCTTCTGTTGAAGTGGGCTCTGTAGATGATAATCGCCCTGTAAGAAGGAAAGCATTTTTCAACATAGCTTTGCTTCTTGCAGGGCGATTTTATTGTTTATTTCACGCTCAGTTTCATTGTCTTTACATCCTTGCTGTTGGTTCCTATCATAATCTGGAAGTCGCCAGGTTCTATGATGTGTTTCAGATTTGCGTTGTAGAACTTGAGCATATCCGGGGTGATATCAAAGCTTACCTCCTTGCTCTCACCTACTGCCAGATGGATGCGCTGGAAACCTTTCAGTTCCTTTACAGGGCGGGAGATGCTGGCTACCTGGTCGCGGATATAGAGCTGCACAATCTCGTCGGCATCGCGGGAGCCATTGTTCTTAACGGTGACGCTAGCTGTAATCTTCTTGCCATCCTGCCATTCGGTAGCCTCCTCATTGCTGATGCCCGCCTCCTGGCTGCTCAGGCGGAAGTTGCCGTATGAAAAGTAGGTATAGCTCAAGCCGTAACCGAAAGGATAGAGCGGACCATTGCTTACATCCAGACAGTTGCTGGCAAACTTGGCAAACATCTCATTATCATCTGGTACCGGGCGACCGGTGTTCTGATGGTTGTAGTAGAGAGGCTCCTGACCGGTAGTCTTAGGCATCGAAGTGGTGAGCTTACCCGATGGCGATTTGTCGCCAAAGATGACATCGCAGAGTGCATCGCCCACCTCTGAACCTCCAAACCATACATTCATGATGGCTGGTACATGCTGTTTCTCCCAAGTAAGAACCGTAGGACGGCCTGCAAAGTTGAGGAGCACTACCGGCTTGCCCGTCTTCAGGAGTTCGGCAAGCAGTTCGCGCTGTACATCCGGCATCTCCAGGTTGGTACGGCTACTGCATTCGCCACTCATGTCAGCACTTTCACCCATAGCACAAACTATCACGTCTGCCTCATTTGCAATCTTCAGCGCTTCTGCCTTCATTTCAGCCTCGTCGCCCCAGTTGATAGCCTTTCCTAATTCGCCGTTCTTCTGCATTTGTCTGTCTCGCCAGATATTGCATCCCTGTGCATATAATAAGGTGGCTTTTCCGGCAAGTGCATGCTCCATCGCCTCCTTGACGGTGGTATATTTAGATGGTTCCTGAGCCACGCTCCATGTGCCGGCTATGTTGTTTCGGGTGTCGGCAAGCGGACCTATCAGGGCTATCTTTCCTTCCTTCTTCAGTGGCAGGATGTTGCCTTCGTTCTTCAGGAGCACGAAGGTCTCTGCAGCCACATCGCGGGCAGCCTGACGGTTCTCTGCAGTGTAAATCTCGCTCTTGCTGCGCTTGGTGTTGCAGTAGCGGTAAGGGTCGCTGAACAGGCCCAGTTTATATTTCGCTTCCAGAATGCGGCGGCAGGCGATATTCACATCCTCCTCGCTCACCTTTCCTTCTGCTATGCTCTTTGCCAGATGCTTTACGAAGGCGTTGGAGCACATATCCATATCGGTACCAGCCTTCAGCGCCTGTTCTGAAGCCTCCTTGAGGTCTTTAGCCGTTCCGTGCTGCAGAATCTCGGCGATAGAAGCGTAATCGGTAACCAGCAAACCTTTGAATCCCCACTGCTTTCTCAAGACATCGGTCATCATCCATTTGTTGGCTGTAGCTGGTATGTAGTCGATGAGATTGAACGAAGACATCACGCTGCCTACGCCTGCCTTCACCACAGCCTCGTAAGGTGGCAGATACTGGTTCATCATGCGCACGCGGCTCATATCTACCGTGTTATATTCCTTTCCGCTCTCAACGCCTCCGTAGAGGGCAAAATGCTTCAGACAAGCCATGATGCGGTTGGCTCTCAGAATCTCTTCTGTGCGCATATCCACGCCCTGGTAGCCCTGGGTCATCGCTGCTCCCATCACGCCGCTCAGATAAGGATCCTCGCCATTTCCTTCGCTGATTCGTCCCCAGCGTGCGTCGAGTGCGATATCTACCATAGGAGAGAATGTCCAGTTGATGCCGTCGGCACTGGCTTCCTTGGCCGATACTTCGCCTACCTTCTTCATCGCCTCGGTATCCCATGAGCAGGAGAGGGCGAGAGGGATAGGGAACATCGTTTCGTAACCGTGAATTACGTCCATACCTACGAGCAGCGGGATGCCCAGACGGCTGTTCTTGATGGCGATTTCCTGCAGAGCCTTGATCTTGTCGAGCCCTTTGATATTGAAAACTCCGCCCATGTTACCCTGGGCGATATCGCTGCCTACCTGAGTATCAAGTGCGCCGCCGGTTGTGATGTCGCCAGCTACCATCAGGTTCAGCTGCCCAATCTTCTCCTGTAGCGTCATCTTCGCCATCAGTTGGTCGATATACTCCTTCATGGGTAGAATCTTGCCTTTCTTGGTTGTGGCAGTTACTTTTTTCTTAGGGGCTGCTGTATGGGCGAAAGCAGGTGCTGCCATAGAACCAGCCAAAAGAAATGTGAGTGATAAAAGTGCTGTTCTCATTGTTTATTATGTTAATTGTTATTTTTGATGTTTATCTTCTGCAAAGATAATAAAAAAGATGATACGATGCGCGATACGAATGTTAAAATGTGGATGAAATTTTCTATTTCAGATAGAAATGTATCTGATAATGAGATAGATAAGAAAAATCGGGGATATACAAAAAGTGGATGCTATATAGCAGGAAAATGGAGAGGGAAGTGCATTTCTTCTATATCAGATTTTGTCGTTTCCGATTTTTTTATTACTTTTGCACGTGAAACCTCATGAAAATAAATCAATCTTAACGAAATCAAGTTGATGTATCGCATAAATGAATTATGGGGAAAGGCATTCTTCTTCCTGCTCTTAGTCTTGATGCCTCTTTCTCTTTCAGCAAAAACAGCAGATAATATAGAGCAGCTTTTGCAGAGTCTGGACAATGCCATTGCCCATTCGGCTGATTATGTGAAGGTACGTGAAGCCCGCATTCGCGATTGGGAGCAGAAACTGAAGGCGGCCAGGCGACTAAGCAGTAAGTATGATGCCTGCTTTGCGCTCTTTGAGGAATACCGCTCCTACAAGAACGACATAGCGCTGAAATACATCAACCAGTGTATGGAACTTGCCTTCAGAATGGGCGATAAAAAGAAGGTGGGGAATGCCAAGGCACTGCTTGCTTTCCAGGAATCTACCACGGGCGATTATGCCGAATCGTACGACCTGCTGAAGTCTGTCAATATCGCTGATCTTGATGCTGAGGGCAGGCGCAACTACCTCTGGGCTTGCCAGCACCTGTATGGTGAGATGGCATATTATTCCAATGTTCCCTCTTTGAAGAAATATTATACCGGCAAGTATAATGCCTATCAGGCTGCCATAGACAGCACTTTCAGCCATGATGATGACCTTTATCTGCAGATGCAGGAGGTGAGGGCACGCGATGCAGGAAACATGAAGGAGGCTTTGCGATTGAGCGATAAGCGGCTGGCGATGACGAAACCGGGCACTCATCAGTATGCCATCGTGCAGTTTTATCGCGGCATGACCTACAATCAGTTTGGCGATGAAGAGCAGTTCCTGAGCTGCCTCCTGCGTTCTACCATCTGCGATGTACAGTTGGCTGTGATGGACCAGGGTTCTCTCTGGGAAGTTGCCAATCTGCTCAATGCCGATCCGGACCAGCAGAAGCGCTCTCATGAGTATATCAAGTTTGCCTGGCAGTCGGCCACCATCTTCAATACGCCTATCCGCAGCCGCCAGATCATGCCTGTGCTCACGCAGATTGAGGAGGGATATCAGAAGGAACTTTCGTCGAGCAACCAGCATCTGCGGCTCATGGTAGCGTTCTCTGTCCTGCTTCTCTTTGTGGTTATGCTCTTGCTCTACTATGTCAACAAGCAGCGCAAGCGCATTGCTGCGGCCCATCATAAGCAGAAGGAAACCAACCATGCCTTGCAGTTGGCTAATGAGCGTCTTAATGAGATGAATCATTCGCTCAACGAGATGAACCAGTCTCTCAATGAGATGAACCATTCACTCAACGAGAGTAACAAGATGAAGGAAGTATATATTGGTCGATTCCTGCGCCTTTGTGCCATCTATGTCGACAAGATAGAGACCATGCGCAAGCGAGTAGTGAAACTGGTGAAGGCTAGAGAATTCAACAAGTTGCTGGAGCAGATGCAGGCTGGCGAGGCCTACATGGGCGAGCTGTATGAGTATTTCGATTCCGCCTTCCTGAAGCTCTTCCCTGACTTTGTTGAGGAGTTCAATGCCCTCTTGAAGCCTGAAGAGCGTATCGTGCTCGAAGATGACAGCCGTCTTTCTACCACTCTCCGTATCTTTGCCCTTATCCGTCTGGGCATCGAGGACAGTTCTAAGATTGCCGAGTTCCTTCACTATTCTGTGAACACTATCTATAATTATCGCGCCAAAATCAAGAATAGTGCCATCTGTGACAGAGAAGAGTTCGAGCAGCGTGTGAAGCTGATTGGCATGAAATAAGCCTTTCTGGGCGTGATGGGTGAAATGTGCTGCAAAGGTACAACATATTTCCGTTACCGCCAAAAATCGCGCCGCAGAGTTTTGTTAAACGAATTTAACACTCGTGTTTTTCCGAGCCAATAAAGCCTACTCATAGTTTCTCTCCTGCGAAAACTATGAGTAGGTAAGCAGATATCAATAAGTTTTACCGGAAGAGAAGGTAGATTTGATGATGAACGTATTGGGTTCGTCAGGTAGACCTAAGCGTTACAGTGTGACAGTTGTGACAGTTGTGACAGTTTTCAGCGCGACCCTCCCTTTTTCCTCTACTTAGAGGTTACTTATATATTTATATAATTATATAAATATATAAGTAAATATATAATACTTACAGATTGAAAGTTGGGAAATGGGCAAGTACCCCTCCGCTGAAAACTGTCACAACTGTCACAACTGTCACAACTGTAACGCTTCCTTCTTTTTCCATAAGATCATCTGAAATCTTGTTACTTGAAATGATGTGTCAAGTTTTTTTTATAAGCAGCACGCCCTGAAAGGGCAGAAGCTCCTAGCCCAGGGCAGCGCCCTGGGTATAATGTCAATCAGCAAGGCGCCCTGTAAGGGCAAAAGCTTTGTATGTTACCCGGTATTTTAAAGCTTTTGCCCTTACAGGGCGAGAGGTTTGTGTTCGTGATTACCCAGGGCGATGCCCTGGGCTAGGAGCTTCTGCCCTTTCAGGGCGTGTGGCGAAAACTTGCAAAAATTCAGGAGTAAATGCTCCAGGTACCCATGTACCCTATTTTAGGGTTTCAAGTGGGTTAACTAACCGATAATCAGAGTGTTGGTTGTTTTTAGAAATTGAGTAAATTCTTCAGGTACCCCATGCGTCGTGTTTCACGACACATGGGTAGTCATCTGTTAATCAAAATATTGATGTTTGTGTATCCCTGTTTCTACGAACTTGGCGATGGATGAGGAGCGAGAGAAATCGTATAAAAAGTTTGACGCCCTGAAATAGGGCGTCAAATAGGTTAACCATTTGATAATCAGATTACTAACTATTTTGTGGTAAGAGCGAATGCTTCGGGCACCCATACGTTGTGTTTTACAACGTCAAGTGGGTTAATCTTCTGATAATCAAGGTATTGGTATTTTTGAAAATCCCCGTTTCTACGCAACTTTGCCGAAGGATGAAAAGCAGGGGGAATACAATAAAAGTTTGTTACGGCGTTTCACCGTAACAAACTTTTATGCATGTATATCTAATTTCTCCCGTCTGTTCAATTTCTCATCATCGAATCATTCTTTTTAAAAGAGCTCGAAGGCTTTCTTGAGCTTCAGGTTATCGGCTGCATTACCAACAAGAGCCTCAAACTTTCCGGCTTCAGCCTTCCAGGATGAAGATGCCTCATCGTAGAAACTGAGGGCCTCTTTGCTGATGGTGATGCTGATATCCTTGCTCTCGCCTGGCTGGAGATAAACCTTTTGGAATCCCTTCAGCTCCTTCTGAGGGCGGTCTACTGATGACTTGACATCGTGGATATATAGCTGCACAGTCTCTGATCCGGCACGCTTACCGGTATTCTTTACGTTTACGGTAAAGGTGATTGTACCATCCTGCTTCATCTGCGCCTTGTCGCTGCGGAGATTAGAGATGGCAAACTGGGTGTAGCTCAAGCCGTGACCGAATGCAAAGGTAGGCTTGATGCGCTCCTTATCGGTCCAGCGGTAACCTACATAGATGCCTTCCTTATATTCCTCATCAATGATGTTGCCCTTCGTGCTGGCTCCACCTTCCTGACGCCAGGTTCCCGGATAGGTATTGAGAGCATGAGCACCAACTTCTTTCAGCGAATTGACCCATGTAAACGGCAACTTGCCGCTAGGGTTAGCATCGCCTGTAAGGATGCTTGCCAGGGCTTCGCCGCTCTCCGAACCGATGAACCAGCCCTGTACGATGCCGGCAACCTTAGCCTTCCAAGGCATAGCTACCGCATTGCCCGAGATGTTGACATAAACGAAGTTTCTGTTTGCCTTAGCCAAAGCCTCGATCAGCTTATCCTGATTGTATGGCAGCTCATATTGCTTGCGGTCGTGACCCTCACAGTCCTGGAAATCGCTCTTGTTCAGACCACCAAACATGATGACATAGTCGGCTGTCTTGGCTTTCTCTACAGCTTCGGCTATCAGTTCAGCCTCGCTGCGCTTGTCTTCCAGGTTCTGGCCGGTTGTAACGCCATTGTAGTTGCCCGTTACATCGCCCACATATCCGCGGGCATAATCTACCTCGATGCCGTCCTTGCCCAAGCGCGTCTTCAGACCATCGAGAGGCGAAATCTCGCGCTGTACCTTGAGCGAAGAAGAGCCTCCGCCTACGGTCATCATCTTGATGGCATTCTCGCCCACTACCAGTACGCGCTTAGCCTTCTGGGTGTTGATAGGGAGCACATTGTTCCTGTTCTGGAGCAATACGATACCTTCCTCAGCAATCTGTCTGGCTGCTGCATAATGGCTCTCGGAACAGAGAAAACCATGAGGGCGGCTCGGGTTCATCGTGGTGCGATAGAAGAGGCGCAATACGCGGCGCACCTTATCGTCCAGCTCCTTCTGGGTGAACTTGCCTTCCTGTATGGCCTTCATGTAAGGCATGGAGAGATAATAGTTGTCGTAGGCATTGGTAGCGCCCATCGTAAGACCGTCTGTCCAGGTGCCGAACTCCATGTCGAGTCCGTTCTTTACAGACTGCTCCAGGTCGTGAGCACCGCCCCAGTCGCTTACCACGACACCATCATACTTCCAGTCGCCCTTCAGAATCTTGTTCAGAGTCCACTGGTTGTGGCAGTTGTGCTCATTCTTATATAGGTTGTAGGCTCCCATGATGCCCCATGTCTTGCCCTTCTCAACAGCCGCCTTGAAGGCAGGGAGATAGATTTCGTGGAGAGCACGGTCGCTGACGATTACGTTGACCTGATGGCGGTATTCCTCATCGTTGTTCAGGCAATAGTGCTTTACGCAGGCTGATACGCCCTTAGACTGCAATCCCTGGATATACGGCACAACCATGATGCTTGCCAGGAACGGATCTTCGCCCATATACTCGAAGTTGCGGCCGTTGAGAGGCGTGCGGTAAATGTTGACGCCAGGACCCAGAATCATGTCCTTGCCGCGATACAGGGCTTCTTCGCCCAATGCTTCGCCATAGATGCGGCTCATCTGCGGATTCCATGATGCGGCAAGACAGGTGAGGGCAGGGAAGGCTACACAGGAGTCGTTGGTCTGACCTGCCTGTTCCCACTCATCCCACAATACGTCAGGACGCACTCCGTGAGGTCCGTCATCCGTCCAGAAGTCAGGAAATCCCAAGCGTGGTACACCGGCTGATGAAAACTTGCTCTGAGCATGGATGATGCGTATCTTCTCAGCCAGCGTCATGCGGGAGATGGCATCATCGATGCGCTGCTCTACCGGCTTGGTCTGGTCGAGATAGACTGGCAATTGTCTGGTAGTCTGCTGTGCCTGCGACGGAGCGATGGCTGCCACAGACAAGACACATGATAAAATGAACTGTTTCATAAGTAATATTTATTATGGTTTGTTTATTTCTCGCAGTTGTTTGTTTTGCACACCGCCTCTCACGTTTTTTTTGTGCGTTTAGGCGTATATGCTCATTCATCTGCAAAATTACTAAATAAATAATGAAAAAATGATGTGTGATAAGCGAAAAGTGGATGGGTGTAAAAATGGGACTTTTGTAAACCGCTGATAGTTAGGAAAATAAATGCGTTGCTGCGCGAATGAAAAGTGGCAGAGTGTGAACACTGAAATATACTGATATAACGTTTCAGGGGTGTTCTAGCCTCATTTTCTCCATTTTACCCCATCCACTTTCGTATAGTTATTAAAAATAGATAAGTATCTGAAAACTAACGATATAAGTTGTTTGAGGCAAGTGTTTTTACCACTTATCTGTTAAAGGGGCTAGGATTTATCAAAAAATCATATTATATTTGCAAACGAAAACACGGCTTAACGCATTTTAGGAAATGCACAGCCGCACAGTCTTAAACATTATTATAATAGAGTGAACTAACAAACAGATATTTTTCTAAACTAATAATCGAATATGAAAACAAAAAGTCTATTGCTGGCGACTGCATTATTGATGTCGACGTCAGCGCTCGCACAGAAAAACACCTTCAAGGGTGTCGTGTTGGATGACCTGGGTGAACCCGTTATCGGAGCCACCATACAGGTAAAAGGCGTCAAGGGTGCCGGTGCAATTACCGACCTTGATGGTAACTTTGTCATCGATGCAGATGTTAACCAGACCTTGGTTATCACCTACATTGGCTACAAGGATGCAGAGATTCGTCCTTCAGCCAACATGAAGATTACTCTGAAACAAGACGACAAAGCTTTGGTCGAAGTGGTTGTTGTAGGTTACGGTGTTCAGAAGAAGAGCGTGGTAACAGCTTCTATCGCCAAGATTGGTTCTGACGAACTTGGCAAGACCCAGCCAGTGCGCGTGGATGCCGCTCTCAAGGGTTTGGTATCAGGTGTGCAGGTAACTACAGCTGGCGGCCAGCCAGGTGCTGCGAGCAAAATTCGTGTACGTGGTACTGGTACTGTAAATAGTGCAGACCCTCTTTACATCGTGGATGGTATGCCTATCGAGGGTGGTATCGACTACTTAAACCCTAGCGATATTCAGAGTATCGAAATATTGAAGGATGCCGCATCAGGTGCCGTTTATGGTGCTCGTGCTGCAAATGGTGTTGTACTCGTAACAACCAAGAGTGGTAGCATCGGCAAGCCAGTGGTGAAGTATGATTTCTCCATCGGATGGCAGAATCCTTGGCGCAAACGCAAGCTCCTCAACGCTGCTCAATACACTACCTTGATGAAAGAAGCAGCTTCTTATCAAGGTGAAACCAATATAGACAACATCCTTAAAGGTATGGGTAACAGCGATACCGACTGGCAGGATGTGCTCTACAATGACAATGCTCCTGTGCAGAATCATCAGTTGAGCATCAGTGGTGCAACTGAAAAATTGAACTACTATCTCTCAATGGGTTACTATAAGGACGAGGGTGTGATAGGTGGCGATTACGGACGTTCTAACTACGAGCGTATGACCATCCGCACCAATACCACCTATAATATATGGGATGAAAGCAAGGTACGCAACTGGCTCAAGACTGGTAAGATCGGTGTGAACTTGGCTTACTCTCGTATCTGTAACACCAGCATGGATATCAATAACCTTACGGGTGGATCCGCACTTGGTAACGCTATGTTCCTTTCTCCATTGATGGGTGTTTATGCCGAAGATGAGAATGCGCTCAACTCTCAGTATGCGGGCGAAATTGCCAAGTATGGTCCGTTGGTAAGAGATAAGAAGACAGGTAAGCTGCTTAATTTGCCTACCAAGGATTTTAATGAGCTTTCTAATCCATTGGCATGGCTCTCACAGCCAGGAGAAAAATATAATTCCGACAAGTTTGTTGCCAACTTTT
Source organism: uncultured Prevotella sp. (assembly GCA_934202525.1). Classification (GTDB taxonomy): domain Bacteria; phylum Bacteroidota; class Bacteroidia; order Bacteroidales; family Bacteroidaceae; genus Prevotella. The sequence continues at coordinate 82,526 of CAKPYB010000003.1, forward strand.
GGGCAGAATTTGGCATTTGGGATAATTTGAAGTTTAAGACTTCTTACGGCGTTGATCTCAGCTTCTGGGGGACTGATGGATGGAATCAGCCTTTCTATATGAATGCTGCTCAGCATAACGATAAGTCGTCCGTATGGAGTTCTATGAATCGTGGCAATCGTTGGCAGGTTGAGAACGTGTTGACTTACGACAAACAACTCGCACAGCACAACTTCGCCGTAGTATTAGGTCAGTCAGCCATCAAATATACTGGTCGTCAGGTAGGCGGTACCGCACAGGATATGGTAGCTCTTGACCCAAATAAGGCAAATCTCGATTTTACCACGGGCTTGGCTACCGATGGTAAGCGCGATGTATATGGTGGTTTGTATAGCCCTCATACGTTGGCATCTTACTTCGGTAGATTTACCTACAACTATGCCGAGCGCTATATGGCACAGTTTACCGTTCGTCGTGATGGTTCTTCCAACTTCGGTCCTAACAACAAGTGGGGTACCTTCCCATCTGTATCTTTGGGTTGGAATGTAACCAACGAGAAATTCCTGGAGAAACGCCCCGAGTGGTTCACCAAGATGAAGGTTCGTCTGAGCTGGGGTAAGAATGGTAACGAGGCCATAGGTTCGTTCCGCTATACTGCCAATGTGGCTATGGGCAACAACTATACATTTGGTGGCGCAGGCAACCAGCTTGTCAATGGTGGTAGCAAGCCATCGGGTACTCCTAATGCCGACCTTAAATGGGAGGAAAGCGAGCAGTATGATGCAGGTTTGGATTTGAGTTTCTTCAATAACTCGCTGACTTTCACCGTAGATTGGTTTAAGAAGAAAACCAATGGTATGCTCAAGACAATGAGCGTTCCTTCTTATCTGGGCGAGTCTAAGCCTTGGGGAAATGTAGGTGATATGGAGAATAGTGGTGTTGAGTTCGAATTGGGCTATAAATTCCGTAAGGGTGATTGGGCTTTCAATGTAAATGCCAACGCCAGCTACTTGAAGAACAAACTTATCAACTTGGGTAACGATACTGGTTATGAGACTTCCGATAATGTACACCAGATTGGTAATGTGAGCCGTGCTGAGAACGGTCAGCCTTATCCATTCTTCTATGGTTATAAGACTGCTGGTATCTTCCAGAACCAGGCACAGGTGAATGCCTACGTGAACAGCAAGGGCGAGAAGATGCAGCCTAATGCAGAACCTGGTGACGTCATCTTCGTGGATTACAATGGCGATGGTGTGATCAACGATGCCGATAAGACCAATATCGGTAAGGGTGATCCTGACTGGACCTTTGGCTTGAACTTCGGTGCTAGCTGGAAACTACTCGATTTCTCTATGTTGTGGGCAGGTTCGTTTGGCAACAAGATATTTGATGCCACACGCCGTGTTGACCTCCGCTATGTCAACCTACCTGAAGAGTTTATGGATCGCTGGCATGGCGAGGGCACATCCAATACAATGCCTCGTTTCGCATGGTCAACAGCCAACGACAATAACAAGGTGTCAGATCTTTATATCAAGAATGGTTCATACGTAAGATTGAAGAATATCCAGCTGGGTGTAACCTTGCCAAAGAAATGGACGGAGACCGTATTCATCTCTAATCTTCGTTTCTATGTGGCTGCCGAGAACTTGATAACCATCACTGGTTACAAGGGCATGGAGCCTGAGATTTACAATGGCACACAGTCTGGTATCGACCGTGGTTTCTATCCACAGAACCGTACAATTACTATCGGTGCCAACGTAACATTCTAATCGTATAGTGTGTATGTTGATAAAAGAAAATCTTAAGCGAAACGTAGAACAATTTTAAAGATTACAATTATGAAAGCAAAGAATATATTATTATATAGTGCGATGGCAAGTATGGCATTGTCTTTGTCTTCTTGCGGCGACGACTTCCTGTCGGTAGAGCCTGCAAGCAGTTTGCCAATCGATGGTTATTACAACACCAAGTCGCATCTTGATGAAGCGGTGACCGCTGCCTATGCACCTTTGGCTTGGTATGATTACTATGATGGATGGTGCCCATTGTTCCTCGTGTCTGATGCACAGGGCGATGACATCTATGTTGGTGGTGGTTCTACCAGCGACCAACAGGAAATCCACTTGGCTTCTCAATACAAGAGTACCAGTTTGATGACCTTCAAGGGAGCATGGACTACTAGCTATTCTGGTATCAACCGTTCCAACTGGCTTATCAAGGATGCCGAGGAGGCTGCCGGGATTTCAGATGCAGAGAGGGCTGCTTACATCGCCGAGGCAAAGACGCTGAAGGCTTTCTACTACTTGCAGCTATGGAAGTTCTGGGGTAACGTGCCTTATTATGAGAAAAACTTGGAGTTCCCTTACATTGCCGAGCAGCTCTCTGCCAACGAGGTTTATAATAAGGTAATTGCTATGCTCGAAGAGGTTATCAATAGCAAAGTCCTTCCGATGAAGGAAACCAAAACTCGTTGCGGACATGCCACACAGGCTTTCGCAGAGATGCTCTTCGCCGACTATGTGATGTATCAGAAAGACGAGAACCGCTATCAACAGGCACTCGGCTATATGGAGGATATCATCAGCAGCACGAAGTATAGTTTGATGAGTGACTATGCTAGTATCTGGGAGTATAGTGGCGAGTGGTGTGATGAATCTATCTACGAAATCAATTATTGCGCCAAGGGTAGTAAGCGTGGCTGGGGTAATGCTAATGCTCCAGGTGGTACTGTGGTGCCAGCTTTGATTGGTATCGACGGATTGAGTTACAAGGCTTCTGCTGCTCATCTTGCAGCCGACCCTAATTATTCTCCTAAACAAGAGTTGAATGGAGGTTGGGGGTTCTGTGATGTATCCAAGGAAGTTTATGATCTCTATGAGCAAAATGATATTCGCCGTACAGGTGGCATTCTCAATATGAAGGATTACGCTGCCGACTACAAGGCTCGTACGGGTGACGACGTGATCTACGGTGGTCGTTATCAGAACACAGGTATCTTCCTCTTGAAGTACTTGGGACGTCCGGGTGGCAATGATGGTGTGGTGGCTGATGCCGACCTCGGTTGGGACAACAACCAGCGTATTTATCGCTATTCTGAAACCTTGCTGAATGCAGCAGAGTTGATACTTCGCACGGGTGGCGACGTGGCAAAGGCGCAAGGTTATTTCAACCAAGTTCGCAATCGTGCTCATGCTTCTAATCGCACGGTTTCTCTTGACAATTTGTTGGAAGAGCGCCGAATGGAGTTTGTTGGCGAGGGCAAGCGTTACTACGACTTGATTCGTTTCGGCAAGGCTGCAGAGGTATTGAAGCCTGGTGGCGGTAAAGTTCTCAATCAAGCAAAAACCGCTTACGACATGCAGGGCATTCCTGAGCGTATCCAGTGGTCCGAGAGCAAAAAATACTTGCCAATTCCACAGGATGAGATTGAGGCTGCCAAGGGTACCTTGGTACAAAACAATTACTAAAATATAAATATTCCCGAAGTTCAAAAGAAAAAGAACTTCGGGATGTTTTTCTTTGTTGAGCTTTTCTCTCTATTCAGATGGAAGTGGATTACGTGAGAGTATTCCTGAAAAAATAAGGCTTGATTTTTTTAACTATATAAATAATAAGGTCTTAGGAGAAGTCTAACCTGCACTTACTCCTAAGACCTTTTTCTTTTTATTCTGTTTTCAGTCCCATCGACTGGATATATCCCGTCTGAGGAACACAGTTCTTCTGTTTCGCATTCTCAACAAATTCCATCAGCAGTTTCTTGCCCTTTTCCTGGTCAGGGCGTGCCTTGCGGATTCCGTCAAAACTGCTGCGGTCTGCCTCGGCAAACTTTACGATGATGCAGTCCCATTCTGCCGGTTTCCTGATGCCCATCATGCAGGAATTTTCAATCTTCTTGTATGGCCAGAATGTGTAGCCGATATTGGCTTTCCGCATGGTCTCGCAGAAATCGGCTTGCCATTTGTCGGTGTTATGACCTATCTCGCCCATATACATCGGCAACTGGGTCTTGTCGCGGAAATCGATGTAACTCTGGATGGCTTCCTTCGTAGGAGCACCGCCATACCGGTGGCAGGTATACATGATTTTATCATCAAACTTCCAATCGCTGAAAGGCTCGAAATTGCTGTTCCATTGCGAGCCGCCTAAGAGGATGATATGATTCTGGTCTACCTCTCTGATAGCCTTTGTAGCACGCTTGTATACGTCTTCTAGCTTGGCATTCAGTTTGGCTTGTACTTCCTTGGTAAACATGGTAGCAATAGGTTCATTCATCAGTTCATAACCCAGTATCACCGGTTCGTCCTTGTATCTCTGGGCTATAGTCTTCCAGATGTCGCAGAAGAGCTGTTGGCTTGCTTCACTCTCGAAAAGCCAGGGATAACCATGTCCATTGTCGATATTGTCGCCTGTCTGTCCGCCAGGGCAGTCGTGCATGTCCAGAATCAGATGCAAGCCGTATTTGCGGCACCATTCTATGGTTTTGTCCATCATTCGGAATCCCTCAGTTTCATCGTTCTTGCCCATATAATCTTCGCGTGTGAAAAGTTTGTAGTTGAAAGGCAGGCGGATGGTGTTGGCACCTGTGCTTGCGATGTAGGCGATGTCATCTTCGGTGATATAATGGTCTTTGAAAGCCTGCCAGAACGTTCTGGCGAAATCAGGACCAGCCAACTGGCAGATCATTCCGTTGATCATCCATTCGCAGTTGGTTTTCTTGAAGTTGAACATATAGCCTTCCGGATTGAGCCAGTTGCCCAGGTTGGTACCCACGATGTAGAGTTTGCTGCCATCTGGTTTGATGAGATTCTCGCCCTTCACGATGACGTAATCGCTACCTGTAGGGATGAGTTTCTTTACCTCCTTCTTTACTTTCTTCTTGCCGCCTGTTGCTGCGAAAGAAGTCTGGTTGCCCATGCACAGCAGTAACGACAGCGATAAAATAAGATAATTCTTTCTTTTCATGTTCTTAATTTTTTGGTGTTAGATATGTTGCTTGTTCTGCAATGATAATGCAAAGATATGAAAAAAAGTCTATACTTTGAAGGCCTATTAGTAGAAAGGTGGACTGATGATAGGTAAGGTTGAGTGTAATTGCTTGATTTACAGGGTATATGGCTATTTAAAGATGCGAAAATAAGTGGAGGTCGTATGTGTTGTTGTCAGGGATAGAGGGCGATATTCCGTCTTTTTCTTTTATTCCAATTTCGCTCTTTTTATTGTCTTTTTCTGCTTTTCTTGCTTACAATTTGCTCATTTCGAATAAAAGTTATAATTTTGCAGTTGAATTTCAAAAATCAGGAAAATAGAATGAGACAGAATAATAATAATTTATTATATCATCTTGTGGCTTTTATCACCGTAGCCATCTGGGGAACCACCTTTGTTTCTACCAAGGTGCTGATGCTGAACGGACTTTCGCCAGCACAGATCTTTACGCTCCGCTTCAGTATCGCATATATCATGATGCTGATGGTGAATCATAAGAAGATGTTTGCTGATAGCTGGAAAGATGAGTTTAAAATGGCGATGCTGGGCATTACGGGCGGTTCGCTCTATTTCCTGAGCGAGAACGAGGCGATGAATTATACCACAACTACCAATACATCGCTCATCGTATGTTCCTGTCCGCTCTTTGCTACCTTGCTGGTACGTCTGGTTTATCGCCATTCTTCGCGCATCAACATGATACAGCTGTTGGGCTCTCTGCTTGCTTTTGTAGGTATGATTATCGTGGTGCTGAATGGCAGGTTCGTACTGCATCTGTCGCCTGTAGGCGATGCCTTGGCTTTTACGGCATGTATGAGTTGGGCGGTTTACTCGCTCCTGATGAAATCGGTATCGGGCGATTATGGCGCAGCTTTTATTACCCGCAAGGTCTTCTTCTATGGTGTGCTTACCATCTTGCCTTATTATCTTATCATCCCTGGCTGGCCGGCATGGGATGTGTTTACGAAGCCTCAGGTGGTGGGTAATCTCTTGTTCCTGGGCTGTTTGGCATCCATGATATGTTTCCTTACTTGGAATTGGTGTATCTCTAAGCTGGGAGCCGTGAAAGCTACCAACTGGGTTTATTTCAATCCTATCACCACTATGATTTTCGCCTCTCTGGTATTAGACGAAAAGATTACTCCTTACTTCCTGGCAGGTGCCTGCTGCATTCTGGCAGGTATGTATATCGCGGATAGAATGACGAAGGCGGAATAAAAAATGACGAAGCATAGCTGTAGTTAGAACTTGCCAATGCTAAGAGCATCATGATACTCTTTACCATTTTGCTTTTCATTTTTTCCATATTGATTTGTCTTTTTGTGTAATACGAATGAATAGTTGTTATTACTTATATAATATTTATTCAGGTTTTTATTAGGCGTTCCGCCGGATTTACCGTCCGGCGGAGCGTTATGGAGATTTCTTATTCCTCGATGACTGAAATCTGCATAGAAACATCCTCTTTTGGGCGATCGCCACGCAATGTTTCGCAGTTCTGAATCTTTTCTACGATGTCAAGTCCTTCCTCCACTTCACCGAAAACGGTGTATTGGTTATCGAGGAAAGGTGTTCCGCCTACTTCAGTGTAAGCCTTCTGCTGCTCCTCGGTAAACTTAGGATAGCCCTGTTCCTTGCAGCGCTTCTTGGTTTCATCCACCAGCTCATCCTGAAGCTTCATCAGGCCCTCACGGTCGCGGTTACGGCGAAAGTTCATAATCTCATCATGATGTTCTTTGGCAAGCTGGTTGAAGATGTTCTGCTCCATCTGCATGCCCATCTGCTTTTCCATCTGCTTCAGTTCATTCTGCTTGTAGGTCTTTCCCCATACAATATAAAACTGGCTACCGCTGCTCTCTCGTTCTGGGTTTACCTCATCTCCCAGACGGGCTGCACTCAAGGCACCACGCTTGTGGAAAAGTTGTGGATAAACAAACTCGGCAGGGATGGTATAGTCAGGACCACCTGTGCCCAGCATCTTGCCTTTAGAAGCGCCCTTGCTGTCTGGGTCGCCGCCTTGAATCATAAAATCCTTGATGACACGATGGAAGAGAGTGCCGTCAAAATATCCCTCCTTCGCCAACTTGATGAAGTTGTCACGATGCTGAGGTGTCTCGTCGTAGAGGCGCACCTTGATGTCGCCCTCTGATGTCTTTATCAATACTTTAGCCATAATAATTTATAATCAGTATATTTTATTAATCGGTATATGTCGTAATCAGTATGTTTTTTACCTTTTTACTTTTTTACCTTTTTACTTTTCGTAATACTCATTCCACTCCTTCATAGCCTCCTGCCAGTCGGTCTGTTCACCGCTGGCTACGGCTTCCTTCTGTTTCTCTGCCTCATCGCGAGCCTTATCTCGGGCACGTTTTGCCTTCATAGCCTCGATGGTGGCATCGTCGAGAATCTGGATGGCGCCACGCTTGATGGCAGCCTGCAACTCCTCTTCTCCGAAAGCCTTGCCAGGCTCATTGAAGTCTGAGATATTGAATTCATAGTCCACACGAAGGTCGTGGCGTATCATTTTCTGTTGTAAACGGTTGCCTGCGTTCTTGAGGCGCAGCAACTTGCCGATTTCCTTGATTTCTCCTGCTGAGTATTTGTTTCTTCCCATTAATATGATTTGATATTATTATTTCTGCGTGCAAAATTAAGCATAATCCTCGACAAAACCAAGAAAAGTTTCAAGGAATTCACAAAAGAATTCCTTTCTCCCTTTACTTTCTTGCCCTTTTTACTTTTTTACCCTTTTACCTTTTTACCCTTTTACCTTTAAATCACTTCCATGCCTTCTTCTGGTTCAGCTCTATCAGACGGTCGAATTCAAAGTCGGCTTTGATTTTATCCAATATTCTCTTTACAATGATATTCATCACGCTTCCTTTGCAGTAGTTGGCAGAGCACATAAAGTTTACTCGTCCCTCCTTGACAAGCTGGCAGGCAGTCTTCTGTTTATCCTCGTTATCATATACCGCAATCGAGTGGCCGCCATGTTCCTTTACCATCTTCATGCAAGGCACATCGGTTTCTCCATCTCCGAAGTATATCATTCGGGGGAAAGGGATAGGGCGCTTTTCGTCGGGGATATACTGGTTCACTCTTCTGTTGTCGCTCACCTGTTTGATGCCCTTGTTGATTTTGAAGAGGAATTGCGTCTTGGTAGTATAGTCTACGGCTACGGCTGGCCAATAGGCGATTCCCTCCTTGTTGTAGAGAAAGGAGCAGGCGTAGATGTTCTCAAATTCCTGGGCGATAGGTGTGCCCTCTATCATCTCCTTCAGTCCCGAGGAGTTGATGTAGTGCTTTACGTCCAGTCCGATACTGTTGCCATATTCATTCACGAGCGAAAACCATTGTTTTACGCCGCGGAACAGTTCTACATCCTTGCCGAATTTCTGAAAAGATTCCCGGGTGAGCGAGATATTATTCTTCTTGGCTTCGTCGAGCATCAGATACATATAGGTCAAAATGCCATTGGCATCCTTACCCTCTGCAAACTTTCTGTTTTTCTCCCAGAACTCGTCTTTTGTCTTGCCTGTAGCCTGTATGAATCCAAACTCCTGCATATTGCCAGGCGACAATGTGCCGTCGAAATCATAAACCAGCGCTACCTGTGGTCTCTTCTTTGCCATATCTCGTTCTCCTTTCTTTTATATTTACCCTAAACTGTCTATCTCTTTCGGGCGATGTTCTTTCTCCCTTAATTTGCAAATATACATAATTTTCAGCAAATTAGCAAACTATTGGGATATAAAAAATCATAATGAAACAAAAAAGGCGTACAAAACTCATTTCTGAGCATTGTACGCCTTTATTATTATGTTTGCTTATATTACTTAACCTCCTCGAAGTCAGCGTCCTGAACATCCTGAGCGCCATCGTTGCCGCCCTGTGCCTGCTGACCGCCCTGAGCACCCTGAGGACCTGCCTGCTGGCCGCCCTGATACATCTGCTGAGAAGCAGCCTGCATTACGGTGTTCAAGTTGTTCATAGCTGAATCGATAGCTGCAACATCACCTGCCTTGTGAGCATCCTTCAACTGCTGCAAAGCCTGCTCGATACCTGGCTTCTTGTCAGCTGGAATCTTATCACCGTTATCCTTCAGGAAGTTCTCGGTAGTGAAGATCATACTGTCAGCCTGGTTCATCTTGTCAATCTTCTCGCGCTCAGCCTTATCAGCAGCAGCGTTCTGCTCTGCCTCAGCCTTCATGCGGTTGATCTCGTCCTCGCTCAAGCCAGATGAAGCCTCGATGCGGATGCTCTGCTCCTTACCGGTAGCCTTATCCTTAGCTGATACGTTCAAGATACCGTTGGCATCGATATCGAAGGTAACCTCAATCTGAGGAACACCACGACGAGCTGGAGCGATACCTGTCAGGTTGAACTGACCGATGCTCTTGTTCTGAGCTGCCATTGGGCGCTCACCCTGCAATACGTGGATGGTAACCTCTGTCTGGTTATCAGCAGCTGTAGAGAATACCTCGCTCTTCTTGCAAGGGATAGTTGAGTTAGCGTCGATGAGCTTGGTCATTACACCACCCATGGTCTCGATACCGAGAGTCAATGGAGTAACGTCGAGCAATACGATGTCGCCAACACCCTCTTCCTTGTTCAGGATGGCACCCTGGATAGCTGCACCTACTGCTACTACCTCATCTGGGTTAACGCCCTTAGAAGGCTCCTTGCCGAAGTAGTTCTTAACGAGTGTCTGAACGGCTGGGATACGGCTTGAACCACCAACCAAGATAACCTCGTCGATATCTGATGTAGAGAGCTTAGCGTCACGAACGGCATTCTGGCAAGGTACCAAGCAAGCCTGAATCAGGTTGTGAGCCAACTGCTCGAACTGTGCACGGGTCAAAGTCTTAACCAAGTGCTTTGGCATACCGTCAACGGCTGTGATGTAAGGCAAGTTGATTTCTGTAGATGTAGAGCTTGACAACTCAATCTTAGCCTTCTCAGCTGCCTCCTTCAAACGCTGCATAGCCATAGGATCCTTGCGGAGATCTACGCCTTCCTCAGCCTTGAAACCATCAGCCAACCAGTTGATGATTACCTGATCGAAGTCATCACCACCGAGGTGAGTATCACCATTGGTAGAAAGAACCTCGAATACGCCGCCACCGAACTCCAGGATAGAGATATCGAATGTACCACCACCAAGGTCGAATACGGCAATCTTCATATCCTTGTTAGCCTTGTCAACACCGTAAGCCAAAGCTGCGGCTGTAGGCTCATTTACGATACGCTGAACGTTCAAACCTGCAATCTGACCAGCCTCCTTAGTAGCCTGACGCTGTGAGTCTGAGAAGTAAGCAGGAACTGTGATTACAGCATCTGTAACCTCCTGTCCGAGATAATCCTCTGCGGTCTTCTTCATCTTCTGGAGAACCATTGCAGAAATCTCCTGTGGAGTATATTTACGACCCTCGATTTCAACACGTGGATAACCACCCTCGTTTACCACTGTGTAAGGCATTGCCTCAGCTTCCTTCTGGCTCTGAGCGTATGTCTCACCCATGAAACGCTTGATAGAATATACTGTGTTCTTAGGGTTTGTGATGGCCTGACGCTTAGCAGGATCACCTACCTTGCGGTCACCATCCTTAACGAAACCTACTACTGATGGAGTAGTACGCTTACCTTCACTGTTAGCGATTACAACTGGTTCGCTACCTTCGAAAACGGCAACACAACTGTTTGTGGTACCCAAGTCAATTCCAATTACTTTTCCCATAATTATATCTTTTTTTATTTTTATCGTTATTAATATGTTATTTATCTCATGAACTTGCTGGCTAATGGAAGTCTGCCGAAGATATGCATCTGTCGGGAACCTCTATATTCTGCGTTCACGCTTTCCGTCATAACAAAGCATGTGCCAAGGGATTGTAAAATTTAAAGTGGCTGACAAGGTGTCAGATAATGCTGACAAAATAAAAGGAATCAAGATATGGGAGGCGATAAAATGTCGCATTCTCCCTATCTTGATTCCTGTAATATGATTGAGAAATCTTTCTTTTCAGATAAAGCTCCTATATATAATAAGGTGTAAACCTTATCCCGCTTTATTTCTGTTCCTTAGCAGCAAGTGCTTCGCGAACCTTAGCCTCCAGTTCATCGAGAAGTTCAGGGTTATCCTTGAGCAATGCCTTGCAGGCATCGGCACCCTGTCCGAGTTTAGAACCGCCATAGCTATACCAGCTGCCGCTCTTTTCGATGATGTCGTTAGCTACAGCCAGACCGAATACCTCGCCGGCACGGCTGATGCCTTCGCCAAACATGATGTCGAACTCTGCCTTGCGGAAAGGAGGAGCTACCTTGTTCTTTACTACCTTTACGCGAACCAGATTACCTACTACCTCATCGCCATCCTTGATGGCTGTTGCCTTGCGGATATCCAAGCGCACTGATGCATAGAACTTCAGAGCATTACCGCCGGTGGTTGTCTCTGGGTTACCGAACATTACACCAATCTTCTCGCGCAACTGGTTGATGAAGATGCAGGTAGTGTTGGTCTTGCTGATGGTAGAAGTGAGCTTGCGGAGAGCCTGACTCATCAATCGAGCCTGAAGACCTACCACATTGTCACCCATATCGCCTTCGATTTCCTTCTTAGGAGTCAAGGCTGCTACAGAGTCAACAACTACGATGTCTACAGCAGCAGAACTGATCAGTTGGTCTGCAATCTGCAACGCCTGCTCACCATTATCTGGTTGTGAAATCCACAAGTTATCAACATCAACGCCCAGTTTAGCCGCATAGAAACGGTCGAAAGCGTGCTCGGCATCAATGAAAGCAGCGATACCGCCAGCCTTCTGAGCCTCTGCGATGGCATGGATAGCCAATGTTGTCTTACCAGAAGATTCCGGACCGTAAATCTCGATGATGCGTCCCTTAGGATAACCGCCTACGCCCAGTGCATTGTCGAGAGCGATGCTACCTGTAGGGATAACTTCGATATTCTCAACGTGCTCATCGCCGAGTTTCATGATAGAGCCCTTACCGAAGTCTTTTTCTATCTTTGCCATGGCTGCCTGAAGGGCTTTCAGTTTGCCTTCATTGGGATTCAATTTTCCCTCTTGCATTTCTTTTGCCATATTCTTATTTTAATTTAAAGTTTAGTCGATTTCCAAATCGCCATCAAACACCTCGTGCCATGGCAATCCCTGCTTGTTCAACTGCTCCATGAATGGATCTGGGTCGAACTCCTCTACGTTCCATACGCCTGGTTTCTTCCAGATGCCCTTGAGGAACATCATGGCACCAATCATGGCTGGTACACCGGTGGTGTAGCTTACGCCCTGCATACCGGTTTCGTTGTAAGCTTCCTGGTGCTTGCAGTTGTTGTATACGTAGTAGGTACGCTCCTTGCCATCCTTCTTACCACGGATACGGCAACCGATAGATGTCTCGCCATCGTAGTTCTCACCGAGATCCTGTGGGTTAGGCAATACGGCCTTGAGGAACTGCAATGGAACAATCTTCACCTTGGCTGTCTTGCCGGAACCATCTGCCAATGGAGCCGCGTACTCGATTTCATCGATGCGGCTCATTCCGAGGTTCTGGATGCAGTCGAGGTAGGTGAGATACTGCTGACCGAAGGTCATCCAGAAACGTGCCTCCTTGATGGTAGGGTAGTTCTTCACCAGACTCTCCAACTCCTCGTGGTGCATCAGATAGCTCTCGCGAGGGCCGATGTTAGGGTAGGTGAGAGGCTTGTGGATAGACAATGGGTCGGTTTCAATCCATTCGCCATCCTTATACCAGAGTCCCTTCTGGGTAATCTCGCGGATATTGATTTCTGGGTTGAAGTTGGTTGCGAAAGCCTTGTGATGGTTTCCGGCGTTGCAATCCACGATGTCGAGCACCTCAATCTCATCGAAGTGATGCTTGGCTGCATAAGCGGTAAAGATGCCTGATACGCCTGGGTCGAAACCGCAACCGAGGATAGCGCAGAGACCTGCTTGCTCAAACTTATCCTTGTATGCCCACTGCCATGAATATTCGAAGTGAGCCTCGTCCTTAGGCTCATAGTTGGCGGTATCCATGTAGTTGCAACCGCAAGCCAGACAGGCATCCATGATGGTGAGGTCCTGGTAAGGCAAAGCGAGGTTGATGACAAGTTCAGGCTTGTAGCTATTGAAGAGAGCCTTCAACTGCTCAACGTCGTCGGCATCCACCTCAGCTGTCTGAATATCCATCTTGTAGCCCTTGGCGTGGATATCCTTAACCAGCTTGTCGCATTTTTCCTTGCGACGGCTAGCAATCATAAACTCGGTGAAAACGTCCTGGTTCTGGACGATTTTGAAGGCAGCCACGGTAGCCACGCCACCTGCGCCAATCATAAGTACTCTACTCATTTTTTATCTTTAATGTTAAGTGTTTAATGTTTACTTTATCTCATTTGCCGAGATTCCGAGGGCGTTCATCAGTGAGTAACCAAGAATCTCCTGTCTGAAGTTGCCGCCTGGCATGGGCTGCATGGCAAAGAGGGTGATGCGCTTGTCATCGTCATCTACCTTGTGAAGTATCTCGCGGAGTCGGTCGTAAGCATCTCCATCCTCAGAATTTGGGATTACCATCACTCGCTTCACTTCCTTGGCGTTGCATACGGTGCGTGCCACATCTACGAGGAAGTCATCCTTGCCTACCATCTTCTCCTCTGTAGGATAAGAAGAGATGATGAACTCTCCGAGCTTATCATCCTTGAAAGCCTGAGCGTTCAGATCCTTCTCATAGTTGGCAGGGCGGAAGTTTTTCATCGCCATCGACTGTTTGTCGTGGATAAGCACAACCTGTGTTTCGTGTTCGCCCTCTCTCAGACCTCCGTCAAGGGCAATGCAGACTGCCCATTGTGCCATATCGGCAGGTTGGATGCGACGGTTGATCATACGTTCGAAGTTGACTATCAGGTCGAAAGCCACTCGGTCGATATAGTCGGCGTCAGCGATAATTACATTCTCGCTCCATTTTATATTGTTTGTATCTAATGAATTCATTGGTGCAAAAATTAGGCAAACGAGCATGATGAAAGCTTGCTTTCAAATTGTCGAATGCAGATTATTTCTGCAAATTTACGAATAAATTTCGTAATTAAGGCATTTTGAAAATATAAAATAATAAAAAAGATAGTATTTTCATCATTTCTTCATCTGATGGAATACTATCTTCTGTATTTTATGCGATAATCCGGGGCTTCTTCCTCCTATCCTCCGAAATTTCTCATGCAATCATTTTCGCCAGATAGTGTCCGGCGAGAACGGCGATAAGTCCCAGTGCCAGACTTCCGAAGAGATAGAGCATCATATAGAGATAATTCTCTTCCTTCATCAGTCCTGCCCCCTCGTTCATAAAGGTAGAGAAGGTTGTGAATCCTCCGCAGAATCCCGTGGTAAGCAGCAGTTTGGCAGATGGCGACATCCATCCCCCTTCCCGCCAGTTCAATCCCGAGAGGAACCCGATGATGAGGCATCCCAACACATTCACCGCCATCGTTCCGAAAGGAAAGGCAATCACCGTGCAGGATAGCACCAACTTTGAAATCCAATATCTCATGCCGCCCCCGAAGAAGCTGCCGATGCTTACTATTAATACTTCTTTCATCTCCTTATATAATTATAATATATGAACTGATTTAATAAAATGCTATCGGGGAGAGATTCAGTTCTCTCCCCAATCATCAATTGTTCTTGTTTTTAATGCTGCCAGCAAGCTGACGAATCCCCTTTTTGCTTCATCGTTCGGAAAATCCAATAAATATGAATTTGTATTTTTTGCCCATTCTTTAATGGTCAAGTATCCGTTTTGGAATATTATAGATAAAGGGCAATCGATGGATAAGTCTTCAAAACAATTGGTAGGATAATATTTCCCCACCAGTTCGTTGATGTTTTCATCGCTATGAGCTAGCAGGCGAACCAGATAGGTGGGTGAACCCGTTTTGAACCAATAGTCGTCGATGAGCATTTCCTTGAAGGCACGCAAGATGCTGAAAGGATTATATACGCCTCGCATCCTGCGACTGAAATGGTAGCCGTCAAACTGGCGTTTCAGTTTTATCAGTATTTCTTCCTTTGAAACATCATATTCTTCGGCCATTTCTACGATTTGCTGTGCAAAGGTAGCGCGCAACTCGTCTTCTGTGATGCCGAGAAGCGTATCGAAGTGGGCAGAAAGACTGATGTCTTCGGGTTGGTTGAATCCGCTGAATACACTTACTTGCGAAAATTTGGTAACTCCTGTGAGCAGAACGAATTGCAGGTCTTTATCGGCAGCCTTGAATACACTGTAGAAGCCTTTCAGAATTTCCCGATGCCTATCTTCCAATAGCCGCTCGTTGCCATCTGCATCGATTGTTTTCAGTGTAGAATCCAATACGTCTAGCAGAGGCTTGTCGTATTCATCAATAAGGACAACGGCGCGAAGTCCTGTTTTTTCGTGGGCATTTCTCAGAACGCCAATGAATCTGTCGCCGAGGGTAGAAGCAAAAGGGGCTTTGCCGTAGATGGCTTCCTGCGATTCTACGAAATCAATCAGCGTCTTTTCCAACTGGCCTGCTTGCGTAAAGTCCTTGCCGTTGAAATCAAGGTGGAATACCGCATATTGTTTCCAGTCGGTTTCCAGATTATCAATGGCTAGGCCCTTGAACAGTTCTTTTCTTCCTTGGAAATAGCATTCAAGTGTAGAAACGAGGAGTGACTTTCCAAATCGTCTGGGACGACTCAGAAAGTAAATCTTGCCATTTTCTACCATATCATAAATCATCTGAGTCTTATCTATATAAAGATATCCTTCTGTGATGATTTTCTCAAAGCTCTGTATGCCTATCGGATATTTTATATTGTTCATACGCTTGTTCCTTATTTTCTGCAAAATTACAAAAAATAACGATACAAGCAAATTTTTTTCTGCCTTTTCTTAATTTTCCCCTCTAATCTTTCTTTTAAGGGATAAATAGGAGCAGGGAATAGTTCTTCTTGCTTATAAAATTATGTTGAACAATTTAAAATAAATAGGAGAAACAAGTTATGAAACGAGTATTCAATCTTTTGGTAGTGGATGAGAGTGGCAGCATGAGTATTATCGAGCACCAGGCACTGGTGGGCATCAACGAGACCCTGACCACGATTCAGAAAATGCAGAAGACGCATAAGGACATGGAACAGCGGGTTACGCTCATCACCTTCGACAGCACTCACAAGAAACTGTTCTATGATAATGTGTCTGCTCATCATGCTAAGCCTTTGAAGTCAAGGGATTACAATCCATGTGGCGGCACCCCTCTTTATGATGCCATCGGTATGGGCATCGCCAAGATTAACGCCCTGACCACCGAGGATGACAGCGTATTGGTAACTATCATTACGGATGGTGAGGAGAACTGCAGCGAGGAGTATGATTTGAAGATGATCAAGAACCTCATTGAGAAGTTGAAGAAGCAGAACTGGACCTTTACCTTCATCGGTACCGATGATCTTGATGTAGAGAATATAGCTCTGGATATGGGCATCGACAACCATCTGCAGTTCTCAGAAGATGAGGCTGGCACCAAGGCGATGTTTGCCAGAGAAAACAGAGCCCGAGAGCGCTACAACAAGTGCCGTGCAATGGGTTGCGTGATGGAAGTGGGTAGTTATTTTGAGGAGAAATAATGGATAAAAAGAAGAAGTTGACGAAAAAAAGTGAATGGTAAATGCTGATTATTCAGAAAGTTTTTGTACTTTTGCAATCGGAATGATTTCTCACAAGAGATTGACTTCTATTTTTTTTGATGGTTAAATTAGCGTTTGCTATTCGGTCATGCACATTGGAACGTAGGAAACTTCAATAAAAAGCAGGAATACCGACAGATAGTAAGCGTCCGCTATAGCGTGGGCGTTACTTGTCGTTTTCCTCAGCTTTTCCTACGGCTGCAATGTGGACAAGTTTCGTCCACGTGTTTTGTATCCGTAGGTGATGTAGAGAACGATGGCTTCGCAATTATAATCTATCGGATTCACTAATTTAATAACATTAAAAGCTTAGCTATCGGCATAACGGGCATAACTTATGAAAAAGTTACATTTTTCTTTAATGGCGATTCTTTTCGCCTTGTTTTCAATGGTGTCTTTCACCGCTTGTTCATCTGATGATGACGATGCTCCATCACAAGATGACATCAAGACTAATTGTATAGGAATGTGGCAGACGACTCACATTTCTGGCTGGGGATATGATGACACCGAGGATGAGAATCTTATTAAGGTTGATCAGGATGTTCCTGAAGGGGATAGTGAGAGAATCCTTTTTAAAGGTGATGGAACTTACAAATGGTATTGGTATTATGGTGGTGACTGGCATTCATCTAGTTCTACTTACAAATATGAGGTATCTGGCAATAAAATCATTCTGTATGACAACAGAGGTGATATAGATATAACTTATACTGTTGTTTCCTTCAAAAATGATACAGTAGTATTGGAGGTTACCTTAGATGAGGGACCTCAGTATAAGCAGAGAATTACTTGCAAGCGAGTAAACTAAATTATAATATGAGGGTGTGTCGTAATCTATGGCTCACCCTTTTTGTTTTCTGCAATAGGTGGAATATTGAAAAGGATTAGTACCTTCCTATCTGTTATATTATAATTGTGTCTGTCTTTCAAGAATTGCCATATTGCCATACTATTCTGCAACTGTCTGATTATAAGAATATATTGGCATGGCAATGGTTCTTTTAATTGCCATAATCTGCCATATATTGCCATAAAATCAGCGAAATATAGGTGTTTTAGAGGAATTTTGGGGCAAAAACTAAGGAAGCATTGAGCAAAAAGACCTTTTTTCGGTTCAATGCTAGGCGATTTCAATTGTTTTTTGCAATTTGGACTAACGACGTAGAAGAAATTACGTCCCGACGCAGTTTCCCAAAACGTCCAGACTACTTTCAAGTAAGTTATTAATCAGGCATGATGTAATTTAAGCCCTCATAGTTAGGCTTATTGAATTTCTACTTCGTTGGTCAAAATACGAGTTCCTCCTGTCCTCAGTTCTGGAATATTGATACGTATATCGCAATCTATTACACAAATATGTCCATTAGGAGAAAGAAGAACATTCTCATCATGCATGTCGCTAAGATAAATATCCTTATTTGCAAAGGTCCAATTTCTAGGATTGATAGATTTAAAACCCATTTGTTCCACGAAAGTTGCAATCTCAGTGTCGGCCATCATCTTGCCGTGAATAAAAGGTTGTTCTACTATCACCATAAAATCTTTATTGGTATTTCTGCCAAATCCCAATACATTCATTTTTGTTTCTTCGAAATAAGCATTGTGTAAAGTGATTCTATCTAAGGCAAAAATTGGCAGAATGAAATAATCTAACCCTATAGTCTTTAATACTTTGTTGCCATTGTCATATACCACTGCTTCTCCGCCTTGAGCGATTTTTTCGCCCAAGGTTTGTTCGTAGGTTTCATCCGTGTCGCTTATCCAAAATCCAGCGGCTTTCGCCCAATCTTCTATTCGCTTCTCTTGGATCTTTCCAAGTTGCTGCTCTCTTTTGAAACTGCCTTCTGGCGCAGAGAGTTGATCTGTGCCAACTTCTGCTCCCGCGAGTAAGGATGCAATAACATGGATTCTACCTCCTTCACTGCACCCATACTGTTCTGACGGTGAAAATCGTTTATATAAGATCTTTCCAGTACTGAATTGTTCTGCATAATCATCTAATTTTGCTAGACCTTCAGATGTAAATCCTTCATTGATTATGTCGCTGATGGACATCCAAAAATCATGATTCGTCATATCTGCTTGTTTTTATTGCCACAAAATTACGGTTTTTCTTTGATAATACCAAATTTTTCTTGCGTTATTTTGCATAGGCTTTTTCCTAAAGTCACTATTCACTCTTCACCCTATTGTCGGAAGCCCTAGTGTTTAGTGGGATTCATTTACACGTAATATCGACTATATAGCCCGCCAGCATCGCAGATACTTTTATTGTGACCACGATTTCTGATAAGCAGTATCAAAGTGATTAACTGTTTGTGAGAAGCTTGTTGATAGGGTTGATTTAGCCGAAGAAGTCGGTTCGACAAGATGAATGAGACGACTCAATGGGGTGATGGAGTCAACTCAATAGGTTGATGCAAGCGTCTTCGTGAGTTGAAAGACATTACTCCTCGGGTTCCAGGAGGTACCTTCTCAGCAGTTGCCACTAGGCTCAGCAGGTCTGCCGAGCTTAGTCGGCAGGTCTGCTGACTGCAGTCAGCAGCTTTGCTGAGCGTAGTTGCAACACTTTTTTCTAGCCGATATTTCTCTCATATCTTTCGGCAGAATAAGCTGTAGGGGGTATTGGGAATCTATGCGATTTTATTATTCCACTCTTCTTTTACTAAATCCGCCAAATATCAAATTGTTTCAATACATCTTTCATATCCCGATGTCCTTGAAATTACATGGCGATGTAGGAATCTCTGTGTCGGGACGTAGGAAAGATTACGTCACCATGTAGTAAAGTCTACGTCGGGACGTAATTTTCATGCATAATAGTGAAGCCACCGACTCACATAGAGTGCCAAAAAATCGTCCGATGCTTTGGGTACTCAATGTCCACTATGCAGTAGACACTTCTTTTTTAGTCTTATAAATCGATTCAAA
Organism: uncultured Prevotella sp.; assembly: GCA_934202525.1. Taxonomy (GTDB): domain Bacteria; phylum Bacteroidota; class Bacteroidia; order Bacteroidales; family Bacteroidaceae; genus Prevotella. The sequence goes on from CAKPYB010000003.1 coordinate 102,151, forward strand.
GCCGTATTTTATGATACTTCTTGCAATTTTATGATACTTCGATGATACTTTTTGTAAAGAAATCCGAAAAGTGCCATTTTCGTATATTGCAATATATCAGTCGCTTAGGCGATAGTTTTCGCTAAATGATGATACTTTGAGACTTTTTTCCGAAAAAAAACTTTTATGTGCAGGAGATGATTTTCACTACATCTTTCATATCATCCGGCAGATAACTGATAGCCTTGTTTTTCATTTCTTGCGGAATACCGAATCGGGCTTCGGCGATGCTGCCAACGATGGCTCCAATAGTGTCGCTATCGCCGCCATGAGATATGCCTAGGCGGATGGCATCCTCGAAGGAGGTGGCTTGCGAGAGGAGATAGAAAGATAATGGCACGGCATCCATGCAGGTTTCATCGAACTTGCCTTTCGGATAATCCCGTGTATCGAAATCCTCATAATAGCTGCGAGCGATATCCTTGAAGGCTTTCATTGCCTCATCATCATATTCTTTAGATTTCTCATCCTTAAGCTCCTTGGATTTCTCTGCGAATTTGCTTTTTCTGAAATGCCAGATGGCATGAGCTACGGCTCTGGCTCCCTTGATTCCTTCGGGGTGGTTATGGGTAGGAAGTGCCGTTTTCTCTGCCTCTTCCAAAACCTGCGACAGGTCATCGAATAGCCAAGCCACAGACGATACTCGCATTGCCGAACCATTGCCAAAACTATTATATGGCTGCGGATCAAGAGAATGAATCCACCCTGCGAATCTTCCGCCATACGCTCCTTTTGGAGAAGGATAGCGGCGGCACCAATCCAGTAGGCTTTCCTGATAGCTTCGCCCGTTCTGTATTGCATCGGCTATCGCTACCGTACAGATGGTATCATCGGTGAAGTCGCATCCTTCGCCGAACATCTCGAAATCATAATCAAACGTATTGTTGAACTCATATTTTGAGCCAGCAATATCTCCTATTATTGCTCCTAACATAAGCTGTAGTTATTTAATCCGTCATGTAATACCATCCGAGTACTGGGTATTTATTACCAAATTTGCCAATGTTTATATCACCCATGAAATACATTTCACTTTCCGTAAAACCACTAAAAGTACCATTTTTTATAGCCTCTTCTTCATTTTCAAAACGATTCATTAGCTCGTCAAATCTTTTTCTGTCCTCTTCAGTAAATCCTCTTATTTCATCCGATTCTCTCACATTCCAAGTTATGCAATTCAAAGCACCTCCTTGCTTGATTATTTCTTCGCAATTAAATTGGTGGATGTCACAAGATGGATAATGGCCTTGTATCTGCTTGAGGGCTTGGTCATCTTCTTCGATGTTGATTGCAGGTAAGATGATAGTATTTCCAACTTGCAAAAAATTGATATAAGCCCAATTACGCTTGTCTGGCTTTTTTACATCATAATGCAACGTCTCTACATGAAAATGTTTGCTCAGTCTTCTTTCTACTTCTGTAGCAAATTCTTTGTCGTAATCAACGTAATTTGTCAAGAGAACATTTTCAGAATCAATGGGTCTGACAATTCCATCTGCATGCCCGTATTTCTCGCGCTTATCCCAAGGAAGCATAATGACCTTGCTTTGGAATAGGTTCTCGAGTTCCTTATGTATCTCTGATGGATTGTAGTTCGGATTCTCGTGGTATACTTTTTCTGTCATGATGACGAAATCGGCTCCCTTTACCACATTGCCGCCATCTATAACTAAGTCCGTCTTCTTGCTTGGAAAAAGATACATCGACTTACACGCTTTGTCAGGATTTGTAATGTATTTTTTATCTGACTCTCTTTTGGTAAGATAGTCAGGGTAATAGCGATATTGCACGAATTCATCTGTGTCTATTTGGATAGGCATATAGTCGCGGCACCAAATGTCGGCAGTGTTTCCGATAAATCTCCACTTGATATCATTCTTGTTCAAGCAAGCTGTGAACTTGTCGAAGAATGTGGGATAGCTTTTCTTCAACCATGTGGAAAGAAAAACAACATATGTTTTGTCATCTGTAATCATATTGTAAATCTATAGTTTGCTGTTAAGTACTTATTAAATTCTATAACTAATTCATCTTGTGTGCTACCAGAATCGTTGCTGCAATAATTGTTGGCTAAAATTGAGGCAACTTTATCTTTAGTCGTTTTTGAGGCAGACTTTAAGTTTACCCGATGGTTGCTTTTGATATGAGATGTAGCATTGTGTTTTTCCAAAATTATTCTTGGAAAGTCATCGGGATTGTCAAATGCATCAAACTTGTCAAAGAGTTCTTCGCAAACTTTCATAGGTCCGTTTAGTTTGTACTTCTCTTCTTGATGGTCTGAAAAACAGCCTATATGCTTAATGCCACGGATAAGTATGCCACCAAAAGCGGAATCACTTGTCAAACACGGTACCAGTTTACCGGTTGAAGCCTTTTCTCTCATGGGCACATTGCTTTCAAAAGAAAGGTCTACACCGCTTGAGTGAAAGAACCATTCTCCTGCTTTGCTATTGCGCGGATAGGTTATAATATCTTGATGGGTAGGGCAATAGAAGTAAAATTCGATATCTGTTAGTTTGTACTTCTTATTGCCCTTTAGAATAACAACATTATGAAGAAGAATACTAGCTAAATCCTGAAACTTCTTTTCGATGTTACTTCCATCTAATAACCATTCTTGTCGCAATAGGTTTCTCAAGTCATCAATGTTGTTTATTTCTTTCATGTTTTTTGATAGTTAAATTTGTGACTTATGTGAAAAATTAATCAATAGCTTATGTGGGATGTGGGCGAATTATCTTACTCTATCACCTCCCAGAAACTCTCCGGCAGGCTGATGTTCTTCATCTCCTTTGCCCTCTCAAACAATGGGGCGATGTCTTCGGCTTCGAAGCCGGCGATGCCGCAACCTATTGGGGTTACCAGGAAATGAAGCTCGGGATGCTGATGGGCAAAGATAATGAATAGCTCCACGTATGGACGGATGGTTTCCACGCCTCCCTGCATCGTAGGAATGGCGTAACTCTGGCCTTGCAAGCCAACACCCTTGCCCATGACGGCACCGAAATGGAGGCGGGCAATACGGGCAGCTCCACCACCATGCATGCCAGCCAGATTGCTGCCAAACACAAAAATCTCGTTCTCTTTTAATGAATCAATCCAGCGAGGAGTGATTCTTCCCTTCTTCATATCTTCCATATTCTTCTTATTATTAAATATGTTATTGCTAATATCAGCCGCTTCTTCGCAGCACATGCATTCTGACATCATGCTCGGCATCGACATCTTAGGAGCACTTTCGATACATGCGTCTTTATCGCTGAACGACAGATAGCTTCCGTATTCAGATGCATCGAAGTATCTCTTGAAATAAGGAATCACCACATCGTGCATCATCTTCTGGCAACGCTGGGTGACGGCAGAATGGGATATGCCCAACTGAGCGGCTACGTCCTTGCCCCGGAATCCCTCTATATAGAGCATCTTCAGAATGATGCTGTTCTTGCTGTCTCTGCCATAATAGAAATTGCCGATGTCTTCTATCGTCTGGTAAAGATCGTGCTCAAACTGGTTGTCGGTTACGTCAAACTGCATCTTGCGGCTTTCTTGCCTTGCCTCGAAACTCTCGAAACGATGCTCCTTCACCACCTCCTTCAGTTTATCCAGCAGCAGAAAGCGAAAGCCATTCACCATCCAGGTTTTGAGCGACATGCTCGGCTTCCGGTCTTCCAGAGGCTTGAAGTTGTGTTCGCAGAGATAGAGATAATATTCGTGGGCCAGCGAATAAAAGTCCATGCCCGGCTTGTGCTGCAGGTCATATCGCTTATCGTAGATGCAATAAGCCACCCGGCAGTATCCGTAGTAATACTCCCTTACGATTCTGGCATCGGCATCCTTGAAGCCCTGCAGAATCTCATCATCCGATAAGCTTTCCAATGCCTTCTTCTTCTGAAAATCAGTTTCTGAAAAAATCTTTTCTTTCTTCATATCGATATATCTTTTTGATATCCGCAATTCGTTTGCAAATTTATACTTTTTCTTTGAGAAACCGGAGGAATAGCTCCTTTTTTTCTCCTCTACATGATATTAAAAGAGAAAAGAGGAGGAAAAATTAAGCAGGTATCGAAAAAAGTTTCAGAAAAAGAAAAATCCATAAGGAAATGTTATAGATAACATTCTCTTATGGATTTATGACTGTTTGCGCACTTTATGCAAGAACATAAAGTTTCTTCTTGCCGTTGAACACCACTCTTATCGGATTTTTCTTGCTTGCCACAAAAGCATCAAGTTCCGCCTCTGCCATACTGCTGTTCAACCCAGTAATCTTACTATACTTTGATATGGTGAGTGTCTTGTTGTTATGCAGATATGCCAGAGCCATCTCCAGGCGGTCTTTCTTGCTCAGACGATTGCTGATGTGGGTGGTGGTCATAGGGCGAGTCACGATGGTTGTGACGTATGGGCGATAGTAACCACCATGATAATGTATCCGGCCATAGTGTCTGAACTGTGCACTTGCAGTAGTGCAAACCAATGCCATCATAGCGATGAGCATTCCTTTTTTAATTTTCTTTGTAGTCTCCATAATTTATCTCCTTTTATTTTATTACTTGACTTTTTTATAGAACTCCGTTTTCTGCGGTGTTACGTTTATATGACCCTGAAAAGGTATGTTAGTAAAAAGCTTAGGATTTTATTAAGGAAAATTCGGAAAAATAAATTAAAAACCGGCTTGTTGTTTTTTACTTCATACGATTCCTCGGGTCATAAAGTTATCATGTTCATCTATCTGCGGAAAATAGAATCTCTCTATATGGAAACAGGATAGAGTGCGGATAAAGAATAACATATTTAATAAGGTATAAATAATATAGATATGAAACGGATGATCTTTTTTCTGTTGGCTGCAATATGCTGTGGCTTAACTTCTTGTAGTGATGACGGAAACCAGGAGATGGATTCCGAAGTTGAACCTGAAGAAACCGTAATGGTTACGGATAACCAGAAGTCTATTGCTTCTGAGGTTATGCAAATACCCTATCATGAAATCGTGGTTTCTTCTGTGTTGAATGACGAGAAACCTTGTCTGGTAATCTATCTGCATGGTGGTACCTGTACAGGAGTTGATAATGAGAAGCAGATGGGAGAGGCTGGTATTGATTCCATCTCCAATTACTTGAAGGCACACCAGAAGAATGCTATCTTTTTAGTACCTCAATGTCCTGATTATCAGTACTGGATAGGTCCGGCAAAGATTGTGCTCGGCGAACTGATAACCCAATATGTAACAGCCGGCAAGGTTGACGATAAGCAAATCTATCTTTTTGGAGGTTCCATGGGCGGTACAGGTACCTGGGGCATGCTCGCAACCTATCCTGATTTGTTTGCAGCAGCCATGCCGGTGGCAGGAGACCCAACCAAGGCTGGAGAATATGCGAGCAAAACACCTGTATTTACCGTGATGGGTACAGAAGATGATCTCATGAATATGAATACTGCACTCAACTTTGTTGAGAACCTGCAAGCGCAAAATGTAGATGCCCGAATTGATATTGAAGAGGGATGGACACATGAAATGACTTGTTTTGAAAGCTACACAACCCCACGGTTGGATTGGGTTTTTACTCATAAGCATAATTAATTAATAATAGTTGATAATCATGAAGAAAAAGAATTTATTTAGAAAGATGGCGATTATGACAGCCTTCGCTTTTTTAGGAACTTCGGCAATGGCAGAAGAATACCATTACCTTACATTCGAAACGACCGATGGGGCTAAGGCTTCTGTAGAAATCAGCTCGCTCACCCTGACCATTGAGGGTACAACTCTGGCGGCGGGTAACCAGACCTTTGCTTTGGCAAATCTGAACAGGATGTATTTCTCGGTTTCTGATGAAACCTCAACTACAGGCATCAGACAGTTGGAAAACTTAGATTCGCAAGATATTCTTGCCATCTATGATTTGCAAGGTCATCAGGTGGCAAAAAGCCAGTTGAAGAAAGGCGTATATATTGTAAAAACAAAAGGTGGAACTTATAAAATTGCATCAAAATGAAAAAGAATTTTCTTACTCTTTTTGCATTTGCGTTAACCGTAATGCCTGCTGCTGCGCAAACTTTTAATGTGAAGGTGGGTGGCGTAAGCTATCTGTTTCCGGCTGACAAAGTGGGGAATATGACTTATGAAAACGGAAGTAAGCTTACTGTGATGGACCGGGTGTTCGTGCTGGGCGAAATCAGAAATATGGCCGTCAATCCGACATCAGTTGATGAAAGTACAGTTCAGGTTTCTTACAGTCTGGAACCGGATAAGCAGGTTTATATTCTGCCGTCTCAAACAGCTACAGATGATTTGGGATATGATAAGGAGTCTAACCGGCCTTTGATAGAAACTGCGGTAGGCGGCATCTGTCTCAATTTTAAAATGACCGGCATAGATCATGTGGAAATAGAAAGTGTAGATGGCTATCCGTTGGCAGGCAATCATGATCAGAGCATCTTGACGTTTAAGGCTCCCGATGGCGGAACCTTTGAATCAGGAAAAGATTATTATGTTACCACTTTCCCATGTGATGTAAGTGGTGGTTATCGCCTTTCTATCTACAGGAATGGTCTGGTCGCTCCATTCTTTGGCGTGCATCAAACCATCGAGGCTGGCAAATTTATCTCTCCGCTTGATCTTGACGAAAGCGAGTTGGAATTTGATGAACCTGATGCTCCGCTTGTGGAAGAAGAACGCCCGGAACTGGATAACAAGACAAAGGAACTGCTGAGAGAATACAAGAAGAATCCTTGTCTGGATACTTATAATGCACTTTACGAACAGATGGGAGTGCGTTATGATAAGGTTGTGGCTCGCAAGAAAGCAAAATTGCGCGAACTGGAAAGAGATGCTCATCATCAGTCGCTCATAGACGAGATGCAGGGAATCGTAGATGAAATGGTTACTAACCGCGAAGAGCGATTGGTGCAGCGTTTCCTGAGTCTTATCGATTCACGTGTAGATGATGATCCTGCTGATGAATGGCTGGTGTTGAAAGGTGCTACCGAGGAGAATGCCTATGTGGGTTATGCGCCGGTAACCAATGCTGAATATGCGGCTTTCAATCCTGATTATACTTATGCCGAAGGTCAGGATCGCTATCCTGTAGTAAATGTGAGCTATGATGAGGCTGTAGCTTATTGCAACTGGCTGAGTTCTCAGGATGCGAAACATAGTTATCGTCTTCCTTCTGAATATGAGTGGATTCTGGCGGCTGGTCACATGCCGAAGGATGTTAACATGAATGCTGATTTCGTGGAGAAAGGTTTGACTTCGGTTGATGCTTATGCGGCTTCTACGGGTAACTGCGGAGGTATCGACTTCTGGGGAAACAGCTGGGAATGGACTTCTACACAGAATGCTGCCGGACAGTATATCGTGAAAGGTGGCAGTTGGGATTCTAGTCGCGATGCCTGCCGAAGCGAGTATTCTGATGATGCACGTGATGCATCGGGCAGATATGCTAATGTAGGTTTCCGAGTAGTAAGAGTGGACCGCTAATCGCGTTTTTCACCTGTAAGTCAAAGAAAATTGCGGTTTTTCGAAAAAAAATGCATCCTGCTTTTTACTTTTCCCTTTTCTGAAGGTCATATAATCGTAACGTTCATGAAAATAAACGAATATGAGTGTAAATGACAATGGCATAGTGGATACGCTGAAGGAATGCCCGGAGAACGGATTCAGAATGCTGATGATGAAGTATCAGGAACCAGTTTACTGGCACATACGCCGATTGGTGGTTTCGCATGATGATGCACAGGATGCTTCGCAGGAAACTTTTGTGAGAATCTATCGCTCGTTCAATCAATATCGGGGCGACTGTTCGCTGAGAAGTTGGATTTACCGCATCGCTACCAATGAGGCTCTTCGACTTATCAGTAAGCGGAGGCAGGAAGAAGTTTCTCTGGAATCAGAATCAACCGGCGTTAGTCTCATCCCAGCCGATAATTATATCGACTTCGATGATAAGGTGGCGGTGAAACTGCAGAAAGCGATTCTCTCGCTTCCGCCTAAGCAGCAGTTGGCATTCAATATGAGATATTACGACGAACTCGGGTTCGACGAAATAGCGAAGGTTGCTGATTCCACACCTACCAGTATCAAGGCAAGTTATCATGTTGCCAAGGAGAAAATTATCAAGTACATGAATTCGAACGATTAAGTGAGAGTTCTGTGAGTTTTTAATGGTTATTCAAAATGGAAAAGAATATGGATACAAATTTTGATTTCAACAAAACCGGGAAGTTCGACTTCGGCAAGGTGGGTAAGCGGATGCCTTACTCTACTCCTGAAGGATTCTTCAAGGAGATGGAAGCCAATATTCTGGAGCAGGTGAAGAATGACAAACCGAAACCTGTCAGGATACAGCCAAAGAAACGGCCGATGGTGAAGGTGGTATGGGCGGCAGCACTTGCTGTGGCAGCATCAGTAGCGGCAGTCTTCGTACTCAACATCGATTTCTCTGCCTCTTCTTCCCAGCCTTCACAGGTAAATAACGGAATACAGGAGGTAGATCAGGCTTTCGCACAGCTGTCTTCTGTCGATCAGGCTTATCTTCTCTCTGTATATCAGGAGGATGTGTTCCTCAACAATTAAACGGATTCAATAATAATTTTAAATGATAGAGTTATGAAACGAATTTTAGGTATTTTGATGATGGTCGTCGCCATGATGACGGTTACTACAAGTGTATGTGCACAGGCGCCTAACCAGAAGCAGCGCCTCAGTCGTGAACAGTTGGCAGAAAAGCAGGCTCAGTACATCTCTCGTAATTTGGGGCTTGATGAAAAGACCAACGCTAAGTTTATCGAGACCTATACTGATTGTCAGAAAGAGGTTTGGGCTTTAGGTCCTCGCCTTCATCACAAGAAGGGCGAAATGAAAACGGATGCTCAGACCGAACAGGAAATCAAGCAGCGTTTCGAGATGAGCGAGAAGATTCTCAACATCCGTCAGAAATACTACAAGAAGTATTCACAGTTCCTGAGCCAGCAGCAGATTCAGCGTGTTTACGAACTGGAGCGACAGATGATGAAGCGCTTTGCCCAGAAAGGTCCGCGCAAGGGAATGGGTAAGGATGGAAGACCAGGTCCGAGAAGAATGCATGGACCTGCACAGCAGAAGTAAAAACGGCAGAAATGTTTAGCGTAATAATATATTAGTCCTTTTATACAAGGAAAAAAGATTACTTTCTATATTCAAATATATGCGAACGACGATTGGTGCAAGAGCGCGCGCCAATCGTCTTTTCTTTCTCATGTAATTATTTCTGTCATCTTTTCATAAGAGATTTTTCCTGCTTGTTCTCCCAAGCCAGAATCAGGCCGATGACGCCGGCATAGCTCTTTCTGCCGCCTTCTACATGGTTGCCTCTCAGATAGAGTTCGAAGAAGAAATCCTGGGCAGCATCCAGTGCCTTGCATCTTTTGCCCTGCCAGTATTGGCGGTCGCTTTTCAACAGTCTGATTATCTCGGGCCGGATATGTTTCAGATATTTCTCACCTTCCTTTTCGCCGAGAATATCGAATACATTATATAATACATGGGGCAGAATGTGGTAATATCCGCTGAATTTCACCGCCTTATCCTGTGATGCCGTACAGACGAGATAACTGTAGAAATTTGCCTCTCCTTCGTTGGCAATGCCCAGAAAATGAGCAAACTCATGGGCATAGGTAGCAGGATAATCGTGTGCAAGAATATCGCCGTTCAGCGTAAATTCGCAGAAGAATGGTCCCATGCTGCCGGTTACACCCGACATCGAACTGATGGGCGTAAACACCATCGTCTTGGCATGCGGATGCTGGTTGAAAGGCGGATTGATGCCCTCCCGGTAGCCTATCTTGTTATATTCCTTCAGAACCGCATCCCGCACCCGATTCTTCAGTTTATCATCCACAATACAATTGAATTCTTCCCTCTTCCCTCTCCGTTCTTCACTCAAAAGGTTGAGGCTGTCAGCATACTTGTAGGCAAATTTCCTGAACTTCTCTTCCGAAACCTCAGCAGGCTGCATGCCTACTCTATAATAGATAACAGGCTGCGAATAGTTCAGTCCCCAAGCAGCATAAAACCATACATATACCCATAGCAGATATTCAATTACCCTCCCGAAAACCGCCTTTTTCTTCGGATAGCCGCCGCTCTTGGCAGCAAGAAAGATAAACCGACGGGCGAGTTTCTTCCGTAATCCCATCTCGTAGATAGGATAGAGGACGACCCAGGCGATGCTGAGAGCAATGAAAATATCGCCCACGGCAAAGGGAAAGATGCCCGAGATGGGCGAGAGAAGGGTGCCGATAACGGGATAAACACGGTAGGTGTAGATAACTCCCCAGAGAGGAATCATCTTGGTAAGGGTGACGAGGATGAGCAACAGCAGCAGTACCCAGTGGCGCCACTTCATTCTGTCGAGTCGTAAAGTATGTAATATCTTCATCTTGTTTCTTGTTTTTTATCTTGCATGGCTCTTGAACAGAGCTGTTTTTTGCACTTTTTGCCCCTGATGTGCAGAGATGGTGCAAAAATACAAAAGTTTTCTGAAATATTGACATCAGAAATCTGTTTTTTTAGTAATTTTGCCATATTAAAAGTTGAACATAATAAATAGAGGAGGAGTTATCATGAAACAGACACTGGAATCATTCGAGGCTATGAACCTTGAATATGAGAACCTCTATAATGAGGACGATGAACGTAGAGAATATAATTCTGTCTGGTACAGTTAGTTACAATGTATTATAAAAAGGCTGTAACAGGTGAATTAAATTAGTGTTACATATAAAAAAGATCGTTAGGATAATAAAAGACTATGCCATAGTTAGTAAAGAAATGATGTAACATAGGCATAGTCTTTTTTTATGTCCTTTCCTTGCTGGCTGTTCTTTCCTGCATTTCTATTTTTCGAAGTGCTGGTAATCCTTGCTGTGTTTCCAGTCACCTCCCCATCTGAATCCTTTTGCCTTGAAAAGCCGGTAGCAGAGGTCGCCTTTCTTTATCATGTAAGCGTGGTTCTTGCTGCGGTCCAGATAGGGGCGTGCTGTGGCAGGTTCCACCACTTCCTTGCCGTTCTTCAGTCGTTTGTGGTAAGGATTGTAGAGGGTGTTGATGTCTACGGCTAGTCCCTTTCCGTGCTTCGATACCGTATGGGTATGCGAGATGAAGCGGAAGTTGAAGCTGGAGGAGTTGTTGGCTCTCATCGCCCTTTCGTCGTCGGCATCCCAGTAGTCAATGAGCCTCATCCGTTCTATCGGATATTTTGCCTCGTATAGCTTTTTCAGAATATCGAGCACATCTGTGGCTATCGCCTTGTTCACCACCATTTCTCCTACGATGTTTCTGCCGTCCTTGTCTACGTGCAGGCATCTTATGTATCTCAGTTCGCTTCTTGCCACGGTACAGTTCTTCTTGTATGTCTTGCCCTGCATCAGGCGGAAGATATCATCAGGAATAGTGGAGATGGAGAAGAAATGCTTCTCGCCCAGTTTTCTGATGGTTTGTTCGCTGACGGTTTCTCCCGGCTTCTGTGCCTTGGATGGAAGGCAGAAAAGCATGGAAATAAACAGGCATATTATTAAAATCCTTTTTGCTGTCATCATGCACCTCCTTATTTTGCTACGGGAATATAATGCGAATCCTTGATTTCTCCAATCACGATGATGCTGTGAAGACTTCCTATGCAGTCGATGTTTCCCAGTGTGTTGAGCATGAAGTCCTGATAGGCTTTCATATCGCGGGCATATACCTTAATCTGGAAGTCGTAATCGCCGGTGGTGTTGTAGCACTCCGTTATCTGGTCGATGGTCTGCACGGTATCCATGAATTGCTGAATCAGGTCGTGGGTATGCTGTTTCAATCGGATATTGCAGAGCACGATGACGTTGTGGCCCATCTTGTGATGGTCTACGATGGCTCCATATCGCTGGATGTATCCCTCGCGTTCCAGCCGCTTCTGCCGTTCGAAGGTGGGGGAAGGGGAGAGGTGTACTCTTGCAGCAAGTTCCTTCACGGTGAGTCGGGAGTTCTGCTGCAGTAACTTCAGTATTCTGATGTCTGTTTCATCAAGTTTTTCTTCTGTTGTCATTGTTGCTTTATTTCTGTTTTTACTGATTCTTACAGAATAATATTCTGCTGATTTGCTTAATTCGCTGCAAAGATAGTATATTTTTCTGAATTACGGAGAATATTTGGCAAATAAAATTCTTCTTCTTACCTTTGCACCCGCAATTCCGGATGCAAAGCGTCATTCATCGTTAATGACAGGATAAAGAGTCATTCACATCAAATAATAATAAGGAGATAAAAATATGAGCAACGTAAGAAATATACATTTTGAGGCAGTGGGCAGCTATTTGCGCCCTGCAGAGTTGAAGGAAGCGAGAGCTAAGTTTGCTGATGGCAAGATTTCTGCCACCGACCTTCGCGCCGTAGAAGACCGACTGATTACTGAGGTCATCAGTCAGCAGAAGGCGCATCGCCTGCCTTATATCACCGATGGCGAGTTCCGCCGCAGCTATTGGCATCTCGACTTTATGTGGGGATTCAATGGCGTGGAGCATATCGAACTGGAGCATGGCTACCAGTTTCATGGCGAGGAGACAACCAAGGGTTCTATCCAACTGACCGGTAAGATTACCGGCGAAAATCATCCTTTTATCAAGGATTTCCTCTTTGTAAAGCAGTTTGAGGAGTTGGATGCCAATGGCGAATATATCTTCGAGGCAAAGCAGACTATTCCTGCTCCGGCTCAGTTCCTTGCCGAACTGTTCCGTGGCAAGAATGCCGAGAATACCCGCAAGTTCTATCCTAACACTACCCAGCTGATTGAGGATATTGCTCAGGCTTATCGCACCTTCTTCCAGGAGATTTATGCAGCCGGTTGCCGTACCGTCCAGCTGGATGACTGCACCTGGGGAATGATTGTGGATAGCGATTACTGGAAGGCTAAGGTGGGCACAGGTTTCACCCTTGAGCAGGAAGCCCTGCAATATCTGAAGGTGAACAATCTTGCCATCGAGGGCAAACCGGAAGGGTTGACCATCAACACCCACGTATGTCGTGGCAATTATCATTCCTGCTATGCCACCAAGGGTGCCTACGATGCCGTAGCTCCTTATCTCTTTGCCCATGAGGATGTGGACACCTTCTATCTGGAGTATGACGATGAGCGTTCGGGTGGTTTCGAGCCGTTGAAGTATGTGGCTGATGGCAAGAAGGTGATCCTGGGGCTGGTAACCTCCAAATCTCCGGTGCTGGAGGATAAGGCTACGGTTATCGCCAGAATCCACGAAGCTGCCAGATATATCCCCCTCGATCGGCTCAGTCTCAGTCCTCAATGCGGCTTCGCCTCTTGTGAGATTGGTAATAAACTGACCGATGCTGAGCAGTGGGCAAAGATAAATTTGGTTAGAGAGATTTCCGAGGAAGTTTGGGGATAATGATATATTCAAGGAGAAGATGTGTTGTCTGTCATGGTAGCACATCTTCTTTTTTTATTTACTTTTTTATCAAAAATGTTTGGTGTTTTCATGAATTACTAGTAACTTTGCACCCCGAAATTTAAAACATCATTCATTAAGATTATCAGAGAAAATGGAATATATGTCTCAGGAAGGTTACGATGAGCTCGTGGCCGAACTTCAACACATGGTTAACGTAGAGTTGCCAGCCGTTCGCGATGCGATAGCTGAGGCCCGCGATAAGGGCGACCTCAGTGAGAATTTCGAGTATCATGCAGCCAAGCGTGAGCAGGGCAAACTGTTGAGCCGCATCAGCTTCAAGCAGAAGGTCTTGGAGAATGCCCGTGTCATCGACAAGTCTCGCCTGAAGAGCGATACCGTTGGCTTGTTGAGCAAGATTAAGATTACCAATCTCGCCAACAAGTGCAGCATGAATTATACCATAGTAAATCCTCACGAGGCAGATCTCCATAGTGGAAAAATCTCTATCAAGTCGCCTATCGCCAAGGCCCTTCTGGGTAAGAAGGCAGGTGAAGAGGTAATGGTAAAGGTACCAGCCGGCTTGCTCAAATTCCGTCTGGATAGCGTGGAGTTGTAATGTATTCTTTAAAAGGAAAACTCCCGATAATTTAAAACTGATCAAACTATCGGGAGGTTCTCTTTTTATTCTAATATTTTTCCAGAATCTTATTCAGTAAGAAGGTGGCATTCTGGTTTCTTGCCACACCCTTCTGAATCTTATAGGTATAGGTAACATCCGTGCCCAAATCTATCTCGAAACAATAGTTGTGGAATTTTCCTGATGCATCATTCTCCATTTTGGAAAGTTCCAGATCGTGGGTAGCGATGATACCGCTCACCGGCTGCTTGGCAATGGCTTCGAGGAACTTTCTCGAACCATTCAGCTTATCCAACGAATTCGTTCCCTTCAGAATCTCATCCAGGATAATCAGCGTTCGGAGTGGCTCCTTGTTGCCCTCTGCGCTTTCTTTGCAGAACATTCCCTCTGCACTTTCCCTGCAGAACTTCAGAAGTTCCTCCAGTCTTATCAGCTCAGCATTAAAGTAAGAGATGCCATGCGTCAAATCATCGGTGGTTCTCATACTCGAGAACAGTCTGAAACGGGAAATCTTCAGCTGATCAGCAAACACCGGCATACCCGCCATCGCCAGGATATAGTTCACACCCAGCGAACGGAGGAAGGTACTCTTTCCCGCCATGTTGGCTCCGGTGATGATATAATAGTTGTCGTCCTTGATGGTGAAATCATTCTTCACCGCCTTGGCACTCAGGAAAGGATGATAGAGATTCTTGCCCTCGAACACGATTTCCGGACTTCCGATTCCTGCATTTTCAGAAACATCGCTTTCTGCATCTGCTTCCTGCTTTCCCGAAACAAATTCCGCTTCTTCTGCCTCCGGATGATTATATCTGAAATCCGCCATCGAAACCATCGCATCCATCTCGCTGATGATATGCATCCATTCCTCCATTTTCACCATATAGGTATTCTTCCATTTCAGGAAACTGCGAACCAGGAAGAAATCGCTCAGCATGAAGGCATCGGTGAAGAAAAGACCCAGGAAGTTGCCTCTTCTGTCATACCCCTTCAATATCTTTTCCAGTTGGGCAAAGGAAGGCAGGGCATCTGCCAGGGAATTCTGCATCTCCTTGCCTGATTCGCTATGGAAATTGCGCCTGTTGATAAGCTGAAGTATCTGAGCATAGGCGATGAGCTGATGTCGAAGCTTGCCGCCGTTGCTGTCTATCTTATCAAGTGTCTGCTTGCAGACGAAGAACACCACCATGTATTGAACCAACACCCACCACAGGGCGAAATTTACCGAAACCATATCGCATATCGATAAAATCACGGAACCGATGACTCCGATAATCAGCAGCCATCCGATAACGAGCGAAACCGGAGACCCAAACCATGCCGGCACCTCCATCTTCGAAACCTTCTGCATCGCATCCACCACCGCAGCAGAATCAATCTTCTTCGTCTTGCCATTCACCATTTTGCCATCCGCAGTTTGGCTTCTGTTCTTTTCGCCAAGTGCCAGAAATTCCATTCGCCAGTTTTCGCCTTCTCCCGCCAATTCCTTCTGCAAATCCCTTCTTCTTTTGATATCTTCCAGGCTCAGAGGCGTTTCCCGGGTAAGATTCCTGGCGAGTGCCTCTGAACCGCCCGAAGTAATGGTTCGGCAGATGCGGTTGAACAGCGAACTCTTGCCGAAGACATCGAGGTCGAAGGAATAAGGATGCTGCGGATTCTGATAGGAATCGCCCGTCTCGAAAGGCGAGAAATCCCCCTCCAAAGCCTTGATTTCGTCCTGATAAACTTTGAGCAAAGCCGAAAGATGCTCTATCTTCTCCTTGTTCTTATCGTCAAGTCGTCTGATTCCCAGATAGGCAATCAGGCACAGCGCCGCCCCCATCAGATAGTTCTGTGTATCCCCATCCAATGCGAAATAGCAGACCAGGAAGGCGAGGATGCCGCCAAAAGCCAGCAGCTCTCCTGTTATAAATCCCGTATTCTTACGCTTCAGGGCAGCCACCTCAGCAGCGTATCGGCTTACATATTGTTGATAATTCTCCTTGATATTCATTTTAATTTTACATAATAAGTTAAATTCGTTAACATTAACGAAAATAAAGGTATTTAATCTTTGTTTGTAACGGAAAAACTCGTAACTTTGCAGCAGAGTTCATCCATCATTTGAAGGAAGGAAATCGAAGGACGTTAGGTCAAGATGCCTTGCGTCCTTTGCTGTTTTATAAGATATTATAGGATACATTCTCCTCCTTCCACTTATCCTTTGCTTCCACCTGATTCTTCGGATATCCGATGATGAGGGTGTTGAGCGGAATCATCGTCTTGGGCAGATGCAGCAGTTGCTGCATTCCCTCGTATCGTTCTTTCAGGGGGTAGAGGGCTGTCCATACACCGCCAAGTCCCAGGCCGTGAGCCATCAGCAGGATGTTCTCCGTGGCTGCCGAACAGTCTTGAATCCAGAACTCCTGCTCTGTGCCTTCCAGCGTCTTGTCCAGGCATCCGCAAACCACGATGGCGAGTGGTGCCTGCTTCACCATGCTGGCATAAGGGCTGAACTGTGGTATCTGGTCGAGAATCTCCCGGTCGTTGATAACCACAAAATGCCAAGGCTGCTTGTTGCATGCCGATGGAGCCGCCATGCCGGCACGCAGCATCATCTCCACCTTCTCCGGCTCTACAGGCATGTCTGTATAGCTTCTTACCGATGTACGGCTCATGATATTTTCAAAAATCTGATTCTTTTCCATCATTGTTTTTCTGTGTGAGTCTTATTTTTTAGGCGAATCATAGCATTCCATAAGCCAGTCGAGCACATATTCTCTTTATGTTCTATTTATTCACTTTGCTATTCATTTTGCATTCTATCTTGATTGCTAAAAATGAAATGCGCTGCAAATATACGAAACTTTTTCAAGAAATTTGCAGTGTATTGCAAATTTCTTGTGTTTCTGAGTAAAATTTGCAGTGTATTGCAAATTTTCTTTCTGTAAAACTGATAACACATTCTGTAATCTGTATATCCGAGAATCTGTATTTATTTAGTTTTATTGCCCGATACATCCTATAGCTTTTATTGCCCGATACATCCTATAGTATGCGTATATATAAGCCGATGTAGTGGTTATCATACTGATGAAATTCATGCTGGTGATGGCTGCCTGCTGGGTGTTACCTGCCAGATAAAACACTGCAACAGGGAGTATATTTGAGCATATCAGCCATACCATGAAAACCAGGATAAGGGCTATGCCCAGTTTGCGCATGTTGCCCCTGTGCTTGCTGCACAGATGACAGCCGGCTACCAGGGAGGCGATGACGGAAATCAGGCCCATCGTGCTTTCTGTCCAGGTGAGTATGGAAGCCATTTGGGTAATCTGTCCGTTCTGCATCATCTTTACGAGATGAAGATTGAAGCATTGGCCCAGGATGAATGAGAGCACATAGTAAAGTACCATCAACTCGCTGCAGCGTCGTAGCAATTTTACGCCTGCCGGTAGCGTGCAGCGGAATATTCCCCATAAAGCTATAGGGGCGAGCTGCAAGACCAGTTGCTTGATGGTAACCAGGATGGGACTTATTGGAATCAGGATGGGACTTGTTCTGAAGGATAAGCCCGCTTGTCCGCAAACAGAAAATGACAGCGAAAACAATGCGAAAAAGCAATATGCATACATGGCATATTGTGCAATGCGATTTATATCTATAGAATAACTTTTTCTTTCCATAATTCTACGTTTGATGATTTTATAAACAGCTTATCTTGCATAAAGCCATTGCAAAGATACGAAGTTTTTGGGAAATTCTAGCAAAATAGGTGAAAATGTTTGGCTATTATGATATATACTTGTTAAAAGAATGGCGGAGAGACCGATAAAAACTCTTAAAAATCATAACGTATCTTCTTGAATACCAGTATTTGTTGTTATCTTTGCATGGTATATACTAATAACGCTACGTGGATAAATACTAATAGCGCTACATGGGTATATACTAATAGGAATATAAGTTTAATCATGAGTAATATGAAGAAGATTTTCTTAGGATTGGCAGCAGCACTGATGTTGACTGCCTGCAACGAGAACAGACAGCCGGAGGCAACGACCAGCGTTGACTCTGCAAGTGTGGTAACCGACTTGATGATGAGTCGCAGAAGCATCCGTGCTTACAAGGATTCCGTCATCAGCCGTGATACCCTGAACGAGATTTTGAAATGCGGCATCCATGCGCCAAATGGGCAGAACCTGCAGTCGTATGAAATCAGAGTGATTGATTCTCCTGCACTTATCGATTCGATAACCCAAGCCGTGGTAAAGGATAATCCTAAGATAGCAGAGCGCAAGGGCTTCAAGAACATCTTCGTGAATGCCCCATGTGTGGTTTGCATCGCCTACGATACTACTTATGATATGGCGCAGATTGATTGCGGTTTGCTGGGCGAGAACATCATTCTTGCTGCATGGTCAAGGGGCATCGGTTCCTGCTGTCTGGGCAGTTCAGCCCGTTGGATACAGGATTCGCCGTCAGCCAAGCCTTACCTCGACCGCATGGCATTCTCCAAGAATTACAAACTGCTCTACTGCATCGCCCTGGGTTATCCTGACGAATCGCCGGAGGCAAAGGCAAGACGACAGGACATGATAAAGTTCATGGATTAGGATAAATGAAGAGGGTGTGTCATAAACTTATGACAAACCCTCCCAATAAAAGAAAACCTTATAGTCAAAATAGAAATTAGCTATTCTTTTTTTAGTACTTCGCATTCTGAGGGTCGAAGTTGGTCCAACCGCTCATCCAGTTGTTGCTGCCATCGAAGGCTCCGATGTAGCTTACGGTGTCGAAACCTGTCCAGCCGGTGAAACTTGCAGCACCGAGCAATGGGCTTCCGGCGATAGGAGTATAACCATCTGTACCTACCAATGAGGTCCATGAATCAAAATACTTGTTGCTTGGCTCTGAGAAGAAGAAGGTGTTGCTGTATGACTTCTGGTTCTTGTCGATATCCTGCTTCTTCGCTGCATCGTAGAGATAATCCTCATACATCTTGTTAGCATCAGTGCCAACGGCATCCATACCAGCGAAATATACATTCTGAAGCTTGAACTTGCCATCCTTTGCATCCTTCACGGTTTCACCCTTCTCACCATCGATAATCAAACCGATAGGCCAGCCTAAGGCCACTGAGTTGATGCAGTTGAGGTTAGAAGAACGGCGAATCTGCATGGCTGCCTGGAACTTGCCGAGGGCTGAACCGTTGTTCGGATTGTAGGCACCGGCTGTGATATAATCGGTGGTGTTCTGGAACTTAGAATCCAATACCTTAGGACCTACGAAGGTGATGTTAGAGAAGGTTGCCTTGGTACGAGGATCTACGGTTGCACCATCGGCGCAGTTGTCGCTCTCGAAACCATTGCTCTGAGAGGTATCGGCTATCTTGCTGTTGCGCAGTGAAAGACCATACTGCACCTTGCCTGAGAAACCATTATCGGTATCGAAATCATCATCCCAGCCCTTGTAGGCTACGAGATACTTGCAGTTCACGGTACCACCAAACCACTCGAAGGAATCATCATTGGAATAAGATACCTGTACGTGGTCAATCTGTGTGCCGGAACCTACAGAACCGAAGGTCAAACCGTTGATCTCCTTATCCTTCTGGAATGGATAACCGGCAAACTCGATGCGTACATAGCTTAAAGTACCAGAATTATCTGCATCATCTGCACCACCATGCTTGGTACGAGGACCACCCTCTATCTGCTGCTCAGTCTGGTTGTTCTTAGCCTTACCGCAGAGAATAATGCCACCCCAGTCGCCAGGCTTTCTGCTGCCGGCAGCCTCTTCAGATGTAAAGACGATAGGCTCTGTGGCTGTACCTTTGGCGATGAGTTTACCGCCACGCTCTGCGATGAGTGTCGCCTTGGTCTGCTTGTCGCCCTTGATGATAGTTCCCGGTTCGATGGTGAGCTCAGCACCTTCTGCAATATATACCCATCCTTTGAGGAGATAAGTGCCTTTCTTTAAAGTCTGCTTGCCTGTGAAGACGAACTCCTGGTCGCCGTTGCCAATCTGTGTACCATTGGCGTTTTCCTTGTCATCTGTTCCGAAGAGAATGTGGTCGCAAGCCTTCAAGCCGCCATTGGTTGTCCACTTGTAAACTACTTCTGGTCCTGGATTTGGAGAAGGAGTTGGATCGTCATTGTCACTGCTGCAGCTGCTCAACATGGCAGATGCTGCGAGGATGCCCATGCATCCATAGAAATACATCTTGTTCATCATTGTTTCTCGTTTTATTAAACAAACATCTAATTATTCTTATTATTTAAAATTTATAGATTGCCTGCAAACCGATGTTTCTGCCCGGCTTGTAGCATCTTGCAATCTCTTCGACTTCCTTCTTGCTTCCGTCGCTATATGTTACATCAGCAAACTGCTTGTAGTATATCTTTTCTGCAAGAAGATCTCTTACGTTGAGCTTCATTTCCAGATGGTCGCCGAATTTCTTAGCCAGCGAGAAGTCGATGGTGTTGCGAGGCATCTCGTAGCTGTGAGGCACTCGGGAATTGGAGTCATCGCCTGTGCTTCCTTCGCTTCTGCCCACACCGATGATTCGCTTGCCTATGCGGTTGTAGAGCAGGGCGATATCCATCTTCAATGGCTCGTTCTTATAGAAGATACCGGTGTTGATAAGGTATGGAGATTGACCCTGCATCGGTCTGTCTTCCTCTTTTGAACCCTTCTCAAACTGCACCTTGCTCTTAATCAAGGCTCCGTTAAACGACCAGCTGAAATCCTTTAATCCGATGAAACTGAGATTCTTTCTGATATCCAGCTCAACACCGTAATTGTTGGCACTCTTCGCATTCTTGTAAGAATAGATGAGGTCTGTGCCGCCTGCCACCGTGTAGGTCCATTCGATAGGAGAATCGAAGTGCTTGTAGAAGACTGCCAGCGAAATGAGCTCTCCACGGGATGGATACCACTCATGTCGCAGGTCGAGGTTATCGACATAACAGTTCTTCAACTCAGTGTTTCCCTGCACATTGCTGGCAAGGTCGAAGTCGTAATACACCGACGACGATACTTCACGGAATTCCGGTCGGTTAATACTGCGGCCATACGACAGTCGCACCTGGTGCTGGTCGCTGATTTTATATGTAGTATTGAGAGATGGAAAAACATCATCGGTCTTGTAATGACGGCTCGATTCACTCTTCTCGTAGTCACGGGAATTGGAGATGAGTTCCATATCATTATGCTCGAAGCGGACACCGGCGTGGATGCTGAGTTTGCCAAAGGGGAGAGACATCGCCAGGTATCCTGCGCCTAAGGTGTTGTGTCCGCGGTAGTTATTGCGCATCTGCTTTTCTTCCAGAAGATACAGCTTATCGTAACCCATGTTCGCCTCGCTGGAGAGCAGGGTAGGGATGTCGCTGTGGCGGAAGCCGGATGGCATGTTGTTAGCTGAAACGTTCCAATTGTAAATAAAATTGCGGGTCTGGTATTCTCGGCTGCGATACTCTCCGTAAGCTCCCACTTGCAAGTCTGGCTCAAAGTTGCCAAACTTGAAGTGATGCTTATCATTAATACCAAGAGAGAGAATGTGTTCGTCGAGCTGAGTCCACTCGCGGGATATGTCGTTGCCGGTGCTCAGGGCATAAACGCCCGATTCCAGAGCATCGTCGATGAGGTATCTACGACGGTCAGGCAAATGACGGTTGGCATACGCATACCCGATGCTCCAGTCAAGGGCGTCGCTAGTGAAGGTGTGCTTGCCGGTAAGCTGACCGTTATATGTAGTTCTACTGCGGTAGTAATACTCTGCGCTCCGCTCCAGGTTCGACTGGGCGCTCACGCCTTCACGCCAGGTATATCGGCTGGTAGCCAACTGGTTGAAGATGTTCTTGAGCTGATACTTGTGGTTGCCGTCCTTGGAAAGGAAGGTGAAGTTGAGCATCGCTCCGAGTCTGACATTGTTATTGTACTGGTCGTCAACTGAGTGACGAAGATAGTTCGGCTTGTCGTTAGCCGCATCATAGATGCCATAGAGGTTGTTCTCCATGTTCTCGTAGGTGCGGTATTCGTTGGTATAGTTCAGGGCGGCGAGCATGCCGAGTGTTCTTCCGCCGAGCATCCAGCGCTGGTTTAGGCTGGCCGCTAACTTCAGGTCGCCCAAAGGTTTCCTGTTCTTCACGAGCCAATCGTTGTTAAGTCCGTTTCCCAAGAGCGAAGTAGCATAATCGCCCACCGGTTTTCCGTTGGCATCGAGCTGCGGATTCAAGGCTGCCTGGATGCCCCCATTCAGGTTTCTCAAGCCATTGTCGAACCCTAGGAAATCGGTTTCGGAACCTTTTGAGTAAGAAAAGTCCTTGAAGGCAGAAGATGTGTTCCAGTTTCCGCCCACGGCGATGTTGAAACTGTTTTCTGCCGGAATCTCCTTGGTGTTGACGATGATGAAACCGCCTGAGTAGTCAGCAGGATATTCAGCCGATGGCGACTTCACGATGGTGAGGTTGTCGATTTGCGAACTTGGGATGATATCGAAGGAGAATGCCCTGGAATCAGCCTCAGAACTAGGCACTGCTCCTCCGTTCACCCACACATTGTTATAACGCTGAGACAATCCACGAACCATCACGAATTTATCGTCGATGAGGCTCACGCCTGGCACTCGGCGTATCACCTCACCCGCATTTGTATCCTGAGTACGGGATATTTCCTGTGCCGAAACATTGCTCACGATGACGGGACTGTTTTTGGCGACCTGTATCATTGCCGCATCCGTATTACGCCTTTCCACAGCGGTAACGGTCACCTCGTTCAGCTGCTGTTCATCAGGTTGCAAAGCGATGGTCAGCAATGCTTTCTCCGAAGCATCATTCTTCGATGAAGTATCCTTCGAAGAAACGATTGCCTTTCCATCTATCCTCTTTCCGCCCTTCAATTGAACCCCGTCAATTTTTTGAGTTTTGTATCCTACATATTTTATATATAAGGTATAAGTACCATCTTTGAGATTTAGGAGCGAGAAGTTTCCGTCGATGTCAGTCACTGCTTTGATATCATCCTTCTCTTGGGTAGCATTCTTGCTCCCATTTCCAGGCACGGCAGTGATGACCGCTCCGATGAGTGTCTCTTTCGACTTTTGGTCGATGACAACACCCTTGATGTCTTGTGCCCACATCGGTGTGATACCGGCAGCGAGCAATCCTAATCCAATAATTCCCCTTTTTGTGTTCATAACTGAATACCTTTATGTTTTCTTAATCAAAATACCTTTCTGATTTCGTTTGCAAAGGTACGATGGTTATATTACAGGTCGATTTCTTTCCGATTGAAAGATGTTTGCGATGCTGATACAATGGTGTTACGAGCCATATTTCCTTCCTGACAAGGAAACTTTTGACGATTCTTTCCTTCTAAAAAGGAAATAATTGCCGATTTCTTTCCTTTTTAGAAGGAAAGTTTGTATCTTTGCGCCAAAAATAAGAAAGAAGATATGGAATTACGTAATACTTTTCAATCCATCATAGCCTTGCATCAACGAGAATTTCCGTTGGATTTGCAAGCAAGAGAGATGCAACTTCCTTTGGATGGAGGTCGTATCGTTACGGTCACAGGCATCCGCCGTTGTGGCAAGTCCTCTCTTTTAGGCTTGACTATCAATCGTTTGTTAGAAAGTGGTGTGCCTAAGGAGCGCATTCTCTATGTCGGTTTTGATGATGAGCGTTTTCTCTCCATGACACCAGAGAATTTCGATGAACTTTTACAGGCTTATCGGGAGATGTATCCTATGATACCTCTCCAGGATGTCTATATGTTTTTTGACGAGATACAACTGGTGCAAGGTTGGGAACTCTTTGTGCTCAGAGTGTATAAGAACTATTGCAAGCATATCTTCATCACGGGTAGCACTGCCAAGATGCTCTCCGAGGAGATGGCTTCCGCTTTGCGTGGATGGCCTGATGAATATCGTGAGTATCCGTTGAGTTTTGAGGAATATCTGAGTTTTAAGGGTGTTGAGGCTGATAAGTATAGCGAAGAAGGCAAGGCAATGATGGCTTCTGCCTTTAGAGATTATTGTGAGGAAGGTGGATTCCCGGAGGTAGTGCGTGCCAAGAGTAGGTCGGAGAAAGTGAAGATACTCCAGTCTTATTTCAGCACGATGCTCTTCCGTGATATGATGGAGCATTACCATATCGGAGCATCTTCCACTGTGGTGAGATACTTTTTGAAACGAGTGATGAACAATCTCACCAAACCAACCAGTGTCAACAACATCTATAATGACTTGAAGTCGCAGGGATTGAAAGTTTCCAAGGATTCCTTGTATTTGTGGCTCGACTATGCTTGCAACATCTTCTTGTTTCGCAAGGTGCAGAAATATACCAAGTCGCTAGTCAAGCAGAGTTCTGCGCCATCCAAGTATTATATGGCAGATATTGCCATGCGCAATGCAGTGTTGCTCCCTGAAAGTGAGGATGCCGGCAAGGCTCTCGAAAACATTGTTTACCTCAACTTGGAGCGCAGTTTGGGTGAGGAAGACAGAATCACCTATTTCTGTGATCAGAAGGAGTGTGATTTCGTAGTACAACGAGGTGAGCGAGTTTCTGAGTTGATACAGGTATGTTGGGCTTTAAACGAAGAGAACTTGGAACGAGAGGTAGGTGGACTCCTGGCTGCTTCTGTTTTTACAGGATGCAGGCAATGCAGAATTTTAACTTTCAATCAGCAGCAAACGATAGAGCGTGATGGCATCAGGATAGAGGTGCTGCCAGTATGGGTGTAATGATTCGAATCAAGAAAAAATATTCTTAATCTCCGATCAGTCAGCTATCACCATGCAGAGTCTGAGCACGTTTTCTTCGAAGTGCTCCTTGTCTATGGCATTGTTCTTGAGCAGGGAACGGTAGTTGTATACGGTTTGTGGCGAATAAGACAGGATGCCGGCTATCTTGGAACTTTCGGTGATGCCTAATCTTAACAGGGCGCATACACGGAGGATAGGGGGCATTTCGCCGTTCTCTTTCAGCTGGATGTGAGCCGATTCGGTAAGCTGCTTGTTCAGCTCGCTTACAAAAGTTGGGTACAGAGACAGGAATGCCTTGTCGAATTCAGTCAGAAACTCCTTGTTCTCTTTTTCTGTACTTGATGAGGACGAAAGGAGGCTCAGCAGCTCCTTGCTCTGGTTGGCTTTTATCTTTCTTACTGCCAAAGTACGCAGTTTGCTGTTCCTCTCTATGTTTTTATAGCACAGGTCTATATACACCTTTACCAGTCTCTCGCGTTTCTGGTTGGTGTCCTTCAGCTCTTCGTTGATGAGGTGCAGCTGGCTGTTGAGAATTTCCATTTTTGCCGATGTAGCTGTGATTTCATCTTTCTTCTGTTTCAGAAGCCTGTTCTTTTTGCGGATGAACAGACTGCTAAGTCCCACTCCGAGCAGGAGCAGGAAAATGACCGAGAGAGCGATGTAGAGCATGCTGTTGGTGGCTCTGATGTCATCTGTATAGGCATTGGTAATCATCTGCAATTTGGATGAAATCTCAATGCGGCGCAACCGGTTGTTGTAGGCATAAGCATCTTCCAGGGATATGTTAATGTATTCCTGGGCTTTTTTCAGACTTCTGGTCTTATGTTTGTAGATGAAGAGTGCGATGTCTTGCAGGGCGACATTCTCTTTTGTGGCAGAAGTGATGTCTGAGATGGCTGCAACTAGAAGGTAATGCTCCATCAGTTCCGGGTTGTTGGTTCTCTTGTATACTTCGGATAGGGCAAAGGCGGTCATGGCATGCAGGCGGCTGTCGGGCTTTTCCATGCTCAGTGCCTTCTTGTAGTATTGGATGGTTTTGTTATTATTGGGATTGTTGCTGAAATAGTATGACTCCCCCAGCAGGTAGTAATAGAACGCATCTTTCTTTGGCGACAGTTCTATTGCTTTCTTCAGGTATTTCACTTTCAGCTGGTCGTAACTCTTGCTGAAGTTATTGTTTTCACAATAGGTTGACCAGTTGTTGTATAGTCCGTAAAGTGTATGATAGTATTGAAACTGATAGTCACGCGGATCATCTTCCTTGGTTTCTATTTTTTGCAGCATTTCCTTTGCTTCAGCATAGAATCCGCGTGTGATAAGCAGGCTGGTTTGGCTCAGCTGGAATCTTTTATGATATAAGGTGTTGTTGCTCTTTTGGGCAAGAACAAGTCCTTTTTTCACGTAAGTCATCGCCGAATCATACTCGTAGGCTTTGTAGCCATTGGCGAGTTGCTCGTAAAGCTTGAGCTTGTCTTCATCGCTGGTTACATACTTGGCACCCTGCTTGATGTCGTGCAGACTTTTCTCTTTTACTTCTACGTAATGCGCACGTTTTGCTAGGGCAGCATCCAGCTTTTGGTAGAGCTGGCTGTTGTCTGCTTTTGCGCATAGTGGTAGTAGTATCAGTAGTACGATAGTTATAAAATGTCTCATGTTTCTTATGTTTTAAAGATTCTGCTGCAAAAGTAATAAAAAACTTTCAGAATCTCGCATCTACTAACGTGTTTTTTTTAGAAATCTTTAATTTGCTGAAATTCAGCCTGATAAATCGAATAGTAGATAATGGTAATCTACCAAAAACCTACTAATCGCAACAACCTATTGAATTTTGACGTACTTTTGCGGCATCAAACAATTTTAATCGTTATAAACCTATAGATTATGGATAAAAACAACCTTTCAAAGAAAGTAGGTCTGCTGTTAGCAGGATGCTTTATTACTTTTAATGCTCTTGGTCAGACAACCATTAAGGGGCAGGTGGTAGATGCCACAGGTGAACCTGTTATTGGTGCCAGCATTCTGGTGAAAGATACCAAGAATGGTGCAGTTTCTGACTTGGATGGTAACTACAAGCTTGACAATGTGAAGGATGGTTCCGTCCTGGTATTCTCTTATCTGGGCTACCGTACCCAGGAAATTCCTGTAAAGGGAAATCATGTTATCAATGTTTCGCTGAAAGAAAACGATGAGGTGCTCGACGAGGTGGTTGTCGTTGGTTATGCTGTGGGCAGTAAGCGCACGGTGTCGGGTGCTGTCGACCGCATCAAGAAAGAAGATATGAACAAGGGTGTGGTAACCAGTCCTGCCGAGGCCTTGAAGGGTAAGGTTGCGGGTGTTATCATTTCTCAGGCTGGCGGCGACCCTACCAGTTCGCCAAGCATCCGTGTTCGTGGTACCTCTTCTCTTTCCGGCGGTAACGACCCGTTGGTTATCATCGATGGCGTCTTTGCTGATATGACGATGTTCAATTCTCTGGCACCTGGCGATATTGAGAGTCTTACCATCCTGAAGGATGCTTCTGAGACTGCCCAGTATGGTTCACGTGGTGCTTCCGGTGTCATCGTTGTTACCACAGCCAAGGGCAAGTTGGGCTATTCCAGCCTGAGCTACAATGGCCAGTTTGGTGTCAATACAGTCTATAAGAACCTGGACTTGATGTCGGCTTCTGAATATCGCGAGACAGCCAAGTCTTTGGGATTGACTTATACCGATATGGGTGGTGATACCAATTTCCTCGAGGAGATTGAGCGCAAAGTGGGTCTCACCCAGAATCATAACATCTCTTTCTCTTCGGGTACAGACACTTCCAGTCTTCGTGCTTCTCTGGGCTTCGTTCTCCGTCAGGGTGCCTTGAAGAATTCTGATATGAAGAATTTTACAGCAAAGTTGGATGGTACACAGTATCTCTTCGACAAACATCTGAAGCTGGAACTGGGCATCTTCGGCTCTCAGCGCAATAGCAATATCCAGTATGATATGCACAGGATGTTCTATTCTGCTACCGCTTATAACCCTACCTATCCTCATGTAAGAAACGACAAGGGTGAATGGGATGAGGATCTGCTTGCCAGTGAAATCTGGAATCCACTGGGATTGCTCGATATTGATGACTTCTACAAGGATGCCTCTGTCAATGTTCATGGAAAGGCAACTGTCAACATCATCGACGGACTCTCTGTAAGTGCCTTTGGTTCATATAATTATTGGAACCGTGATAACAAGTTCTATATTCCTAACAACATCCAGATGGGTAAGCTGAATGGTAACGGATGGGCTTATATCGCCAATACCAACCGCAAGGACTACATGGGCAACATCATGGTGAATTTCTCCAAGGATTTCGGTAAGCATCACATCGATGCCTTGGCTCTGATGGAGGGACAGAAATATACCTACGACTGGAACTCACAGGAGGCACATGGATTTGATACCAACTACTTCAAGTTCAATAACATGAAGGCTGCTGCCAATGTGAGCTGGGGTAATCTGCAGTCTAACTACACCGAATATACCCTGAGCTCTTACATGGCTCGTGTCAACTATATGCTGGCAGACAAATACATCGCTACCGTCAATGTTCGTACCGATGGTTCTTCTAAGTTGGGTGCAGGTCAGAAGTGGGGTTGGTTCCCATCAGCTTCCTTGGCTTGGGTAATCAGCAACGAGCCTTGGATGAAGAAAATCAAGCAGATAGATAATTTCAAGATTCGTGCAGGATATGGTGTAACCGGTAATCAGGATGCCATCGATCCTTATACTTCTCTTGCCCTGATGGAGCCTAATGGTGTAACTACCGTCAACGGCGCAACAAGTACTACTTTTGCGGTTACCTCCAACAGCAACCCTGACCTGAAATGGGAGGTAAAGAAGACATTTGATGCCGGTTTCGACCTGTCGATGTTCAAGCAGCGCCTCAATGTAACCTTCGACTGGTATACTTCTGAGACATCAGATATGCTTTATACCTATACCGTGCCAGTACCTCCTTTCACTTACGACCGTCTGTTGGCAAATATGGGTACCATGACTAATATGGGATTCGAGCTGGCTGTTCGTGGTGACATCATCAAGACGAAGGACTTCACCTTCAATTCCGGTCTGAATTTCTCTTATCAGAAGAATAAGCTGAAGAAGTTGAGTGGTACCTACAAGGGGCAGCCTATGACAACGAGCGAGCATATCTCTGTTGCCACCGTAGGTGCAGCTGGTCTGGTACATAACAATGGCGTAACCTATCTCATTGAGGGACAGCCTGTAGGTGTATTCTATCTGCCTCACTGCACAGGTATCGATGAGAAAGGACAGTATATCATCGAAGACCTTGATGATAATGGTACTATTGATACAGGTGACAGTGGCGACCGCAAGGTTTGCGGACAGGCTATCCCTAAGTACTTCCTCGGTTGGGATATGAACTTCAAGTACAAGAACTGGGATCTGACGATGCAGTTTAATGGTGCTTTCGGTCATAAGATTTACAATGCCACATCCATGACCTTGAACAATATGAGTAATTTCCCAACCTATAATATCCTGAGCGGTGCACAGCATCTCAACAATGGCAAGGGTATCCATGATGTTCAGATTTCTGACTACTGGTTGGAAAAGGGTGACTATATGAACTTTGAATACGCTTCTCTGGGCTACACTTTCACCAAGGATATGCTCAAGTGGAAGTTTATCAACAACATTCACCTGTCATTGTCGGTCAACAATATCTGTACCCTCACTGGTTACAAGGGCTTGACTCCAATGATCAACTCAGCAACCATCAGTGGCGACAATCTGGGTATCGACGACAAGAACATCTATCCTCTGAGCCGTACTTATACTTTGTCGCTCTCAGTGAATTTCTAGATGATATAATGATTATATTATCAGATTAAGAATTACATTATTAATATATAAAGGATTACAGTTATGAAACAATATATTATAGGTTCTATGCTTCTTTCTTCTGTCTTGTTGGCTGGTTGCTCACTGGATGAGAATCCACGAAGCAAGTTTTCTGAGGAGGAGGCTTTCAGCACCCCTAAGCTGGTATATGTAAACACAGTGGCTAACGTATATTCTTCCATCGGAAATGGATTGTATGGAAGCGATGGTGGCTCGGTACACACCTTCCAGGAGTTCTCTTCTGATGCCAGTATGATTCCTGGTCGTCAGGGTGACTGGGTAGATGGTGGAGCCTGGCAGAATATCTTCCTCCACAACTTTGAGTCGTCTGTAAGCAAGTATAACGATGTGTGGAACAACCTGTATCGTGTCATCGGTCTTGCCAATTCTTCTATCGACCGACTCAACAAGTACCTGGATGAGCATCCGGAGTATGCTGAATATGTATATGAGTTGAGAGCTCTTCGTGCTGTCTATTATTACTATGTGATGGATCTCTTCGGACAGGTGCCATTGGTTGTTTCTTCTCAGGTGAGTGCCAACGAGGTGGCGCAGTCTAACCGTTCTGATGTCTTCAAGTTTGTCACTTCTGAGTTGGCAGAATGTATTCCTCATCTTTCAGACAGTAAGAGCCAGAACGAGGGTGAATATTATGGCCGTATCACCAAGGCTGTGGCATATATGTGTATGGCTAAGTGTGCCATCAATGCACCGGTCTATACCATCGATGATACCACTCCAACCAGCTACAGCGCCTTTGTAGGAACAGACAAGAGCGGCAAGGCTACTGCCAGCGAGGAGCAGGGAAAGACGGTTTCTGAAATGGGCAAAAATATAAACATTACTTTGGATGGCAAGACTCGCAATGCGTGGGAAACAGCAGCCTATTGTGCTGATCAGATTGCAAGCTTGGGTTACCGCCTGCAGCCTAGCTATGCCGACAACTTCATCGTAGCCAACCAGAATTCCGTGGAGAATATCTGGACCCGTCCGAACGACTGCGTCAACTATAAGATAGAGGATTACAACATCGTGCGTACCCTGCATTACAACCATGGCGGTGCCATCGGTTATCAGGGCTGGAATGGAGCCTGCTCTTCCAAGCAGCAGATGCTGGTATATGGTTATGGAACGGCTAATCCGGACCCTCGTCTGAAACTCAACTTCTATACCGATAAGGATTATATGGAGGAGACAGGAAAACCTGTAGAGGATGGTGCTACAGACAAGCCACTGGAGTATATGCCACTGGCAGTAAAGGTAGATTTCTCTGCAACCGACGACCCTCATGCCATGAAGTGTTCCGGTGCCCGAATGAAGAAGTATGAGTTTGACAAGTCTACAACCCAGCAGTATAGCTTCAACAACGACCTGGTTATCTGGCGTTATGCCGATGCCTTGTTGATGAAGGCTGAGGCTGAATATCGTATGGGTAACAAGGCTGAGGCTCTCACAATTGTCAATGAGGTTCGTGGCCGTGTTGCTGCTACTCCTCGTACAGAGCTTACGCTCAATGATATTCTGGATGAACGTATGCTGGAATTGGCTTGGGAGGGAGTACGCCGCCAAGACCAGATCAGATTCTGTACCTTTACAGAGCCTACTGCTGACCGCTTCAAGGGTGTGACCCACAATGCTTCTGCAGGTGATTACAATGATGATACGCAGGGCTATACCATGGTTTATCCTATCCCTTATGCCGTGCTCAACTTGAACAAAAAACTCGGCCAGAATCCTGGTTATACCAAGTAGAATGGTAATTTTATATTGAATATTACAAACTAAAAAGGAAATAATATGAAAAAACTCTTTTTGCTCGCAAGCCTTCTGATGGCTTTTGGCATCTCAGCAGATGCAGGAGACATTACTTCTCCTAACGGACAGATTAAGGTGAACTTCACCTTGGATGGCACTGTACCTACCTATAGTGTGACCTATCAAGGTAAGACCATCATCAAGCCTAGCCGTCTGGGTTATCAGCTCGCCAAGGGCGGTAAGGATGGCAAGGACCTGCTTGCCGATTTTAGTGTTATCGATGAGAAGACTTCCACTTTCGACGAGACCTGGACTCCTGTTTGGGGAGAGAACAAGTCTATTCGCAATCATTATAATGATATGTTGGTAGAGTTGAAGCAGAATTCCACCGACAGTTATATGAACGTCCGTTTCCGTGTCTATGACGATGGAGTAGGATTACGCTATGAGTTCCCTCAGAAAGGCAGTCTCAACTACTTTACCATCAAGGAAGAGCGTACTGAATTTGCCATGACGGGCGATCATACCGCCTGGTGGATTCCTGGTGATTACGATACCCAGGAATATGAATACACCAAGACCCGTCTGTCTGGCATTCGTCCAGCTTTGCATGCTGCTGTCAGTAGCAATCTCTCACAGACTGTTTTTTCTGATACCGGTGTACAGACCTCACTCCAGTTGAAGACAGATGATGGTATCTACATCAATCTGCATGAGGCTGCTCTGGTGGATTATCCAGCCATGCACCTGAATCTGGATGACAAGACCATGACCTTTACCTCTTGGCTTACCCCTGATGCCCAGGGAATGAAGGGATACATGCAGACTCCGTTCAAGAGCCCTTGGCGTACGATGGTCATCACAAATGATGCCCGCAAGGTGCTGTCTTCCAACCTGATTCTCAACCTCAATGAGCCTTGCAAGATCAAGGATACCTCCTGGATTCATCCTGTGAAGTACGTAGGTGTATGGTGGGAGATGATTTCCGGTAAGGGTGAGTGGGCTTATACCCATGATTATCCTACCGTGAAGTTGGATGGAACCGACTATGTACATGCCAAGCCATCTGGCAAGCATTCTGCCAACAATGCCAATGTGCGCCGTTACATCGACTTTGCTGCAGCCCATGGTTTCGATGCTGTCCTGGTAGAAGGATGGAACATCGGTTGGGAAGACTGGAGTGGCTATATGAAGGAAAAAGTATTCGATTTCCTGACTCCATATCCTGATTTCGACATCAAGGCACTCAATGAGTATGCACATTCCAAGGGAGTGAAGCTCATCATGCATCATGAGACCTCTTCTTCTGTGATGAACTATGAGAAGTATATGGACAGAGCTTATCAGTTGATGAAGGATTATGGCTATGATGCAGTGAAGAGCGGTTATGTGGGCAACATCATTCCTCGTGGCGAGCATCACTACAGTCAGTTGGAAATCAATCACTATCTGCATGCCGTAACCCGTGCTGCCGATTATCACATCATGGTAAATGCCCATGAGGCTGTGCGTCCTACCGGTCTCTGCCGCACTTATCCTAACCTGATTGGCAACGAGAGTGCTCGCGGTACAGAATATCAGGCATTCGGAGGCATCAAACCAGGACATACTGCCATCTTGCCTTTCACCCGTCTGCAGGGTGGTCCGATGGACTATACCCCTGGTATCTTTGAGATGGATTGCGCCAATGGTTCACATTGCAACTCTACTATCTGCGGTCAGTTGGCACTCTATGTAACCATGTACAGTCCATTGCAGATGGCTGCCGATTTCCCTGAGAATTACGAGAAGCACATGGATGCCTTCCAGTTTATCAAGGATGTGGCTGTAGATTGGGACAAGTCTATCTATCTGGAGGCAGAACCAATGGAGTATATCACCGCAGCCCGTAAGGCAAAGGGCTCTGATAACTGGTTTGTAGGTGGTGTTACGGGTATGAAGGCTCATCAATCTACCGTAAAGCTCGATTTCCTCGACAAGGGCAAGAAGTATGTGGCTACCATCTATCAGGATGCAAAGAATGCCAACTACAAGACCAACCCTCAGGCTTACGTCATCACCAAGAAGACTGTAACCAGCAAGTCTGTCTTGAAGTTGAATTCCGTTGCAGGTGGTGGATTCGCAATTAGTATTCTTGCACAATAAAAAGCAGGGTTTTGAGTTATTATGATAGAGTTTTTCTTGAATTAATAATGATGCTCATGAAAAGAATGAATAAAATGCTGTTGGTTGCTGCCTTGGCGGCAACCACACTTTCTGCTCAGGCAGAACAGAAGAAGGGACCGGCTTGGTTGAGTGATGCACTTTTCTATCAGATTTATCCATCTTCCTATATGGATACTGATGGCAATGGTATTGGCGATCTGCCGGGTATCACTTCCAAGTTGGATTACATCAAGTCGCTGGGTGTAAATGCCCTCTGGCTCAATCCGATCTTTGAGTCGGGATGGTTTGATGGCGGCTATGATGTCATCGACTTCTATAAGGTGGATCCTCGATTCGGTACCAATACCGATTTGGTTACATTGGTCAATGAGGCCCATAAGCGTGGCATGAAGGTTTGTCTCGACCTGGTGGCAGGACATTCCAGCACCAAGTGTGCCTGGTTTAAGGAGTCTTCCGAGAAAGATCCTAACCAGCGTTACAGCGACTATTATATCTGGATGAATGATATCCCTGAGAGCGAGAAGAAAGAAATAGAAGCCCGTCATCAGGAGGCAAGTCCGGAGTCTAGTACCCGAGGCAGATATGTGGAGGCGAATGCTCCTCGTGCCAAGTATTATGAGAAGAATTTCTTCGAGTGCCAGCCTGCCTTGAACTATGGTTTTGCTCATCCAGACCCAAGTCATCCTTGGGAACAGGGTGTAGATGCTCCAGGACCACAGGCTGTTCGCAGGGAGATACGTAACATCATGGCTTTCTGGTTTGATAAGGGCGTTGATGGATTCCGAGTAGATATGGCGTCATCGCTCATCAAGAACGATCCCGACAAGAAGGAGGTTTCCAAGCTCTGGAATGAGATGCGTGCCTGGAAGGACAAGTACTATCCTGAGACCGTCCTGATTTCAGAATGGGCTAATCCGCAGCAAGCCATCCCTGCCGGTTTCAACATAGATTTCTACATCCATTTTGGTCTCAAGGGCTATGCTTCTCTGTTCTTCGACCGCAAGACTCCTTGGGGCAAGTGGGAGCAGAGCTACCAGAACTGCTATTTCGACAAGCAGGGCAAGGGTTCGCTCAAGGAATTTAGCGAGAACTATACCAAGGCATACAATGCCACCAAGAATCTCGGCTACATCGCTGTTCCATCTGCCAACCACGATTACCAGCGTCCTAACATCGGTACCCGCAATACGCCAGACCAGCTGAAGGTAGCGATGACCTTCTTCCTCACCATGCCTGGTATTCCATTTATTTATTATGGTGATGAGATTGGTATGAAGTATCAGATGAATCTCCCTAACAAGGAGGGTAGCAATGAGCGTTCTGGTACCCGCACTCCGATGCAGTGGACCAAGGGCAAGAATGCCGGATTCTCTACGAGTGCACCTGATAAGCTCTACTTCCCTGTAGATACGGAAAACGGAAAGTTGACCGTTGAGGCTCAGCAGGGAGATCAGAATTCTCTGTTGTCATATACCCGTAAGCTGACCGCTTTGCGTCATTCAGCCAAGGCTCTTGACAATGAGGGAGATTGGAAGCTCCTGAACCAGAAGGGTCAGGAATATCCGATGGTATATGAGCGCACTTTGGGTGATGAGAAGTATGTTGTTGTCGTGAATCCTGGTGCCAAGGCAGCCTCTCTCAACATCAGCTCTGTAGGTGGCAAGGCAGTTTCTGTTCTTTCTACAGGCAAGGTTGTATATAAATCAGGCAAGAAGACCGATGCCATCAAGGCTTCAGGCATTAGTGCCGCCGTATTCAAGATGGCAAAATAACTTGTGAACATCAATTATTGCTAGCTACATTATATATCAGAATCCGCATGGCTCCTAGAGTCGTGCGGATTTTTAGATGTTAAATTACGAATGCCATTTCTTCAAACAACTAAAAAAGTTTAAACATTCAACCTGAAGTTTTGCGATAAATATAGAAATTACTATATTTGCATCATGATTGCAGAACATTGTATAGAGGCAAAGTCTAATTCTAAGATTATATCAAAATTGGGAGGACGATGCTATACATATAAACATAAAATTTTAAAGCTATGAATATAAGGAGATTTATATTTATTCTGATTGTCTGTGAGTTTATGTCTTTGGCATGTATTGCTGCAAATAAGACTATAAAAGGACATGTTGTGGATGAATTTGGTAAGAACGTTGAATATGCTAGCGTATATGTAGATAGTATTTATGCGGTATCTGACAGGGAAGGAATTTTCTCTCTGGTGGTGCCCGATGGCATGAAACAGGAACTTGTTGTTAGTCATATCAGTTATCAGACCTGTAAAATTCCTTATGATGTATATCGTAAAAAGCCTTTGTTGCAACTTACGTTGAAAGAAAAGACCTGTGATTTGTCCGAAATTACAGTTGTTTCCGGTAAAAAGCAGGAAGGCATTCTGGGGAAAGGAGTTCGGGCACCAGGTGATGTTGCATTTCATAACGTTAGAAACACGAAATATGAAACGGGCCCCTTATTTGTTGTAAATAAAGACTATTATGTGAAAACAGCCAAGTTGAGAGTACAAAAATGTACTTTTGCTTCATGCACGATTCGTTTAATCATTTATGAAGTAAAGGGAACAGAATTTGTGCCTGTACAGCATCGACCTTTGTACGTCCGATTATCCGAAATATCAGATAAGAAGGATTTATCTGTTTGGATAGAAGAGCCGTTGAAGCTGGAGCGCAATCATAGATATTATATAGGTATAGCTGTTATGGCAAGTAGCGGTAATGGAGAAATTCATTTCCCTGCTTATTTCAAGAAGGGCTGCGTAAGAAATCTGTGTACAGATAGAAAAAAGAATTTGCCAGTAACCTTAGGCGTTTCTCTTTATGGTATATCTGCAAAGCATCTTCAGTAAGCCCCCACACGTTTACTTTTCTGCTCGTGTGGGGAACAATGTGTTTGGAACCTTTATGCATTTTACCTATTTTTACTCCTTTATTTCTTTCATGTTTGCAGGATTATAGGGAGTTAACTGCTGCATCTCCTGCTCTGTTGCTTCAGGCAAGGCAGGAATCTTGTTGCTGTTGCAGAAATCGGTAATGGCGGCAGCTGATTCTTTGGGAGTAGAGGAATCCGGTTTGATGGATTGCTTCTTTTCTACATACTCCTTTTCCGTGATGTATA
Source organism: uncultured Prevotella sp. (assembly GCA_934202525.1). Classification (GTDB taxonomy): domain Bacteria; phylum Bacteroidota; class Bacteroidia; order Bacteroidales; family Bacteroidaceae; genus Prevotella. The sequence goes on from CAKPYB010000003.1 coordinate 138,951, forward strand.
GCTCAGTAATCACACGGATGACTTGCTGCTGCTTGTCTTTCTTATGAGAGAAGAGATAGCTGTTGTCTGATTTCTGGAAGAGCAGGTCCTTGAAGGAATAGTAATCTTCTGGACTTATCTGATAGGCTTCCACCACATGGTCGTAGATATCTGTCTGGGTATATCCGAAAAGCTGGTGCGTCAGATTCTTGTAGGTAGGAAGCTGGTTGATTTCTATCTGACAGATGTTCCGGGTGCTGTCCGTTTGAATACTGCCTATTGTCTGCTGATTGAGCAGAACGAGTTGAGAGCCCAGTGAATCTTTCAGCTGATATTTCTTTCGATATTGCTCAATAAGTGTCTTCTCTTCCGGCCAAGGTCGGAAGGTTCCTTCGTCGCTGACCATGAATGCTTGCTTTTTGTCTTCGGAAACGAGTCGGCTGTTGTGAAGATTTCTTTTGGAATAGGCATTGAGATCCGTCTTTCCATTCTTCAGGTTGATGTAATACTCCACGATGCCGTCGTTGAAGTATTTCATTACAGAGTCGTTAGTCTGGTAACTGCGATAATATCCCTTGAGTCGGATGAAGTGAGGGCGATTCCCTGTTACGTTCACATCTTCCAGTTTCTGTATTTTTGTGATATGTCCAGGCATCTTCTCTTCCTTGTTCTGTGCCATGAGACTGGTAGGAAGGAAGAGGAGAAGTACAAACAGATATTTCATATAATGATGATGTCTCATATTGATGATGCTTTAAAAAGAATACTTAATGATGTGTTTATATGAACTGTTGCTTCTACAGGGAGGCTGCGCAGTTCTTCCTCAACCACATCCCGAAGAAGCGGTCGTAGATGATATAGCTGCCATTGTACTTGTAGATGAATTCTCTATTGATCAGCGTCTTGAGAGCAAGACTCACGCTGCTGGCAGCAGGCAAGTTGTGGCGGCTGATGAAATCCTGCGAAAGAATGGAGGTGACAGCCTTGTCCTGGGCAATGGCAGATAGAAGAGCAGCCTGATTATCGGTAAGGGAATCGTAGTAATTCACGAATGCCACTTCCTGCTCGTTCACCAATTCCAGGGTTACATCATCAATTTCCGCTGTCGTAATTTCCTTTCCGTTCTGATAGAGTCGGTTCAGAATATCCTGGATATACCAGGTTTGACCATCCACCTTATTATATAGATAGGCAAAGGTATCATGATCCATGGTCAGATTCCGGTTTTCCATCCATCTGTTGGCAAAATGATGATACTCATCCTGGTTGATGAGAGGAAGGTTGAGAATTTGCGAACTCTGATAGAATGGTCGCTTTGCCGACAGGAACATGTCGGTCATCATGTGCTGCTTACTGCCTGCAAAGATGAAATATACATTCGGCAAGAACTGGATGTAGGAGCGCAGCAGGGCCTCTGTGCCATCTTCGGGATATTCGGCTATCTGCTGGAACTCGTCGATGGCAATATAGATTCGCTTCTCTGATTGCTTCAGATATTCAAAGATATGTTTGAGAGAATCTTCGCGCTGGCTTGGCGAAACCGTAATCGAGAACGTAGGGATTCCCGTCATCTCATCAAACGACATCGTAGGCTTGTAGCCGGCAAAGAAGGTGGTAATCTTGCGCATGGCAGTTTGCGAGAAAGTATCAACCTTCCCGATAACCGTCTTTGCCAATAATTGGATGAATTGGCTCAGATTTCTTGTGGCATTGATGTCGAGATAGAAACAATGCGTCTCAGGCTCCTGCTTGCTGATGTTCTCAAAGACATGGTGTATGAGTCCCGTCTTTCCGATGCGTCGAGGAGAGATGAGGACGATGTTGCGCTCATTCTGCAAAGCCTTCATGATGACTTCCGTCTCTTTCTTGCGGTCGCAGAAGTATTCTGCTCCCTTATATCCGTAGATAACAAATGGGTTATTCAGCTGTTCCATAACGTTTTATATCTATTCCATGTTTTATGTTACATGTTTTATGAAATGCAAAGATAGCAATAATCTTTAAAGTAAGAAAGCTTTTAGTTAGAACTTTATTACTAATTAACTTTTTACTAGTTACACTAATGCCTCGCGAATTCAACAAGCATGTGTATAATTACGAAATGCCTCAACCATACTGGTCGAAAACTGTTTGTATTGAGGTTAAAACTGTAATTAAGTAAACGATTTCATACAATTATAATAAGGAATCGTGTGGTTATTGCTTTTCTTTTTGTATCTTTGCAGCCGTTTGGTTAACATACGTGCCAAATCATATCTAAAGGAAAAGAATATCTAATAATAAATAAAAAGTAATGACTACACTTACAATTTCTATTATTGTCGTTTTCGTGCTCGGCTATGCACTCATAGCTACCGAAAGCTTGACAAAGGTAAACAAGGCTGCGATTGCCCTGTTGATGTTGGTAGGTTGTTGGACCCTCTACATGATGGATCCAATGCAGTATCTCCAGTTGATGCACCCTGATTATACAGGCGGTGCTGCTGGAATGGTGGAGAAGGTGACCGGAATCATCCAGGAACATCTGGGCGATACCGCCACAACACTCTTCTTCCTGATGGGTGCGATGACCATCGTGGAAATCGTTGACCAGAACGGCGGATTCAACTGGGTTCGCAAGGTGATGAAGACCAAGTCGAAGCGTGCGCTCCTCTGGCGTATCGCTATCCTTACCTTCTTCCTCTCGGCTATCCTCGACAATCTGACCACCAGTATCGTGATGATCATGATTCTCCGAAAGCTCGTCACCGACCACAAGGACCGCATGGTTTATGCATCCCTCGTCATCATCGCAGCCAATTCGGGTGGTGCCTTCTCGCCAATCGGCGACGTTACCACCATCATGCTCTGGAACAAGGGATTGATTACTGCAGCCGGCGTTATCGCCGAAATCTTCATCCCATCTGTGGTTTCCATGGTGATTCCAGCCCTCATCCTTCAGACCATGTTGAAGGGCGAACTCGTGATGCCTGAGGTTTCTGCCCAGCAGAATGCATCGGTCAGCGATTTCACCGAAGGTCAGCGCAAGGCTGTGTTCTGGTTGGGAGTAGGCGGTTTGATCTTCGTTCCTATCTTCAAGAGTATCACCCACTTGCCTCCATTCGTAGGAATCCTCCTGGTATTGGGCGTTCTCTGGACAGCTACCGAAGTTTTCTATCGCGGTTTGCATCGTGGAGCTGATGCCGAGGGCACTCAGAAGCGAGTAACCAAGTTGCTTTCTCGTGTGGATATGAGTACCATCCTCTTCTTCCTCGGTATCCTGATGGCAGTATCCTGCCTGGCTGAGATTGGCGTATTGACTGCTTTGGGTCAGGGCTTGAACGTCGTATTCGATGGCAACCACTACCTCGTAACTGGTATCATCGGTGTGCTTTCAAGTATTGTTGACAATGTGCCTCTGGTAGCCGGATGTATGGGAATGTATCCTGTGGCTGCCGCTGGCGATATGGCTGTGGATGGTGTCTTCTGGCAGTTGCTTGCCTACTGTGCCGGAGTAGGTGGTTCAATGCTGATTATCGGTAGTGCCGCTGGTGTGGTAGTAATGGGCTTGGAGAAGATTACCTTCGGCTGGTATATGAAGCACATCTCCTGGATTGCTTTCGTAGGTTACATCGCAGGTATCGTTTGCTACTGGTTCATCCGCACCTTCCTTTATGCTATCTAAAGGATAAGTGTTTTCAGATGTAGGCTCCATAGGTTCCGAAAGCTCTCACGCCCTGAAAGCTCCACACGCCCTGAAAGGGCAGAAGCTCTTAGCCCAGGGCAACACCCTGGGTATTTATAAACGCAAGCCTGTCGCCCTGAAAGGGCAAAAGCTTTCTTTTACGTGAAAAAGTTTTTTTGAGAAAAAAGTCTCAAAGTCTCATTTTCTATTGAAAATGTCGGCTTAAAGACTTGATAGATAATAAGATAAAAGAAATGAGACTTCTCGGTTTTGATGCCGAGAAGTCTCATTAAAGTCTCATAGAAGTATCATTATTTTACTTTTTCTTTACAAGATACTTCATTCCATCTGCAAATCTCTTATGTTTTAAGTCACTCATATTCGCCAGTTTTCTGCCGAATCCCATCAAACTGTTCACCTTGAGCGATGAACCTATCTGCTTTTTCAGATAGTCGAAAATCTCGGCAGCAGTCAGATATTCACCCTCTTTCTCATTCTCAACCAAATCGAAATAGAGCATGAAATACTGGTCTATCGGCTCAGCCACCTCAAACTGGCAGTTGTTCTTCATGATCAACTTCACCTGTTCCGCATCAAAATAACTCTTCTCGCCATTGTGTAAGGCTGCAAGCGCCTGGGCGAAAAGCTGCTGATAGTTCGGACGCACGCTCACGTCGATAGGCCCCGTCAGTTCCACACCGATGAATCTTCGGTTGCCGGATGGGTCGGTGAGTATATCCTTCATGTTACTCGTGGCGATGAACGAGGCGAGACGAGGAAATTCCATGACATGACTGCCGTACGGAGGTTTGTATTTCAGCGTAGGCAACTGGATGAGATTCTTCAGAAATCCCTGCTGCACCTGTGGCGAAATCTGGTTGAACTCATCGAGATTGATGACCATAAACTGCGCCATCGCCTGATAAACCTGACGTTTTTCTGACAGAATCAGATTATCGCTATATCCCCATTGCAGTTCCGGTGGCAACAGCCGGCGACAGAAAGTACTCTTGTTGTAACCCTGCTTGGAAATCAGAAGTGGAGCCACCGAGTTGCCATACTGGCGATGGGTAAAGCCGCGCCATTGGTCAACCATGCCCAGAAACCAGGTGTAGAACCAGTCTGCCCAGTAAGGATTGCTAGTAGGAACCGTACGAGCCAAGGCACGGATATGGTCCTTCCCGTCCCATTTGTCGTAGCATTGGAAGAGATATTCATCTATCGGATTGTAGTTTTTGATGTAATCAGACTCCAGAAAATTCCTTACATCCTTGATGCTCACCCTTATATCTGCGAGCTGCACCTCCAGTGTCATGCGCTTCTGCACTCTCGGATCTACGGGCTGGAAACCATACCAACCTTTCTCTTTCGGCATGTATTCCACGAATTTCATCACCGTGTTGTATCTGAAGTTATATTTACTTTTCAGCAGCTGCATCATGCTCATGATATTCTCGCGAACGCTGTTCTTATCTCCTTTCTTTTCCTCTTCCGGAGTAGCGGATTCAGACATCAATAGCTGATTATCTTCCGTGTTGGAAGCCAGGTTCTGCGGACGCATCTTGCTGTCAATCTTTATCGCCACCGCCTTACTGTTGAAATAAGGTTTCGCATCGAGCGTCATCATAAAACTGTTGTGCATCGAAGGCTCAAAAGACAGGTTAGAGCCCGCTTCTATCGAAGGTTTCGGTCCGTCTGTAAGAATCGAAGCTTTCGCAATCGCCTGGTATACAGGCAGAATCTGCTGGTATGCGATGCGGTAAAGTCGTTCGGCATCCGCCTCCTCAGCAGGCAGCGAATCATCTTCATTGCTGAATTTCACCAATACGATAACCGACTTACCATCAGCACCTTCCAGCGCAGCAAAGGTAGAAGGCAGCATGGCAACCGAGCTCTTCACGCCCTCCACGCCGTCTGCATCCGTGATGTTTCCGAATTTCAGCAGCAGGATACCATTGCAAGTCTTCATCTTCAGGTTGTTGTTTTCGTCTTTGGCGAATTCGGCAGCGGGGTAGATGTGCATCCATGTTGGCATGTCCTTGTAATATTCGTATCCGCTTTCCATATAAGGCACGCATTCGCGGAAGTGGGTAACAGTAAGCCTGCTATCATCCTTTGCGATACGTTGCAGCAACTTCTCCATCGTCTTGGTGCTGACGAGGAGCTGCTTCTTGTTGTTTGTATGAACTATAGTTACCTTCATTGTAAATATTTATTAAGATGGTTAATTGTCAATCTATTAGCTATTAACTATAAACTGTTAACTATAAACTGTAAACTATAAACTATTAACTATAAACTATAAACTCTTATCAATGTTGCCCAAAGTTCGGTTGATGAATTGGGCACTCATTTCCCCTTATGCGGGCAATGGTTGCCCGTCACTTGTTCTCCAGTAGCCCGTCACGTGTTCACCGGTAGCCCGTCACGTGTTCTCTGTGGGACCGTTTAAATGGCATGGCTGGAACATCTGGAGGGCTGAGAAAAAGATTAGCTTTTAGTGAAATCAATCTCTTCTGAGAAATGGTCGAATTCAACATCTTTATATCCGTATCTGGCGAAGAGCTGTTTGATATATGCCTGCTGTTCTGGGAGGAGTTTCAGTTGTCCCAGTTTGTAACGGTAGTATTGTCCTTTGCTACCGAGGTAGTCTCTCATTTCGGCGCGCAGTGCAGGCGCATCTTTCACTTTCATTTCGGCAAAGAGATTGTCGAACCCCCATGCCATTTTCACGACACGCAGCGGTGCGAAGTACTTGCATTCTCCGTTTTTCAGGGCATTTGGGAAGATGGCATCCCCTCTATCAGTCTTCTCGTTTTTATAGAGACCGGATAGATAGTGGATACATTTGTTTTTCATCGGACATGGTTCGGTGAAACAGTAGGTGATGTTGCTAGGTACGTTTCCGTACTCAAAAGCCTTTTTCAATAATTCCTTTTCATCCATGTTTCTTAAGTATTAAGAATAAAACATTCTGTTTTACTAAACGCAAAAATATCCTGTTTATTGCCTTAAAAATGCTATTTTTTTCAGTTCATAAAGCATTTTTTTCGATCCCAATCAGCAAAAACATGATACTTCGTAAGCGGCTCCGCGTTTATACCATTGTAGTCTTCTCTTTTGTTCGTACCTTTGCACCATAATTTTAAAATCACA
>CAKPYB010000004.1 GCA_934202525.1 uncultured Prevotella sp.
GTTGCTTTTAAAATTATGGTGCAAAGGTAAGAACTTTTACGATAAAGGGCAAGGTATAAATGCGGAGCCGCTTACCACAAATTAGGCAACTACTTGATTCTATGTCACTTACCGAAGAATAATCGAAAATAAGGCGTGGCAATAGGTGGCAATAGGTGACAATAAAAATACGTCTTATTGCCACCCATTTCTTTCTGTGTATCAATTACTTACAATCTGCGTGGCAGATGTGGCAATAAAATAGAAAAACTTTTTCTATATACGCGATGAAACATAACCATCAATATCGCTAAATGTCGTATCCAGAAACGTCAGGTCTTTCATTTGCAAGACATCAATCATACGATATTCCTTATACAACTGGCGAGAAAAACGAAGTTCAAAGGCCAAACGCAAATCATCCATGGCATCAGCACCTTCATCCTGCTTTGCCTCTTTACCCGTTATGGTTCTCATTCTCACAATCTCATACACATCACGAATCCCCTTACCTTTAATATATGGCACGAAATAATGAAGATCCTGCAATGCTATGGTTGACGGGAACTTGGCACCCGTATAATATAAGGTGGCAGATTGATTCAAAAAACTCTTTTCGTACCCACGACGATGACTCGGACGAACCACACCAACCAACACCCGATTATCCACTTCCATTACAGTACCCTTCTGCGGAATCACATGTTGCACAGTATCCTTAGCCTTCGTTTCTATCAATTCCTGTATGAAGTTTTCCAACAGCAACCTGTTTCTCTCATCATTCGGCCGAAGCGGAAAGGCACCGATATTCACTTCCTTGATAGTTTGGTAGAACTTAGCCATCTCCACATCAATCGGTTTGCCATCACCAGGGAACAGGATATAACCACCTATCACTTCCTTCTTGAGAGGAGCCTCAACATAATCACGATAATAAATAGCATCACGATAACGGTGCATTTGGTTGATGGCATCGTCTGGAGGTACATCTACCCCATTGCCCAACTTGCTGGCTATCCGATACTTTGCATCGAAAAGATAAGTCATCTTCATATCTTTCTGAAGATCGTTTTTGGTAAGTTGTAATACGATGTCCGGTTTCTGAGGTACGGTTGGTACGACGAAGTGAGTCATACCGATGTTATCGTTCACCCATTCCGTATTCTTCGGATTATAAACAAGTTCCGCCAATTCCACCCCATCCTTTCGGAAGAGGATGCGAGAATTTTCACCCTTACCAAGTTCCCAAGTAAACAAGCCATTCATCTCCATGCGATTGCGATGCTCCACATCATTATCATCCAAATGCAATTGTTGCTTTACGATATGGCTCACCTCTATAAAGCACCATATTTCATAGAGCGTGGCGATATCTTTCGACTGCAAGCGATACATACCCTCATTGAACGAATAAGCCTTACGAAGCAAATTCCATGTGCGATAAACCAGACTATAGCCAGAAGCTTTCTGCAAAACAAGACTCTCCTGATTCAATCCCTTGAAACGGCCAATGGTACGGAAGAAAGGATTTCTCCGCAACCTATAGAGGGCAAGAAAGGTATCATCCAGTTCCTTCCTTGTAGTATCAGATACACCCTCCACCTTCAAGATACGCTCCTTCAACACGGCATACCTATCCGTGATTTGACCCAATGCATATTTCAAGAAACGATTCTCTTGTGTATCATTCGATTGCACTTGCTCCTCCACCCGATAAAGACGAGCAGGCTCCCTGCGATGCTCGGCTATCTCATTTTCTAAAGACATAGGTATTCTGCGCAACTTATCAGCACGAAGAAAAGCCTCCCTACCATGCAATCGATGGCGAGGACGCTCAATGATATTCTTACAAGCGTTCAAGAACTTCTTTTGTTCAGCCGCAAAGATGCTCCACCAGATAATCTCAGGCGTCTCTCCATTTGCATCAGGAGAAAAGCTATGGAAGGTTCGCTTCAAGAAATCAAGCGACAACATATGATACTCTTGTTCGATGTCTTCCACTATCTTCTTCCAATGACTATGATAATCCAGTTTGGTACTCAACACCTCAAAAGAGAAAGAAAATCTTCGCTTTCCCTTATCTGTATCATATTCGAAGTTGATTTCCGAACGCCCAATCTCATTGCCATAGTTGAGAAAGCCAGCGAGCAGTCCTCTTCTAAAGGCAAATCGCTCATTATCACTTTGGCTTACGGAACAGAACTTCGCACCCTTGACATGGCTATTCTCCTTGAAATCAATCCATATAGGATAGTCTGTGTTATCAAAGAAGATAGCAGGCGCAGGCACATCTTTCAAGATACTTTCTGAAGATTTACCATCCTCCAAAAGCCGCTCTACCGACACGACACCCTCCGACCAAGAGTAAGTGGAAGTAAGATGCTCCTCTCCCACATTACCCTTAGCCTTTCTCCATATTGCATCAAACTTGGTGCATTCGATGGTCATCATAAAGTCTAGATGCTCCAGCCTCAGCAGTTCCATACGCAACCTATTTTTATATATACCCTATTATCTCTTCCCTATCCAAATATTTTGATTAGCTCCAGAAACTGGTAAAGCCCGTTTTACAACGTTCCTTCATTTCTTTCAACTTAGCCAAAGAAACAGATTTCTCATGTAGTGTCTCAGGCAACATATCAGTCACAACCTGTTCCAATCGAGCAAGAAGTTCTTCCTTTACCTTTTGGTCATCGCCCTCAATGCGAGAGAGAACTTTCATCGAAGTAATCTCATCCAAGGCACGAGCCACGACCTCTTCCTCATCCAGTTCATCACCATCCTCATCTTTGCGATAAGGGAGATTGTTTACCACATAGAGCAAGAACTCGTTGCGTGTACGATAAGCCACCTTAAACGGAGTGCCCTCCAGAACTTCATTAATCTTCTGTAGATATGTGATAGCCTTATCACAAACTTTCTGATTATCAGAATAGACATCCATGCCTTCTACATTCGTTCCTACTAAGTCATCAAAGTTGAGTTTGCCTATTGTTTCATGCTTCTGGGTCAACCCACCTGCCAAGTCCACCTCATTCATCTCGATGGTCATAGCTCTATCAAGCACTTTTCGTGAAAAAGAGAAGGTGGTTTCATCCATGTTGACTGTACCGACGACAATGAGGTTTTGAGGGATGGAAATACCTTTCTCTATAAATTGACGAAACAATCCAAACTGCTTTTCATCTGGACACTCTACTAAAAGTTCATTTATCAAATTCTTGTACCACGCTTTTGGAACTCGTTCATCAGTCTTTTCGTCAAGTTCAGCCTCATACTCTGGTTTCAAAATTGGGTCAGTTACAACATCACCTGTCTCTTCATCTTTTTTACGAGACTCCACAACACTAAGATATTCTGCAAAGTATTGCTCAACAGGAGCCAAGTTCATTTCATCCAAACACAAGAAATATGGAACATGAGGATTTTCCCAAGCCTTGACAATAAACTTCAAGAAATCTCCTGCTATGAAAGCTGGTTCTTCTCCCAATCTACTAACATACCCTATCAACTCAGAAGAGTCATGCCAATTAGGTTTCACTTGCACCATCTCATAGTTCTTCGGTTTATGCTCCTTGTAATCAGATGTGCCAACTTCCCAACAAGCACGAGCCAACTCACGAACGATTCGGCTCTTACCTGTACCAGATATACCTGCTAGCAAAAGGAATGGCTTCGACTTGATGGCGGTGATGTAGGGGCGATATTTTGAAGCAACAACACTAGCTAAAGTGTTATTCATATATTCAGGAACAACATTGGCATATTTATCAACATTATAGATAGGCAAATTTTGAATCAGAGTTCCATAAGATTCCAAAATATTCTTGGGAAGATAAAGTTCTCTTCCATTTTCTTCAAATATCCCTAAATCTTTCAAAAAGCTAATGGGCTTCCAATCCTTATACTTTGCACATGATGGTTCTATATCCTCTGCATTCACTTCAAACTTCTCGTCTTTAAACTTTCTTATTATCTGAGTATAAGAAAAGCCATGATTCTGAATCATCTGAATAAAATACACATACACCAATGAAGTCAACTTATCCAATTCATAACAAGCACGCAGGGCTAAGCATGGAATCTCTATATCAGAATCGCTATCTGGTATACCATTATTATTACGACCAAAAATTGTGTGAGATAAAGAATAGAAAACGATTTTATGAACCTCATTCCAATTATCACCTATCCAAGCCTCATAGAATGTTTTACCAATAGAAGTAATTCTACGTCTGCTCAAATTACTAGCATTTTCCCATTCTATAAAACCATAATAAGTTAAGATCTGCATTTTCTTCGTATAGCTTTGAGGTTCCTTATCTCCGCTATCTAAGCCTAAACCTGATAAAACTTTACGAGCCTTGTCAATGTAGACTGAATTTTCCACCCAGTCATTAGCAGCATAATAAATGCCCAAAACAGCCTTTAAGGTCTCTCCATCAACACTATGCTTTGGAGTTTTTAAATTCATATCTCTATCCATTATAGTTTAGCCATTAAAGATTCAACAATTTCCTTTACCAATCTTGAAGGAATACCCTCACCTATCACTTTTCTTATGAAAGTTTCTTCTGCCCAATCAGGAATTGGCCAATCAATAGGTAAAGACGAGACTATCAACAATTCATATATTGTTAACACTCGCGGATCCGAATACAACATCTCACCGTTTACCTCATACGCTCTGCCTGGATGAACACAAGCCAAAGAAGATATTACGCCATTATTCTGTGTTATCGTTCTTGCAGGTTTATCCCAATACATTCTTCTATAATGATTGTGGTGAGCCACAACGTGAACTCCATTTTCCTTTTGAGGATAATAAACTGGATTATAAATAGCAGACTTACCTGTTGGTGTATGCATCATCCATTCCACTTGTTTCCATGAATGCTTTGGAGGATAATGCCATTTTGACACGGCAAGTCCTTGATCCTTCTTTTTCAGAAAATCAGGAAACTTTTCCAAAGTAAAATCAAGCCCTTCTCTCAACAAAGGATCCAAACTAGGCAAATATCCAATAGCTTCTTGCAATGTAATGTGTGGAAGAGGACTAGGAAAAGTCCATTCCAAATCAATATCATTACGTACCAGCAAAAAGATATTGCGTTCTCTCATCTGTGGAACTCCATGATCCATCGCCTTCACCAAAGTTTCGTCATTAAAATGATATTCAGCTAAAGAAGAATGCAGATAATCAGGAATAAGCATAATCTCCCCTCCTACCTTTATTTTAGTTTTAAGGATAGTTGGTACATTCTCTATAAATGCAAATTGCGGCTTTACTCGCTTAATAACATCAACTGCATAATATATAAGTTGATTACGCACATCAAACTCCTCTCGATTACCAGCCATACTCATACCTTGACAAGGAGGGGTCGCTATTATAAAATCTACATCAACATTTATAGCCGCATTAACGATTTGGCTTCTCAAGTCATCATCAGTTATATCCCCAACTATCATTTGGGTATCTTTATATACATCAGCATAGAATCGAGCTCTTTTCTCAATCAATTCATTTGCTATCAATATATCTACACCAATTTGCTTCAAATAAGCTTCTGCGATGCCTACATTAGCAAACAAAGATAATCCTTTTAGTCTTCTAGAATATGCCATTAGCGTATCATTTCAAATAAACGTTTAACAAACAAAGGAGGAATGCCCTCACCTATGATTCTTCGTAAAAAAGCCTCCTGCGTTCCTTTTGGTATTGGCCAATCATCAGGAAGACTCATTATACGCATCAATTCATATAAAGTCAATGCTCTTGGATCAGAATAAATATCACCTTCCAACTCATCATGATACAAAAAACGACCTGGGTGTACATTATTTTGCGAGGATATTTTTCTATTATCCATTGTAACCGTGTATGCAGGTGTATCCCAATTTTGTCTTTTATATGTATTGTGATATCCTTTTACGTATTCTCCATTCTCTTTTATAGGTTTATATACCTCATTATCAAAAGCTGTACAACCAGTAGGTGTATGCAACATGGCAACAACTTGCCTATAAACATGGACTGGTGGAATGTTCCATGGAGAAATCGCTAATGCATCCCTCCTTCGTTCTTCATATTTTGGAAACATTCGCTGAAACTCAGTAGGATCCAAATCCTTTATAAAAGGATCTATCATCGGTAAATTTCCTATGGCATCTCTCATAGTTACAATCCGATTACTCTTTGAAGGAAGTTCCCATACAGGTTGATCTTTTCTTGAAAGCAATACTATTGCTCTTTCACGAACTTGAGGTACGCCATAATCAGCAGTATCGATTACATTAAAAGATATTTCATATTTATCTCCCAAAGTATCGCTTATAATATCGGGAATCAGACACAATTGCCCATTATAATCTATGGTCGTTTTCAAATAACCTGGTACATTTTCAAGTACAGCATACTTTGGCTCCAAATCCTGAATAGAATGCAATGCAGGAATAGTCAAGCTATTGCGCTCATCGCCTTCAATCTGCTGTCCAGCAGTACTAATGCCTTGGCAAGGAGGAGTAGCCATAATAACATCGACATGACGTTCTCTACTGGTTTTAATAATACTGTCGTAAACCTTTGTATCCAAAATGTTTCCACATATCATTGAAGAATTAGGATAAATTCTCTGATACAAAGTTGCCCGTCGCTGCAGTAATTCATTAGCTACTACAACGTCTACGCCATCAACTTCATGCAATCTCGCTTCTGCTACGCCAATATTAGCAAATAAAGATAAAATACGCATTTATTCCTTATCATAATTTGAATAATAACTACAATAGAGACAAGGAATGAAATAAAAAAGGTATTTACCAGCTAACCCCCGATAGCAAATAGCATAACTATGCTTAAAACTACATCACTTGACATAGATATGAGCATAGCTAACACTAATATGAACTAGTAAAAGTGAGCATAACCACGGTATAGAGTATAACTTGAACCTACAACAAGTGAAATTAATCACTTTGTAGAGTAATAGATTTTAATGGCATGAGTACTTAAAAATGTCCCACACCATATACTCTATTCATTACTTTGTCACTATAGCATAATGAGCGTAGAACTTATATTCAGGAAAACGGGCAGCACACAAAAATGCCCAAGAGTACAGATAAAAAGAAACGTAGGCTTCCCTCATCCGACTCTCAGGCATTTGGCGTGGCCCGCATCTCAGATAAGTTCCGCCTACGCTATAGCGCAGGCGTTCACTGAACTTATTCTAAGAGATGCTTCTGTTAATCGCCAAATTTCGAGAGTCTCCGAATAATCGTAAACGCTTTGTATATTAATACATTATATGTCTATAAAATTGTTCTTTCTGTTTCTTATTTTTCTGTTTTATTTGTTCAACTTATGTTACAAGGGAGCAGCCGCCTGGGGCAACCTTTCCCTTTTCGAGGGCAAAGGTACAAAAAATAAATGAAAGATGCAACTTAATACCTCAAAATATCTTTTATCGAGTAAATTTTACTAGAAGCATCAAAGGAGAATCTTTATATTTACAACATTATCAGTCCTGCTCTTTATTGACTTGTTGTTGCATAAAAATCTCTTTTTGCCGCTCTATTTCGTGTCGAAGCTGCTCTTCGGTTGGCAGATAAGTCAAATACTTAGCTTGAAACAATTGCTTATTCTCCTTCAAGATAGAATACTTTGCCATATCCTCACTTGTCTTCGAACACAAAATCAAGCCTATCGTCGGATTATCACCATCCGTTCTTTTCAATTCATCATACATTCTGACATACATATCCATCTGCCCAACATCTTGATGAGATATCTGGGTAGTCTTCAGGTCAATCAACAAAAAGCATTTCAAGATATAGTTATAAAACACAAGGTCTATATAGAAATCTCCCATATCAGTATGAATATGCTGTTGGCGAGCAACAAAGGCATAACCTTTACCCATTTCCATGATGAACTTCTGAAGATGAGTAATGATACTTCCTTCCAACTGCGACTCTGAAAAATCAGAATTAGGTGCAAGTCCCAAAAATTCTGCCACTACTGGATTCTTGATAAATTCCAATTTGTCCTTTTGCATAGGAGCAGTAATTTCTTTCATCTCATTCTCCACTACAATTTTATTCTGCGATTGCAATAGACGGTAATAATATTGTGAAGCAATGTTTCGACGAAGCGTTCTCACACTCCAAGTCTCCACAAATGCCTCGTGGGCATACCAATTGCGAGCAGCCTCATCATCTATATCCAGAAGCTGACAGTAATGGGTCCAAGAAAGAAGCTCAGATTTTCCAATCGGTGATTGGAAAATGTTTGGGAAAGTCTTATAGAATCTTGTAAAGTTATATAAATAACTCTTAGTAAATCCCTTACCATATATATTAGTAAGCTCCTTCGAGAGATTCTTTATGACTTCACGCCCATATTCTGCACGATTTTCCCCCAACAAGATTTCCTCGCTAATACGTTTGCCAAGCAACCAATTGCGTTGAACCATCGTAATATTGATAGAGCGGAAAGCCTCTTGCCGTGCGAAATCTATTATGCTTTGAGCATCAGCCAACAGATTGTCACTATTGTTACATAATTTCAAATTCATTTTCTTCATATACAAAAAATTACATTCTTATATGTGGGCAAATTTACAAAGAAATATCGAGAATACCACATTTTTAATATATAAAAGTTTGGAGAATACAAAGAAAACTTGTAATTTTGCCTGAAAGAATGGATTTTTAGTGACACGAACAAAATAAACAGAAGAAATCATGATAAACGACAGAAGACAACTGGCTGACGTGTATCAGCAAACTATAGATATTGTACTGGAGGGACATTACACCTCTGAGAATGGGGAGGAAGTGAAACTGCCCGACAACACGAAGATGCTGAAGGGAAGCAGATTCTATACCAAGCCACTGAATGCTTCAAACATACCTACCCTTGCAGAAGGTTCCACCAAGATTATAGTGAAGAATGACGACAGCATACATTGCGGACATCAATTGCAGCAAGAAGGATATAATCCTGTGGTGCTCAACCTTGCCAGCCGTCGCAACCCTGGCGGTGGCGTACGGATATAGATAGAATTAAAATCATCAAATAATCAATGAAATGAACGAAGCATATTCTGAAAACTTGTCATTGATTACTGAATATAACATATAACATAAGAAATAAAAAATAAAAAATATGAAACTTAACAAAATCCATCATGTAGCCGTAATTTGCTCCGACTATGTGAAATCCAAGCATTTCTACACAGATGCGCTAGGAATGAAGATTATGAGTGAAAACTACCGTAAGGAACGTGATTCCTGGAAAGCTGACTGCTGGCTTGATGACAACTATGTCATCGAGTTATTCTCCTTCCCTAACCCACCAGCACGTCCTTCCTATCCGGAAGCTGCCGGACTGCGCCATCTTGCTTTTGAGGTAGATGATCTTTCGGATGCAATTGATGAACTTGACAGTAAAGGCATCGCGCATGAGCCTATACGCACGGATGAATATACAGGCAAGCGATTTGTATTCTTCAGTGATCCAGATGGTTTGCCGATTGAATTGTATGAAAAATAAAAAATCAAGGGCAAACCATGCTAGATATGTAGGCATCCGGTATTTATATTCATCTCCTTTCTTACCAATTCAGTACCCAACTTGCATTGGAGTATTTTCCGATAGTCTCAGCATCCTTGAGGGCGTCAAGCTGACGGACATGCTTGTTTCTCTTGCTGATATCTATGGTTTTACCTTTCCTGTCATGGCTGTTAAATTCCAGGAGATTTGCCGTAGATGCCGACTCATCTATGGGGCCAAAGCCTTCCGAAGGCACACCATCAAGCGTACAGTTCAGCAGCACGCATTCCGCATCAGGATAATTTCTGCCCTTGTTGTCAGGAAGGCGGACTATCACGGCATCCTTGCCCAATCCCTTGAAGGTACAGTCATTGAAGATGTTACCATGGTTCTCCCTACTATTTCTAATCCACATGAAAGCACCATAGCTGGAAAGGGTACAGTGATTGAAATAGGATGGACCTCTACCCAGCACCGTATCTCCTCCTCCATCAATCACGCAGTTGAGCCAGTAGGCAGAACCATTCACCTGAAGAGCATCACCGTCACCGATGACATGCACATTCTCAGCAAAGTTCCTCTCACCATTGAGCAGGAATCCCTCGGCCTGTCCCTTGCAATCCGTCTTGAAGGTGATATCCTTGAAAATCATGTCGGCACAGTTGTCTGCTGCCACTGCCGCACGGCGAGAAGGGAATGTTCCTTTCTGCTCATTGGTCTTGATATCAACCGGGTGAGGATTGAACACCTCGTTATTGGGGTAATGTACCACTACCCCATCCATGGATTCTCCCTGGATAGTTACAAATCGCTTATTGCGGAAATAAACCAACTCTTCATAATCTCCATTCTTCACGAAGACCTTTTTCCTGCTGGCTTCAGAAGGCAATGAGTCTGGTATCCAATCCATGGCACCTTGCAGAGTGGAGAAGTCTCCGCTGCCATCAGCTGCCACAACTATATGGCGCAAATCTGCAGAAGGGGCGTTTTTCTTAGTCCTAAACGTCCATGACTTCTTGCCATTCCATCCCTCAATCGTACCCTTGCTAATCTTGATTTCATATTCATGTCCACATTCCAGCATATTGTTATGCAGATAAATGGTTGCTTTGTTCCCATGACAGATGACAGGATAGAAGCGAAAGGCATCAGAGAATCCACCAATGATGGTCTTCTGATACTTGCGCTTGTCTTCCTTGGCAGCACCTGATGGAGTTCCAGGACGGGTATTACGATTGGTTACATTCTCCACCTTATATATATAGGGAACGGGAGTATAGACTGCATTTGGATTCTTGGGCTGTCCTTCGGTTGGTCCCGCCGGAATGCTCATGTCGATTCTATCAACCACCTTTCGAGTTGTCTTGTCCGTAACAGTGATTATGCCCTTGCTGCCAGTCTTTACAGTCTGGTCAAACACGATGACCAGATGTGTATCTATGTTGATGTCCTGGTCATTCTCCTGAGGATAAAAACTGACTGGAGTTTGTGCCATCAGGTTCATACAAGTGATGATACCTGTCATTGAAATAAAGATTCGCTTCATATCAATAGTCTTTAATGTTATTTTGGGTGCAATATTACGAAAAAATTTCGAAATAACGTATTTTTTTGATGGAAAAATGATTTTTATTTTGGCTGCGTAAAAAGACAGCATCCTTGTGGCTGGTTGGTGCTATGCATCAGAAAAGCATCCCCCTATTTCCAGCAGTAATCAATGCCTCGTTTCTCACACTCTCCTCGCAGGGCGGCAAGGAAGTAACTGCGCTCGCTGCCCCAACCACAAACCTTGCGCTCGTGATCCATGGTCTGCTTCAAACGCTCATCGCTGTAAGCGGCAAAACGGGCAGCATACTCTGAAATTCTTGACTCGGCATAACCTGCATCAACAGTTGATGACTTGGCATTAGCCGCCATAATTGTTGAAGACTCGGCATTAGCTGCCATTACATTCTCATTGTTCTTTAAATCTGAATTTGGATTCATAAAGATAATTATTTTAAGTTGTTAAACACTTACGCATTCTTTTACCACCGTGGTTATCTCTATGCGAAACTCGGTTGGTGTGCCACAACTGGGCAACTCTTAATGCTTGATTTCGGTTGCAAAAGTACATCATTATTCTGAAACCACCAAATTTTTTCGGGATTATTTTTTCAGAAGATTTCCCTTCTTCTAAAGAAGAAGATTTTTTAGGGTAGCAGACAACAAGGAAATACCCCTACTTGATTGGAAGAGATAGCCACTTAAATGGTTAAACTTTCCTATATTTGCATTATAACAGTATTATAATAATAAAATTATAATTACCTTTGTAAATTGACAATCAGAAAGATACAAACAATTGAAATATAAAAACAAAGAATGATATGATACAGCAAGTAGAATTTTCATTGCGTCCGCTTCCTCGCGGCTTTCACCTCGTAACCAACGAGGTGATGAGGAACCTGCCAGCGCTGCCTAAGACAGGGATTCTGAATCTCTTCGTAAGACATACCAGTTGCGGATTGTCGCTGAACGAGAACTTCGACCCGGATGTGAGACATGATTTGAAGGGTATCTTCGAAAGACTGGTTCCGGATGGCGACCCAAGATACCTGCACCAGGATGAAGGACCGACGGATATGTCGGCTCATGCCAAATCGAGCATGGTGGGTGTATCGCTCACCATTCCCATTACCAACGGCAGATTAAACCTCGGAACATGGCAAGGGATCTACCTCTGTGAATTCAGAGAGGGAGGCGGAAGCCGACACCTCATCGCAACGATTATCGGGGAATAAAGATAAAAACGAGGATGTGAGAACATCCTCGTTTTTACGTTAACATAATCATTTATTCTATCACTTCCATTTCCGCTTCATCCTCTTCCTTCTCCTCTTTCTTTCCGAAGTTAGGATCAATCTTCAGGAAGGCGGTAACCAGGAAGGTGATGATGCAGCAGGCCATCACGATGATGAAGAACATGCGGTAACCTACCATATCCTTCAGATATCCAGAAACCATGCCCGGCAGCATCAATCCGAGATAGGAGATGCCCGTACAGATGGAATAATGGGAGGTCTTGAACTTGCCCTGACTGTAGAACAACATGTAGAGGGTAAGAACCGTGAAGCCCAGACCATACCCCAACTGCTCGACAAAAAGACAGCTGGAAACCACGATGAGGTTGCTGTTGAGCGAGTAGCTCAGATAGATGTAAACCACATCGGGCAAGGTAATGGCGCAAACCAGCGGCCAGAGCCATTTCTTCATTCCGTCCCTGCTCACCAGGATGCCTCCGAGGATGCCACCCAGCAGCAGACCGATGAGACCCACAGTTCCGTTGGCAAAACCATATTCCTGCGGCGACAAGCCCAGTCCGCCCTGCGAATTAGGACGGAGGATGAAGGTCTTGGTCATGGTGTTGAGAAGCGCCTCAGGGAACCGGTAGAAAAGGAGGAAGAGCATCACACAGACGGTTTCACCCAATCCGAACTTCACGAAGAAGGTGCGGAACATGTTCTTCAGTTCATGAGCCACTTCACCCACCGTTCTGTCGGTCTGCACATCATCCTTCGGGCGCGGCATGAAGCGGCTGTGGTAGAGCCACAAACCGATAAAGATGCCTGCCAGTCCATAGAAGATAAGCGCCCACGAGAAGCGTATCTGGTTGCGGAAGAGAACCTGCAGCACACCTGCCAGCATCACCAGAAAACCATTTACAAAGATGATGGCAAGGCGGTAGAAGGTATTTCGCAAACCCACAAACTTGGTCTGTGTATGCTCATCCAGTTCTATCATGTAGAAACCATCTGCCGAAATGTCGTGGGTGGCACTACAGAAGGCGATGAGGAAGAAGAAGCACATCGTGGCTTGGAACCAGAAGGCTGTAGGCAGCGAGAAGGCGATGCCGGCAAGGGCAGCTCCGATGAGTGCCTGCATGGTGAGCACCCACCAGCGCTTAGTCTTCAGCAAATCTATGAACGGACTCCACAAGGGCTTGATGACCCAGGGAAGGGCGAGCCATCCGGTATAGAGACCCACCTCGGCATCGGTCAGTCCCAACTGCATGTACATCACCACAGAGAGGGCGGTTACGATGACGTTGGGGAGTCCTTCGGCAAAATATAGGGTCGGAATCCATGCCCATGGACTCCGACTGTTTTTCTTTGTTACCATTAGCTATTTTAAATGTTAAGTGTTAAATGTTAAGTGTTAAGTTAAGAAGCCTTCAACCAGGCAATTTAACATTTAACACTTAACATTCAACATGATTACTTATAGAGTTTCTTGATTTCAGCTCCCTGGTAGTAGTGCAGCAGGATGGCATCATAATGATAACCCTGCTCGCCCATTACGGCAGCACCTATCTGGCAGAGGCCTACTCCGTGACCCCAACCGGCTCCGATGAGTTCGAAACGCTGAGGCACTCCCTGCTCATCCTTATCATACTTATCCACCACGAAGGCTGAACTCAGCAGATGACTGTCGCTCAGCGTACGACGGATTTCGAGTTCCTTACCGATGGTAAAGGTCTTCTCGGTTCCGATGATCTGGAGCTTGCTGATTCTTCCACTCTTGCCGCGCTCCACGGCCTTCATGTCAAGGATGGCACCCAGGTCCATCTTCAGTTTGTCAGCGATGAGCTGCTGCAACTTCTCCTGGCTGAGCGTTTCCTTCCAGCGGTAGAAATTGACGGTTTCCTGATCATAGTCGTTGAGCACTTCTGACAGGATTTTCTTGTCCTGCGTGTTGCAGAAAGCTGGCGGATTGAAGCGGATCCATTTCTCAGCCTCCTCCTCATTGGTCAGATTAGGCTGTGTATGTTCTACGCCCAGGGCGATGTCACGAACCGCCGTGAGATAAGTCTTCGGCGTATCCTCCCAGCAATACTGGAATTCCTCGGTTATTCCGCCGCAGCATTTCGAGAATCTTGCATCGCAGATTTCTTCGCCGTCCATCAGAATCTGTCCCTTGGTCTGGCGGATGGCTTCAGCTACATGGGGCGATGTTTCCTTGGTGATGCCCTGGTAGCGCTGGCAGTGGTCGTCGGCACATACATCAAAGAGGGTGTGGTCTTCGCGGTCGTACCAGCGGATGAGCGTATCTTCCTTCTTGGTGAAGGAGAAGAAGTTGTTGCCGCTCTCAGCCACCTCTCGGCGCTTCTTCATCTGTGCCAGGAGCCATGAACGGGAGATGACGGCGTGCGCCTTCAGGAGTTCGAGACTCGAAGTGGCACTCATCTCACTGCTGATGACGCTCTCCAGATATTTCTCTACAGGCAACTCATTGATTGCCACAATCTTATCCGATTCTACCACAAAGCGGAGCGTGCCCAGGAAGGTTTGGGTTTCCTTGCGCTCCCAGTGGAAGTTGACACCGATGGTTACGTCGCTCAGCGAAAACGAGGCGTCGGCACTCTGCGGATGGAAGGTAAGCTGGCTGTACTGGTTGCCGTTCCAGAGCACACCGCCTTCTGAGAATTCTACCACCTGTTCGCCCAGCACCTTTTCGCCTTTGGCAAGATAAGGTTTGTTGAGCGAGAAATGAATCTTCTGCGCACTCACGATGCCCACCGTTACGTCGGGCTGCTTACCTTTATTATATAAGGTGGAAGAGGCTTCGGCTGCATCCTCGGCATCCTTAGATGCCTTCAGTTTGGCGATGATGGCGTTCATCTTTTCTTCCGAAACGCCACATTCCTGCAGCAGCGAGAGTGCCTTCTCCTCGGTCAGCTTGCGGAAATCGTCCTCACGAGGAGTGATGATGAGTCCGCTCATGTCCAGGGCTCCCGGAGAAACAACAAACTGGGCGTCGCCTTCGGCAAAATAGGCTTCCGGACGGTGCTTTTCTCTCGGAATGACCACACTGATGAATTCCTCGCCCTTGCGCCAGGAGATGATGTTCATCATCGGTTCGGTTTCGTCGCCACGCTGAGGCATTGCCTTGTAGAGACGGCGGAAGAGAGCCTCATCGCTCTCGGCACTCTTCGAGATGATGACGAAGGCGGGAACGATGAAGTCGCGAACCACAGAGATTTTCTCCTCATCATTGAGAGAGATGATGTCGGTCAGGTTGCGGGAGAGACGCTGCCAGTTGGTCTGAAGAGGAAGGATGCCGTTGGTTCCTGCCTGGAAATGAAGATGGTCTGGAGCCGATGCACCACACTTCGGACCGTTGTAGAACACCATCAGGTCGCTGTGCAGACTGATGAAGCGGTGCATCTCTCCGTAATTCTTGTAGATGAGCTGAGGCTGATGCTTGCGTGCCGGAATGGTGAAGTGGACTGGCAGAATCGGGAACGGATTCACCAGAAGATGGAATTTCTCGTCTATCTGCTTCGACATCTGTTCCTTAGGACGGTTCTTGTCGCAAAGGAAACAAGGGCGCTCGCCCAGGGTTTTCTTATCTATCTTAGCGCCCGTACTTACGATGCGGGCTGGGTTCCACTGCAGTTTCAGCTGGTCGGAGAACTGGCGGGTTTCTACATGCTTGAGGTCGCGGAAGCGGTGGCGCGCATCGGTCCAAACCTCCAGCTGACGGTTGAAGAAACGCGAGATGCTGCTGTCTTCCATAATGTCGGCCTTGCCCTGCAGCAGGTGCTGGCGTGCCTTCAGTTCCATGGTGCGCAGGCGGTCCTTATACAGGTTGTTGGCGTTCACCTTCTCTACGCTGAGGGCTGCATCGCTGTTACCTCCCCAGCGGCGGCAGAGGTAGAGTTCGTCGTAGATTCTGCCGATGCGGTAACGGCGCGAAAATGCCAAGCCGAGCGCATAATCCTCACCATACGAGGTGTTAGGAAACTGGATCTGTCTGACCAGCGGAGTGAAGAAGGCGCGCGGAGCACCCAATCCGTTGATACGCAGCGCATTGTTGCATCCGTTTTCATCGGTCCACTCCTTGTGGTCTATCAGTCCCGGTGGCAGGGTGTTGAGGTCGAAGTCGCACATGCGGTACGAGCCGATAATCATGGCTGCCTTCTGCTTGTAGAAGGCATCTACTATCTTCTGGAGTGTCTTTGGTGAAGAATAGAGGTCGTCGCTGTCTAGCTGGACGGCAAACTTTCCGCAGAATCTGCTGTTGATGGCTTCGTTCCAGCATCCGCCTATTCCCAGGTCGGTTCTCTCCGGAATAATCTGTATCAGGTTGTCTGCTTTAAGTTCATCCAGGATTTCTCCGGTGCGGTCGGTAGAATGGTTGTTCACCACGATGACGTTGAACTTGAAGCTTGCCTTCTGTCCCAGCGCACTCTTCACGGCATCAGCCACGGTCTTTTCGCGGTTGAAGACGGGGATGATGACAGATGCCTCGTATTCAAATTCCTGCTCACCGAAGTCGGGCTGGCGGTAGAAGGTGGTGTCTATCAGGGCGCCCACCTTGCCCAGATGCTGGGTGCATGCCTTTTCCATCTCTATCTGCACCTCGCGGTTGCGCGGGTTCACATAGTCAAACTGCTTCTCGCCGCTCTTACGGGTGTCGAGTTCGGCTTCTGAATAGAGGAATTCGTTGAGATGGAAGATTTCGCCCACACGGCTCAGATAGAGACGGAGGTCGTAGAGGGCGGCAAACTGATACTCTTCGCGGTCGGGTTGGGCGATGTAGTCGGCCAGCGCCTGTGCCTTGATGCACCAGAGGCTTCCAAAGTCGAAGTCATCTCGCAAAGAACCTGACTGGTAGTCAATTACCGGATGTTTCTCCATCTTGCCTTCCACCATCTTGTAATGGTCGGCGTAAACCATGACGGCATCCGTATCATCAGCCACTCTGAGGAATCGCTCCAGCGTGTTGTTTCCCCATCCTATGGTGGTGTGGCGGGTACAGATCATCACGTAGTCGGCATCTGTATTTTCAGCGATGCTGGCAATGGTGTTACTGCTTTCCAGGCGGTCGGTAATGACAAACGTGCATCCTTCCGGCACCTGATGATGAGCGGCAAAATCAGCACTCACCAGGAAGTGGATATGCTGTACAGTCTTGTACTCATGAAGCACCGACAAGGCATTCTGCGCATCGTCGATGTATTCGCAAGGCAAGAAAAGGTCTATTTTTTCTCTCATTTTCTTACGTTATTTTTGTTCATTTCAGCCCTTTTCGGGGGGCTAAATCTGTGTTTTTTATCTTTATTTTATCTTATTATATTAAAATATGTGGCAAAGATACTAATTTTTCGCCAAAAAACACTATCTTTGCAGTATGAATAATGAAAAAAAATATCTTTTGGGCCTTACACTTGGCGAATTGAAGCAGGTGGCAAAGGACTTAGGCATGCCCGCCTTCACCGGTGGACAGATGGCGAAGTGGCTCTATGAGCAGCATGTGAAGAGCATTGATGAGATGACCAACATCTCGAAGGCGAACCGTGCCAAACTCGCTGCCGAATACGAAATAGGATGCTTCGGATATTCCGATGCACAACATTCGGTGGATGGTACCATCAAGTACCTCTTCCCTACCCGCAGCGGCAAATTTGTCGAGACGGTTTACATCCCGGATAAGGACCGCGCCACGCTGTGCGTTTCTTCGCAGGTGGGATGCAAGATGAACTGCCTGTTCTGCCAGACCGGCAAGCAGGGGTTTGAGGGCAGTTTGCCTGCCGGCGACATTCTGAACCAGATTTACTCGCTGCCGGAGGTTGACAAGCTCACCAACATCGTGTTCATGGGTCAGGGCGAACCGATGGATAATCTCGACAATGTGCTGCGCGCCACGGAGATTCTCACCGCCGACTACGGCTGGGCATGGAGCCCGAAGCGAATCACGGTAAGTTCGGTGGGTGTGAAGAACAAGCTGAAGCGGTTCCTCGAAGAGAGCGACTGCCATGTGGCCATCAGCATGCACGACCCTATCCCTTCTGAGCGCGCCGAACTGATGCCTGCCGAAAGGGGTATGGGCATTGAGCAGGTGGTAGAACTGCTGAGGAATTATGATTTCTCTCATCAGCGCCGCCTGAGTTTCGAGTACATCGTCTTTAAGGGCGTAAACGACAGTATGCAGCATGCCAAGGCCATCATCAAACTGGTGAAGGGACTTGACTGCCGCTTCAACCTGATCCGTTTCCATCAGATTCCAGACATCCCTCTGCAGGGTGTGGATGATGAGAAGATGGAGCAGTTCCGTGATTACCTCACCCAGCATGGTGTCTTCACCACCATCCGTGCCAGCCGCGGCCAAGACATCTACGCTGCCTGCGGTCTGCTCAGCACCTCGAAGAAAATCGGAGAAATCCGTGAGCACGAGGATAAAGAGAAGATGAATAAGTAAGGAAAGGTGGGGAAAAAATGGTTAGAGAATCTTTAAAGATCCTACTTGCCGGCTGTCTTTTATTCCTTTTTCTGGCAAGTTGCAGCCCGGGAGGAGGAAGAAACAGAAAACTGCCCAAGAGCACAGGACAGCCTTACGAGGTGGTGCTCGAGGGAGATACCGACAGCATCGTTACGAAGATACTGACGGAAGAGGTGCCTGCCCTGCCCCAACCCGAACCGCTCTGCCGGCTCATCCAGGTTAAGAAGGGCAAGATCCACGGCAGCTACCTGCTCGTAAGAACTCGCATCGTAGTGAACATCCCGGCAGCGGAATTCTCAGTCAGGCTGAGCCGCAACGAGAATGCTTCACCGCAGACCGTCATCCGCATCTCTGCCCGCTCGCTGCAGCAACTCAGAGAGAAACTCAACCCCGAGAAACTGCGCCAGCTCGTAGATGAGACTGAACTGGAGCACCTCGCCTCCATCATCTCCACCAACCCGAGCAAGCAGAACCGCGAGATGCAGCAACTGGTAAAGAAGAACTTCGGCATCAGCATGAACATCCCTGCCGAAATGCAGGCAAGCAAGAAGGCCGGAAACTTCATCTGGATTTCAAACAACGCCAGTTCGGGCATGAAGAACCTCATCCTCATGAAAGTGAAGAGGGAAGAACGAAGAGGGAAAGCCAATTCTGATGCTTTTCCTGCTCAAGAGAAGCAGCAGATTGACAGCATGCTCCGCACAAACATGCCCGGCGAAACCGACAGCATGTACATGATAATCCCGGTCCTTTCAGAAAAAGGACTCTGGGAGATGAAGGGCGACGCCATGGGAGGCCCCTACGTGATGAGGCGCATCCGCCTGAGAAAAACGGGGGATGAAATCATCATCATCGGTTTCGTCTATGCGCCCGAAATGAAAAAGAAAATATTAATCAAGCAGCTAGAAGCTGCGATTTCTACTATAAAATAAAACGATAAATGGACAGCAAAAAGATTAGAGTGGCCATCACTCACGGAGATACCAACGGTATCGGATACGAACTCATTTTTAAGGCATTCAGTGAGCCAGAGATGTTGGAGTATTGTACCCCTATCATCTACGGTTCGCCTAAAGTGGCAGCTTATTACCGCAAGGCGATGAATCTGCCTGCCCAGTTCTCCATCATCCAGAAAGCAGAAGATGCTGAAGACGGAAGAATCAACCTCCTGCCAGCCGTAGACGAGGAGGTAAAGGTTGACATGGGCATGCCTACTCAGGAATCGGGTACGGCAGCCATCAAGGCACTTGACCGAGCCATGACCGACTACCGCGACGAGCTCTTCGACGTGCTCGTTACCGCACCGGTAAACAACCAGAACGCACAATTTGAGGGCTTCCAGTTCAAAGGCCACAAGGAATACATTGAAACTTGCCTGGGCGAAGGTGCCAAGGGCCTTTCCATCCTCTGCGGCGGCGACCTTCGCATCGCATCCGTAACCGGAAAGACTCCGCTCAAGGACGTGCCGGCAGCTATCACCCAGGAACTCATCATCGAGAAGGTGAAGCAGATGCACACATCACTGAAGCGAGACTTCATGATTACCAACCCGCGCATCGCCGTGCTCGCCCTGAATCCTAGCAACAACGGTGAGGAGAGCTGCGGACCAGAGGAAGCCAGCATCATCATCCCAGCCATTGACCAGCTTGCCGAGCAGAAAATACAAGCTTTTGGTCCTTACCCTGCTGACGAGTTCTTCGGCAACGGCCATTTCGTAGAGTTCGACGGCATCATGGCCATGTATCATGATCAGGCTACTACCCCGTTCCATTCTCTCTACACCGAGGATGGCGTACTCTTTACTGCCGGTCTGCCACTCGTGCACACCGCCGCCAACACCACTCCTAGCTACAGCATCACGGGCTGCAACGAAGCCGATGCAATCTCCTTCCGCCACGCCATCTACTTGGCGCTGGATGCCTTCTGCAACCGCGAAGACTATGATGAGGCCTACGAGAATCCACTGCCTAAACTCTACCACGAGAAGCGTGACGAGAGCGAGAAGGTAAGATTCTCCATCCCTAAGAAAAAGGGATAAGAGAAAGATTCCCTATTCCCGAGAAAAAGCGGAATAAAGAAAGATTCGGGAGGGCAGATGACGCAAAAAAGGCAAATCTGCCCTGTAATCAGACCTTCCGAACGTTAAAATTAAAAAAAAATGCAGATAATTCAGAAAAAATGAGTAATTTTGGCAGCTAAATGGATACTTCCGAACTACAAAAGATAAAACAACGCTACAATATCGTCGGTAACAGCGACGGATTGAACCATGCGCTCGACGTAGCCCTACAGGTAGCGCCGACCGATCTCTCCGTGCTCATCATCGGCGAGAGCGGTGTGGGTAAGGAAATCATTCCAAGGGTGATTCACGACAATTCGCCACGCCGCAGAGAGAAATATTTCGCCATCAACTGTGGAAGCATTCCGGAGGGAACCATTGACAGCGAACTCTTCGGACATGAGAAGGGTTCCTTCACTGGAGCCATAGGCGAAAGCGAAGGATACTTCGGTATTGCCAACAAGGGTACCATCTTCCTCGACGAGGTGGGCGAACTCCCGATACAGACGCAGGCAAGACTGCTGCGCGTGCTCGAAACGGGAGAATACATCCGCGTGGGTGGAACTGAGATAAGGAAAACGGATGTTCGCATTGTGGCAGCCACCAACGTAAACATGCGCAAGGCTGTGAGTGAAGGCCGCTTTCGCGAGGACCTCTACTACCGCCTCAACACCATCCCGATACAGATGCCTGCATTGAGAGAGCGTGGCGACGACATTCTCCTGCTCTTCCGCCTCTTCGCCATGCAGATGGCCGAAAAATACCGTCTGCCTAAGATTTCACTCTCAGATGAGGCCAAGCAGATCATGCTGAAATACAAGTGGCCGGGAAATGTGAGACAGCTCAAGAACATCACCGAACAGATGTCAGTGCTAAGCCGAGAAAGAGAAATCGATGCACAGACCCTCACCCAGTTTATTCCGAGAGATGAGGAGTCTACACAGCTCGCCACCATACAGAAGGATGGCAAGGACGACCATAGCTACGCCAGCGAGCGCGAACTGCTATACAAGATTCTCTACGAACTGAGGGGCAACGTGAGCGACCTGAGACGTGAGATGAACAGCCTGCGCAAGCAACTCGATGAGGCACGCCAGTTGGGCGGTACAGGCGGATATGTTTCTCCGGTTCAGCCGAATACCCAGGTAGCTCCAGTATCATCTGTATCTCCGGTTTCATCGGTTTCTCCGGTTCCGTCCTTATCATCCGTTCCATCGGTTTCTCCGGTATCGTCCGTACCTCCGATTACCGATCTCGACGAGCTACAACACATCCGTCAGGAAATAGCTACAGGAGGCATTAGGGACACTTACAAACCCGAAGCCGAGGATGCTGAGATTGAGGAGATCAAGGAAGAAAACGAGAATCTGAACCTCAGCGACCTTAGCAAGCAGATGATAGAAAAGGCACTGGAGAGAAACAACGGAAACCGCAAGAAAGCGGCAGAAGAACTGGGAATCTCCGACAGAACTCTGTACAGAAAGATTAACAAATATAAGTTATGAAGCATATACGCGCGTACCTATATATTATAGGAGTCACACTGATGGTGGCGGTCATGGCAGCATGCTCCGTGAGCTACAAGTTCAACGGTGCCAGCATCGACTACACCAAAACCAAGACCATACAGATAGCCGACTTCCCTATCAGAAGTTCGTATGTGTGGGGGCCGATGGGTCCGATGTTCAACAACGAACTCAAGGATAAGTTTGCCAGCAACACCCAGCTCATCCAGGTGTCACGCAACGGAGACCTGAAGATAGAGGGCGAAATCACCCAATATTCTCAGCGCAACAAGTCGGTTAGTTCTGAGGGATACTCAGCACAGACTGAGCTCAGTATCACCGTAAACGTACGTTTCACCAACACCAAGAACCATGCCGAGGACTTTGAAAAGCAGTTTACATCTGCCAAGACCTACGACACCACTCAGAGCCTTGCCTCGGTGCAGGAAGAACTGGTAACCCAGATTATCAAAGACCTGGTAGACCAGATATTCAACGCTACGGTAGCTAACTGGTAAAGTAAGTGAAGAACGAAAAGTGAAGAGTGAAGAATTCAACGGCTTTACTCATCATAAAGTTCAAAACTCAATGTTCAAAGTTCAAAGTAAAATAAAGTAAAGTAAAAATATCGTGGAATTAAGCAGATTGATACAACACCCGGAGGAAATGAACCGAGAGACGCTCTACGACTTGCGCGCCCTCTTGGCCTTATATCCGTATTATCAGACGGCACGCCTGCTGATGTTGAAGAATCTGTACCTGCTCCACGACCCGAGTTTCGACGAAGAACTGCGCCGTGCAGCCATCTACATCACCGACCGTAAGATTATCTTCGAGATGGTAGAGGCAGCTCACTATCAGATAAAAAACGCCCCTGAAGAGGCTGAATCCAACAAGCAGCAAGGGGTAAGAGGAATAGGAGCAGAAAAACACGGAGACCGTACTAGCGACCTCATCGACCACTTCTTGGGATCCATTCCTATGGAAGAAGACGAAGAAGAGAAGAAGGAGAAACGTAAGCCTACACCTGCTGACGCGGCTGTAGACTATGTGGCTTATCTCATGGAGACCGAAGACCAGCAGGAGCCAGAAGATACTTCGCGCACCATAAGTCTCATCGACGACTTTATGGAGGATGGCGGTTTCAAACTGCCTAAAATCCAGCAGGACGAAGATTACAAACCAGAATTTACTCCCGAACTTCAGACCGATTCCGGCAAGGATGGCGAAGAGGAAAACAGTGGTGTATTCACCGAAACCCTCGCCCGCATCTACATCAAGCAGGGCAAGTATCAGAGGGCTTACGAAATCATCAGCCGCCTGCATCAGCAGCATCCTGACAAGAACGGATATTATGTTGACCAGCTCAGATTCCTTGAGAAACTGATGCTGAACAGCAAGAAGAAATAAAGAAGAATAATAAATAAATAAAACTAGTTTTAAAAAATGGCTTACACATTATTAGTAGTATTAATCGTCCTGGTAGCTATCCTGATGATTTTCATCGTGCTCATCCAGGAATCAAAGGGAGGTGGACTTGCAAGTAACTTCTCTTCAACCAACTCAATCATGGGTGTTCGCAAGACCACTGACATTGTTGAGAAATTAACATGGGGCCTCGCTGTAGCCTTGGTTGTCATCAGCGTGGCATGTGCTTATGTAGCCCCTCAGGCAGCTGGCGAAAACAGTGTTTTGGAGGGAGCCACTCAGGAGCAGACCGCTCTTCCTGCTATGCCAGGTGCTAGCAAGGATGCAGCAGCAGGTGCTCAGAAGGCTGTTCCTGCAGCTGGTGCAGATGCCCAGAAGGCAGCTCCAGTTGTTCCAACAAGCCCTGCAAAATAAAAAATAAGAAAAAAGGTACGAAAAAATTTGGTAGAACCATTTTTTTTTCGTACCTTTGCACCCGCTTAACAAGAATATGGTGGACGTAGTTCAGTTGGTTAGAGCGTCAGATTGTGGTTCTGAATGTCGTGGGTTCGAGTCCCACCTTCCACCCAAGATAAACCCTGCAAGAATCATTTCTTGCAGGGTTTCTTGTTATATATCCGTATTGAGCGGAAAAATTCTTTTTGTCATATAAACGAATTGCAATAGTACTTCCTTAAGTATATTATAGACTGAAAACATACAAAAAAGCCTGCTAAGGGAAGAAAATATCCCTCTAGCAGGCATTCTTATAAGGATGAATTGAAAACTTATCTGATTACTTTCACTTCACCATCCTTAGCAATCTTAACGATGCTGGAAGGCTGATGGGGTTTATGCTCCTGACGGCGGCTCCAGCAAACATAATCTACAGCATTGAGGATTTCCTCGGAGATGTCGCGATAATTCTGTGCAGCAGGCTCACCACTCACATTAGCACTTGTACTTACAATAGGCTTCTGAAAACGATAACAGAGTTGTTTGGAGAAAGGCTCATAGGTTATACGCATCGCCAGACTTCCATCCTCTGCTACCAAATTATTAGCCACTCCACTCGCATCATCAAGAATAACCGTAGTAGGCTTTACAGGCATGGCAGCATCGATGAAATCCCATGCTACCTGTGGCACATTGCGGAAATAACGCGCCATGCGGTCAGCAGAATCTATCAGGCAGATAAGCGCCTTAGAATCGTCACGTTTCTTTATTTCATAAACTTTCTTTACCGCTTCAGGGTTGGTGGCGTCGCATCCTATGCCCCATACGGTATCTGTAGGATAGAGTATCACTCCACCCTTTCGCATGCACTCTATAGCACGCTTGATGTCTTCTTCTACAGTCATAATACTATAAAACTAAAAATCAAAAATCTTTTGAATCTTAAAAATCGTCACTAACATCTTTCTTCAAACACTCATAATAAGCTATGTCCTTCATACCATTGAGAAAAGCAGAAGCATCCATGCGTTTCTTGCCACTGAGCTGCAACTCCTGAATAATGAGCCATTCGTCAAGGCAGGCTACTTGTAACGACTTCCCCTCAACGCGGAGCGATCCCACAGGCGCATCACCACGCTTCATACATGAAAGACGGGTAGAAAATATCTTAAGTACCTGAATTTTCTGTGTACTCTGCTTATGGGATGGATGAGTTGTAGGCTCAGGGAACCTCACGTAATCATCATCTCCCTTAGGATCGTCAAAGAATACTACTGTCTCCTTCTTCTTAATTTCAGTCCATGCACCAGGGTATGGAGAAAGACCGCGGATGAAATCATACACCTGTTTGGCAGGCTTGTGGAAGTCGATGTGGCAGGTATCCTTGAAGATTTTCGGAGCCGGCTTGAGTTCGGCACCCTGTCCTATCATTTCGCTCTGAGGAATGGAACCGATATTACCATCGGCAGCGATGAGCGCATCAATGGTTTCCAGCGCCAATTCAGCACCAAGATGCATCAACCCATCGTAAACATACTCCACATTTGCCGTCTCAGGAATAGGAAAACGTTTCTGCAGGATGATGCGACCGGTATCAATATCGTGGTCAAGGAAGAAGGTGGTAACACCCGTCTCCTTCTCGCCATTAATCACTGCCCAGTTGATAGGCGCCGCACCGCGATACTGCGGAAGGAGGGCTGCATGTACATTAAAAGTACCATATTTCGGCATCGCCCAAACCACCTCTGGCAGCATGCGGAAAGCAACTACCACCTGCAAGTCAGCCTGATAAGAACGCAACTGCTCCACAAACTCAGGGTCCTTCATCTTTACAGGCTGCAGCACCGGTAAACCATGCTCTACGGCATACTGCTTAACCTGCGAAGGTTGCAGCGTATCCTGATGTCTGCCCACCGGTTTATCAGGCTGCGTAACCACAGCCACCACGTTGTAACCGCCCTCTACCAGGCGCTTGAGGGATTCCACCGCAAACTCCGGTGTTCCCATGAAAACAATTCTCAAATCCTTCTTCTCCATAAAACACTAATATTTTAAAATAAAACCAGCAAAGCCGTTGAATTCTTCACTCTTCGTTCTTCACTCTTCACTTAAAACTCCTACTCTGCCGACATATCCGCTACAATCTGCCTGTACATGGAATAGATTCTAGTACGGCTGATGTAACCCTTCAGTACGCCTGCCACATCAACCACAGGCAGTTGGGCGGTATCGGTTTTATCAAATTTCTGCATCACCTCGTCCATACTGTCATGTTCGGTAAGAACTGCAGAAGGCTGCATCATCAGCTGACGCACGGTGAAATGCTGATACAATTCGGTGCGGAAGATGATGTGGCGAATCTTCGTAATATCTATTACTCCCAACAGCACACCCGCCTGATCCAAAACAGGCAGAAAGTTGTTGTTGCTGCGACTTATCTCACTCACCAGCTTGCTCATCGGCAGATCCGGACCTACCGGATGATAATCTTTCTCAATGACATCCTGCATGCCCAGCAGGGTGAGCGCAGCCTTGTCAATATGGTGGGTGAGCAGCTTGCCCTCTCTAGCCAGACGCAGGGCGTAGATGCTGTGACTCTCGAAGATGCTGATGGTGAGCAGCGAAGAGATGCACACTATCATCAGCGGCATGAAGAGCTGGTAGCCGCCCGTGAGTTCGGCGATGAGGAAGATGCCCGTAAGCGGTGCATGCATCACGCCCGTAATGAGGCCCGCCATACCCATCAGTGTAAAGTTCTGCTCAGGAACATAGACACCTACCTGATTCACATTCCAAAGGCGCGCAAAGAGGAAACCGGCAAAACCTCCGATAATGAGCGAAGGAGCAAAGGTACCACCGCATCCGCCACTACCATTGGTGGCCGAGGTGGCAAAAACCTTGGTAAAGGTTACCAAGGCGATGTAGAGGATGAGCAGCTGGTTGTGCCCGTAGAAGAGCGAACGGCTCATCACCTGCCCCCAGTCTTCCACATTCTGTCCCTTCAGCAGCACGTTGACTGCCGAATAGCCCTCGCCATAGAGCGAAGGGAAGAGGAAGATGAGCGAACTCAGAATCAGTCCGCCAAACAGCAGCTTTACGTATGGATAAGGCGAAAGCTTGGCAAAGAAGCCCTCACACGCCGACATGGTGCGCATAAAATAAAGGCTCACCAAGCCGCAGAAAATGCCCAGCAAAAGGCAGGCTGGCACGCGGTCGAGCGCCCACGGACTGGTAAGCGTAAAATCGAAAAGACTCTTGGAGCCCATCAGGATGTAGGTAAAGCAAGTGGCTGTTACACAACTGATAAGAATAGGCAGCAAGGAAGCCATGCTCAAGTCTACCATCAGCACCTCAAGCGTAAATACGAGTCCGGCAATAGGCGCCTTAAAGATTCCAGCAATGGCTGCAGAGGCACCACAGCCCACCAGCAGAATCATGGTTTTCTTGTCCATACGGAAGATTTGTCCCAGGTTTGAGCCGATGGCCGAACCCGTGAGCACAATAGGAGCCTCGGCTCCTACGGAACCACCGAAACCGATGGTGATGCCTGATGCCACCACCGACGACCAACAGTTGTGGGCCTTGAGTTTGGAATTTTTTGTAGAGATGGCGTAAAGCACACGGGTAATACCATGGGAAATGTTATCTCTAACCACATATTTAATAAAGAGCATGGTGAGATAGATGCCCACAATCGGGAAGAGCAAGAAGAGCAGGTTGTAGGTGCCCTTGTTGAAACCCGAAGTGAGCAGCAACTGAATTTCATGCACGATGCCGTGCAGAAAATATCCCGCCACCGACGCCAAAACGCCGATAACAAAAGCCAGGATAAGGGTCATCTGGCGGTCAGAAATATGTTTTTTCTGCCAATCCACCATCTTACTGACCCATCCCTCTTTCTGCTCGTTGTAATCTAGAATTTCTTCATCCATCTTTTTTACATTGATTTAGAATTCCGATGTGAAATGGAACTTGATGTGTTCAAAATCCTGCTGCGCCATGCTCAACACGTAGCCCGAATCGGCAAGAAAGACATCGCGCCCCTCAATATCCTTGGCCATGTACTGGTACTTGCGCTTCTTGAAGTTCTCGAGTTCCTTCTCGTCATCTGCCTCTATCCAGCAAGCCTTGTGAAGATGCACGGGCTCCCAGCGGCACTTGGCGTTGTACTCGTTCTCCAGGCGGTACTGGATAACCTCGAACTGCAGCTGACCCACGGTGCCCACGATGCGGCGGCCGTTGAACTGGTTGACGAAGAGCTGCGCCACACCCTCGTTCATGAGCTGCTCCAATCCCTTCTGGAACTGCTTGCTCTTCATCGGGTCATCATTCTCGATGTACTTGAAAAGGAGTGGAGAGAAGCTTGGCAAACCGCGAAAATGCATCTTCTCTCCCTCCGTCAACGTATCTCCTATCTTGAAAATACCGTTGTCTGGCAAACCTACAATGTCACCCGGATAAGCCTCGTCAATGGTACTCTTGCGCTGTGCCATGAACTGGGTAGGCGAAGAGAAACGTACGTTCTTATCCAAGCGCACGTGGTAATATGGCTGATTTCTCACAAACTTGCCCGAGCATATCTTACAGAAAGCGATGCAGGAGCGGTGGTTTGGATCAATATTGGCTGTAATCTTGAAGATGAAACCACTGAACTTAGGTTCTTCAGGCTTCACCAGTCGCTCCTCTGCCTGGGTGGGTCTAGGAGATGGAGCAATATGAACAAAACAGTCGAGGAGTTCCTGAACACCAAAATTGTTCAGTGCCGAACCGAAGAACACAGGTGCTACCTCGGCCGAACGGTAGGTTTCTTCCTCAAACTCAGGGTAAACACCATCTACCAGTTCCAGTTCCTCACGCAGTTGTGCAGCCTCACGTTCACCAACCCGCTCGTCGAGTTCTGAACTTTGGATGTCTACCTCTACCTTCTCGGTAACTCGCTGTTTGTTAGGGGTAAAGAGGTTCAGCTGATGCTCGTAGATGTTGTAAACGCCCTTGAAACGGGCACCCTGACCGATAGGCCAGCTCAGCGGGCGAACCTTGATTTTGAGCTCTGCTTCCAACTCGTCGAGCACATCAAACGGGTCGCGTCCCTCACGGTCCATCTTGTTGATGAAGATGATTACCGGGGTATTTCTCATGCGGCACACCTCCATGAGTTTGCGGGTCTGTGCCTCCACACCCTTGGCAGAGTCAACCACGATGATGGCTGAATCTACGGCTGTAAGTGTGCGGTAGGTATCCTCGCAGAAGTCCTGGTGACCTGGAGTATCCAGGATATTCACCTTATAAGGTTCTCCCTCCTGTCCGGCAGGGAGATAATCAAATTCCATTACAGATGTAGATACCGAGATACCACGCTGTTTCTCAATATCCATCCAGTCAGAAGTCGCAGTTTTGCGAATCTTGTTATTTTTTACGGCACCTGCCACCTGAATCTGTCCACCGAAAAGCAGAAACTTCTCGGTCAATGTTGTCTTACCAGCATCCGGGTGAGAGATAATGGCAAATGTTCTTCTTCTTTCTATTTCGTTCATCCTGTTGTATATATATATAATGATGTATATTCTTAAAAAGTAATCACTAATAACTAATCACTACATGTCGTCATCATCAAACTTGAGTCCCTCGGTTCGGTCTTTGATGTAATAATCGCTGAGCAGACCTATGAAGACGGTAATCTCCTTGATGGCCCTTTCGGTTTCGGGCGTAATTTCCTTCTTCTGCAGGCGCAGCATCATCACACCATAGAGGGCATCGAGGCAGGTTTCAATCTCGTTGAGATCCTTGTCGCCCCGCTGGCGCAGCTCTACGATGAAAGGCAGCACCTTGTAATATTCGGCATTGTAGATAGGAAACTTGGTGCTCTGCAGCAGCATGCCGTGCAGGTCAATGACGTCCTTGAGTATCACCTTATTAATATTAAGGTGTCCTCCCTCGCGCTTTCCCTCCTCGTTCATCATGCGAATCAGGTTGCCAAACCAGTCGAGTTCTTCCTCGCGCTGCTCGGGTGTAAAGTCGAACCGGTCTACATAATTTTTCTTGATGACAGGCAGCGAGCATCCGTAAGCTCGGATGATGTCCTCAATCTGCCACATATATAATAAGTATTCTGCGATACTTTTCTTTCTTAATTCTTGTGCTACAAACATAAACTTTGAACTGTTAACTTTTGAACTTTATGCTTTGCCTTCTTCTGATTGAAGGAGTGTTTAAAGACCTGTTTAAGGACTTTTAAAATTCCGGCAGATGATACAGATTGAAAATCGTGCCGAAGAGAGCGATCATGGAGAAGATGATGACCACGCTGCCTATTACCTTATTGATAATGACGATGCCGTTGGTATCAAACTTGTTCCTAATCTTGTCGACGAGCCAGGTAAGTCCGAACCACCACAGCAGGGCTCCGAAGACGATGCTGAGATACCCTACTCCCATTTCTACCGGCATATCCGGTACGACGAAAGCAAACTGCGCGAAGGTGGCCATGAAGAGGAACACGATGAGCGGATTGGAGAGTGTTACGAGGAACGCCGTGATGCCGTTGTGCATCAGGGTACCCTGCTTGTTGCTCGACTTGTGCATGTTCTTCATCGGGTCGCTTTTGAAGCAGTAGATTCCGAACACGAGGAGCATCAGACTGCCGAAAATCTGAAGATAGAACTTGTTCTCGGAGTTGCTCACAAAATCCATCACAAAACTCATGCCCAAGCCTGTAAACAGAGCATATACAATGTCGCTGCATGCGGCACCCACACCTGTTACAAACCCATACCAGCGACCCTTGTTGAGTGTACGCTGGATGCAAAGGATGCCTACCGGACCCATAGGGGCTGAGGCAAGAACACCGATGACAATTCCTTTGAATATGAAGTCAAGGATGTTTATCTCAATTGGAAATGCTAAATTCATCTTAGTATCGTTACAATTTCTAACAGTCGGCAAAGTTACAAAATTTCGGGCACAAAGCACAATTTTTTCGCCTAAAAGTTCATTTTATATCCGTTTTTTATATTTTCGGGCACGGATTACACGGATTATGCGGATGTTCTGCATGAATATAAACAGGATTTAGGGCAACAGAGAAACTTCGGACAGCAAATCGTCTGGCAGAAAAAAAAAAGGAAATTAAAATTTTTTATATTTAAAAATAAACGAGATTCAAAAGTTTTCAGTATCTTTGCCGAGAAATAAAATAATTCTAACTAATTTTAAATAATTAACATGACAGATAATACACTTAAACCGTACGTAATAGGCCTTGACCTCGGCGGTACAAATTCAGTTTTCGGCATCGTAGATGCTCGCGGAGAGATCAAAGCTACAACTGCCATCAAGACAGGCGGTTACGAAAAAGTTGAAGACTATGTGAAGGCAGCCGTAGAAGCTCTCCAGCCTATCATTGATACGGTAGGCGGCATTGACAAGATTAAGGCAATGGGTATCGGTGCGCCAAACGCAAACTATTATAATGGAACCATTGAATTCGCTCCAAATCTTCCTTGGGCACACGACGGAGTGGTACCATTGGCCGACTTGTTCAGCAAAGCCCTCGGCGGCTTGCCTGTAGGTATGACCAATGATGCTAACGCTGCTGCGCTCGGCGAGATGACATATGGTGTAGCAAGAGGCATGAAAAACTTCATCGACGTTACACTCGGTACAGGCGTAGGTTCTGGTATTGTTATCAACGGACAGATGGTTTACGGCTGCGACGGATTCGCAGGCGAATTGGGTCACGTTACCATGGTACGTGGCAAAGAGGGCCGTACCTGCGGATGCGGCCGTACAGGATGTCTCGAAGCTTACTGCTCTGCCACTGGTGTGGCTCGCACAGCACGCGAGTTCCTCGAGAAGAGCGATGAGCCTTCATTGCTCCGCGAGATGAACCCTGAGGATATTACATCTTATGATGTGAGCGTTGCTGCAGGCAAGGGCGACAAGCTGGCACTGCGTGTATACGAGTTTACCGGCAAGATGCTCGGTGAGGCTTGTGCTGATTTCGCAGCCTTCTCTTCACCAGAGGCTTTCGTCTTCTTCGGTGGTCTGACCAAGGCTGGCGACCTCATCATGAAACCTATCCAGAAGGCTTATGATGAGCACGTGCTCCGCACCTTCAAGGGTAAGGCTAAATTCCTTGTTTCTACCCTTGATGGCAGTTCTGCTGCCGTACTCGGTGCGAGTGCTGTGGCTTGGGATATGTAAAAGGATTGATTGTAAAAATAAAAAGATTTAATTTTCCATTTTTGGAAAAATCAGTTTAGGTAATATGCTTCGCGAAACTCGTGAGAGGATTGTAGCGAGGGTTAAGATTGTTAGGAAAAGCCTGGCACTCGAGAGAGCGTCAGGCTTTGCTTTTTCTTATCATAAACAAAAACCTCAACAACCACCATGCGGTCATGGTGGTCATTAAGGTCATTGGTCATTAAGGTCATTAAGCTTTTTCCAACCAGTTTCTCACCATCTTCTTGCCGTCTGGCGTCAGCACGCTTTCCGGATGAAACTGGATACCATGAATATCATAGTTCTTATGCTTCAGACCCATGATGCAACCATCATCGCTCACTGCCGTAACGTCCAGGCAGTCGGGGAATCCCGAGCGGTCTACTACCCAAGAGTGGTATCTGCCAATCTCTATGCGCTTGTCCAACCCGTCGAAAATAACATCGTTGCCAAACTGGGTGCAAGGGGTTGCCACTCCATGATACACCTCAGAAAGATTGGTAAGCTTGGCTCCAAACGCCTCGCCTATAGCCTGATGACCCAGGCATACGCCCAGCATCGGCTTGCGGCCTGCATACTTGCGGATAACATCCATCAGCAGTCCCGCCTCCGACGGAATGCCCGGACCCGGACTCAGAATGATCTTGTCGAAGCGTTCCAGCTCCGGCAACTGGAACTGGTCGTTGCGGAACACCGTAACGTCAGCTCCCAACTCCTTTACCAGATGGGCCAGATTATAGGTAAAGGAATCGTAATTATCTATGATTACTACTTTCATCTTTTGTTATTTATTATTGATTAGTGATTAGTGAGTACAATCAGCGAGAAATAATCACTAATCACTAATAATTAATCACTATTACAACTCTTCAGCAATGTGAATCGCCTTGGTCAGCGCACCGAGCTTGTTGTTACACTCTTCTAGCTCATACTCATCATTGCTCTTTGCCACTACTCCACTACCCGCCTGGAACCAGAGTTCGCCGTTTCGGCTAATGAAGGTACGTATCACGATGGCCTGATTCAGGTCGCCGTTCAGACCGATGAAGCCGATACAGCCTCCGTAGGCACCGCGGTTGTGAGGCTCCAGCTCTGAGATAATCTGCATCGCTCTCACCTTAGGCGCACCGCTCAGCGTGCCGGCAGGGAAGGTATCAATAAACTCCTTGATGTGGTCGGCATGCTCATCCAACTCTCCGCTCACACGGCTCACGAGATGGATAACATGACTGTAGAACTGCATGTCCTTGTAGAAATCTACTTTCACCCCATGACAGTTGCGGC
Organism: uncultured Prevotella sp.; assembly: GCA_934202525.1. Classification (GTDB taxonomy): domain Bacteria; phylum Bacteroidota; class Bacteroidia; order Bacteroidales; family Bacteroidaceae; genus Prevotella. The sequence continues at coordinate 33,734 of CAKPYB010000004.1, forward strand.
TCAGATCATTGCGCGCCAGGTCTACTAGCATCACGTGCTCGGCATTCTCCTTCGGGTCGTTGCGCAGGAATTCGGCAGCCTTGCGGTCCTGCTCCATATCTCCTGTGCGTCGGGTGGTTCCGGCAATCGGGTCAATGAACGCCTTATTGCCAACGATGCGGTTGTGGGTTTCAGGCGAAGAACCGAAGATGCGGAATCCGCCGAAGTCGAAATAGAAGAGATAAGGCGAAGGGTTGATGCTGCGCAGCGCACGGTAGAGTTTGAAATCATCGCCCTCATATTTCTGTACGAAGCGGCGGCTCACCACAATCTGGAATACATCTCCGCGCAGGCAGTGCTGAATGCAGCGGCGTATGTTTGCCTTGTGCTCCTCATCGGTGAGCGTAGAGATAGTTTCGCCCACCGGGTGGAAATCATAAGGTTTCACATTTGCCTTGTTCACCGCCTTGAGCAGTTCGTCGAGCTCTGGAAGTGAAGAGTGAGAATCTTCACTTTCCTGGAGCACAATGAGCTCCATGGTGTTGTTGAAATGATCGAAAACGATGATATCCTTATACATAATGTAATAGATGTCGGGCGCATCATTCTTCTCCATGGTGGTATCCTTAACCGGGATATTCTCGAAATATCTCACCGCATTGAAGGTGGTGAAACCATAGAGTCCGCAAAACTCCTTGCTCTCGCCCTCAACATGGAAGGAAGAGATAAAATCGTTGATACTCTTTGAGATGGCGAGCTTGCACTCCTCGCCCTTACCTGCACCGAAGGCAGGAAGCTGCTCTTTCTCTACACTTCCGTCGGGATAGGTCTTGATAACCTCACCATGACTTACGGCGATGCTTGCCAGCGGATGCACACCGATGAAGGAGCGCGAATTCTCGGAGCCATGATAGTCGGAACTCTCCATCAGAGCCGACTGCGGATAAATATCTCTCAGTCGCATGTAGACTCCCACCGGCGTATAGAGGTCAGCGAGAATCTTGCGGGTAACTGTCTTGTAACTAAACTTCATTTAATTTATGATTTACTGTATATAGTTTACAGTTTATAGCATGAACCGCTTTGACAATCGTGCTCAACGGCGCAGCCTCTGCTAACTATAAACTATTAACTATTTAAAAATTGCCGTATTCTCCTGCCATTTCCTTATGGCTCAAATATGTTTCTACATCCTTGTCGCCACGGCCTGATACGGTGAGCACCACCACATCATCCTTCTTGAACTTCATCTTCTTCAGGGCTGCCACGGCGTGCGCACTCTCAATAGCCGGAATGATGCCTTCCATGCGGGTGAGCTCGTAACCGGCGTAGATGGCCTCATCATCCTTGATGGCGAGCACATGACTTCTGCCAGATGTGGCAAGGTCGGCGTGCATAGGTCCGATGCCCGGATAGTCGAGACCGGCACTGATGGTGAAGGCTTCCTCTATCTGTCCGTCCTCGGTCTGCATCACGAGAGTGCGGGCTCCGTGGATAATGCCCTCTGTGCCGCAGTGCATGGTGGCAGCGGTGTAATCGGTATCTATTCCGTGTCCGGCAGCCTCAGCCAGATAAATCTTTACGCGGTCATCATCAATGTAGTGGTAGATGGTTCCGGCAGCGTTGCTTCCGCCACCCACGCAGGCGATGAGGTAATCAGGATAGTCGCGGCCAATCTTCTCCTCCAACTGCCATTTCAGTTCCTCGGAGATGACGCTCTGCATCTTGGCAACAATGTCTGGATAAGGGTGCGGACCCATGGTAGAACCTACAATGTAGAAGGTATCCTGTGGGTGGCAGCACCAGTCGCGTATGGCCTCAGAGCAGGCATCGCTCAGCGTCATGTTGCCGGTGCGCACAGGGTTCACCTTGGCTCCCAGCATCTTCATACGCTCTACGTTGGTATGCTGGCGTTCCACATCGGTGGCACCCATGAAAATCTCACACTTCATGTTCATCAGGGCGCATACCGTAGCGGTAGCCACACCGTGCTGTCCGGCTCCGGTTTCGGCAATGATGCGGGTCTTGCCCATTTTCTTTGCCATGAGAATCTGACCGATGGTGTTATTGATTTTGTGTGCACCGGTATGGTTCAGGTCCTCGCGCTTCAGGTAGAGCTGGCATCCGTACTTCTCGCTCATGCGCTTGGCATAATAAAGAGGTGAAGGACGGCCCACATAATCTTTCAGCAGCGCGCGGTATTCCTTCTTGAACTCCTCGCTTTCAATGATTGGCTTGTAAGCCTGCTGCAACTCGGTTACACATTTATATAATATCTCAGGAACATACGCTCCTCCGAATTTTCCAAAAAATCCTTTTTCGTCAACTTGATACATAATACTTAGTTTATAATTTATAATTTATAGTTTATAGGGCAAGCCTGCTATAGGCTAAGCCGCTGTTAACTATTAACTATCAACTACTTTTTGAGGCACTCAAAAAGCCTATCTAATGCCTGATCCGGATCACCGGTTTCATTGAGCAGGGTTACAAACTTGCTGCCGATGATGGCTCCCGCCGCATTATCCTGAGCACTGGTAAGGGTCTGCTTGTTGCTGATGCCGAAACCTATCATGCGTGGGTTGCGCAGATTCATGCCGTTGATGTGGTTGAAATAAGCCAACTTGGCATCACCGAAACTGCTCTGGGCACCCGTGATGCTCGCCGAACTGACCATATAGATGAAACCATCGGTATGCTCATCGATGAAACGGATGCGCTCCTCGCTGGTTTCCGGCGTAATCATCATGATGACACGGATGTCATACTTGTCGGCTATGGGTTTTACCACCTTCAGATAATCATCAAAGGGAAGGTCTGGGATGATGGAACCGCTCACTCCGCTCTCTACGCAGCTCTTGAAGAAAGCCTCAATGCCGTAGTGCATGATAGGGTTCAGATAACCCATCAGCACGAGTGGAAGCTGCACTTCATCCTTGATTTCCTTCAGCTGGGCGAAGAGTTTCTTCACTGTCATTCCGTTCTTCAAGGCCTTGGTTCCGGCACTCTGGATAACCGGTCCGTCGGCAAGTGGATCGCTGAAAGGGATTCCTACCTCAATCATGTCGATGCCCTTGCGTTCCATCGCCTTAATTACATCGCCGGTACCTTCCAAAGTTGGGCATCCGGCGCAGAAATACAAGCTCAAAAGCTTGCGGTCTTTATTGTTTGCAAATAATGCATTTATCTTGTTCATCTTTTGTTTTTTACTTTTTTACCTTTTTACTTTTTTACCTTTAAAAGGAATTCCTTGAGTTTCTCTACATCCTTCAGTCCCGGTTCTGTCTCAAACCTGGAGTTGAGGTCGATTCCTACACATCGGGGATGATGGAAAGACAGGATGCGGGAAGCATCTTCCGAACCGATGCCGCCACTCAACAAGAATGGAACATCGCCATCATATTCATCCAGGACCTGCCAATCAAACTGCTGACCACTTCCGCCCACCGTCTTACATTTGGTGTCGAAAAGAAAGTAGTCAACAGCGCCTACATACTCCTTATATTTCTGAATATCCCCGGCAGTGGAAACACTGATGGCTTTGATTATCTTCATATTCCCCTTTGCTGCACGCAGCTGCTCACACAGTTGCCTGCTCTCGTTTCCATGCATCTGTACCGCATTCAGGGAGAAGGAATGAATCTTATCCAACATATTGGGGATGGAATCATTCACGAAGACTCCCACTCGGCACACGTTGCGGTCAGCATCAGAGCGAGCCACCACATGACTGGCATACCGAGGAGACTTAGGATAGAAGATGAATCCCATCATATCTACGCCGAGTTGCGCAACCTGCTTTACATTATCAGGTTCACGCATTCCACAAACCTTTACTAACATATTCTTATTGTTTCAACTGCTTAATAAACTCTTGAAGTGCTACGCCCGGGTCTGCCTGTTTCATGAACTGTTCGCCCATCAGGAAACCTCTGAAGCTGCCCTCTTCTCTTAACCGGAGCACCATCTGCGGGTTGGAGATGCCACTCTCGCTCACCCTGCACACATCCTTCGGAAGTTTCTCTGCCAATCTGAAGCTGTTCTCCACATCCGTAAAGAAGGTACCGAGATTGCGGTTGTTGATACCGTACATATCCGGTTCCAGTTCCGCATACTCGAAGTCGCGCTCATTATGCATCTCGAGCAGCACCTCCATGCCCAACTGATGGGCCATGTTCATGAGCTGCTTACACTCCTCCTTGGTCAGACATGCCGCAATGAGCAGCACGGCAGAAGCTCCGCAGTATCTCGCCTGCAGCAGCTGGTATTCCTCTACCACGAAGTTCTTATATAAGATAGGTAGAGTAACACCCACGTGGCGCGCCTCCTGAATATACTCATCATATCCTCCGAAATAATCAATATCGGTGAGGATGCTGAGCGCCGAGGCTCCGTTCTGCTGGTAGGCAAGCGGGATAACGCTCGGCTTACCTTCCTGCTTGATCCAGCCCTTGGAAGGCGATTTGCGCTTAAATTCAGCGATGATACCCGTCTCTGAGTTCATCAGCGCCTCCTTCATACTTCCGCCCAGCACCTTTCCCCCATCCTCCTGCATCTTCTGCTCGGTGAGGGTTATCATCTGCCGTGGCTGGATAAAGCGCTTGCGCTGCTCTATCTCTATCTTTTTATGAGCAACAATTTCCTCTAAAATATCAGCCATTTTTTTTACCTTTTTCTTTTTTTACTTTTATTAGGGGACCAGCGATGGAATCGCTGGGAACGGGGGCGCAAAGGGGGACAAAGGGGTTAAGGCTCTTTTTACCTTTTTACCCTTTTACCTTTTTACCTTTTATTAATCTCTACGAATTTCTTGAAGGTAGCGAGTGCCTTACCCGAGTCGATGCTCTCTCTTGCAATCTCCACACATTCCTCAATGCTCTTCTGACCCTTCTCCATCACCTGGATACCGAAGGCTGCATTGGCGAGAACGATGTTCTTCTGGGCTGGGAGAGCACGGTTTTCAAGCACCGCATCAAAGATGTCCTTTGCCTCTTCCTCGGTAGCTCCGCCTCTCACCTCTTCAGGTTTGGCAATCTCGAAACCGAGATCCTGAGGTTTGAAAATCTTCTCATAGTTGTTGGTGGTTACCTTGAAGTCGCCGGTGAGTGAAATCTCATCATATCCGTCGATGCTGTTCACTATGCCGAAATCAATGCCCAACTTCTGGTAAACCTGATTGTAGAGGCGCATCTGGTCTAGATTGGCTACACCCAGCAACTGACATTTAGGCTGACTAGGATTAACAAGAGGACCTAACAGGTTGAACACGGTAGGGAACTGCAAAGCCTTGCGGATAGGACCCACAAACTTCATTGCCTTGGCGAAGAGCTGGGCATGAAGATAAACGATGCCTGCCTCGTTGATGCTGCGGTTCAGCTTATCCATATCATCGGTAAACTGAACACCATGGTTCTTGATCACGTTGCTGGCACCGCTCACCGAAGTAGCCGCATAGTTGCCGTGCTTTGCCACCTTGTAACCCGCACCCGCAATAACGAAGCAGGAAGTGGTAGAAATGTTAAAGGTGTTCTTGCGGTCGCCACCGGTTCCCACCACGTCAATATAGCGGTCGCAATCCAGGATGGCTGGCACGCCTGTTGCAAGAATACCATCACGGAAACCGAGCAGTTCATCTACCGTTACGCCTCTCATCTGCAGTCCGGTGAGCAGGGCTGTAATCTGCTCCTCTGGAAATTCACTCTTGGTGATTCCTACAATGATGTCTCTGGTTTCCTCACGAGTCAGTTCCTCGTGGTTCAACATTCTGTTCAAAATGTCCTTCATTTCCATAGTTAATATCTCCTATATTTTTGTTTTTATTTTGCTGTAAAAGAAAAGGGGCCTGTCGTTAGTTACGGCAGGCCCCTAGTATATTATGTTGTTCACATCCACATACGGCGTCTCGACTCACGACTTTTGGAATCTTGAGTTACGCCACCACCATGATGTAGATACGAATGTATTCATATTGCTTTTTCTTTTAATTGTTTGTTACTAAAACGAGGCGTTTCTTTCTTTTTAACGAAAAGATTCTCCTTCGTTCTTCATTTTCTACTGCAAAAGTACAGTTTTTCTTTTAAACTACAAACTTTTTGTCGAGAAATTTTAAGATTTAACACAATTTTATCATCTAAAATAGCTTTTTCCTCACTTTTCCCCTTCCTTCTTCCCCCTATACCTTATTATATATAGAGAGAAAGAAAAAGAAAAAATATTTCGACGGAATGTAATAAATTGCCAGAGACGCCGTTATTAATTTAGAGAACAGGTTAAGAAAAGAGGGAAACTCACCTCAAGACAAGCCCGTTCTGAAATCAACAAATAATAAGTAGTATTCATTTAAACAAAAAGATTCACGCCTATGAAGCAAGTTTTTACACCAAAGAAAATGAGACCTTCGGCTCAAACCATCTACTTCATCAAGCAGATAGCCTATTCCTATCATACCATGGTGCAAAATGGTAAGCTTAAGGTGTGCTATCCTAACTAACAGAAGAAGAAAGATGAAAACAATGATATCCCCTTCATTGCTCTCAGCCAACTTTATTGACCTGAAGAGTGATATAGAGATGATAAACAAGAGTGAAGCCGACTGGCTCCACCTCGACGTGATGGATGGCGTCTTTGTGCCCAACATCTCGTTCGGATTCCCTGTGATTGAAGCCGTGAGCAAGGTATGCACCAAGCCCCTCGACGTCCACTTCATGATTCAGCATCCGGAAAACTACATAGAACAGACTGCCAAGCTCGGTGCCATGATGATGAACGTGCACTACGAGGCCTGCACCCATCTGCACCGCACCATCCAGCAGATTCACGCAGCAGGCATGAAGGCAGGAGTTACCCTCAACCCTTCTACCCCGGTATGTGTGCTCGAAGACATCATCTGCGATGTAGACATGGTACTGCTGATGAGCGTAAACCCAGGGTTCGGAGGACAGAAGTTCATCGAGAACACCATCAAGAAAGTAGGCCGTCTGCGCCAGCTCATCAAGGAGAGCGGCAGCCAGGCACTCATCGAGGTAGATGGTGGCGTGCAGGCAGAAACCGCCCCAAGACTGGTGAAAGCCGGAGTAAACGTGCTGGTAAGCGGAAGTTATGTATTCAAGAGCACAGATCCTTATGCTACCATCCATGCTCTGAAAGAACTCCACTAATCAAGATTCAGATAGATATTGTGCTCCTTAGCCATCTTGCGGAGGTTAAGGAGCGCATAACGCATTCTTCCCAGACTCGTATTGATGCTCACATTGGTACACTCAGCAATTTCCTTGAAAGACATTTCCTGATAATAACGCATATAAACCACCTCGCGTTGTGGAGCCGGCAGAAAGTCTACCAGTTTCTTCACATCACGGAGCACCTGTTTGCGCACAATCTCCTGCTCAGCACAGTCTGCCTGGAATTCCTCACCGCGCAGACGGGAAAGATCATTATCGTTCCCCTGTTCTACCATGCGGAATACACACTGACTGCGATAACCATCTATGATGACATTATGCGCTATACGCATTAACCACGAAATAAATTTGCCCGAACTGGAATACTGGCCAGCATGCAAACGACTGATTGCTTTTACGAATGTCTCCTGGAAGATATCATTCGCCAAATCCTCATCGTGAACCACGAAAAGGATATAAGAGAACAGTTTCACCTCGTTGCGTGAAAGCAAGAGGTCAAAGGCTCTGTTGTCGCCCCCGACATAAGCCAAGGCCAACTCTTCGTCTGTCATTTCATTGAGTTTACTCATTTTCTTAATTTTGTTTTATTTATTAAGTAAATGTCTATTCAATAGGCTACCCAGTATTTATTGCATTAATAATGTTAATTATCGTTGCAAAGGTAACATTTTATTTTCAAAACACCAAACTTTTTTCCAAAAACATTTAATTTTAACATTAGCAGCACCTCTATTACAAATAAAATTCGTATCTTTGCACCGATGTGTTAAACGTCAGAAACGACAAACGAACAAACAGATCAATACAAACAAATAAATAAATACAAATCATCATAAAACTAGAACAAAGACAATGAAGAAATTCTTTAAGACCTTACTCGTTGCTCTGCTCCTCATCCCTGCCTGCGCTTGGGCCGACGGATGGAACGATGCTGAATATCAGCGCATTGAACAGAGCATACAGTTGCCTAGCATCAAGCAGGCAGCTAAGAAGTATGTTATTTCTGCCTATGGAGCCAAGCAGAACGCTTCGGCTGCACAGAACCAGAAGGCAATCAACAAGCTCATCGCCCTCGTTTCTAAGAAAGGTGGCGGTACCGTAGTCATCCCGAAGGGTACCTGGCGCACAGGAGCCATCGAGATGAAGAGTTCCGTAGAACTGAATCTCGAAGAGGGTGCCGTACTGCAGTTTGCCTTCGAGCCGAAACTCTATCCGCTGGTACGCACCTCATGGGAGGGCATCGCATGCTGGAACTATTCTCCATGCATCTATGCCTACAAGGTTACCGACATCGCCATCACTGGTAAAGGTACCATCGATGGAGGTGGTAACAACGATACATGGTGGCCAATGAACGGTAATGCCAGATTCGGATATAAGGAGGGCGTAACCAAGGAACACCAGAAGATGGAATCACGTGCCAGACTGCTGAAGATGGCTGAAGACGGTGTGCCTTTTGACGAACGCAAGTTCGGCATGGGACAGGGTCTCCGCCCTCAGCTCGTCAACTTCGTACGTTCTGAGCGCATCCTCATCAAGGACGTCAAGATGATCAACTCACCTTTCTGGGTAATGCACCCGCTGCTCTGCAAGAACATCACAGTAGACGGCGTAACCGTATGGAACGAAGGACCTAACGGAGACGGATGCGACCCTGAAGCATGCGAGAATGTACTCATCCAGAACTGTATCTTCCACACCGGCGACGACTGTATCGCCATCAAGAGCGGAAGAAACAACGACGGACGTCTCTGGAACCAGCCTTCCAGAAACATCATCATCCGCAACTGTAAGATGGAAGATGGACATGGTGGCGTAGTCATCGGTTCTGAGATTTCAGGCGGATGCGAGAATGTATACGCCGAGAACTGCGAGATGGATTCTCCTCATTTGGACCGCATCCTCCGCATCAAGACCAACAACTGCCGCGGCGGACTCATCCAGAACATCCACATGCGCAAGGTTACCGTAGGTCAGTGTAAGGAAGCCGTACTCAAGATCAACCTCGACTATGAGCCAAAAGAGGCTTGCTACCGCGGATTTGAACCTACCGTGCGCAACGTGAGCATGGAAGATGTTACCTGCCAGAAGAGTAACTACGGTGTGCTCATCATCGGCGGAAACAAGGTAGAAAACGTATACGATATCCACGTAAAGAACTGTAAGTTCAATGGCGTCATCAAGCAGCCAGTCAAGATAACCGGCAAGACCCGCGATGTGAAGTTCGACAACCTCATCATCAACGGTTCCCTGGTTCTCAACAAGGAAGACCGTCCTTACCAGACCTATTCAGAGTGGCTCACCCACAGCGAGATGCAGCGCACTCCACACCCATACAACCTCGACTTCAGTCCGAAGAAACCTCGCTGGAGCTATGTAATGGGTATTGAGATGGAAGGCATGCTCGACACCTATCTCCACTATAAAGATGGAAAGAGCACCTTCAAGGGAGCTGATGCCGAAGCCAACAACGAGGCCATCATCAACTACCTGAAAGAATATCCTGCCAAGATGATTGACGAAAAGGGAAACATCACAGGCTACAAATATGAGGACTTCAACCTCGACAATGTGCGCACAGCGAAGTTCATCCTCCGCATGCACAACCTCTTCCCTAGCAAGAGCAGCGAACTGGCGCTGAAGACTCTCTTCAAGCAGTTGCAGAACCAGCCTCGCACCAAGGAAGGCGTTTACTGGCACAAGGCTATCTACGCCAACCAGGTATGGCTCGATGGTATCTTCATGGGTCTGCCTTTCTACTGCAACTACGCCGTTCAGAACCTCAAGCCTAAGAAGGCTAAGAAGATTCTCGACGATGCGGTAGACCAGATTGTGAAAACCGACCTGCGTACCTACGATGAGAAGACCCAGCTCTGGAAGCATGCATGGGACGAAACCCACAGCCAGTTCTGGGCAAACAAGGAAGACGGAAAGAGCCAGCATACCTGGGCAAGAGCCCTCGGATGGTACGTCATGGCGATGACCGAATGCCTCGATGCCATGCCTGAAGATTATGCCCGCCGCGGCGAAATCATCACCTTATTAAATAAGGCAATGAAGAGCGTGGTGAAATATCAGGATAAGAAGACGGGTGTTTGGTACGACGTGATGGACGTAAAGGATCCTCGCAACTACCTCGAGAGTACCGCTTCAAGCATGTTTGCCTATGTTCTCCTCAAGGGTTACCGCAAGGGATACCTCGGCAAGGAATATCAGGAAGCAGGTATCAAGGCTTATGAGGGAATCCTGAACAACTTCATCCAGGTAAATCCTGACAAGACCATCAGCCTCACCCGCTGCTGTGCTGTCAGCGGCCTCGGTCCTGGCCCTGGTCCATACGTAAAGAAGCCAAACTTCAAGCGCGACGGCAGCTTCGATTATTACATGAGCGAGCCTATCCGCGACAATGATGCCAAGGGCGTAGGTCCTTTCATCTGGGCTAGTCTGGAAATGGAAATGCAGGGACTGAATAAGTAAACTGCTAAGATTTGAATACCTCATTTTTAAAATGAATAACAAGAAGATATTAACAAGTATGGCAGCAGCGCTTATGAGTGCTGCTGCTTTGGCACAAGCTCCAGCCTTTCCGGGCGCAGAAGGTCACGGAAGATACGTAACGGGCGGAAGAGACGGAAAAGTAGTACACGTAACTAATCTCAATGACAGCGGAACGGGTTCTTTCAGAGAGGCAGTCAAGTCTGGTAAGAGAATCATCGTCTTCGATGTGGCTGGCGTCATCGCCCTGAAGTCTGATCTCAAGATAGCTGACAACATCACCATCCTCGGACAGACGGCTCCATCTCCGGGCATCACCCTCAGATATTACACCGTCCAACCGGGCAGCAACAACATCATCCGTTTCCTCCGCATACGCCGCGGAGAGGAAAAGAACATCAATGACGGTGCGGATGCTACCTGGCAGCGCAACAAGACCGGCATCATTTTCGACCACTGTTCCTTCAGTTGGAGCATCGACGAGGTGGCTTCTTTCTACGACAACAACAATTTCACCATGCAGTGGTGTACCGTTGCCGAGAGTCTCACCAATCCGGGTCACTCTAAGGGAGCACATGGTTACGGAGGTATCTGGGGCGGTAAGCTCGCCAGCTTCCACCACAACTTCGTAGGTCATCTCATGAACCGCGGTCCACGTTTTAATGGTGCAAGATACGGATGGACAGGCTACACCAGCAACAAGGATTACGATACTTATCAATGGAAGAATACCGTACAGGCAGAAAACGTAGACTTCCGCAACTGCGTAATGTACAACGCACAGGGTACCTGCTACGGAGGGCCGGGCGGCGGACAAATCAACATCGTGAACAATTACTACAAGGCTGGTCCAAGCCAGGGACTTAAAGAAACTACTCTGAATGGGCTCAAGGTAGATGTAAGCACCGGCAAGGAACGTGGCAGCCAGGACCGCATCACTCTGGTTACCTTATCTACCAGCAGTAATTCCGACAAGAGTCATCCTGAGTTCTTCGACATGACCAGCCGCTACTTCATCAACGGCAACACCACCGAAACCACCAAGGGTTCTGTTACCCAAAACAAGGATTGGAAAGGTATCAGCTACGACAAAGGCATTCCAAGCCAGAACGGAGAATACTACAGTCCAGATGCCAAGAACTTCTATGGCGACGCTGTAGCTCATACCACCATCAGCGGCAAGTCTTGTGTCAAGATCAAGATGGACGCTCCTGCTCCAACAGGAGAGGTTACCACCCACTCTGCTGCCGAAGCATTCAGTAAAGTTCTGGCATACAGCGGCGCCTCGCTCTACCGCGATGAGATTGATGCGCGCTACATGGAAGAGGCAAAGACTGGTACTGCCAAGTACAAGGGAAGTATCACCAAATCGCCTGGCATCATCGACAAGGTATCAGATGTAAACGGCTACACCGAGGCAAACTTCGGAAAAGGCTCTCGCCCTGCCGACTTCGATACCGATAAGGACGGTATCCCAGATGCATGGGAGACTGCCAACGGCTTAAATCCAAACGATGCCTCTGATGCCCTCACCTACTCGCTTGACAGCAAGGGTTACTACACCAACCTTGAGGTTTACGCCAATTCGCTGGTTGAGGACATCATGAAGCAAGGCAATGCCGATGCAGAGAGCAAGGTAGATGAATACTATCCTGCATGTAAGAATCCTACAGGCATCTCGCAGATCATCACCTCCAATCCCAGTGAATTAGTCGAAGTAAAGTATTACAGCCTCAACGGCACCCTCCTTTCTGCTCCTCAAAAAGGAATCAACATCCGCAAGATGTTGTTTCAGAACGGAAAGACCGTAGTGGATAAGGTAATAAAGGAATAAAACAAAACTTCTTATAAAACAAAAGGGCATCCCCTCGTTTGGGAATGCCCTTTTGTTTTATATGTTAATACGTTCTGTTACTTTACATACTTCTTACCGTTCTTGATAACAATACCCTTGGCAGAAGAAGAAACCTCCTGACCTGCCATGTTATAGGTTTTACCATCCTTCTTCGCTGCTGCAGCGTTTACTGAAGAGATGCCTGTACCCGTACCTATCGTATACTTAAAGCCAAAGAAACCCAGCCTTGTACCTGCAGCAAGCACATAGTATGTACCACCAGCAGCAACGTTGAAGGTTACTATACCATTAGACTTTGCGGCAATAATATTTTCATTTTTCTCGTTCAGTGTGAATTTCTGAGATTCACCATCCTTGGCACTTGGCAAATTGCAAGAAGCAGGAGCTACCTCAGCAAATTCTGCATCCAGGATATGGAAGCCCTTGGTACCACCCAACTGAATACCTACAGTTACAGAACCAGCCTTTGCTGTCTCGAACTTATAAACGCAACCAGTTGGCTCTGCTCCTTTAACCAACTTACCATTGTTCTTACCACATACGTAAGCAGTAAAATCACCATCAGCCCAATTATCGGTAGCCTTACCATCTGCAAAAGCAGTACCAGCATTCTCCATATAAGTCAAAGTGACATTTTTTACTGACGTAATCTTATCACCAGCATTTACCTTGTCACCTACCTGCACAGCATAAGTTCCCTGAGCATTAACACTTGCAGCCAAAGCTACGGCTGCGATAAGAGTAAAGAATTTCTTCATAATCGTTTTATTTTAAGTTTATATATTATTAATTAGTTGATGAATAACTTTATTTTAGTTTGATTCATTTACCAGTTTGTTTCGTTGGCAAATTTAGCAAATCATTTTGAGAATCTCGGAAAAATGTGAACCAAAATGAACAAAAACTACGAAAACGATTACGTAAATCCAAACGTCAAGTATCAGAATATAAGAGAGTTTTAGCTAGCAGACACCAAACGGGCTGAAGAGACAGCAGCCCCTTCAGCCCGTTGTAGAACTATATACTAAAGTGCAGTATTTTATCCTTCCTTTATCTTCCAATCACTAATTGTCCGCTGATTACTATCGTAATTAACACCAATTTTGAACAAGCGTTTACCTTCAGCAGAATAAGGAATCAGATACCCCTTTTCATCTATCTGTTTGATTGCTTCTTCGGCAGAACCATCATACTTCAACTCGAAAACAAACACAGCATCAGGCATATACACCACTGCATCAGCCCTGCCTATCGCACTATCCTCCTCTACCCTCATATAGGCACCCATCAGATTGAAGATAAGATAGAACACAGTCTGGAAATCCCGTTCGTTCTTATTACTCAAACGGTTAGAGATGCTGGCAAGATACGCTTTCAACCGAATCATTGCTCCCTCTACATCTCCATCATAAAGCATTTCCAGGAAATCACCCACCAGACTATTATTATCCAAAGATATCGGTGAAAGATAGTTAGGTGCAAGACTCTTGAGCATACCTATCTTTACCTCCCTGTTAGGATATTCCAAAGTATAGCGATGTAGCATCGGATTATACTTCTTGATGGTGAGATAACCGCTCTGATAGAGCAGCGGAAGCGCAGAAGTCATCATTTCCGGTGAAACATCAAAGTCATCCACATCACATGATTTCTTCTCAATATCCATCACATTGACGTGATACTTCTGCAATGTCTTGATGAGATAAGTCGGCGTACCTGAGCCAAACCAGTAAGGAGCAATCTTGCGTGCATTCAGCGCCTTTACCAGGCTGAATGGATTGAAGATATCTTCTGATTTTTCACTGAAATGATAACCGTCGTAGAATCTTGTCAGCTCTGCCAGGCATTCCTCATAGGTCATGCCAAGGGCTTCGCCCAATGACTCAATATCCGGTTTCATCTGCGTGGTAAGTTCCTTCTTGCTGATACCGCAGATTGCCGAGTACTGGTCGAACATGCTGATATTGTCAAGGTTATTCAGCTCGCTGAAGATGCTGAGCTGCGAGAACTTGGTGATACCCGTGATGAAGGTGAACTCCAGGTATGGGTCGAGCATCTTCAGCGGACTGTAGAAGTTCTGCATGATGCGACGGAGGGGCTGCAGGTTCTCCTTTTCATGCACCACATCCAGCAAAGGAGCATCGTATTCATCGATGATGACTACCACCTTTTCGCCAGTCTTTTCATAAGCTCGCTTTACAATACCAGCCAGTCTTTCGTTAGGATAGTTTTCACCTTCTCCCTTACCATAAAGTTCTTCGTAGGGCAAAAGTCGTAGATTCAGATAACTGTTCAGGGCATCAACATCAAAATGTTTGGCACCGCTCAGGTCGAAATGAAGCACAGGGTGCTTCACCCAATCCTTCTCATAATCAGCTATTGCCAATCCCTCGAAGAGTTCCTTTCTTCCCTCAAAATAAGCTTGGAGAGTAGAGGCAAAGAGCGACTTTCCGAATCGTCTTGGACGACTCAGAAAGACATACTTCATACCTTTTTCTCTGAAATCCACGATATATTTGGTCTTATCTATATAGAGATAACTTTTCTCGCGAATTTCGTCAAAAGTCTGCATTCCTACAGGATATTTATTTACTATTTTTGCCATATTCCTTCATGCTTTACGTTTTGCGCGGCTAAGATACAAAGAAAATCTGAATTAGCCAAAGAAAAAATCAAATAACTGAACTTTCGCTTATCAAAAAAAGAAAGGAGATAAGGAAGTACCGTAAAGATAGCAAGAGGGTGCGCCATAACTTATGACGCACCCTCTATATACCTTATAATGAAAAATGAGGAGAATTAATCCCAAAGACTGCCGCTGCTTGGACGGGCAAGAATTTCCGTATCATCTTTAATGAGTTCATCAGATGTCGTAGTACTTGGAGTTGTTCCACTACCTGCCAAGATAACACCAACCTCAACTTCTGTAACTTCCATAACTGGCTTAATATATTTTTTCATCTTTATTTTCTTTTAAAATTCAACGTGTTTGTTATAATAGTAAAGTTTAGTAAATAGCAAAGACGATTACTTCTTGATCATCTTCTTTCCGTTGCAGATAACAATGCCCTTGTAGTCCTTGCCTACTCGCTGTCCAGAAAGAGAGTACATGATGCCGTCAGCCTTCACGCTATTCTGCTGGATTGCCTGAATACCGGTAGTGTTTCCACCAATACCGATTGAGTAATACTTAGCAGAGGTTGATGCATTAATCTCCAAATATGCCTTGTTTGCAGGAATTGTAACACCAGATTTAACCTGATAGAAACCTACACCATTAGAGGTCTTGTTAGCCAAGCAGTAAATATTTGATGCACCAGTCTTTGTTCCATCAGAAGTCTCCATACCTGTCTCAGTAACAGTAGCTGTTTCTGTACTAGCCTCCAATATGTAATCACCTTTTCCTTTCAAGATAACAGCCTTACCTGCTTCAACTACACCTTCAATCTTTGTATAAGTAAGCTCTTTAGAAGAAGAGTTGTAACTTACAGAATAAGCCTCCAAGCCATCAGTTCTGTTTGAGTAATCTACAGCAAATTTAGAAGCATGAGTTGCGAAACCGGCTTCGCTGATAGTAACTTTTTCTGATGTAGAAGTAGCTGGGGTAACTTTAATATGATAAAGATTGATTCCACTATTACTAGAATAGATTAAAATTTTGGCAGTTTTTGTTCCTGTATATTTCACTGTTGAAGAAATAGGATTTCCATAATTATATGATATCCTTTGAAGTTCCGTAAGAGAAGCAAAATTATTGTCAGCATAGCTTGCTATTACCAAATCTCTACTAGCATCTGTGGATTTACCTGCATGTGCTGCAACTATATAAATATCACTTGATCCTGTAACTTCAAAAGAAATAACACGACTCAAACTTGATTCATTTGCAACATTACCGGTTCCAGAAAATTTAAGACGTTGTGTATATTTAACACCATCAACAGTTTTATTACTACCATCTATTGCCATCTTCCTGTCAGCAGTAGCATATACAGACAAGCCATCAATAGTCTTATTCTCTGTTAAATCGCCTGCAGTCCAATTAGAGAAATTCCACTCTTTGACAGTTTCTGTTTCTGCCTGTGCATACACACTCGTCGCCATAAACAATGCGACAATAAAAGTAAATAAGTTCTTCATTTTTTAAAAGTTTTAATTGATTTATTAATATAATTTGGTTTAAAATTCATTTGTTTTCGCCTGCAAAAGTACTACATTATTCTCATTTGGCAAAAGGAAAACGAGACAAAAAGGCGAAAATATACGAAAACGATTGCGTAGCTTTTACAACAAAATTGAAACAAAAAGTTCTTAAATAGAAATAATAAGTGTAATTTTGCAACAATAAACTTAATTATGTAAACAATAAAATAAAGTATAACAACCTAAAAGGCAAACAAATGAAAAAGAATCTACTAAGATTTGGGCTTTTACTCATAGCCCTGTTTGTGATGGTAGTGGCAAATGCGCAAACCTACCAGAACGAAGAAGCTAGCGTTTCATGGCCGTTTAATAACGACAACTACGCTACGCAGTACACAAAATCACCAGAAAATGGTTTCAGTCTGGTTTCCGTAAACACCGGTGACTTGAAGTATACTCTCAAGCCATCACAGACTACAAAAGACAAAGACGGAAGCTATATGGTCATGGCTGGTTTCGGTCCTGTTGGTACAACAAAAGCCGTAGAATGGACCGTTAAACCAAGCAAAGGTCTTACGTTCACCCCAACCTCTATCAGTACCTACGTAAACCGATTCGGTACAGATGCAGAAAATGGAGTAACCGTAACCGCCAAACTTAGCGACGGAACTCCTGTAGAGTTGGGTAAATTCACAGCTTTAAGAGAAAACAAAACTACAGAAACAGACAAGTATTCGAAAAACGAAAACCTGACCAACCACATCGTCATCCAGCTCACTGCCGAGCAGCAAGCCCAACTGACATCTGCTGAAGGTTTCACCCTGAGTTGCACCGTCGGTGTTGGCTCAAACAAGCAGCAAGGCTTTGCCGATGTTCACATCAACGGTCTCTTGAACGGAACTATTCAAAAGGTAGAACAGTATACCCTGTCGGCTGTAGTATCAACAGTAGGAGCAGGAACCATCAAGGTATCTCCTGCAGGAACCGTATTTGATGCAGAAACACCAATCACCGTAACTGCAACAAAGAATTTCGGCTACAAATTTGTCAACTGGACAGATGCCAACAACAAGGTAGTATCTACAGACGAAGAATATACCTTCTCTATCACTGCCAACACAGCATTGAAGGCAAACTTTGAGAAGATTAACACCTATGCCTTAGATTATAAGGTAGAAGGTGGTGCCAACGACTACATGGTGAGCGCATCTCCTGCCCCAACCATTGTTGACGGCAAAAATATGTACGAAGAGGGAACAGAAGTAGCCCTTACAGCCAGCAGCAACGACATCCTCACCTTCACCAACTGGAATGACGGTGAGACTAGCGCAGAACGCAAAATAAACATGAATGCCGACCAGTCATTCACTGCAGCATATTCCGCAATAGACTTCATCGCAGGCTGGGACTTCTATAAGTCAGCAAGAGAAGGCCGTACAGCAGACTTCGCAGCAGAAGACAACGATGTAGACCAGCTCATCCTGCGCGATGCTGACGGAAACACATACGGCTGGCTCGACAAGAGCAACAGCGCTGGTGGCTATGAAGGAAAGAATGCAGCCGTAAACTGGACCAAGACTAGTACCAAGGCTCTGGGCGAGACCTACTGGCAGACCAAGGTCAACGCAACAGCCTTTACCAACATCAAGGTAAAGAGCAGCATGCTCTACAATTATAATGCATACGAAACATATAATGTAGAATACTCTCTCAACGGCACCGACTGGACCAAAGTAGGCGCCATCAAGATGCCAGGAGCCAAAGCCTGGACAGACGGGGAGTTCACTCTCCCAGCCGATGCAAACAACAAGGCAGAAGTATACATCCGCTGGATTGCCGACAAGACTTCTTCCATCAAGGGAGCAACAGGCACCAACGATGGAATCTCAATCACAGATATCTACATCACAGGTACCGCCCAGCTCGTAAACGACGGCAAAGCACCTGTACTCGTAAGCACCGTACCAGCAGAAGGCGCAACCAACGCATCTGCCAACGGCAAGATTGTGCTGACTTTCGATGAGAAGGTAAAACTCACCGACAACGCAACCGCTACACTCGGCACACAAAAGATAGAAGGAGCCGTATCCGGCAAGACCATCACCTTTGCATACAAAGGTTTGAACTACGCCACAGCTTATACCTTCACGCTCGCTGCAGGTTCGGTAGCCGATCTGACAGACAATGCCACAGACCAGGCAATCGTTCTGAACTTTACTACCAAGACCAAGCCAGCTGTAACCAAGGCACTCTACGACTTCATCGTCCCAACCGACGGCGACTTCAAGGCAGCACTTGCAGCAGCAGCTAAGCGTACAGATACCAGCAAGCGTTTCCGCATCTTCATCAAGCAGGGCGACTACAAGATTCCTGCTGACGAAAGCAGCAAGGTTACAGGTAGCGACGGCAATAGTTACGCCAACCCTACCACCTATATAAATACACCAAACGTATCCATCATCGGCGAGGGAATGGACAACACCTCTCTGACCAACACCGTTCCTAACTCAGGTCAAGCAGCCAACGTATTGGAAGGTATCGGCAAGGGCGACGTACTCTGCCTGCAGAAGGAAGCTACAAATACTTATTTCCAGGATTTGAAGATGTACAGCAGCATGGGAGATGCCAAGGGTCGCGACATCGTACTCAACGACCAGAGCAACAAGACCATCTGCAAGAACGTAAACCTCTGGGCTTATCAGGATACCTACGTATCAAACAACCAGAACGGTAAATTCTACTTCGAAGACGGCATCCTCCGCGGTCGCACCGACTTCCTCTGCGGTAAGGGTGATGTATATTATAATAATGTAGAACTCTGGATGTGCGAAAAGGGAGGCTATCTCGCAGTTCCTTCTCAGCCTAAGAAGTATGGCTACATCTTCAAAGACTGTACCATCAAGGATGCTACTGAGGCAAAAGACCTGAATGGCAACTACACCTTAGGTCGTCCATGGGGCAAGGGCACACCTATCGCTCTCTACATTGACACCAAGATGGAAGCCATCCCATCAGCAGCAGGTTGGAGCGAGATGAGTGGCGGTTACCCTAAGCGTTTCGCTGAATACAACTCAAACACATCAACAGGTAGCGTAGTAGACCTCAAGGACAGAAAGAAAGTATATGATGCCTACGACTCAAAGGATGGCGACAATTATGTAAACCGCCGCAATGAAACAACAGAAAGCCCAATCCTCACAGCAGAGGAAGCAGCGTTCTTCACTGTTGAAAACATAATGGGTCAGGATGATGACTGGGATCCTACAGCAGCCACAGAGCAGGCTTCAGCACCAACAAACGTTAAGCTGAACGGCACAACCCTCGCTTGGGACAACAACGACTACGCTCTTCTCTGGGCAGTATGCAAAAACGGCAAGGTAGTAAACTTCACCATCACTCCTAGCTACATAGTAGATGATGCCTCAGCAACATGGGGTGTACGTGCAGCCAACGAGATGGGCGGTTTGAGCGAAGCTACAACAATAGGTCAAGGCACCGGCATCCGCGACATCACCTCAACTACAGAAGCAGCAGTCATCAAGACCGCTATCTATGCAGCCGACGGCACCCAGCTCTCAAACCTTCAGAAGGGTATCAACATCATTGTGAAGACCCTGGCAGATGGCAGCAAGAAAACAAGCAAAGTCATCGTAAAGTAACAGAGACATTAAGTAAATTGATTGACAGATAACATTCGGAGTGCAATATCCCCACCCTCATTCAGAAGGGTGCTGGATATTGCACTTTTTCTTTGTTCTCATAAAATATGTGAAAGCCACCGAAAGATATGAAAGAATAAAGGAAACATATAAAAAAACAGAGTATTTACGCAAAAATCTGTAAACGTTTACGTAAATTTTTACCTCAAATATATCTCTATTCTCATATTTTTTATCTAATTTTGCAGCAAGAAAACCAAGACTTAGCTAACGCTATGCATCAAGGTTGCCCTACACGGAGCCTTCGGGAGCCAAGAGGAACAGCCATGATAAAGCAACTGCTCAGGACTGGGATTCTACTTAAAAACATTTCAAAAACATTAGAAAATTAGTAATTTAGAATAAGTTTTATCTAAACCTAAAGTGTATGTCTGGTAATTTTAGAAAAAAGAAAATTGCTTTGGCAGGCGCACTGATGTTCGTAGTAACAAGTGTATCTGCACAAACAGTAAAAGGCGTTGTTACTGACAATACGGGCGAGCCAATCATCGGCGCATCTGTCATGGAGGTAGGTGTAGCTGGCAATGGTGGCGTGACCGACATTGACGGTAACTTCACAGTAAACTTAAAAGGCAAAAGCAAGAAACTGAAGATTTCATACATTGGTATGAAAGCTAAGGAAGTAAGCGTTGCAGGTAAAGAATCAATCGATGTAAAGCTTGAGGATGACAACACCACCCTCAACGATGTCGTAGTAATCGGTTATGGTACTGTTAGAAAGAAGGACCTCACTGGTTCTGTATCTTCTATCAGTGACAAGCAGATTGCCAACATTCCTGTATCTAACGTGAGCGAGGCGATGACCGGTAAGATGGCGGGTGTGAACATCACCACCACTGAAGGTTCACCTGATGCTGACGTGAAGATCCGTGTGCGTGGTGGTGGTTCTCTTTCACAGGACAACTCACCTCTCTACATCGTAGATGGTTTCCCAGTTAGCTCAATCAGCGACATCGCTCCTAGCGAGATTCAGAGCATCGACGTATTGAAGGATGCTTCTTCAACAGCTATCTATGGTGCCCGTGGTGCCAATGGTGTTATCATCGTAACAACCAAGAGCGGTTCTGAGGGCAAGACTCAGGTAAACTTCAATGCATCTCTCGGCTGGAAGAAAAACGTCAAGGAAATTGAGGTTCTCAATCCTTACGAATATGTTCTCTACCAGTATGAGACTGCAAGTGCAAGTAACAACCTTAACAACCTGGGTGGTACCAACTATGGTAACTACGCTGACTATGATATTTGGAAATCAAGAACAGGTCACAACTTCCAGGATGAGGTATTCGGCCGCACAGGTACACAGGCTATCTACAATGCCAACGTTAGTGGTGGTAGCAAAGACTTCAAGTACAATGTAAGCTATGCCCATAATCAGGAGAACAGCATTATGGAGAAGTCTGGTTACAACAAGGACAACATCGGTGCCAAGTTGCAGGCTAAGCTTAACAAGTGGCTGACCTTCGACTTCAATGCACGTATGGCATATCAGAAGATTAAGGGTCTTAGCGGTGGTGCTGACACCAACGACAGCAATGCAGCCAACTCAACAGTAGCTCAAACCATCACCTTCGCTCCTATTCAAGAATTGGTATCTTCTGATGAAGATGAGGATAACTCAACATCTTCTCGCCGCTCACCTATGGAGCGTTTGGATGGCACATACAAATTGCAGACACGTTTCCAGCAGAACTATAATGCTGCCCTTACATGGAAACCATTCAAGCACTGGACAGGCAAGACTGAGTTTGGCTATGGCTGGAAATACAACGATACAGACCAGGCATGGACAGCCTTGGCTGTAAATAACTCTAAGTTTGGTCACAATGGTCGTCCTCAGGCTCAGTTTGTTCGCGACACATACAAATCTTGGCGCAATGCAAACACTTTAACTTATGACAACAACAAGCTCTTCGGAGGTCGTGATCACCTGAACGTATTGATTGGTCATGAGTGGAGTTCTGATATGCAGACTACACGTACCAGCACATCAGTAGATTTCCCTGTAGATTTCACCATCGACCAAGTCCTTTCTTTCACCAATACGGCAGAAAGTACATTGGGCAACGAGGTTGACATCAAGGCTAAGGAGAACATGCTTTCTTTCTTCGGTCGTGTCAACTACACTTTGGCAGACAAGTATTTAATGACCTTCACTCTCCGTGAGGATGGTTCTTCCAAGTTTGGCAATGGCAATCGATGGGGATTGTTCCCATCAGCAGCATTGGCTTGGCGTATGTCTGACGAGAAATTCATGAAGAGTGCCGACAAGTGGCTCTCTAACTTGAAACTTCGTCTCTCTTTGGGTACAGCAGGTAACAACCGTATTCCTTCAGGTATGCTTTCTCCAACCTATGGCGTAGCAGACGCTGCGGGCAAACATCCTGGTTTCAATGAGGTGAATACAGGTATGCTCGAGAGCTATAAGGCTAACGGCAAGACTGTTCTCTACAATCCAAACTTGAAGTGGGAAACAACAACAACCCGAAACTTCGGTATCGATTACGGATTCCTCCGTGGCCGCATCTATGGTACTTTGGATTTCTATTGGAATACAACCAAGAACTTGTTGATGCTTCAGACCTTGCCTTCTGCAACTGGTTATGAGCGTCAGTACCAGAACGTAGGTACCACATCTAACAAGGGTATCGAGTGGGCACTGAACGCAGCTATCGTAGACAGCAAGAAGTTTAACCTCAACTTCAACTTCAACATTTCTTATAACAAGAACAAGATTGACAAGTTGGAAGGTGGTGAGCACTTTGAGACATCAAGCTGGGGTGGTACAAAGGTAACCAAGGGTAATGGTGACTTCCTACTCGAGGAAGGCGGTCGCTTAGGTGAGCTTTGGGGCTACAAGCAGCAAGGTTTCTATACCGTATTCAACCCTGCAACAGGTACTGGCGACCTCATTTACGATGGTGCAAAGTGGCGTTTGGCTACAGAGGCTGACGGTCATGTCGGTGGTGACGTTAACAACAACTCATATAAAAAATTCGGTGGTACACTGTATCCTGGTGGTGCCAAGGTAGAATGTGATGAGGAAGGCGAAGCTCTTTTCCAGCGCTTAGGCAATACTGTTCCTGAGGTAACTGGTGGTTTCGGATTCGATGGTATGTGGAAGACCAACTTCGGTAACTTCGACTTCAACATCTTCTGCAACTACTCTTTGGGCAACAAGATTTACAATGCCACAGCACAGGGAGCATCTTTCTATAGCGGTACACAAGCAGGCTGGAACATCATCAATGATTACAACTCAAGCAACCGCTTCACATGGGTTGACCCTGCAAATGGTCTGAACCTCGGTCGTCCTTCAAGTTCTACAGTAACAGCCTATGGCGGTGCAGAAGGCTTGATGAGCCGTCTGAACGAGATTAACGCCAATGCTTCTGTATGGAACCCAGCAGCCAACAGCAATATGGTAATCCTTGATACCTATCTGGAGGATGCTTCTTTCTTGCGTATCAACAACATCACCATTGGTTACACATTACCAAAGAATTGGGTAAAAAAGGCTTGGCTTGAGAGCGTACGTGTATACTTCACAGCTTACAACGTATACTGCTTCACCAACTATAGTGGTTACGACCCAGAGGTGGACACATCTTCAAAGGGTAATCCTATGACACCAGGTATCGACTACGCAGCTTATCCAAAAAGCCGTTCATTCGTAGCTGGTATTAACGTGACATTCTAATTTTAGATAAAGGAGAAAACAAAATATGAAAAAGATATTAGGAATAGCAGCACTCTCTATGGGTGTCATGCTGACAAGTTGCTCCGACTTCCTTGACCAGAAAGCAGATTCGGCTTTGGACCAGGAGAATGTGTTCAACTCAAGCTATTTCACAGGTCTTGAAATCAACAAGATTTATGGTGATTTCGGACAAGATAATATGTATGCCAATCGTATGACCATCTCATACGGCGCCAACACAGATACCGAGTTAATTGATGGTTTGGGTTCTACCTCAACATCTTCTAACGAGCGTGGTTACATGAACTATAATGGTACTGCTGATGGCTGGGCAAACTTGGGTACCTCATGGACCAACGTCTATGGGTGTATCGAGTATTGCAATAAAGCCATTGAGGGTATCCGCAACAGCTCTATAGCTGGAGAAACAGACATGAAGCGCTATTTGGGCGAAGTACTGACACTTCGTGCCATGCTGTACCTCGACTTGGTTCGTCTTTGGGGTGATGTGCCTTACAAGACTGCAGCTACCAAGCCAGACTTGAGCGATGCCTACGAGGGTAAGACCGACCGCGATGTAATTCTCGATGGTCTTCTCGTAGATTTGGAAGAGGCTTCCAACCTGCTCCCATGGGCAGGCATAGGCAACTATACTACAGAGCATGCTACCAAGGGTTATGCTGATGCTCTCTATGCACAGGTAGCCTTGACACGTGCTGGCTATGCCATCCGTGAAAATGCCAAGGAAGGTTATGAGACTCTACCTGAGTACTCTGATCCTACTTATCCTACACAGCGTCCTGATGAGGCAACCCGTAAAGCATATTACGAGAAAGCTTTGGCTAAGTTGTCTGAGATTATCAAGAGTGGCAAACACAGCATGAACCCAAGTTTCAAGAACGAGTGGCAACTTCTCTGTGCCCGTCAACTCGACCAGACTTACAGAGAGAACATCTTTGAACTTCCTATGCTGTTGAACGTTTCTGGTGAAATTGGTTATACAGTGGGTAAGCGTATCAAAGGTTCTACAACAGAGTTTGGTAAGAAAGGTAACTCTACTGGTAAGCTGAACACAACTGCTACCCTCCTCTACTCTTACGAGAAGGATGACACTCGCCGCAACGTAACTTGCTGCCCTGTACAATATGGAGAATATAAAGGCCAAACTGTAGAAGGTATGGGAGATGTAAACCCAACCAAGCAGTCTGTTAAGCCTTTCGGCATCACTATCGGTAAGTGGCGTCCAGAGTGGATGGGAGAAGAGTGGAAAGCTGCAGCAAAGGCTTCTGCAGATAAAGTTTGTACAGGTGTCAACGTAGTAAAGATGCGTTACTCACAGGTTCTGTTGATGTATGCAGAGGTAATGAACGAGTTGGCTGGTGCAAATGGCAACTACCAGGGCGATGCAGGCATGACAGCACTTCAGGCGTTGGCCATGGTTCATAACCGTGGTGTGAAGGAAAGCAACAATGATACATCTATCGATGGTGACTTCCTACAGGCTGCTGCCACACACAACAAGGAGCAGTTCTTGAACGATATCGCTCAGGAGAATGCTTGGGAGTTGACTGGTGAGAATGCACGTAAATGGGATCTCGTACGCTGGGGTATGCTGGCAAGCAAGATTGCAGAAGCTAAGGCTGAGTATGCTCAGAAATGTATGGAGTGGCCTACCACTATCTACTTCAACTATACCGATGCCACCAAGACTCGCATCGACGAGAGTTCTATCGCTTGGTATGGTTTAGAGAATGGCAAGACCGAGAATGACTATGATAACAAAGCTACTGGTTGCGGTTACAAGGACGAGGCAGCAAGAGACAAGTCTGACTCTGAATATACCAAAAACTTGAAGACCATCAGTGCAGGTCTTGTAGGTACAAGCATCGACGGAACTGTAGCTACACCAGACCATGGTGTGAAGAACCGTTACATTCTTCCTATCTACACCAAGACTATAGCTGACTCAAGAAACGCTTTGGCAAACTCTTATGGTTTCTAATCATTAACAAAAGACTACAATGAAAACATTAAAATATTCAGTTTGGGCCATCATGTTGCTCGCTGCAACATTGGTCTCTTGTACTGACAAGATGGACTGGGACATCGACCCAACCCTAGACCGTTGCTTTAGCGCAACATCTCTGTCAGTAGATCCATCAGACACTGAGGCTGAAGTTACATTCGATGCTGGCATGATGAAGGCAAATGGTGCAGAGAAATTTGAGATTCAGGTTACTACTGCTACATTAGCTGATGACGAGGCATGGGACAACTCTGACGAGGTACTTACTTTCGAGACTGAAGACAGCCCTTATACTATCACTGGACTTATCGGTGATACAGAGTACTCACTCCGTATGCGTGCACTCTCTACTCAAAAGACTGCTAGCCATTGGGTACACTATGCTTCAAGCACAAAGACAACCTTCAAGACCAAGGCTGAACAGATTATGAAAGCTGTAGCCAATGCTGATCGTGGCGAGGACTTCATAACCGTATCTTGGGATGCAAGCAAGGCTGTTACCAAGTTGACTGTATCAGAGGGTAAAGAAGAGGAAGGTCAGGAGCCACGCACCATCGAATTGGATGACGAGGCAAAGACAGCTGGTCGCTATACGATTACAGGCTTGACACCTTCTACTAATTACACCATTGCTATCTATTATAATGATACAAAGCGTGGTTCAGTTAGCGCAAGCACATCTGCAGCAATGCCTGCTGGTGACGAGAAGGTTGAGTTGAATCCATCTATCTCTACTATCAACAACGACGTGATTGCCGAAATCGTAAAAGCAGCACAGGAGAAGACTGGCAAGACCAATGTAGCTATTACTATTGGTTTGCAGGCAGGCAAGGAATATACTATGGTTTCTACTGCTGAGGATGGTACTGATGCCAACGTTAAGATTCCTGAGGGTGCCTCTGTTACATTCTTCGGTTTGGCTGGCGAAAGTAAACCTATTATGAATTGGAAGAAGTGCTTAGACATCGCAGGCTCTCACGCTTTCATCCGTTTCCAGAACGTAAGCATGAAGGATACTGGTTGCCAGTACCTCATCAACCAGGACAAGGATGCTGCTGTAGGTGAGTTGTCATTCACAGATTGTACTTTCTCTGGCTTCGAGAGCTCTGTATTCCGTACAAAGGGTGGTGTAGTAAGTGTTGACAAGATTACTGTTGACAACTGCGTAATGACAGACATGTCTACTGGTGGTGGTTATCCTGTATTCTATATCGGTACAGCCACTACAACTATTGGTCAGTTGGAGTTGAAGAATTCAACATTCGATACAACAAGTCACAACTTCATCCAGTTGAAGGCTGCTATCTCTGGCGGTGTGACTATCAGCGACTGTACCTTCTACAACAACGTTGCCGGTAGTAAGTATTTCATGGATTCCAACAAGTTGAGCACCGACCTGACAATCATCAGAACTGTTCTTGGCAAATCTATGGATGCAGCTGCAAGAGGTGTCCGCACTACAGGTTCTATTGTTATCAACGAATCAATGCGTGCAAAGGATTGTGTATATGACTCTAACGACATCAAGGAGTTCGCTGTGGGCAGCTTGACATCAGATGAAATCTTCACAGATCCTGCAAACCACAACTTCACAATGAAGATTGGCGATCGTATCGGTGACCCACGCTGGTACAAAGCTGAATAAGTAAATAGCAAGCATCCACAAGATGCTTCACTATAACAAACTATAAATGAAGTGCAATGCCCCCATCGGGCATTGCACTTTTTTTTGTTTCTCTCCCTCTCCCTTACCACTCACACAAAAACTTTTTTAGTTAATTTCTTGGAAGTTACGAAAGAAAAGCGTATCTTTGCAGCGAGAACATAAAATCGCAAAGATATGGCAAGATACATCAACCCATTCTCAGACTGGTCGTTCAAAAGAATCTTCGGCCAGGAATACAGCAAAGACTTGCTGATTGAGTTCTTGAACCAGCTCCTCCTGGGAGAGCAGCACATCACGGATGTAAAGTTTAAGGACAAGGAGATGTTGCCAGAAACAAAAGACCAGAGAGGTATCATCTACGACGTCTTTTGCGAAACTGACACAGGTGAGCACATTATCGTTGAAATGCAAAACAGAAGCCAGTCCTATTTCATCGACCGGTCTCTCTACTATGCATCGAAAACGATAGTAGACCAAGGCGTAAAAGGAAAATGGGATTATCATCTCACACCCGTTTATGTTATCTGTTTCATGAACTTTGATGTAGATGAAAATACACCCAAGAAGTTCAGGACAGACGTTGTGCTGGCAGACAAGGATAGCGGAGAGGTTTACTCTAACAAGATCCGCTTCATCTACTTGGTAATGCCTCTTTTCAAGAAGAAAGAGGAAGAGTGTACTACGTTTTTAGATTGTTGGATTTATAATTTGAAGCATATGGAGACTTTGGAAAAAATGCCTTTCGAGGCTCAGCATAAGATATTCAAGAGATTGGCAGAAATCGCCGACTCCAAGAGCCTGACCAAAGAGGAACAGGAGAAATACGATAACAGCATGATGGTCATGTGGGACAATTATGCGGTATATAAGCATGCTGAGGAGAAAGGTATAGAGAAAGGTATAGAGAAAGGTAGGAAAGAAGGCAAGGAAGAAGGTAGAAAAGAAGGCAAGGAAGAAGGTAGAAAAGAAGGTAAAGAAGAAGGCAGAAAAGAAGGAATAGAAGAAGGTATTGTAAAAGGCGTGAAAAAAAGTAGAAAAGAGCTTGCAATGAAGTTGTTAGCGCGCAATACTCCATTAGATGATATTGCCGATCTTACCGACTTATCTATAGAAGAGATTAAGAAATTAGAACAATATAATTAAGGTGTTCTAAACGTGTACTACGTTTTCAGTTTGTTGGATTTATAAATTGAAATATATGGAGATAGTAGAACAATTCCCTTGCGAAGCTCTTGATAAGATATTCAAGAAATTGGCAGAATACGCCGACTCCAAGTCCCTGTCCAAAGAGGAACAGGAGAAATACGATAACAGCATGATGGTCATGTGGGACAATTATGCGGTATATAAGCATGCTGTGGAGAAAGCCTATAAAAAAGGATACGAAGAAGGGAAGAGAAAAGCCAGCAAAAAGTTTGCTTTGAAGTTGTTGGCGCACAACTTTCCATTAGATGAAATTGCCGATCTTACCGACTTATCTATTGATGAGATTAAGAAATTGGAACAATATAATTAACAAAACTTTCGCAAGTTTTGCCCCTTCAGCCCGTTCTTAAACCACTTGCGAAAGTTCAGTAGAATAATAGAGGGTGTGTCATAAGTACGATGACATGCCCTCTTTTTTTCGCTACTTCAACCACTTCAGTCATCTAATTCAGCTACTTCTGTCAACAAACTCAGTCACTTCTGTCAACAAACTCAGTCACTTCTGTCAACTAACTCAGTCACTTCTGTCAACTAACTCAGTCACTTCTGTCAACTAACTCAGCCACTTCAGTCAGCTAACTCAGTCACTTCAGTCAGTTAATTCAGCCACTTCATTCAGCCAACGCAGCCGCTACATTCTATCAAATCAAGTGCCTCATTCGAGCTACGAATACACCTCTTCAAGCCAACGCAGTCGAATCTTCAAGTCAGCGCAGTCATATCTTCAAGTCAGCGCAGTCATATCTTCAAGTCAGCGCAGTAATATCTTCGAGCTAGCGCAGTAATATCTTCGAGCCAGCAGAAACCTCTGACTTTTTTATAAAACCAAGGCTAAAAACCTCTGACTTTTTTATGTTTTGACACCAAAAAACCTCTGACTTTTTAAAAATAACTGATTAGTCAACCCTCTTTATGCTATTTCTAACTTGTTTTCTTGTGGTGAAAGACTTCTGTAGGAGTTTTTTCTTCGATTTTGTTGTCACATCTGCCACTCGTGATATAACTATCTGATAATGAAAGTATAACGGGTGGCAATAAGCGGTATTTTTATTGTCACTTATTGTCACCTATTACCACGCCCCCTGGTAAGCGGCTCCGCTTACCAGGGGCTGCTGAAATTACGTCACGACGTAGCATTTGCTGCGTCCCGACGTAATAACCGGTGCGTCGCGACGCAGCAACAGATACGTCGCGACGTAATTCCGGCTACCTCCTGCCCCATCAAATAAGCCTCACTTGCATGCCAGAATCAACACCATTAAAGGCTATATTGTAAAACCAACACTTGCGAAAACGTTTACGTTAGATTTTTCATTAATTTTATTCGCCATTAAATAATTTTTGTTACTTTTGTAGCAGAAATCTAAAGATTATAATAAAAAATCTAAGATTCCTTATGATCTATTGAGAATTAAACACGACAACAACTAATCGCTAGTAAGTTCAATTAGACCAAAACTTAACAAGATATAATAATAACCTACAAAACAAACATCGTTATGTATCAACAACTGAAACGTGCCAGCATGGCACTGACCTTGAGTTCGGTTTGTTTCCTCGCCTTTGCGCAGAAAACAATCCAAGGTACCGTTAAGGATGCTAATGGCGAACCAATGATTGGTGTAACCATTACTGACCAGAATGGTAAGGCAGGTGGCATCACCGACCTTGACGGTAAGTTTACCATTCAGAACGCTGACCCTAATGCGGTCTTGACTTTCAGCTACATCGGCTGCAAGCCTAAGAAAGTGAAAGTAGGAAGTCAGAAAACATGGAACATCGTACTTGAAGATGACAACGCAGCTCTCGATGAGGTCGTTGTCGTTGGTTACGGTACTATGCGCAAACGCGACGTAACCGGTTCTATCGCATCTGTTAACTCAGAAAAGATTGCCGCTCGCGGTACTACCAATCTTGCAGAGTCTCTGCAGGGTTCTGTTCCTGGTGTTAACATCACCCAGTCTGGTAGCCGTGCAGGTGCAGGCTTCAATATCCAGGTTCGTGGACAGGCTTCCATCAACAAGCAGGCACAGCCATTGTATGTTATCG
This sequence comes from uncultured Prevotella sp., assembly GCA_934202525.1. Lineage (GTDB taxonomy): Bacteria > Bacteroidota > Bacteroidia > Bacteroidales > Bacteroidaceae > Prevotella. The sequence goes on from CAKPYB010000004.1 coordinate 64,750, forward strand.
ATGGTGTGGTTTGCGACAACATGGACTTCCTCAACCCTGACGATATCGACCGCATCGACGTATTGAAAGATGCTTCTTCTACCGCTATTTATGGTTCCCGTGCCTCTGCCGGTGTCATCATGATTACCACCAAGGGCAGCAAGGGTGCAGACAAGGCACAGAAGGCAACCATCACTTATGATGGATATTATGGTATCAAGAAGGTGGCACGCATGCCGGAATTTATGGATGCCAACGAGTTTATGGATTACCGATTCCAAAGATATACCACGCTCGAAGGAAAGAGCTACGATGGCTCAAGCCGCAAGGGTGTTGATGCAGAAGGACATCCACATTATATCATCAAGGATACCGACTTGAATTCAGCCTTCCTTGCCCGTAAGGGAGCAACAAGCTATAAGGATTCCAAGCTTTATGAGTTGATGATGGATCCAAGCTTCGACGGTTACGACTGGAAAAAGCAAGTAACCCGTACTGCTGCCCAGCAGAACCACTTTATCAGTGCTGCAGGTGCAACAGACAAGGTAAACTACCGTGTAGGTATGGGTTATCAGGGCGAGGAGAACGTATTCAAGGGTAACGACTATGAGCGTTTCAACTTCAAGGGATCAATGGATGCCAAGCTCTCCAAGATATTCGAGGCAGGTTTCTCTGCCAACATGTCAATGAGCCGCACCCAGGACGTATGTACTGATGATACTTATTCTCCATACATCAATGCATTCTATTTCAACCCATTCGTATCTCCTACAGATGCAGATGGCAACCTGATTCCTAACCCGGGAGCAAAGGCTGCCTTTGAATCTGACGCACAGTTTACATCTACATACAACCCGCTCATCGATTTGAATGACGGTAACTACACCAATGAGACTAAGATGTACCGACTGATGGGTAACTTCTATCTGCGTGCCAACATCATCAAGGGATTGAAGTTTACAACCACCTTCTCTCCTAACTACTCTCACAAGCGCCAGGGCATCTTCTATGCAACAGGTATCAATGAGGGGAATGACGTAGGTTCTACTTACTACCAGAAAAACAAGACCAACTTCGGATCCGTTGCCAATACAACCCGTGTAGACTGGACTTGGGACAATCAGTTTGACTACAACCGCACATTTGGCGACCATACCGTTGGTGCCATGGCACTGTTCTCACTCTACAAGAGCAACACAGAATACCAGTATGAAGAGGGCAAGGGTATCGCCAGCGACCACACGACATTCCACAACCTGGGAACAGCCAGCGGCGACAAGGTACTCTCAAGCGACTATACAGAGTCATCACTGGAGTCATTCGCTTTCCGTGCCAACTATTCCTACAAGGGCCGCTACATGGCTACAGCTACAGTCCGTACCGATGGTAGTTCCCGTTTCGCCGACGGCAACCGATGGGGCTGGTTCCCTTCTGTAGCTGCTGCATGGCGTATCTCTGACGAAGCATGGATGAAGCAGTTCAACAACTGGTTGGACAATGCAAAACTCCGTTTGTCATATGGTGTTACCGGTAACAACAATGTAGGTGACTATGTAACTATCGCTTCTGCCACAGGTCCATCTTATGTAACCATTGATGGCAAAGAGGTACAGGGTTATCATCCTAACGGATTAATAAATACAGAACTCATCTGGGAGAAGGTGAAGGAGTTCGACCTCGGTCTCGACCTGAGTTTCCTGAAGAATCGCATCAATGTAACAGCCGACTTCTATAACCGTCTTTCTGATGGTCAGATTATGTCACGTTCAGTGCCTATCGAAACTGGTGAGAAGACTTCAACCTTCAATGTAGGTTCTGTCCAGAACAGAGGTATTGAACTCGGTTTGAACTTTAACATCATCAACAAGAAAGACTTCTCCTGGAGTGCGAACGTAAACTTCGCCCGCAACTGGAACGAGATCAAGGAGTTGAGTAATGGTAAGGTTGATGAGGTTGCCAACAACTGGTTTATCGGCGAGCCACTGAATGTACTCCGTGACTATACCCATACCGATGTCATCACCGACAAGGGTGTAACCATGCACACCATGAATGGTGACAAGCATTATACCCTGAAGGAATTCTACGAGAAGTATGGCACTAAGTATAAGTGGTATGAAGGTCAGATGGCAGTAAACGACTGGAACGATGACGGTAAGATTGACGACAACGATAAGCAGATTTATGGTTGTACCGATCCTCGCTGGACAGGTAGTTTCTCTACCAATGTTTACTTCAAGGGTTTCGACTTCTCCATCATGTTCTATACCAAGAGCGGATTCTGGTCACGCAGCTACTTCCATGAGAAGTATATGAAGTATGGCGACCGTGGTAATGCCCACATGAAGTTGGATTACTACATACCAAAGGGAGCACCAATCATCGATCATGCGACAGGTGAGATTACAACCGCCACAGAGACCCACTACGGAAAGTATCCTTATCCAACCAACAGCGATGCATCTGCCGGTGGTTACTTCAGCGACAAGGGTTCAGCCAAGGGAGAAGGTTTCCGGTATCAGAAGACCTCTTTCACCAAGGTTAAGAACATCACCCTGGGTTACACCTTGCCAAAGAACGTAGTAAGCAAGGCAGGTATCAGAAACCTCCGTGTTTATGTAAACATTCTGAACCCATTCTGTTTCACCAACTATAAGGGCTTCGACCCTGAGTGGGCATCACAGAATCTGCAGGATGGCGGTCCATCATCTGTAACCTATCAGTTTGGTGTAAATCTTAAGTTCTAATCTCATTAAATGAAGTAAACAATTATGAAAAAGATATTATATAGCGTAGCACTGGCGGCCTGCTGCATGGGAACCATGACAAGTTGCAGCGACTTTCTGGATGCTAGCAACAAGTCGAATGTAACTGACAAACAGACATTTGCGACAAAAGAGGGCTTCAATAGCCTTGTCAATGATGCCTACCAGCATCTGCAAAACGTTTATGCAGCACCTCTGTTCACAAGCTGTTTTTCAGCAGGTACAGATATGTATGCCGATGCCCGTAACAAGATGAACGAGCCATTGAATACTTACGAGACCTTGACTCCAGAAAATGAAGATATAACGGATCTCTATACTTATCTCTATGCAGGTATCCGTGCAGCCAACTCTGTGTCATATTATGCACAGACAGCACAAGTTGATGAAAAGACGAAGGGTCAGCTTGTAGGCGAAGCCCGTGTATTGGCAGCTTACGAGTATTATCTCCTGGTAAACAACTTCGGTGGTGTGCCTATCATGAAGGGCTTCCTTACCACAGCAGGCACAGGATATTCTAAGTCTTCTGCTGAGGAAGTATATGCCTATATCATCAGCGAGCTCGAAGATGTTATCAGCAAGAACGCACTCCTGGCTTCTACAGCTACCAAGGGTGGCGGCAGAATCAGCCAGGAAACAGCCAAGGCTATCCTTGCCAAGACCTATCTTTCTGCAGCATGGGATCTCAACAAGCAGGAATACTTCTCTAAAGCAGCTGCTCTTGCCGATGAGGTAATTGCAGGCAGAAGACTGACGACCCCATATGCCAAACTCTGGAAGGCAGACGGCTCGGGCGATGACAACGAAGAGTTCCTTTGGGATGTAGAGTATGATCTGGCTACAGCCAACAATACCACATCAGGCGGTACAGAATGGAGCGGTTACTACTGCAACTATCTGGGTGGAGCCGAGGATCCTATCAAGGCTACTACTTCCAGCTATGTTCCAACCCTCTACGCATTGCATTGCTTCAAGAAGGGCGACCAGCGTTATGACGCTACCTTCATGAAGGAACTGCCGGATATCAACAAGGGAAATGCAGCAGGTACCGGTTACTGGACCTGGTATAAGAATGGTGAGAGTCTGGTAGGTAAGCCAGTAACCCGTTATTATTCTGCATGGTATGAAACAGATGCAGATTTTGAAGCATGGAAGGCAAAAGATCCTGCTAACAGAGCAAACACCTATCGCATTCCGATGGATTCACAGAGCAAGGAGGCACAGAATATGGACGGCAGAGATATGGAATATTACGACAACCAGCAGCTGGTATATGCTTCCAGTCCTTGCAAGAAGTTCGACGACAGTCAGACAGCTTCCAATCAGAAGAATACCTGCTATCGCGATATCCATATCATCACTTTGCCAGAGATGTATCTCGTAGCAGCCGAGGCTTATCTGAAGGCTGGCGATAACCCTAAGGCATTGGCTCGCCTCAATGAGGTTCACCAGCGCGCGGGTCTTCCTGCACTTACAGGAACTGTCACTATTGACGACATCCTTGATGAGAATGCCTGCGAGAACTTTGGTAATGAGGCTCGTTGGATGGATCTTCGCAGAACCCAGACTCTGGTAGAGCGTTGCACCAAGTATAATCATGAGATGGGAGACAAGGCTGCCCAGTATATCGGCAAGAAGCTTCTTCGCCCTATCCCACAGGCTGCTATTGATGCCAACGATAATCTGTCATTAGCAGACCAAAATCCTGGTTATTAATCAAAATCATTGAAATGATAAGAAAACCTATCAGGACATACGTTAATCATTAGGTTTAAGACCGTATCCTAGGGAGATGTTTCTCGACGGATGCGGTCTTTCTTTTTGTTCTATCGGCAAGGTATACGTAATCGTTTTCGTAGTTTTTCGCTCACTATCTGCATGCGGTAAGCAAAAATGTCGTAACTTTGCACAAAATCTTATAGAAAAAGAAAATAATAAAATAGATAAACCTAAGAAGAAATGAAGAAATCAATCATTAAGACTGTCGTGCTGACAGCACTCATGGCTCTGCCAATGTTCGCTAAAGCACAAACTTTCGCTGGTATCACAGCGGAGCAGAATGCACAGAACACTCCTGAAGGATGGACTGCTGTAGAACTGCCACAGTTGCCTGCCATCACTTCGGCAAACACGTTCAACATCAAGGATTATGGTGCCTCTACTTCTGCTGCAGACAACACCAAGGCTATCCAGAAAGCACTTGATGCTGTGCCTTCTACCGGTGGTATGGTCGTGATCCCTGCCGGTACATGGATGTTTGGTAGCACAGACCAGATGACCAGCACAACCGAGGTACTCAGCATCAAGTCAAAAACCGTTCTCCACCTTTGCAAAGGTGCTACATTGAAGCTCGTGGAATATGGCAAGGCGCCTAACAACAAAACGCTCTTTATCGGTTGCAAGAACAAGAACCAAAGCGACATTGTTATAGAGGGTGAAGGTGTAACTTCCATCATCGACGGTCAGGGAACCCGCTGGTGGAAGGCTCGCGACAACAAGGAGACTTTCAATCCGGGAGCTATGATCCGCTTCGAGAAAGGAAGCCGATTCCTGATTCGAAATCTCAAGGTTCAGAATACTCCAGGTGTCAACATTACATTGAGTAACAGCAATGGTGCAAACAATGGTACTGTTCATGATGTAATCATCTATAACCCATCTTCTGAAACCAAGACAGAACAGCCATCACACAACACAGACGGTATCTCCATCTGGGGGCATCACATGAACATCTATAACTGCAACATCAGTACAGGTGATGATAACGTAGTCTGCGATAACGATGCACAATATATCCATGTATGGAACTGCGACTTCGGTACAGGACACGGAGCTTCTATCGGCAGCTACACCAAGAACATCAAGCATGTATGGTTCGACAATATCAACATGAACGGTACAACTGCTGGTATCCGCATGAAGACGGGTATCAACAGTGACGGTACACTGCGCGGCGGTGGCGAGGAAGACTGGAAGTTCACCAACTTCACTATGACCAACGTGAAGAACCCATTCTCTATCGATTGCTACTACGACAAGAACTACAACAGCGATCCTGCCGTAGACAAGGCAAATGCCAGAGCTCTTGATAGTACTACCCCAACCTACAACGGCATTCTGCTTCAGAACGTGAAGACAACAGATGTTTGCGATGGTAACGCTATCTTCCTGATTGGCCGCCCTGAGAGCCACATCAAGAACGTGACTCTCGACAACGTGCAGATTTCAGCCAAGAAGGGCATCGATATCCGCTTCGTAGATAATCTCGTGTTCAAGAACAACTCTAAGATTACCGTCAGCAGCGGTTCTATCTGGCTCAAGAAGTTTGATTCTACTTGGACAGACGAGTGTGGTGCCACATCTACAGGTTCAACCGTTACTGATACAAAGGGTCCCTTCACTTTGAACTCAAAGACCTTGACGGATAAGACAGCCGGTTCTTTCAGCAACGGCTTCGCTATCAGCAATGAGAAGGGAAAGAAATACGATATTGGTTCTGGCACCAACTACATCAAATACAGCACCAATCCATATACCATCATCATTCCTGACGGCATAAAGATTGTCAAAATGGATATCGAGGGAAAAAACAATTACACAGATGCAGATGCCTATATCGGCGAGATAAACGGCAAAAACTATGATGCTTCAACCTATGTTTTTCCAAAAGACAAGAGCTTAAAGAAATATACAGTAGAGTTTGATTCACCTGTAGAGCACACGCTGACCTTCACTCCGAAAGGAAAGCAGTGCATCTTGCAGTTCACTCTCTATACTGAGACTTCTACAGGCATTCAGAACATCACTGCCATCGCTAAGGTTGCCGATAACAACGTTTACGACTTGAGCGGTCGCGTGGTGAAAACCAATGCCAAGGCAGAAGACCTAAACTGCCTCAAAAAAGGCATTTACATCTACAACAACAAGAAATACGTAACTAGATAATTCACTGAACTTTCGTATGTGGTTCAAGAACGGGCTGAAGGCCCAAAAGCTCCTAGCCCAGGGCATCGCCCTGGGTATAATAGCAATCAGCAAGGCGCCCTGTAAGGGCAAAAGCTTTATGTATTGCCTGGAGTTTTAAAGCTTTTGCCCTTACAGGGCGACAGGTTTGCGCCCGTAATAACCCAGGGCGATGCCCTGGGCTAGGAGCTTCTGCCCTTTCAGGGCGTGTGGGGCAAAACTTGCGAAAGTTCTGTAATACAAATTAAACATCTGCAACAATGAAAATAAAATCTCATTCACTCCTGTGCATTCTCGCCACCATCGCATTGAGCTCTCCGCTCTCTGCACTGAGCGTGAATGCCCAAAAGGCGGTATCCAAAACATGGAATCCGAACGTGAAGAACGGAATGTACCGCAACCCAGTTATTGACGCCGACTACTCAGATCCTGACGTATGCCGTGTGGGCAATGACTACTATATGACATCTTCTTCTTTCCAATGTTTCCCAGGCTTGCAGATTCTGCACAGCACCGACCTGGTAAACTGGGAGATTATAGGCGCTGCCCTACTCGATGACTATCCGGTTTTGCCCGAATACCAGGGCACCGAACTGGATTGGCGCAAGAAGGTTCAGCATGGTAACTATGTATGGGCACCATCAATCCGCTACCATGACGGATGGTTCTATATCTATTGCGGCGATCCAGACCAGGGTCTCTTCATGACCAAGACACAAGACCCACGCGGTCCTTGGGAGCCTATCACCTGGGTGATGAAGGGAAAAGGTCTTATTGACTGCTGCCCTCTCTGGGATGAAGACGGCAAGGCATATCTTTCGCATGGATGTGCCGGTTCAAGAGCCGGTATCAAGTCGGTACTCTTCGTAGCTCCTATGTCACCAGACGGCACCAAGGTTATCGGTCCTTCACGCATCGTATATGATGGTCATGAAGACCAGCCTACCATCGAGGGAACTAAATTCTACAAGCGCAACGGATATTATTACATCATGAGTCCTGCGGGCGGAGTAAAGTATGGCTGGCAGGTAGAACTGCGTTCCAAGAATCCATACGGTCCTTACGAGGAGTATGTAGGCATAGCACAGGGAAAGAACAAGAAGGTAAACGGCCCTCACCAGGGTGCTTGGGTAGATACCCAGAACGGCGAAGACTGGTTCCTCCACTTCCAGGATAAGCATGCCTACGGTCGTGTGGTTCATCTGCAACCAGCCAAATGGGTAAACGACTGGCTCGTCATCGGTGACGACAAGGATGGTGACGGCTGCGGTGACCCTGTTCAGCAATGGAAGAAGCCAAACCTGCCATCAAGCGGAGACTTCCAGCCAAAGGAATCGGATGATTTCAACAGCGTAGATTTAGGTCTGCAATGGCAGTGGAACAGTCCTTACAGTCAGTACTGGTACTTCTGCGATGCCAAGAACTCCAAGTTGCGTCTCTATGGTGTGCAGCAGGCTGAAGATGTAAAGAACCTGTATGATTTGCCAAACCTCCTGCTCCAGAAACTCCCTACAGAGAACTTTACTGCTACTGCCAAGGTGAAGTTCATACCTAACCGCACCGAGGCTTACAAGGAAAAAGATAAGGTATTGGGCGAAAGCGCCGGCATGATTATGCAAGGCATGGACTATGCGGCACTCAAGTTTGTTGATACCAAGGAAGAGGGTGTTGTTTTGCAATATGTAACCTGCGAGAAGGCTGAGAAGGGAAAGGCTGAGAAGGTGGTAAAGCAAGTTGCCATCAAGACCAGCAAGCAGCCTCAACCTTACACCGTGAAGTATGCCGTAGATGATATCCCTTCTTCCCGCATCGCTACTCAGGATGTATGGCTCCGTGTGAAGGTTCATAGCGAAGGTATAGCCAACCAGATACAGGCTATTGCAGAATGGAGTTACAGTATGGATGGTAAGAAGTTTACCAAGATAGGCAACCCATTCACAGTGCGTGAAGGCAAGTGGATAGGTGCAAAGCTCGGTTTCTTCAACACCCGCACAGCCAAGAAGAACGATGCAGCCTTCTTCGATGTAGACTGGATTCATTTCGAAAAATAACGCTTACCAGCTAACGCGTTATTTCAACGTATATTTATGGAAACAAAAAAATCCCCCTCTTTGCAAACCAATGCATCGAGGGGGATTAATATTTATGAGGAATCTAAAACTCTAATTCTTCTTTTCTTCTGTAGGCTCAGCCTTTGTTGTCTTCTTGGCAGGAGCCTTCGCAGCAGGAGCCTTCTTGGCTGCAGGTTTAGCTGCTGGTTTAGCTGCTGGTTTAGCTGCTGTCTTCTTGGCAGGAGCAGCCTTAGCAGGCTTCTCGCCACGGAGCTTCTCTGCTTCCTTCTCAATCTTTTCGATCTTAGCCTGGAGACGGACAATCTCCTTGTCTTTCATCTCAATCTCTTCATCCTGATTCTTGATGGTAGTAAGCAGACCCTCAAGCTGGTCGTTATCAACATCAGCAGGATAAAGGTCGTTCACACGGTTGATGAAGTCACCAAGAATGTTCATATAGTTGGTGAAAGCATCGAAAGGACTTGAATAGATACCTCTGTCAAGACCCACATTGCTTGGCTTGGTGGTCATAAAACGGAAGTTGTTGCTTGCCTGCAGGTAATCCCAGTCCTGATTGATACGTGGATCGTTGGCGATACGAACACGGTCTGCCACACTATAAAGCTTGTTGAAAGCCTCGCGCTGCATAGGGTTACCCAACCATGAACTAACATCACGCTCCTCGTCTACCCAACTCAAGGTATCAGGCACATTCACCTCGCCTACCGACTTGATCTTCTTGCAGATTTCTGTAGGTGTAGAGAAGGTGATGCCACGGTCCTTGGCACACTGAGGCAAAGCCTTCAAAAACTCGAGGATGTTGCTAGACAGAGGCTGGGCAATACCGAGAGCAGAAAGCTCCATGAAGATATTGATAACCTGCTCCTCCTCTGGGAAGGCAGCAATCTGGTTCATATAATTGTCGGCAAAGAGAGGATAACCGTCCCAATCGCTGTTGCTGAAGCGCAGAGAGATATCATCGCTCAGGTTCACATCACGCAACAGGAGCTTCAACTTAGGGTTCAGGGCGCAATGGTAAACATAGTGAGGAGACTTCCAGCCGAGCACGTGCTTGGCACCCTCGGTGAGCATACCGATGAATCCCATGTTGGCAACATCATTACCGATATCATCGCTGTAGATGAGCGAAGAGTTACGCAATACGGTAGGCTTCTTTCCGAAATATTCCTCAATCTTGGTACACTGGCGCATCACCTCATCCTTGAAACTTGCCTCATTAACCAGAGAAGCAAGACCGTGAGAGTAAGGCTCAGCCAGGAACTCTACACAACCCGTATTGTTGAGCTGCTGCAGTTTCTCCAAAACCTGAGGAGCGTGAAGTTCCAACTGCTCCATACCCACTCCCGAAAGAGAGAAAGCTACCTTGAAATACTTGCCGTTCTTTTCAATCATCTCCTGAAGGGCATTCAAGGCTGGCATATAAGAGCGCTCAGCAATCTCGTTGATGCTACGGTCGTTCTCGTAGTCATCATAGTAATAATGGTCGGTACCGATGTCGAAGAAGCGGTAGCGTTTCAGATGGGTAATCTGATGTATCTCGAAATATAAACAAATTGTTTTCATACTTTGAACTTTAATTTTTGAACTTTGAACTTTATGATTAGCCCTTTAACATTTAACATTCAACATTTAACATTCAACATTAAACATTACTTCCACCCTAAGGTCTTGAGGTACAGGTCTTTGATGCGGGCTCCCACTTTCTCCCAGGTAATCTGGTCTACTTCTTTCTTGCCTTCCTCTGAGAGATAATCGAAGAGACTCTCGTTGTGACAGATGCTGTAGATGGCATCGGCAAGGGCATGGATATCCCAGTAGTCTACCTTGATACAGTTGGACAGGATTTCTCCACATCCACTCTGCTTGGAGATAATGGTTGGTGTGCCGCACTGCATAGCTTCCAAAGGTGAGATACCGAACGGCTCGCTCACAGATGGCATCACGTAGACATCACTGTCTTTCAGACATTCATAAACCTGTTTGCCGCGCATAAATCCAGGGAAGTGGAATCGGTCGGCAATGCCTCTTTCGGCAGCGAGATAAATCATCTGGTCCATCATATCGCCCGAACCTGCCATACAGAAACGCACATTGCGGGTACGGTGCAGTACCATGTTGGCAGCCTCAACGAAATATTCAGGTCCCTTCTGCATGGTAAGACGTCCCAGGAAGGTTACTACCTTCTCCTTGCCCTTATGATTTGGGCGTGGAATATCCTGCCACTCCTGCTTCAATGGGTATACGGCATTGTGCATGGCGAAACACTTGCGTGGATCCTGGTGATACTGGTGAATCACCGTCTGGCGGGTCAGTTCGGATACACACATGATGCAGTCGGCATTATCCATACCGTCTTTCTCGATAGCGTAAACGGTAGGGTTCACCTTTCCACGGCTACGGTCGAAATCGGTAGCATGAACGTGGATACACAATGGCTTGCCACTCACGCGCTTAGCATGAATTCCGGCAGGGAATGTCAGCCAGTCGTGAGCATGGATAATATCAAATTCCTCTGAACGGGCTACAACTCCGGCAATGATGCTATAGTTGTTGATCTCGTCATGAAGATTAGACGGATAACCACCGGCAAAGTCCATACAGCCGAGGTCGTTTACATGCATATAGTTAAAATCGGCATAGATGTGGTCACGGTAACGGAAATAATCATCCGGATTCATGATATTGCCTACGCGCTGCTGCACATAGTCGTGATTTACATCTCGCCAGGCGATAGGCACACTGTTCATTGCCACAATCTTGCAGGCACTGCGGTCCTCATCACCGAAAGGATGAGGCAGACACAATGTGATATCAACATCGCCCTGGGCATGAAGTCCCTGGGAGATACCAAAGTTGGCAGTTGCCAAACCACCAAAAACGTGAGGAGGATACTCCCATCCAAACATTAAAACTTTCATATAGCAGTCCTCCTATTATTAATATTGATATTTTTCAAGTAACTCGAGCGCACGCAGAATCTCAGCCACATTCATGGCGAAAGAGATGGCACCACGACCTGCGAATGGAGGGTTTCCATCGAAGAGTTCGCTGATGGTACCGAGACAGTGGGAAGACATTTCGTCCTCATAACCTACCATCTGGCGTTCGATAAAGCTCAAGCGGGTACGCTTATAGAGTTTCAGACTTGCCTCCATATAGAAGCCGCCGAGCCATGGCCACGCTGTACCCTGATGGTAAGCATAGTCGCGCTGGGTCTGTGGACCTACATAAACAGGATTATATCCACCGCTCTTTGGCGAGAGTGAACGCAATCCCTTAGGAGTAAGGAGTTCGCGTGTACAGATATCAAGAACCTGCTTCTTCTGGTCTTGCGACAATGGAGAATAGTCGAAAGCCACTGCAAATATCATGTTCGGACGAACGCTCCAGTCCATCATATTGCCATCTACATAGTCGTAGAGATAGCCATATTCATTGAGGAAGGTATCGAGGAAAGCCTGCTTGGTCTGCTCTGCCTGAGCCAGGAGTTTCTGCTGGCTGTCTTCTTCGCCTACTGTTGCAGCGAGAGAAGCACAGAAACACAAGGCGTTGTACCACAAAGCATTAAACTCTACGATATATCCGGTACGTGGAACCACTGGTCTGCCGTTGGCAGTAGAGTTCATCCAGGTAACAGCCTTGTCCTTACCATCGGTATAGAGCAATCCGTTCTCTTCGAGTTTCAGGTTCGGATGCTTGTTATCCTGGATAAAGGAGATGACATCCTTGATAAACTGTCCATACTTCTTGAAGCATTCTTCCTTGCTGGTTTCCTTGGCATACTGCTGCAAAGCCCAGATAGCCCACAAAGGAACATCCGGCTGCTCAATCTCAGCGATATGAACGCTAATCGGCTTGCCTTCCATAAACTCGTAATATCCCTTCATGGCAGTTTTCATCACCAGTTCGAAGTAGTCATCTTCCTCGATAGAGAGGGTGAGACCCGGAAGAGCGATGAATGTATCGCGGGCACGGCACTTGAACCAAGGGTAACCTGCCAGGATATAACGGTCATCGTTCTTTTCACGACGGTGGAACTGATGAGCCGCATTGACCAGACAGTGGAAGAAATTGTCACGAGGCGAGCGCTCATCCACTTCCTTGTCGAAGAGCTTCTTCAGGCTGACCGCCTTGATTTCTGATGTAGAAGCAGCAAAGACGATGGTTTCGCCTTTCTTGATATCCATTTCAAAATAGCCAGGAACATAGAGGTCTTCGTTAGAAGCATAACCTCTCTCCTGCTCCTTTGGATATTCCACGCCACGATACCAATCTGGGCAGAATTTAAACTCGTTCTTCTTGGAGAACTGCATATAGAGATCAGGATAACCTGCATACATACAGGTCTTGATGCCATGATCTACCTCAGAATAATCACGAGATGCGGTAGCATTCTCATGAGTAAACTGACGGACACTGCGGAAAGCCAGAAAAGGACGGAAACGAAGGGTTGTAGCCGAATGGCCGTCTACCAGGGTATAGCGAATCAGAATGCGATTCTCATAATGCTGGAATACAACTTCCTTTTTCAGGATAACACCACCTACGCGATAAAGGGTAGTTGGCACTTTATCACAATCAAACTCACGAATGTACTTGTGGCCCATCGGACTGTAGTTGTTGCCCTGGTACTTGTGCAAGCCGAGGTTAAACTCAGCTCCATGCTGAATCACCGTAACATCCAGCGAACTCAAGAGCACATGATTCTCATCGTCCAGTTCTGGAACCGGCACGACAAGTAATCCGTGATACTTGCGGGTATTACAGTCTACAATCGTTGAGCACGAATATGCACCCGAGCGATTTGTTCTCAACAACTCCTTAGGCAACGACTCTTGAAGATTCGTCATAAGGGCCTTTTCGAATTTTAGATAACTCATAGATCTATATTAAGGTTCTATATTTTTGTTGACTAAATTAATTGCTTTCAAAGGTAACACTTTTTTGTGGTATAACAAAGTTTTTTGTATGCCATTTTTAGAAAAAATTGCCTTTTTATGTTTTAAAACATATTTTTAGACAAAAATGCTTGATTATTTCAAGAAAAAGCATTACTTTTGCACTCAGTTTTCAGTTTAAAAGATTTGTACACATGGCAGCTAGAGGAAAATATGATAAAGAAAATATAGCAATGCTGATTGCTAAGCTATGGGGAGGCATCACGGATGACCAGTTCGATTTACTGAAAGAACATCTCGAAATCAAGAAGTATAAGAAGAACGATATCATCTACAAGAATGAGGGTACTCCTGAATATGCACTTTGTCTCATAGCGGGAAAAGTGAAGATATACAAAGAGGGAATCGGAGGCAAGAGTCAGATTATCCGTGTCATCAAACCGATTGAGTTCTTTGGTTTCAGAGCCTATTTTGCGGATGAGATATACAAGACGGCAGCCATGTCGCTGGACAACTGCGTCGTTGCCCAGTTCCCGCTGGCAGTTCTCATGAAACTGATCTCCAAGAGTTTCAACATCGGCTTCTTCTTTATCAAATATCTCAGTGTGGAAATAGGTAAATCGGACGACCGTACCGTGAACCTCACCCAGAAACATATCCGTGCCCGACTTGCCGAGGGACTGATATTTCTGAAAGACTCTTATGGGTTAGAAAAAGACGGAAAAACTCTTGACATCCGATTGAGTCGTGAAGATCTGGCAAATCTCTGTAATATGACAACGAGCAATGCCATCCGTACGCTCTCAGCCTTTACGGCAGAAGAGCTCATCAATACTGAAGGAAGGAAAATCAAAATCTTACAGGAAGAAGAAATCATAAAAATAGCAGAACTCGGATAAAGTTCTGCTATTTTTTATTTATATGTTTTACATTATTCGTTTTTCTTGATATATTTCACTTATTACGGGCATACTGGTTATACGGGTATCAGGAAGTTGATAACCTCCTGAATTACAGTAATCTGGAATGGGCCTACCGGTGTATTCATCAATCTGCCATCAATACCTATCAGGGCATGCTGGGCATCGAGCACCTCTACCTCTCGGGTACGGTAAGGATGCACACTCTTATGGTTGAGAAACTTACCTTTCACAAAAAGATAGATTCCCTCGAAGAGCTGGGTTGTCTTAGGATGAGATACCACCGACACATCGAGCAGTCCGTTATATGGCACAGCATTCGGAGTCTGTCCATATCCTGTTCCATTGCCTATACACATCGTCATCACTCTACGCTTGATAACATCCGAATTGATTTTCACATGCATCTTATAGTCCAGACGCTGGAATATCATCAGGATGAAGGAACAGAGAAACGACAGGGTACGTGAACCGAAGATATGATGGGTTTTTCGTCTCAGATTCATGATGGCAGCGATGAGTCCGATATTGATACAGTTGAGGAAATAGCGACGGCATTTCTCCCCCTTCTTGTTCACATAGCGGATACAACCGAGGTCAATCTTTCTGATACGACGTTTTTTCAGCGACGCAACCGTCTTCTCGATATCGCTGTCGCTGAATCCCCAGAAGTGGGCAAAGTCGTTCATCAGTCCGTTAGGAATAACACCCAGTGCCACCTCTTCTCTTTCTTTCGGATCTATCTGCATCAGACAGTTTACGGCATCATTGAGCGCAGAATCTCCACCAACGATGACAATGGTCTTATAACCATTGTTGATAAACATTCTGATGAGCCGTTCTACGCTCTTCTGATTCTCGCTCTGCACAAAGTCGTAATCCACGCCCTGCTGCTTGAGCACCTTCTCTATTTTTTCCCAGCGCTTGTTACTTCGCCAGCCTCCTCTAGGGCAATAAAGCAGCCCCCATTTATTCTCGTTTACCATTGTCTCTTCTTTGTAATTTGAAAGTTGTATAAAATATCACTTCCGCCCAGCCACCGTTGCATCCGATTCCATCGGATGCCAGCCCAAGCCAGATTCCAGGCCGCAGCCTAGTTCCTCATCAGCTCCAAAACCGTCTCCACCTTTTTCTCCATTGGCTGCAATGCATCTACCCAATGGATAGTAAAGCCTCTGCGCTCCATACCTCTGAACCACGTCATCTGCCTTTTGGCAAACTGATGGATTGCAATTTCCAGACCGCGATACATCTCATCGTATGAAGTCTTACCGATCACATATTCTGTAATAAACTTATATTCCAAACCATAATAGATGAGATTTTCGGCAGGAATACCGCGATCTAGCAGTCCCTTGATTTCATCTACCATTCCCTCATCCAATCGCTGTTTCAGTCTCTGTGAAATTTTCTCCCTTCTTGCGTCCCGGTCTATGCTGACACCGATAATCAGCGAATCAACCGCAGGGAGTTCACGTTCGGGCATCGGATGCTCCAGATTATAGCTTTCAATCTCTATCGCCCGGATAGCTCGCTGTGCTGTATCCACGTCTGTGCGATTGTGCATATTAGAACCCGTTTTCGCCTTCAGCTCTTTCAGTATCAGCGTAAGTTCCTCTAAACTCTTATGAGCCAATGACTCACGGAGTTCCGGGTTCTGCGGAACAGGTGAGAGATGATAACCCTTGAGCACCGACTCGATATAGAGTCCTGTGCCTCCGCACAATATCGGGAAGGCTCCCCTCTTCTGAATATCCTGATAGGCATCATAAAAATCCTGCTGATATTCAAAGAGATTATATTTCGTACCCGGCTCACAGATATCAATGAGGTGATAAGGTATCTGCTCGCCATGAATGGTATAGTCAGCCAAATCCTTACCCGTACCAATATCCATGCCGCGATACACCTGCCGGCTATCAGCACTAATGATTTCAGCGCCCTTGGCAGAGATACCCGACAAGTGAGCATCCAGGCTGTTGATCCTGGCTGCAAGAGCGGCAGCAAGACTCGTCTTACCACTCGCTGTAGGTCCCAATATGGTTATCATCGAATATTTCATGCCGCAAAGTTAAATGAAATTATTGAAAAAACAAAATAAAATGAAAAGAAATTCTCACTTCATTCCACGTACAGGCAGACATTTGCTACTTTTAGCACAAAAGCAAGTAGGTATATTCCTATAAAAACAGAAAAGCCGCCCAGCATAAAAATGCTGGACGGCAATATCTTAATCGTTAAGAGGCAACGAATTAACCGTTGTGCTTCTTCATGATCTTGATCAACTCAACAACCTTGTGTGAGTAACCAATCTCGTTGTCATACCAAGAAACAACCTTAACGAAGTTGTCTGTCAAGTAAACACCTGCGTTAGCGTCGAAGATAGATGTCAAAGCGCAACCCAAGAAGTCAGAAGAAACAACAGCATCCTCTGTGTAACCGAGTACACCCTTCAACTCACCCTCAGAAGCAGCCTTCATAGCAGCGCAGATAGCCTCCTTAGAAGCAGCCTTCTTCAAGTTAACTGTCAAGTCAACAACAGATACGTCCAAAGTAGGAACACGCATAGAGATACCTGTCAACTTACCGTTCAACTCAGGGATAACCTTACCTACAGCCTTAGCAGCACCTGTAGAAGAAGGGATGATGTTGCCAGCAGCTGCACGGCCACCACGCCAGTCCTTCATAGATGGACCATCAACAGTCTTCTGTGTAGCAGTTGTAGAGTGAACAGTTGTCATCAAACCAGTCTCGATACCGAAGTTATCGTTCAATACCTTAGCGATAGGAGCCAAGCAGTTTGTTGTACAAGAAGCGTTAGAAACGATCTTCTGACCATTGTACTTGTCAGTGTTAACACCGCAAACGAACATGTCAGCCTGGTTACCGTTAGCGTCAGCCTTAGAAGGAGCAGAAAGTACTACGTACTTAGCACCAGCCTTCAAGTGCTTCTCAGCCTTATCGTAAGCGAGGAAGAGACCTGTAGACTCAACTACGTACTCAGCACCAACCTCATCCCACTTCAAGTTCTCAGGATCACGCTCAGCAGTAACACGGATGTGGTTACCGTTAACGATCAACTCGTTCTTCTCAACGTCAGCCTCGATAGTACCGTCGAACTGACCGTGCATTGTATCATACTTCAACATGTAAGCCATGTAATCTACTGGACACAAGTCATTGATAGCTACTACCTGTACTTCCTTTGCGTTCTCAGCCTCAACTGTAGAACGGAATACGAAACGACCGATACGGCCAAATCCGTTAATACCAATCTTAATCATTGTTCTTAATATTTAAATTAAAAGTTTAATAAAATTACTTTTTTAACTGCTTTCGAGCGTTCATCTGATGCTGAAACATTCAAAATTTCACGCCTTAGAGCATTTTTTCTTCTTTTCGAGCGCAAAGTTACTAATTTTTTTCTAACTTTGCAACCAGAATGAGTATTAAATAAGTTAAAAAAGAATAGTAGAGCTTTAATATTGGCATTATTTTCACTCATTACATGCCATACTGACAACTCCATATTGCAAAAAGCAAAGAAAAAACTCAGCATTCTATACCTTATTATATATATAAGAAAAGAGAAAAAGAAGAACAATCAAACTATAGTTATAATTAAAAAGATAAAAGTATGAGTAAATTTTTGAATGAATTCAAGGAATTCGCCATGCGTGGCAATGTGCTCGACATGGCTGTCGGTGTTATCATCGGTGGTGCCTTTGGCAAAATCGTGAGCTCCGTTGTAGATGATGTCATCATGCCTCCTATAGGATGGCTGATTGGCGGCGTGAATTTCGCCGACCTCAAATTCACCCTACCTACCGTCAATGTAGCGGGTGAGGAACTGAAGGCGGCTACCATCAACTACGGTAACTTCCTCCAGACCTGTTTCGACTTCCTCATCGTTGCCTTCTGTATCTTCATGCTCATCAAGGTGGTGAACAAGATTTCCAAGAAGAAGGAAGAGGATAAACCGGCAGAAGCTCCTAAGGCTCCGGAACCAAGCAATGAAGAAAAGCTCCTCATAGAAATTCGTGATCTTCTGAAGAATCAGAAATAAAAAAAGTCGCCCTTTCGAGGCGACTTTTTTTATTCTGTTTATTCCCACTCAATTGTCGAAGGTGGTTTTGAAGAGATGTCATAACATACACGGTTTACACCCTTCACCTTATTAATAATCTCATTACTTACCTTAGCCATGAAATCATAAGGAAGATGTGCCCAGTCGGCTGTCATTGCATCGGTACTTGTTACGGCACGCAAAGCAACAGGGTGCTCGTATGTACGCTCATCACCCATCACACCTACTGAACGGACAGTAGAAAGCAATACGGTACCAGCCTGCCAGATCTGATCGTAGAGTGAAACCTCGATCTCGCCATTCTGCATGTCAGCAGGAACACCGGCAGCCAGGACGCGGCGAGCTTCCTCACCACTCAACTTCACCTTGTACTCACGCAAGCCACGGATATAGATATCATCAGCATTCTGAAGGATACGAACCTTTTCTGGAGTAATATCACCCAAGATACGGACTGCCAAACCAGGACCTGGGAATGGGTGGCGGGTAATCAGGTGCTCAGGCATACCCATAGAACGACCTACGCGACGAACCTCATCCTTGAACAACCACTTCAAAGGCTCGCACAACTGAAGGTTCATCTCCTTAGGAAGACCACCTACGTTGTGATGGCTCTTGATGACCTTACCGGTGATATTCAAACTCTCGATACGGTCTGGATAGATAGTACCCTGAGCCAACCACTTGGCACCAGTCTGCTTTTTAGCCTCAGCATTGAAAACCTCTACGAAGTCGCGGCCGATAATCTTACGCTTCTCCTCAGGATCGGTAACACCTGCCAGGTCAGCGAAGAACTTCTCTGATGCATCTACACCGATTACATTCAAGCCCAAGCACTTGTAATCTTCCATTACATCACGGAACTCGTTCTTGCGCAACATACCATGATCTACGAAGATACAGGTGAGGTTCTTACCGATAGCCTTGTTCAGGAGAACGGCAGCTACACTGGAGTCAACGCCACCAGAGAGACCGAGGATAACCTTGTCGTCGCCCAACTGTGCCTTCAATTCAGCAACAGTAGTTTCAACAAAAGAGTCAGCACTCCAGTCCTGCTTGCTACCACAGATATCTACCACGAAGTTCTTCAGGAGCTGTGTACCCTGCAAAGAGTGGAACACCTCTGGGTGGAACTGTACTGCCCATACAGGCTGTTTGGTAGAAGCATAAGCAGCATACTTCACATTGGCAGTAGAAGCGATGCACTTGTAATCATCAGGGATAGCAGTGATAGTATCACCATGGCTCATCCAAACCTGAGAGTTCTCGATGAATCCCTTGAACAAAGGATTCTCCTTATCGAAATGCTCCAAGTTGGCACGACCATACTCACGGCTGTCAGCAGCCTCCACCTTACCGCCCTGGGCGTAAGAGAGGAACTGAGCACCGTAGCAGATGCCGAGTACAGGAATGCGGCCGATAAACTGGCTCAGATCAACCTTGAAAGCTTCCGGATCATGAACGGAATAAGGGCTACCGCTCAAGATGACACCAATGACAGATGGGTCATCCTTTGGAAACTTGTTGTAAGGCATGATCTCGCAGAAGGTATCGAGTTCACGGACACGACGGCCGATGAGCTGTGTGGTCTGTGAACCGAAATCCAAAATAATAATCTTCTGTTGCATAATATCTAATTTTAATTTACAGTTTACAATTTATAGTTTATAGTAATCTTGCTATACGGCATAGCCGCTATTAACTATAAACTATTAACTAACGATTTCAGAAATGCTTCCGCATCTTTCAGCGTCTCCTGCTTTCCCACATCCATCAGCTTGAGGTCGTTCTTTACATATCCCTCTATGCGCACCTTGTCGCAATGCTTCAGATAGAAGTCCATGATAGGAAACTTATCCGGTTCCTCCTCCATCAATGGAAAGAGCGATGGGGCAACCATGTGGATGCCCGAGAAAGCATACATCTTATAATCTTTGGGATTGAGATCAGGATAAGGACTCTTCACCTCGCCCGTTTCTATATTCGTCCATCCCACCAGTCGCATGCTGTCATCAAAGAGCAGATAGCGCTTGGTCTTGCGTTCGCTCACCATCAGGCGGGCAGCAATCATATCCCTGCTCTCCATCTGGTAGAATTTCTTCAGATCTACATTACTCAGAATATCCACGTTGTGGATAAGAATAGGCTCTGACTGGTTGAAGAGCGGCCATGCCTTCCGGATACCTCCACCCGTTTCGAGCAGCTTTTCACTCTCATCACTGATACGGATGTCCATACCGAAGTTGTCATGTGTTCTGAGATAATCGATAATTTGTTGGGAGAAATGATGCACGTTCACTACAATGCGAGTGAAACCGGCATCCTTCAACTGAAAGATGACACGTTTGAGCAAAGGTTCTCCCCCGACACTTACCAGAGCCTTCGGAATGCGGTCGGTAAGTGGCTTAAGGCGAGTGCCCAAACCTGCTGCGAATATCATTGCTTGCATCATTGCTAAATAGCTATTTTAAAATGTGCGTGCAAATTTACTAACTTTTTGCGAGATAGCCAAATTTGCACGCTATTTTTCTATTGTTTTGCCGGCAAAACCTGTTCAATATGCTGTTCACGATGACAAATATGCACTTCTACACCAAACTTCCGGTGAATATGTTCGGCAAGATGCTGCGCAGAATATACACTGCGATGCTGACCGCCTGTACATCCGAAACAGAACATCAGAGAGGTGAAACCACGCTGCATGTAGCGGTTTACATGATGGTCGGCAAGTGCATAGACATGATCCAGGAACTTCAATATCTCACCATCATCCTCCAGGAATCGGATAACAGGCTCATCCAGACCCGTCAACTTCTTATAAGGCTCGTATCTGCCAGGGTTATGGGTACTTCTGCAGTCGAAGACATAACCTCCACCATTGCCCGACGGATCCTCTGGAATGCCCTTACGGAAAGAAAAACTATACACTCTTACCACCAGCGGTCCCTTACCATCATATTTAGAATAGGTGGCAGGTCCGTCCTGCGGATGCGCACGATAGATATTGTTGTCGGTAGTCTTATAGCCGTCTGCACGACTCAGCGCCACACTCTCTATCACCTTGAACTGTGGCAATTCGGTCAGTCTTCTCAACATATCCATCATATAAGGATAAGGGAATACCTTGTCACCCATCTTCAGAAGATCTCGCAGATTCTGGATAGCTGGCGGAATACTGTCGATGAAATGCTTCTTGCGTTCGAAATAGCCGCGGAATCCGTAGGCGCCCAAAACCTGTAAGGTACGGAAGAGCACAAAAAGACTCAACCGGTTTACAAAATGGCGCACCGATGGTACCTCGGTATAATGCTTCAATGACTGGTAGTATTCCCAAACCAGTTCTCTGCGCAGTTTGAACGGATACTTAGCAGATGCCTGCCAGAGGAATGAGGCGAGGTCATAATAGAACGGTCCTTTTCTACCACCCTGAAAATCAATAAAGTATGGATTACCCTTATCATCCAGCATGATGTTGCGTGCCTGAAAATCGCGATAAAGGAAACAATCCATCGGTTCTGATGTCAGATCCTTGGCAAAAAGCCGGAAGTTGGCTTCGAGCTTCAGTTCGTGAAAATCCAAATCGGTAGGCTTCAGGAAACAATACTTGAAGTAGTTGAGGTCGAAGAGTACACTGTCTACATCGAATTCTGGCTGCGGATAGCAGTTCTGCCAATCCAATCCTCTAGCACCGCGAATCTGGATATTCGGAAGTTCACGAATGGTTTTCTTAAGGAGTTCCTTCTCTTTCTGATTGTAACGTCCGCCCGCATCTCGTCCGCCCTTGATGGCATCGAAAAGCGAAGTACCGCCAAGGTCTGTCTGAAGATAGCAGAGTTCATCATCGCTCACCGCCAGAATCTGGGGAACAGGCAACTGTCTGAGCTGGAAATGCTGAGCCAGATATACAAAGGCATGATCCTCATCACGACTGGTTCCTATCACACCAATTACCGTATCACCATCATGCCCAATGATACGGAAATACTGCCGGTTACTCCCCTGCCCTGCCAATTTTATGACATCAGCCGGTTCTTCGCCCGCCCATTTCTTATAAAGATCAATCAGCTTTTCCATCATTATTCAGTTTACGTCGTTTCCGATCATCATCAATCTTCTGTGCGAAGTTATCTCCGATAAAGAGAAGCAATAAGATACCCAGCGTAGTAAGGAACGAGTTTGTAGTAGTCATTCCCAACTCTGCCTTTGTAATATAAATGAGTCCTCCGATAACAATCAGAAAGACCACTGCTTTTTTCCAATCAATATTGTTCATGCTATGAATTTTCTATTATGCTGCAAAATTACACAATTAAATTGAGAAAACAAAATAAAAACAAAAAAAAATCGGATGTCTCACGACAACCGATTTCCAAAAACAAACTACTTAAAAACTAATCTACTAAAACAAATCAAAAAAATATCTTTGCCATCCCTTCGGATGATACTTTCTTTTATTTACGATGCAAAGTTACAAAAAAAGATTATTCGAACCAAATAATTTTGCTATTTTTTGCATCTTTATGACTAAAAAAACAAAAAAATAGGGATAATTCGCTGAGAATCACCCCTATTTGATATTTTCGCTTTGCAAACTCGCAGTCTTACGATATGCTTTGTTTGCTCAAATTATTCATCTACTTACATCATGCCACCCATACCAGGTGCTGCAGCTGGTGCAACTGGTGCAGGCTCTGGTTTGTCAACCAACACACACTCTGTTGTCAGGAACAAGCCTGCGATAGAAGCAGCATTCTCCAAAGCTACACGCTCTACCTTGGCAGGATCTACGATACCAGCCTGACGCATATCTTCGTAAACGTCCTTGCGGGCATTGTAACCGAAGTCACCCTCGCCCTCGCGTACCTTATTAACAACTACAGAACCCTCACCACCGGCATTGGCAACAATCTGACGGAGAGGCTCCTCAATAGCACGCTCTACGATACGGATACCTGTTGTCTCGTCAGCGTTATCACCCTTCATATCCTTCAATGCCTCGAGAGCACGGATATAAGTAGTTCCACCACCAGCTACGATACCTTCCTCGATTGCGGCACGGGTAGCGCAGAGTGCATCGTCAACACGATCCTTTTTCTCCTTCATCTCAACCTCAGAGTTGGCACCTACATAGAGGACAGCTACACCACCGGCGAGCTTAGCCAAACGCTCCTGAAGTTTCTCCTTGTCATATGAAGACTTGGTATTCTCAATTTCGTTCTTGATCTGAGCTACGCGATCCTGGATATTAGCCTTCTCGCCATGACCATTAACGATAGTTGTATTGTCCTTGTTGACGGTAACCTTGTCTGCTGAACCCAGCATATCCAAAGTTGCCTGCTCCAACTTCAAGCCCTTCTCCTCAGAGATAACAACACCGCCTGTCAATACTGCGATATCCTCCAACATGGCCTTGCGACGGTCGCCGAAGCCTGGAGCCTTCACAGCGCAAATCTTCAAACCGCCACGCAAACGGTTAACTACCAAAGTAGTCAAAGCCTCAGAATCAACATCCTCAGCGATAACCAACAAAGGACGACCGCTCTCAGCAGCAGGCTGGAGGATTGGCAAGAACTCCTTCAGGTTAGAAATCTTCTTATCGTAAAGAAGGATGTATGGGTTATCCATTACACACTCCATCTTGTCAGCATCAGTCATGAAGTAACCGCTCAAGTAACCACGGTCGAACTGCATACCCTCTACTACACCGATGTTGGTATCACGGCTCTTGCTCTCCTCGATAGTGATGACACCATCCTTAGAAACCTTGCGCATAGCATCAGCCAAGAGCTTACCAATTTCAGCATCGTTGTTGGCAGAAACAGTAGCCACCTGCTCAATCTTGTCGTAGTTGTCATCTACCTGCTCAGCATGATCCTTGATGAACGCAACGACAGCAGCCACTGCCTTATCGATACCACGCTTCAAGTCCATTGGGTTAGCACCTGCAGTAACGTTCTTCAAGCCCTCTGTTACGATAGCCTGAGTAAGGATAGTAGCAGTTGTAGTACCATCACCAGCGTCATCACCAGTCTTGCTGGCAACACTCTTAACAAGCTGAGCACCAGTATTTTCGAATTTATTCTCCAACTCTACTTCCTTAGCCACGGTAACACCATCCTTAGTAATCTGAGGAGCACCAAACTTCTTTTCGATTACCACGTTGCGGCCCTTAGGACCGAGAGTTACCTTTACTGCATTTGCCAACTGATCAACACCCTTCTTCAAGAGGTCGCGAGCATCCATATTATATTTAATATCTTTAGCCATAATATATTCTTTCTAATAATGTTTAAATAAATATCTGCAAAAAGTTTTTTATCTTTTTACTTTTTTACCTTTAAGAATTACTCTTCTACTACAGCGAGTACATCGCTCTGACGCATCATGATATATTTAGTACCATCGAATTCGAGTTCTGTGCCAGCGTACTTACCATAGAGTACGGTATCACCTTCTTTGAGAATCATCTCTTCGTCTTTCGTACCCTTACCTGTAGCAACGACCTTACCACGCTGTGGCTTTTCTTTTGCTGTATCAGGGATAATGATTCCACCTACTTTTTCTTCAGCTGGTGCAGGAAGTACCAGCACTCTGTCTGCTAATGGTTTAATGTTCATGATTCTATAATATTTTAATTGTTATACATTTATTTTGTCGACAGATATTGCTACCCGTCACTCCGCCGGTATACGAAAAACGTGCCAAAGCATCCATACTGACACTTTGACACGTTTAAATACTGACATTATATCACAAAAACTTGTGTTTTATTTCATTTTCCATTGATAATCGAATCTTTCAATATCCTCCTCAACCAGTGGATTACCATTCTGAACTTCGATGAAAGTCAGCTGTGTTATCGCCTTGATGGCATGATAATGCTCCAGAGGAATCACCACGGTATCACCAGCCTTCACATGTTTCTCCTCACCATCAAGTACAAAGATACCCTCACCTTCTACGAATGTCCACACCTCTGAACGATGGTGATGAAGCTGATAACTGATATTCTTACCTGGCTTCAAGGTAATACTCTTAGTGAGCGAATGATTGCCGTCAGCATACTCAGAATCGTCAATCACCCGATAAGTACCCCACCTTCTTTCCTCATACATCGGACGCGGAGTAAGATGTTCTACCGCCTTCTTGATGTCCTCGGAATATTTCTTTGCACAGACGAAGATGCCATCAGGACTCGCTGCAACAACAGCATCCTTCAAGCCATCCACATACAGAGGCAACTGGAGTTCGTTGATGACATGCGTATTCTCGCAATGACTTCCCATCACCGCATTACCGATGCTGGCATGATGCAGCTCATCAGTGAGTGTATTCCAGGTACCCAGGTCCTTCCATTCACCATTAAACGGTACTACCGCTACCGATTCAGCCTTCTCCGCCACCTCGTAGTCGAAAGAGATTTTTGGAAATTCGCTATATCTTGCACGAGTATCTTCAAAGTTCTCACTCTGCATATACTTACGTACAATCTGCATCATATAGCCCAAACGGAAAGCGAAGACACCACCATTCCAGTAAGCACCCTCCTCCAGGAGTTTCTCAGCTGTAGGCACATCCGGTTTCTCGGTAAATCTCTTCACTATCTGATACTTCTCTCCTTCAGCAAAAGGAACCACATAACCATATTTTGCACTTGGATAAGTAGGTTTGATACCCATCAGCACGAGGTCGGCGACGTTTTTCTCCACACATTCCACCATACGGGCTATGGTATGGAAATATTCCAACTCGGTATAAGGATCACAAGGCATAATAACCACAACCTCGTCGTCCTCACATTCTTTCTTCAGTTTCAGATAACTTGCAGCTAAAGCGATAGCAGGGAAAGTATCACGCCTCTCCGGTTCGGTAACCACAGAAACCCGCTCTCCCAGCTGGTTCTGGATGATATCCAGCTGACTGGCGTTTGTAGCAAGCGTAATATCATTGGTCAGATTCGCTTCCTGAGCCTGACGTACCACACGCTGAACCATACTTTCCATCTCTCCATTCTCCTTTTCGAGCAATGGCAAGAACTGTTTGCTTCTAGCATTATTGCTAAGTGGCCAGAGTCTTTTACCAGAGCCACCCGATAATAAAATTAATTGCATATTATTGCGATCTAAATAGTTTATTGTTCATACTTAAGATTTCACCAATTATCAATGAGAGCCTGCATCATCCTCAGGAGTTCTCTCCCTGTTCCAACAGGTCTCAAAGATGAATCATCCGTGAAAATCCGTCTGCAAAAGTACATTTTTCTTTTGAGACCACCAAGCAAATTCTTAAAAATCTACCTATCCATATAAAAATACCTAGATATGCGCAAGAAAGTAAAAAGGAAGAAAAACCATCATTTAAACAGATTAAAAACAAGAAAAGCTGGTTCAAGTTGGTTCAAGTTAGTCTATTTCGATATTTTTTTGCTGATTTATTTCCGATTTTCAACTATTATTATTACCTTTGCGACCAAATATCATTTAAGCAAACCTCAAATAACTTAAAAAGATATATAAATAACTAGGAGTATAAAAACATAAGCAAATGACGAACAAGCATTATAAAGGAAATGAAATGATAAGGAGACTGGTGATAGGTGCCGATTTCGTTATTCTCAACATCGTACTGTTGTTCTATACCCAATATGGTCAAGAACTCATACCTGCGTATTTCGACAAAGCAACAAAGATTACCTTTTTTGTTGCCAATGCTGCCTTGTTCCTAGGCGAATACTTCTATTCCACCATCATTCATGTCAGAAAGATCGGGTTCCTGCAGGTTACAAAGCGTACTTTATATCTGGCTGCAGCAACAACATTCTGTTTCTTTACCTTCTCAAGACTACTCGGTCACGGGGGAAAGATGTTCTCCTTCAGTATTATCTTCGGCATAACATTCTATCTGTCTCTCATCATAAGCCGACTCTGCGAGCTCAAATTACTAAAGTATTTCCGCTCTAAGGGCCGCAACTCACGCACCGTCGTCTTTGTAGGTAACGATCCTGCCGTGAGCGAGATGTACAAGACGATGACAGAAGATCCCTCGGCAGGTTATATCGTAAAAGGATATTATGCAGATGAAGACATCACTGATAATCCGGAAGGGTTGAAAAGAATAGGAAATATGAAACAGCTCAAAGAGATTATCTCTTCTACCATGAATGATACCATCAATGGTGAACCTTCCAATATTGACGAGGTTTTCTGCTGCCTGTCACATAAAGATCCTGAGATCATCAATATCATACACTTCTGTGATAAGAATGTGATACACTTCTACTACCTGCCACGTGTGTTTGGTGAGTACAAATTGCATCTTGATGCCCAGAATTTCATGGGAAGGACGGTATATTCAAACCGCATAGAACCCCTAGCAAGCACGTCAAACCGCATTATCAAGCGTAGCTTCGACATCGTGGTGAGCGGGCTTGCATGTTTGTGCATTCTACCATTCATTCCATTCATAGCTCTCATCATCAAGATTCAGAGTCCTGGTCCAATTTTCTTCAAACAGGCAAGAACGGGTCTGAATGGTGATACCTTCTACTGTCTTAAATTCCGTTCCATGCATGTGAACAAGGATGCAGACAAGGCACAGGCAACAAAGAACGACCCGCGTAAATTTGCTTTCGGCAACTTTATGAGAAAGACGAACATAGATGAGTTTCCTCAATTCTTCAATGTTCTGAAGGGAGACATGAGTATTGTAGGTCCACGCCCTCACATGCTGCATCATACAGAGGTGTATGGAAGCCTGATAGATAAGTATATGGTTCGCCACTTCTCCAAGCCGGGTATCACAGGTTGGGCTCAGGTTACCGGGTTCCGTGGTGAGACCAAGGAGCTCTGGCAGATGGAGGAACGTATCCGCCGTGATATCTGGTATATAGAGAACTGGTCGTTCTGGCTTGATATCAAGATTATCTTCATGACAGCCAAGAGCATTATCTGCCCTGACAAGAATGCTTATTAGGAGTCTATAAAAAGAAAAAGAGGATGTATTAAAAGTCTGGATAATAGTTGGCGCACAACAGTTGACCCACGCATGCACATCAGCTGTTGTGCGTGTGCATATCAGCTGTTATGCAAGCGCACAACAGCTGTTGTGCGACCGAAGATACTGACTGTCTCAATAACATATTCTATCTCTTCCAACAACATATCCTAGCTCTTCCAACAACATATCCTGGCTCTTCCAACGACATATCCTAGCTCTTCCAACGACATGAAGAGGGTGTATCATCAACTTATGATACACCCTCTTTTTAGATATTCTCTTTACTCATTACTTATTAGACGGAAGCCTGTTGAGCCAACAGGTAAGATCATTCAGCATTTGGTCGTGATATGGGAAACCATGGGCAGCATCACGGAATCCCCATCCATGTCCGGCAGTCGGATAGATATGCATGGTACACTCGTTACCCGCCTTGCTCATAGCTGAATAATAGGCTACGCCATTGGTTACAGGAGGAACAACCTTATCATCAAACGACATCAGTATGATGGCACGAGGGGTAAGATTAGGACGAACAGCCTTGTCGTTAGACCACTCTTCTACCAGTTTCTTATCGGTATTACGCTCTTCACCCAAGAAATTCACGCATGATCCCTTATGAGAGATACGCTCATCCATTGAAATCACAGGATAGAAAAGGATAGAGAAATCAGGTCGCACAGCCGCCTCTGCATGGGTACTAACAGAAGAAGCCAGATGACCGCCGGCAGAAAATCCCATAATTCCGACATCTTCCTTGTTTATTTTCCATACGGCAGAACTGTCACGGACGGTACGCATCGCCTGATAAGCATCACTCAACGGAATATTACGATTACCATAAGGCATTCTGTACTTCAGAACAAAGAAGGCGATACCCTGTTTGTTGAAATATTCTGCCCACTGATGCCCCTCATGATCCATCGCAAGATGGGAATAGCCACCTCCAGGACAATCTACTACGGCTCTTCCTGAAGGTTTCTTAGGAAGATAACAGGTGAGTTCACTCAGACCGTCGCTGCTGTTCTTCAATACGAACTTGCGAGCGGTAGATTGAGCTGATGCTGTAATTGCTGTCAGCATCAGAAGAAAAAAAATCATTGTCTTTTTCATTTTTCTTTTTTGTTATGTTGTTTATATCTTTATTCTGTTTTGCTAAGATAATGCAAAGATAGGCATTTTTTCGTTAACCCTATGTTATTTTTTCTTCTTTTTTTGGTGTTTTTGTTCCAATCGCTTTGATTATTGGTTCTTTTTTGCTATATTTGCAGAAAAATTGCTGTAAACGGCAATCGGAGAAAACATCTCTCTTCTGCCGCTGGCATTTATTTAGGAGTCTCACTTATAAAATATTGACATAGAATAATGAAGGATTTTTTCAAGAACGTGGCAGCCACTATCGTAGGATTGTTTGCCTTCGGGCTGATTATGACCATCCTGGGTTTCATCTGTATCATCGGAATGGTGGCATCGAGCAACAGTAAACCGGCACTGAAAGACAATGCGGTGATGGTGATGAAACTACAAGGACAGATTGAAGACCGTACTGAAGACAACTGGCTCGGCGAACTGACAGGCGAGCAGTTTAATAACCTCGGCATGAACAAGATTCTCTCTTCTATCCGCAAGGCAAAGGATGAGGATAAGGTGAAAGGTATCTATCTGGAGACAGGTATACTTGAGACGGATTATGCCACATTGCAGGAAATCAGAAATGCACTTGCCGACTTCAAGAAAAGCGGCAAATGGATTATCGCATATGGTGATGCTCTCTCACAGGGTGGATATTATCTGGCTTCGGTTGCCAACAAGGTATATGTAAACCCAGAAGGCAATGTGGACTGGCATGGTATTGCATCGCAGCCACAATATATCAAAGATGTGGCAGCCAAGTTTGGCGTCCACTTTACGGTAGTAAAGGTTGGCAAATACAAGAGTTATACAGAGACATATACCGAAGACAAAATGTCGGATGCCAACAGAGAGCAGGTTTCACGGTATATAGGTGGACTATGGCAACAGATGCTGGCAGATGTGAGCAAAAGCAGAAACATCAGCAAGGATTCACTGAACCGCTATGCTGACGGGCTGATGGTGTTTGATGATACCAAACTACTGAAATCTCGCAAGATGGTAGACGGATTCTGCTATTATGATGAGATTAGAGACGTGGTAAAGAAACAATTGGGTCTGAAGACAGACGAAGCCATCAACCAGGTAGATTATAACGACGTAGATATGGCTATAGACGATTCGAACCTGATGGGAGAAGAGATTGCCGTATACTACTGCCAGGGTTCTATCGTGAGAATGGAGACTCCTAGCATCTATGGCTCTGAGCAGCAGATTGTAAGTACCAAGGTAATCAAGGACTTGCAGGAACTCGCCGACAACAGCCAGGTGAAGGCCGTAGTTCTGCGTATCAATTCGGGCGGTGGCGATGCCTATGCTTCGGAACAGATCTGGAGAGCAGTTAAAGAATTAAATAAAAAGAAGCCGGTAGTGGTTTCGATGGGTGGTATGGCAGCATCGGGTGCTTATTATATGAGTATGGGTGCCCAATATATCATGGCACAACCTACAACATTGACTGGCAGCATCGGTATCTTTGGAGCCCTGCCAGATTTCAGTGACCTGATGACAAAGAAGTTAGGCTTCAAGTATGATGAAGTGAAGACCAACCGCAACAGTACCTATGCCTCTGCAGGCATGTCACGCCCATGGAGTGCAGAAGAGATTGCCACCATGCAAAACTATGTGAACCGTGGATATAGCCTCTTCCGCAATCGTGTGGCTGAGGGCAGAAAAATGAGTACCGAACAGGTTGAGAAAATAGCTCAAGGAAGAGTATGGCTGGGAACAGACGCTAAGAACATCAAGTTAATTGATGGATTCGGCGGCTTGAGCGACGCCATCGACAAGGCTGCAGAACTGGCTCATCTCAGCAGTTATCAGGCGGTAGAATATCCGGCATTGGCTGGATGGATGGAACAGTTGCTGGATATGGCGGGCGGAAACAAGGGAACATATCTCGACGAACAGTTGCGTCTGGCATTGGGTGATCTCTACCAGCCATTCATCATGATACGCAATATGAAGGAGAAAGAGCCTATACAGGCAGCACTCCCTTACGTATTGAACATACAATAACATTTATAATAAGGTATGCGTACATTATTATTATATAGACATACCGAATTAAGAGAAAGGAAACAGACATGAGAACAGAAGGCGATCTTATCAAGATCAACGACTGGCTGCTACCACTGAGTTGGATTTATGGCGGCATGGTCAGATTTCGCAATTGGCTCTTCGATATAGGACTGAAAAAGAGTCAATCATTCTCAATCCCGATCATTTCTGTGGGTAACATCACAGTGGGCGGATCGGGCAAGACTCCCCATGTGGAGTATCTGATACGCTTGTTGCATGACAAGGTAAAGATTGCTGTGCTATCACGTGGTTACAAAAGAAAGACCAGTGGCTATGTGCTGGCAGATAATGATACGACAATGTCAGAGATTGGCGATGAACCCTTCCAGATGCACAGCAAGTTTGACGATATCTATGTAGCCGTAGACGCTAAACGTGTGAGAGGAATCGAAAAGTTGCAGAGCGAAGAGTCAACCAAGGATGTTGATGTGGTATTACTGGATGACGCTTTTCAGCATCGCTATGTAAAACCAGGCATCAATATCCTGCTGGTAGATTATCACCGTCTGATTATCTATGACAAGATGTTGCCGGCAGGAAGACTGAGAGAACCTCTGAGCGGCAAGAACCGTGCCGACATCGTGATTATCACCAAATGTCCAAAGGATTTGAAGCCAATGGAATTCCGTGTACTCACCAAGGCCATGGACCTCTACCCTTTCCAGAAGCTCTACTTCACCTGCATCAACTATGATACGCCAAAGGGAGTTTTCGAAGACCAGCAGATAGCCAAGGAGGAGTTGAAAAACTACCATGCTCTGCTGGTTACTGGTATCGCATCGCCTAAGCAGATGGAACACGACCTGAAGCCAATGGTCAAGAGTATGCAGTCGCTGAGTTTCGGTGATCACCATCGCTTCAAGAATAAAGACATCACACGCATCAACGAGGCGTTTGAACAGATGCCAGAACCCCGTCTGATTATCACGACAGAGAAAGATGCCGTGAGACTGAAAGAGACAGAGGGACTCTATGAAATAGTTAAGAAAAGCATATACGAACTGCCTATCAAGGTTAGTTTCATGCTGGAACAAGAAGATAATTTTAACGACAAAATCATTAGCTATGTACGAAAAAATTCAAGAAACAGCATCCTGGCTAAAAGAAAGGATGACAACAAGTCCGAAGACGGCAATCATACTGGGAACCGGTCTCGGACAATTAGCTTCAGAAATAACTGACAGTTATGAATTTCCATATAGTGAAATACCAAACTTCCCAGTATCTACCGTTCAAGGTCATGCAGGCAAACTGATTTTCGGTAAGTTAGGAGGTAAAGATATCATGGCTATGGAAGGAAGATTCCATTACTATGAAGGATATGACATGAAGGCTGTAACCTTCCCAGAACGTGTGATGTACGAGTTGGGCATTGAAACCCTCTTTGTAAGCAACGCTTCAGGCGGTATGAATCCGGAATTCCAGATTGGAGACCTGATGATTATCGATGATCACATCAACTTCTTCCCAGAACATCCATTGCGCGGAAAGAACTTCCCTACCGGTCCACGTTTCCCGGATATGCACGAAGCATACGACAAGAAACTCCGCGACCTTGCCGACGATATCGCTAAGGAGAAGGGAATTGATGCAAAGCATGGTGTATATGTTGGCGTTCAGGGACCAACCTTCGAAACACCGGCAGAGTATCGCATGTATCGTGTATTGGGTGGTGACGCTGTTGGTATGAGTACCGTACCAGAGGTGATTGTTGCCCGCCATTGCGGAATCAAGGTTTTCGGAATCAGTATCATCACCGACCTTGGCGGTTTCGACGTACCAGTAGAGGTCAGCCATGAGGAGGTTCAGGTTGCAGCCAATGCTGCACAGCCTAAGATGACAGAGATTATGCGAGAAATCATCCGCAGATCTTAATTATAAATTATAAACTATTTATTATTTTGGATATCTCAAAGTTGGGTGAGTTCGGTCTTATTGACCATCTCACAAAAGGTTATGAAAAGAAAAACGAGTCTACCGTTTATGGTGTAGGCGACGATTGTGCCGTGATGCATTATCCCGACAAGGAGGTGCTCATAACTACTGACATGCTGATGGAAGGCGTGCATTTCGACCTTACCTATATCGATATGGTTCACTTGGGTTACAAGAGTGCAATGGTAAACATCAGTGATATCTTTGCTATGAACGGAACCCCACGTCAGATGGTAGTAAGCATAGCATTGAGTAAACGATTCAAGGTTGAAGACATTGATGAATTCTATAAGGGTCTTCGAATGGCATGCGACAAATGGGGAGTAGATATCGTGGGAGGTGATACTACCTCTTCTCTCACCGGTTTAGCCATCAGTATTACTTGTATCGGAGAAGCAGCAAAAGAAGAAATCGTATACCGCAACGGTGCCAAGGAAACAGACCTGATTTGTGTAACGGGCGACTTGGGCGGAGCCTATATGGGACTTCAACTGCTGGAACGCGAAAAGGCTGTATACTACGGACAGATAGAAGATATCCGAAAGAAGATGGCTGAGGCTAAAGCAAATGGTGATAACGAGAAACTGGCTCTTCTGAACAGAGATTTAGAGAATATGCGCAACTTCCAGCCAGATTTCGCCGGTAAAGAATATCTCTTGGAAAGACAGCTCCAACCAGAAGCACGTGGAGATGTGATAGCACAACTGCGTGAGGCAGGAATCCACCCTACCGCCATGATGGATGTGAGCGACGGTCTGAGCAGTGAACTGATGCACATTTGCGAACAGAGTCACTGTGGATGCAGAGTATATGAGAAGAACATACCTATCGACTACCAGACAGCCGTGCAGGCAGAAGAATTCAATATGAACCTTACCACCTGTGCTATGAATGGCGGCGAAGATTATGAACTTCTCTTTACCGTACCTATCGGTGACCATGAGAAGATTGAGGCAATGGAGGGTGTAAGGCAGATTGGCTACATCACCAAAGAAAATCTGGGCAAGTTCCTCATTACCAGAGACGGACAGGAATTTGAACTGAAAGCACAAGGTTGGAATCCGCTGAAAGATTAATTTCAAACAACGCGGTATTTAGTTAATAAACATTAAGCAAGAGAAAATATTTCGTTTTCTCTTGCTCAATTAAAATATTTATTGTACCTTTGCAACCGCAAAAAGCAAGATGGTGCCATAGCTCAGTTGGTAGAGCAAAGGACTGAAAATCCTTGTGTCCCCGGTTCGATTCCTGGTGGTACCACTCCTCCTTTCATAAAAGGCGGTTACTAACTGTGGTTAGGGCCGTCTTTTTTTTATATCCATACCTCAAGGTAACAGATATTACAAACAAGACAAAGTATAGAATTAATTAAACAAACTAAACTTAAAAAGCTTATGAAGAAGATTTTAATAGCTTTATTGGTCTGTTTCTCATTTGTGACAGCCAATGCCAAAGATTACAGTAAGTATTATCAGAACTTACCAGTTCAGATGCAGCAACCAACATTGCCTAGCATCCCAGACAATCATGTCAGTATCTTAGAATGTGGCGGTAATGGTGACGGACTCACCATGAATACCCAGGCATTTGCCAAAGCCATCAGCAAACTGAACAAGATGGGCGGCGGTCATCTTAATGTGCCTGCAGGTATCTACCTTACCGGTCTCATCTCACTGAAGGACAATATTGACCTGCATCTGGAAAAGAATGCCATCATCGTTCTTTCAGAAGACAAGAACGACCACTTCAAGATAGACGAGACTACGGGAAAGAAAGAAAACCGTGCAACTCCTGCCATCAATGCCAGCAAGAGAAAAAATATTTCTATCACTGGCGAGGGCACCATTGACGGAAACGGAGAATGGTGGCGACCGGTAAAGCGCAGTAAGGTTAGTGACGTAGAATGGAAAGAATTCCAAGCTATGGGCGGAACTCTTAACGAAAAAGGCGACATCTGGTATCCATTCAATCTGAAGCATGAACCTAACGTGGCAGAGAATATGGACGAACAGGAGAAAGCCCGCACACACATGATCAGATTCACCAGCTGCGAGAATGTGCTCGTACAGGGTGTTACACTTCTGAATAGTCCTAAGTTTCACATCATCCCTACCCGATGCAAGAACGTGACTATTGACGGAATCACCGTAAAATGTCCTTGGAATGCACAGAACGGTGATGCAATTGATATCTCCAGCTGTAAGGATGTACTCATCGTAAACAATGTGATTGATGCTGGTGATGATGGTATCTGCATGAAGGGTGGCGCAGGCGCAGCAGGTGTGGCAGCAGGTCCTTGTGAAAACATCAACATTCAGGACAACACCGTATACCATGCCCATGGAGGTTTTGTTATCGGCAGCGAGTTCTCTGGCGGCATGAAGAATATTGTTGTTCGCAACAATACTTTCCAGGGAACAGATACCGGTTTACGCTTTAAAAGTGCAGTGAAGAGAGGTGGAACATCAGAGAACATCTATATCGACCATATCTACATGACCGATATCAAGGATGCAGCCATCACCTTCGAGACTACCTATTTTGACAACCACGTTGGTGCAAAGAAACAGACTACTCCTGTAAAACAGGAATTCCTGCCAAACTTCCAGGACATCCACATGAGCGATATCTACGTACGAGGTTGCGAAACTGGTGTTGAAGCACATGGTGCAGAAGGTATGGTACACGATATCACCATCAAAAACTCCAATATCTTCTACACCAAGGAAGCCAAGAATATCGATGCTGCCTGCAAAATTCTGTTGGAAAACGTACGTTTTGAAAGTTTCGCAAAGTAAATTTTCTACTCAACATTCAAGAAATCTACTTGACAACAGTAAGCGTATGATCGCAAACCGTGAAATGAATATCAAGACCCTCATAAGGCATTCCATAGACCTTATGAGGGTCTTTCTGGTAATGCGGACGGGGATCTTGGGCAAGTACCTCTTTCAAAACCTCTATTTTTTCTGCAGCCAATCCCTGGTGAAGCAAATACCTTTCCACTTCTTCCGAAATCACAACATCAAGTTTCTGCCATTTTCGGTTATCAACGAAACCGCTCCTAGCATCAGGATGTGAATCGGCATAAACAACATACGGCTTAATGTCAAAAATCGGCGTCTTATCCATGAGGTCTGCTCCTTTTACATGAATGACCGGACCACGAGGAGTCTCCCATTCGATATGAGAAATTTTTACCGATGAAAGACCTATATTATTGGGACGGAAAGGACTTCGAGTGGCAAAGACACCCACTTTCTCATTGCCTCCCAACACAGGAGGACGAACAACCGGACTGTGCGCTTTGTGCCTATTGGCAGAAAATTCCCAAATCAGCCAAAGATAATCAAAGCCCTCCATGCCACGCAGCGCATCAGGGTTACGAAATTCGGGTTCAAAAACAATCTGTCCTTCCAGTTCTGCTACCAATCCAGCCTGTTTGGGGATGCCAAACTTGCTACTGAAGGGAGAACGAAAATATGCTATTGGTTTTATCTCCATATTTACTAATTATTACACCTTAATTATATATAAGACGAAAAAAGGCATGAATTATTTTGCCGTATGCACAAAATAATGTACCTTTGCAGACAGAACAAAAAACAAAAAGAAATGAAAATACAAAGACCATCGTATGAAATCTGGTTGCAGAAACCAGGCGAGCTCGGCATCTACCAGCAGATAGAACGAGCCGGAAGAGTATGTTATAAAAGTGAGAATAACACCACAGAGGAATCTGCCAAGCCTTTCGTGGAGCGTATGGTGCAGAGTGAACACTTTGCCATGTTGGAGCATGGAACCGTGTATCTGGTATGCAAACATGGAGAGTTGCCGCTTTATACCCACAACAAGTTCTCACGTCTGAAAACTTTAGACGGCAAAGACTATATTACAACCAATCTCCGAGTATTGGCAGAAAACAAGGCGATGGATGATTTGAAATACCTCAGCAACTATGAAGAAGGTAAGCACGAACTCCGTATTACCGTTCATTTTACTACTCAGATTTCCATAACCCGAGAATATAACCGTCATCGTGCCAACTCTATGGCAGAGCAGAGTACCCGATACTGCAACTATTCGAAGAATAAGTTTGATAACGAGATTACCATCAACCTGCCTACATGGGTAGAAGCAGAAGGCTTCGATGGTTCACAAGATCCCAGCGACTACCGAATAGAAGATATGTGTGCTGACATTGCAGAAGGAAGAACTGCAGAATGGAGTAAACTCACAACTTGGATATTCGCCAATCAGGCTGCCGAATATGCCTACATGAAACTGATAGAGGCAGGTTGTAAACCACAGGAAGCACGAGCCATCCTACCATTGGACTGCAACACCGAACTGGTTCATACCGCTTTCGTTAGTGACTGGAAACATTTCTTCGACCTTCGCGCATTAGGTACTACCGGTGCACCACATCCTGATGCCAAGATTTTAGCCTTGCCACTGATGGAAGAGTTTAAGCAGAAAGGTTACCTCTAAGGTTTAAAAAATATTAAAGCACCCTTTCAAAATACAGATTTTCTATTCTTTTGACATAACGAATAGATATATTTTGTATTTTTGCAATGTGTTTTTCATAGTATTAGATTTAAGGTTATCAAGATTGGGGCTACGGCGGTAGCCCTTTTTTATTGTCTTTTTCAGCCTTACCTCTCTATTTTTTGCCGATTTTTCCACTTATTAGCCCCCAAAACGCATTTTTTTGAAGAAAAACAAAAAAAAGTTGGCAAAAAATTTGGTGGAACCAGAAAATAGTAGTACCTTTGCAACCGCTTAAGAAAACCAAGCTATAGTCATCCAGACTAAAACAATGGAGAGATGGTAGAGTGGTCGATTACAACGGTCTTGAAAACCGTCGTACCGAGAGGTACCGGGGGTTCGAATCCCTCTCTCTCCGCAAGAGCCTTCTGAAAGAAATTTCAGAAGGCTTTTTTTATTTCCGTATTTGTATATTTCCTTCATATTCATTCACTATCCACGACAAGAAGACTTCAAATGCAAAATTATGCTATATTATTTGGTCATATCAAAGAAAACATGTAACTTTGCTAAAAAGTAAGCTATATGCAAGAAAAGACATGACAATGATAGATCGCTGTTACATAGAAATCACTAATACATGTAATCTCAACTGCCACTTCTGTCCAAAACATACAAGGAAGAAAAGACAGTTGAGTGCTGAGGAATTCGACCTGCTCACCGACAAGATACGCGGGAAGGTCTGTTTCCTATATTTCCACATTATGGGCGAACCCCTACTACACCCTCTTCTACCCGAGTTTATCAATATGGCAAGAGAGAAAGGTTTCAAAACCGTACTTACATCCAACGGCACTCTGCTACCCAAAGCTATGGATCTCCTTGACACACTTCCCCACAAAATACAGCTCTCGCTCCACTCACACGAGAGTAATGCCAAGGGAGAGCTTGCCAGTTACATGAATGAGGTGATGACTTTTTCAACCCAAGCAGCAGAGAAAGGAACCTGCATAGTTCTCAGACTTTGGAACCAAGGAGGAAAAGACCGGGAAAATGAAGAAGTAATGGAGCACATCGAAAAATTTGTTCCCAAACCCTGGAAAGAACGACCTGACGGTTACAGACTTGCCAATAATCTCTATCTGGAGTTTGACAGGAAATTCGAATGGCCCAACTTTGATAACCATATCGAAGAAAAGGAAATGATAAAAGAAAATCAGAAATCAGGTATCAGAGAAGAAAAAAGAGAAGTTTTCTGTAAAGCCCTACTCAAACAGATAGGCGTATTGGCAGACGGAACATTGGTACCCTGCTGTTTGGACCACAACGGAGATGTCGCACTTGGGAACCTGCTCGATCAATCGCTGGAAGAAATTCTGGCTTCACCCCGTGCCCAAGCCATGATAGAAGGTTTCAAGCACCATCAAGCCACAGAACATCTCTGTGAGACCTGTGAATCAGCCCTGGTAAGAAACAGTTTTAGAGGAAAAGCAAGAAGTTAATAGGAATTATGAAATATTATACAGCAATGACAATAGCTGGCTCAGACAGTTGCGGAGGAGCCGGCGTACAAGCTGACATCAAGACCATGTCGGCACTAGGCGTATATGCCGCATCGGCCATTACAGCCATCACCGTACAGAACACCCTGGGAGTTTATGCCATCCAAGACATCAACCCCGAAATCGTAAAGGGACAGATAGAAGCCGTCATGGAGGACATCCATCCCGATGCCATCAAGGTAGGTATGGTAAACGATTGTGCCACCATCCGAGCTATCGCAGAAACACTGAAGAGATACCAAGGAGAATATCAGCATCTTATCATTGACCCCGTAATGGTTTCCACCAGTGGTTGCAGACTCATGCAGGAGGACGCCCTCAGCGTCTTCATCCAGGAGTTATTACCACTTGCTACCCTGCTAACACCTAACATCCCGGAAGCAGAGATACTGGCAGGAATGAAGATACAGAATAAGGAAGACATCCAGAACGCAGCTTTAGCCATCAGTAAGTTAGGCTGCAAATATGTACTCATCAAAGGCGGCCATTTCCAGGGAGCAGAAAAGATTGATTACCTCTTCAAAGACGGAAAACCTATTACCAGTTATCGAGGCCATAGCGTAAACACCCGCAATACCCACGGTACAGGTTGTACCCTATCCTCAGCCATCACTTCTTATCTGGCAAGAGAAATGGATATGAATACAGCCATCGCCATGGCAAAAACCTATCTTTCCGGAGCCATTCTGGCAGGAAAAGATGTGCAGATAGGAAAAGGGCATGGTCCAGTGAACCATTTCTACGAACCCAAAGCACTGTTTATCAAATAACAACCTACACCATGATATAACAAAAAGAGGGTGAATCATTAACTTATGATCCACCCTCTTTTTGTTATATCATTCTACATACGTTAGAATGTTTTGTTATCCACTTTATTTTCTCAAGAATTTCTGAGCACTCTGACTTCCATCCTTTCCAATAATCTTAACCACATAAACGCCCTTAGGAAGTCTGGTAACATTCACGAACTGAGAATCAGAACTCTCTGCGAGTTTCTGACCACCAACACCAAATACTTGAAGAGATGCTATTTCTCCATAAACAATCAGACCATTAGCAGTCTGATACATCTGATAAGATTTCTGCGTCTTTGGGTCAGAAGCCACATGATGGATACCAGTAATCACATTACCATCCTCATCAACTTCCTGATAAACACCAAGAGTTAAATCAGTAAGATACATATCACCTCCGCCATTATTGGTTAAAGTCACAACAATCGGCTTTTTCTCTATCTTTTTACCAATCTTAG
Source organism: uncultured Prevotella sp. (assembly GCA_934202525.1). Taxonomy (GTDB): domain Bacteria; phylum Bacteroidota; class Bacteroidia; order Bacteroidales; family Bacteroidaceae; genus Prevotella. The sequence continues at coordinate 105,886 of CAKPYB010000004.1, forward strand.
CTGCAACATCTACAAAAGCAACACCTTCGCTTAAAGAAACAGTTGCGGTGCCAGAATTAGACTTATCCACATAGTTCCAGGCAATATCCAGAGTACGCCCTCCGGTACAATAAACATTAGACTGCAACTGCGCAAGCGATTCGAGCGTAAATTCCACACTGGTTCCTTTTGGTAAACGATAGGCACCATAAGTTGCAGAATATTTCTTACCCCGTGCAGTATTTTCATCCACATAAGTTACAGAAGACTTACCATCGCTTGATTTTCCGTAATATTTAGGAAGTACACCTTCAGCATTTCCACCCGTAATATATTTCTTCACATTGCTATCCAAAACATCATCCTGGAAAAGGTAATTATTAACCACAGTAGTAATCTGATAATATTTACCATCATCAGTATTATCAACCTCGGCATCTTCAACAGTACCATCGTTCACAGGCATCTGCAACGTGTAAGCATTATCATTACCTCCAAACTCATAAGGACCATAATCAGGACCCTTGCCCACGTATGGAATATTGAGTGTGACAGACCAGTCCTGCGGAGCATTGTCGGCATATTCATAAGCAGGCTTGTGAGCATCTACAGTCTTGAAATCCGTGATAGGAGTGGCAGTATCAATCAGTTTACTGCCAGCCTTCAATCTACCAAACTTCAAAGGAAGTTCGCCATTTTCCTGACGGGCTCCTATAGCTGTTTCATAACTGAGATCCTCATATTCAGAAGCATAATTACCAATCGACTTAGAATAGGAAGTACCATTACTACTTGCCTTCTCACCCATCGGATTGGTATTATCGAGTGTAGTCCAAGTACAATATTCAATATCAGGAGCAATGGTAAAGGCAGAATTACGCTCCATCTTCTGCGAACCATAGGCAAAGCCCACACAGTTGCGAAGCACCCAATTGCCATAATCAGGTTCCTCCATATTATAACCGTAATTAATACCATTACCGAAAGAAAGATCATTAATCAGGTAAGAACCCTCACGATGATGATTCTGATCGAATCCTTTCTTGGCATGGAAAGCAGCAATACAGTTTTTAAACACATGAGCACCAGTTGAGGTTCCACCTTGTTTACAACCGCCCATCTTAAATCCGTTGGCATTGCCCTTGTCAAAACCATTATTAAGTACCCAACAGTTATCTACAACAATAGGGAAAACGGTATAATACAAATCCCATCCGTCATCAGAATTATGCCAAGCACGACAACCATGGAACTCATTGCCAGGACCAGGATACAATTTGATAGCAAATCCATCCGCGTTTCCACCATTGGTCCAAGGGTCATGATTATCGTAAGCATCACAATTCACAATGATATTATATCGTCCATATTTAAACTCAGTATTACGCGTATTGTTTCCCTTGGAGTCCTTACCAAATCCCTGTTGCAGACCCGTATCGTCATTGCCGTAGAAGCGACAGAGTTCTACCACACAGTAAGAGCCCTCCAATTTCATACCATTATCAGCAGCATTGCAAAAATCCAATCCACGATAATGCCAGTAGTTAGCGCCAATATTATGCATCACCCCACGATAAGAAGCAGCCTCTGTAGATGTAGAACGAGGTTGACCGGAGAAATCAAATACAGGGCGTTCAGAATCACCAGGATAAGCAAAGACACAGATTCGCTTGTCAGCCGTACCCGTCTGATTTACCTTGATTGTCTGGGAGAGATGATAAGTTCCTCCTCTCACATAAAGAACATCACCTGCCTTTAGAGCAGCAAAAGCCTTAACAGGATCACCGAACGGTTTGTCAATTGTCATACCATTACCTGTTCCACCTGGCGCCAAATAATAATCTTTGGCAGATGCTTCCATAGAAGCAAGAAGACATAATCCCACAAGAGAAGCCTTCATCATAATTGTTTTTTTCATTTTGTTTAAGTAGTTTATTTTATATGTTTGTTAGTGAATACAAAGATACCACAAAAATGTCAATTACAATAAAAAGAAAGAAAAAATTAAGTTTTTATAAACATTGAGAATAAAAAAGATAAGAAAATCAAAAACAGGAAACAAGATCCATCGGGAAGCTGACTAAACCTATCCAACAAGAATATTCTATCATCCCAGCTAAAAAAATCTTTTTTTTCTTCGCCATATCAGATTTTTACAGTATCTTTGCATAAGAAAAGCTGCACTCGGCAATTTGAAAGCAAGCTTTCATTGCGCTCGTTTGCATTTTCTTTGCAAAAGAAAATATGTCAACAAAACAAAATCACAACGAGTATGAAATGGATAGTAATCACCCTGCCTGATTTTATAGAGAATGAGGCAACCTACATAAATAAACTCTTCGATGCAGGAATAGACTTACTGCATCTGCGCAAACCAGAATCAAATATTGAGGATTGCAAGCAGTTGTTACAAGAAATCGACAAGAAATGGCATAAAAAGATCGTAGTACACGATCACTTCGAACTTTGCCAGGAATTTCATCTTCATGGTATCCATCTTAACAGAAGAAACCACGAGATTCCAGAAGGCTTTCAAGGAAGCATCTCACAATCCTGCCATAGTTTTAAGGAAGTAGAACAAGCTCTCCAGACTATAACACCCAAGAACAAAGACGAAAAGAGCGCGATTCTCAAACCTGCCTGCCATTATGTTTTCCTCAGTCCAATCTTTGACAGCATTTCAAAGAAAGGCTACAAACATTCCTTCTCTAACAAAGACTTAGAGGAAGCAGGCATCAATGGAATCATCAATGAGCGAGTAGTTGCATTGGGAGGTGTCACCCCTGAATATATACCACAATTGAGAGCATGGAACTTTGGCGGAGCTGCATTCTTAGGTGACATCTGGAACAGAAGAACTGATGCGAACTGGGCAAAATACCTTACCGGAATTAAGAAGAAACTTGCCCCCGGAAATGCCCAGAATACACTTAACAGTTCAAACATTTGGTAGAGGGAAATACACTACTTTCTAATAAGACAGGCCGAATCTCAACAATAAAAATAAAAAAATGCTTTTTTATTTTGTATTGTCTTCGATTTGCACTACCTTTGCACCCATGATATATCCAGATAATTTTGAAAATAAGATAGGATTCAACGAAATCCGCAAGATGTTGCGCGAAAGATGCCTCTCTCCACTCGGAAAGGAACAGGTAGACAAGATGACATTCAGTAGCGATGCAGAACAAGTTAACGAATGGCTCATGCAGGTGCGTGAGTTCCGCAGACTGATGGAGGAAGTAGAAGACTTTCCCCTACAATATTTCTATGATGTAAGGGAGAGCATCCTCCGTATCCGTGTAGAAAACAGTCACCTGGAGGAGGACGAACTGTTTGACTTGAGACGTTCACTGTCTACCATAGCCGATATGGTGAAAATACTGAATCACAGCGATGACGACGACGAGCCGGAAGACGGATGGAAAAGAGAGAAAAAGTATCCCTACCCAGCCCTACATCGCCTTTCGCAGGATGTAGTTACTTTTCCACAACTGATTAAGCGCATCGACCAGATACTTGACAAATTCGGAAAGATAAGAGACAATGCAACCCCTGAACTTCTTCAGATTCGCAGAGAACTGGCAAAGACAGAGGGCAGCATCTCACGTACCTTATATAGTATATTGCGCTCGGCACAAAGTGAAGGCATCGTAGAAAAAGACGTAACCCCTACCCTGCGTGACGGCAGACTGGTTATTCCCGTCATTCCTACTCTGAAGCGTAAAATCAAAGGTATCGTACACGATGAGAGTGCCACAGGAAAAACAGTCTTTATAGAACCTACCGAGGTGGTAGAGGCAAACAACCGTGTACGCGAACTGGAGGGTGAAGAGAGAAAGGAAATCATCCGCATCCTCACCGACTTTACCAACAAGGTACGCCCATACTCCAAGGAAATTCTGGACAGTTACCGTTTCCTTGCCATCATTGACCTGATACAAGCCAAGCAAAAACTGGCTGATATCTTCAAAGCCATAGAACCCGAGGTAGAAGACCACCCACACATAGACTGGACCCGTGCGATACACCCATTATTGCAGCTATCTCTACAGAAAAAAAACGAGAAAGTAGTTCCGTTGGATATAATGCTTACACAGGACAAACGCATTCTTATCATCTCCGGTCCAAATGCAGGCGGCAAATCTGTCTGTCTGAAAACCGTCGGATTATTACAGTATATGCTGCAATGCGGTTTGAGCATCCCTGTAAGTGAGCGTTCAAAGACAGGTGTTTTCCAAAACATCATGATTGATATCGGTGACGAACAGAGTCTGGAGAATGACTTGAGTACCTACTCATCTCATCTTCTGAACATGAAGAATATGATGAAGGCTGCCAATGGCGAGACCATCATTCTGATAGATGAGTTTGGTACAGGTACAGAGCCAGGCATAGGTGGTGCTATCGCCGAAGCAGTACTCGACAAGTTCTGCAAACAGCAGGCTTACGGTGTGATTACCACCCACTATCAGAACCTGAAGCATTTTGCCGACAGCCATGAAGGAGTGGTAAACGGAGCCATGCTCTACGACCGCCATGAGATGAAAGCCCTCTTCCAATTAGCTATCGGCAGACCAGGTTCTTCCTTTGCTATTGAAATTGCAAGAAAGATAGGATTACCCGAAGAAGTAATCAAAGAAGCATCAGATATCGTTGGTTCAGAATACATTCAAAGCGACAAGTATCTTCAGGATATAGTTCGTGACAAGCGATATTGGGAAAACAAACGCCAGAATATCCATCAGCGTGAAAAAGACATGGAGAAAACAATCTCCAAGTACGAAAACGACATAGAGGATATTGAGCGAAGCAGAAAGGCTATTCTCAAAAAGGCAAAAGAAGAAGCCGCAGAACTTCTGAAAGAAAGTAACAAGAGAATCGAAAACGCCATCCGGGAAATCAAAGAAAGCCAGGCTGAAAAAGAAGAAACCCGCCGTATCCGTCAGGAACTTGATACCTTCAAGCAAGAGGTTCAGGAAATTGATACCAAGGAGACCGATGACAAAATTGCCCGCAAGATAGCCCAGATTCAACAACGCAAAGAGCGCCATGCCAAGCGCCAGGCTGAAAAGAAAGAGAATCAGGAGAAGGCTGCAGCAGCACTGAGGAATGCACAGAACAAGACGCAAGCTGAAAGCAAACGTGAAATTCAGGTTGGTGATACGGTTCGCATCAAAGGACTGACTACTGTCGGAAAGATAGAAAACATAACTGGTGATACAGCAACTGCCGTATTTGGAGGAATGAGAACCAAGATGCGCCTGAACCGTCTGGAGCATGCCACAACTCCTGTTGAAAATGCAGACAAGACAGAAGAGCGCAAGGAAAATCTGGCTTCATACGGTATCAGTAAGGAAACCAGAAAGACCATTGACTCTCATAAATCCAACTTCCACCAGGATCTGGACGTTCGCGGCATGCGAGGCGATGAAGCACTTAATGCGGTACAATACTTCATCGATGATGCTATCCTGGTAGGAATGCCACGAGTCAGGATCCTTCACGGAAAGGGAAATGGCATCCTAAGACAGCTCATTCGCCAATATCTGAGCAGCGTACCTAATGTGACCCATTATGCAGATGAACACGTACAATTTGGCGGATCAGGCATTACGGTAGTTGATTTTTAGCAAACAAACGTTAAACAACTGAAGTTTTTCGGCAAAACATTTGGCGGGTTCAAAGAAAAACCGTACCTTTGCACCCGCTTAAAAATTGAGACGGACAAGTCTCATACGACCAGCTCCCTCGGAATCCCCCAGGATGGGAACATAGCAAGGGTACTTGGTTGTAGCGGTGCGATATGAATCGCTTGTCCACCCGCCTCTTTAGCTCAGTTGGCCAGAGCACGTGATTTGTAATCTCGGGGTCGTTGGTTCGAATCCGACAAGAGGCTCAAAAAGGAATCTTCTTTTAGAAGGTTCCTTTTTTTTGTTTACATACCCTTTTACATAATATATATCATAACTTTACACCTGAAACTCCAGTTTTACGAGGTTCTATCTTTAATTATATATAAATATTTTCACCCTTTACACCTTATATAATAAAAAAGTTGTATTTTTGCAAATTGATATGTCACATCCGTAGAAATACAATTAAAAAATGAATACAGAAAATAACGAGAATCAAGAAGAAAAGAAAACAAGCCAGCAAATGCATAAAGTTAAAACGATAATCATTGACACAGGCAAGATAAGACAAACCAAAGCATTCGCTCGGCAAGACGGCGCCATCCTCGGAGTTGTCTGGATTGTCAGTTTCGTATGTACCATGCTGGCAGTAGACCCGCAATACCAGATGCTAGGATTCATTTCCAACATTCTCATCATAGCAACCCCATTTGTTGTGGCCAAGCGACTGAAGGCATTCCGTGACTATGCAAGAGACGGACATATCTCTTTCCGTCATGCATTCTACTATTGCATCCAGACATTCTTCAATGCAACCCTTCTGCTTACCCTTGTACAATATCTTTGGTTCCGTTTTATGGATACAGGCCTATTCATGAACCAACTGCAAACCAACTATCAGATTGTGGCACAAGCGTATCAGTTAACTGCAGAAGAATCTAAAACCCTCCTCGATGCCATCAGTATGATGAAACCGATAGCCTGGGCTTCGATGTTTATGATTACCGACCTGGTAGCAGGTGCTGTACTCAGTCCGATTATTGCTGCTGTAATGGCAAAGAAGAACAAACAACAGCATACAAAATAACAATAAATAAGAAACAAACAGATAAATACAAGATAATGGATATTTCAGTAATAATTCCTCTTTTCAATGAGGAAGAGTCGTTACCAGAGCTCTTCGCCTGGATAAAGCGAGTAATGGACTCAAACGATTTTACTTATGAAGTCATCTTTGTGAACGATGGTTCTACCGACCGTTCATGGAACGTCATAGAAGAACTTGCTGAGAAGAACGAGCAAGTAAAGGGTATCAAATTCCGCAGAAACTATGGAAAGAGCCCAGCACTCTTCTGTGGTTTCAAAGAAGCGCAGGGCGATGTTGTCATCACCATGGATGCCGATCTGCAGGATTCTCCAGACGAGATTCCGGGACTCTACCAGATGATTAAGAAAGAGGGATACGACCTCGTGTCTGGTTACAAGCAGAACCGTAAAGAAGGAGACCCTCTGAGCAAGACCATCCCTACCAAACTCTTCAATGCTACTGCACGCAAAGTAAGCGGCATACACAATCTGCACGACTTCAACTGCGGTCTGAAGGCTTATCGCCTCGACGTAGTTAAGAATATCGAGGTATATGGTGAGATGCACCGTTACATCCCATATCTAGCCAAGAATGCAGGTTTTGCCAAGATAGGCGAAAAACCTGTTCATCATCAGGCAAGAAAGTTCGGCAAATCAAAGTTTATGGGATGGAACCGCTTTGTAAATGGTTATCTTGACCTGATGACTCTCTGGTTCCTGAGTAATTTTGGCAAAAAGCCAATGCACGTATTCGGCTTCCTGGGTAGCGTCGTATTCTTCATTGCCTTTCTGTCACTCATCGGCTTAGGTATCGACAAGGCCATCGATCTGCACAACGGCATCTACGGACATCTCATTACAGATTCACCTTACTTCTTCATTGCTCTTGTAGCGATGGTGTTGGGTAGCCAGCTGTTCCTTGCCGGATTCCTGGGCGACCTTATCAGCCGCCAGAACCCAAACCGTAACGATTATCAAATAGAAAAAGAAATAAGATGCGGAAAATAATACCTTTCGTCGTTTTCATGGTTCTCGCCATGATGGGATGTACATCTCTCGACTGCCCACTCAACAATACGGTATATACCAAATACAAGTTGATGGGCGACAATAAAACGCTAAAAGACACGCTAACGATTTCTACGAAAAAGATAGAAGGAACAGACAGTGTGCTGATCAATAAGGATGTAAACGTAGACAGTTTCAGTCTGCCTATGAGTTACAGCCTGGATGAAGACGTATTGTTTTTCGAGATACATACCCTATCGAAGCAAGTATTCAAGGACACCGTGACTGTATCAAAGGAAAACCGCTCTCATTTTGAGTCGGTAGACTGCAGTCCATCGTTCTTCCATACAATAACCGATGTTAAGACTACTCACAATTATATTGACTCAATAGTCATCAATCAAAAAGAGGTAAATTATGATGCATCCAAAGCACATTTCTACATATATTTTGGCAGCCGCAACTAGTATGCTATCCCTATTTGCTGTTCTCCCCTGTCATGCCCAAAGCAAGAAGAAGATCATAGAGCAGCAGCCTGATACCATACCTTTTTTTAGAGGCATGGCTGTGGGAGTTGACCTGATAGGTCCCGTACAGTTGATGGTTAGCGACTATGGGCAGTACGAAGCATCTCTCCGTATCAATCTGAAAGACAAGTATTATCCTGTTTTCGAATTGGGTTATGGAAAGGCAGATGCCAGCGATGAGGCAACCCAAATCACCTACAAGACCAGCGCTCCCTATTTCAGATTAGGTGTAGACTGGAATCTTCTGAAGAACAAGCACGACGATTACCGTCTGTTTGGCGGTTTCCGTTATGCCTGCACCTATTATGAATATGACCTGAGCGCCCCACCCGTTACAGACCCAGTATGGGGCGGTGAAACTCCCTATGGTGGAAATGGCATTTCCTGCAACTATCATTGGTTGGAAGGCGTAATAGGTATAGATGCCAAGATTTGGGGTCCCGTCCGTATGGGCTGGAGTTTCAGATACAAACGCCGCCTCTTCAAGAACGATGGAGAATTAGGCAACACCTGGTATGTGCCAGGCTACGGTAAACAGGGAGGTTCACGCCTTGGCGGAACATTCAATGTAACCCTAGAGATTTAAAGACTTCATAATGTGTAAAGAATGAAAAAAAAGAAACTTATCTGGCAGATTCCGTTTCTGTTGATACTCATCGTTGGTACCATCGTTATCATACGCCAGCAGCATAATACGCCCTATCAGAAAGATACCGGCTTTATCTTTGGCACCATCTATCACATTACCTATCAGAGTGATACCAACTACCAGCAAGAGATAGAAACAGAACTCAAGAAGGTAGACCAATCCTTGTCTCCCTTCAATAAGACCTCTGTCATCACACAGGTAAACCAAGGTAAAGATATCGAGGTAGATGAAATGTTTACCGAAGTATTCCGCATGGCAGAAAGCATCTCAAAAGAAACCAATGGAGCCTTTGATATCACGGTTGCCCCAATGGTAAACCTCTGGGGCTTTGGATTCAAGCAGGGGGTACCTCCTACGAAAGCCAAGATAGACAGTATCAAAACGCTGGTTGGTTATGAGAAAGTAGCCCTGGAAAAGGGACGCATCATCAAGCAAAATCCTAAGATCATGCTTGACTGTTCTGCTATCGCCAAAGGATATGGCAGCGACATCGTTGCCAGATTCCTGAAAAAGAAAGGTATCAGCAACTTTATGGTCGAGATTGGTGGAGAAATCGTTGTAAACGGTGTTAGCGAGAAGCAAGTGCCTTGGCATATTGGTATCAACAAGCCAACAGACGATTCTACCAATACAAGCCAGGAGATACAGGATGTACTTGATATTACCGACATAGCCATGGCAACAAGTGGTAACTACAGAAACTTCTACTACAAAAACGGCAAGAAGTATGCACATACCATAGACCCCAAAACAGGCTATCCTGTACAGCATAACATCTTATCTGCAACGGTTTTAGCCAAGAACTGTGCAACAGCCGATGCCTATGCCACCTCGTTTATGGTGATGGGAATGGAGGGCGCGAAACAGATTCTGAAAAAGCATCCCGATCTCTGTGCTTATCTTATCTATGCTGACGAGAAAGGACAAAACAAGATTTGGTATTCACCATCTCTACAAAACAAGATATTAAATAAATAAACTTACATGTCAACCAATAGACTATACGACAGTTTATTATCACTCCCATTATTCCTGGGAATGACTCGCTATGACTTCCAAAACGTAGCTGGTAAAACCCGTTTTGACTTTCAAAAACTGGAAGCGGGTGAAACGATCGTTGAAGAAGGCACCAGTTGTACACGTCTATATTATTTAATCAGTGGAGATATTACGGTGATAACCCAGGCAGATGACTACGGCTATCAGGTAGAAGAAGACATTTCGGCACCGGAATCATTCCAGCTGGAACGACTTTTCGGTCTTACCCAGCGTTTCACCCACACTTATGTGGCAAAGAACAGCTGCAGCATCATGTCAGTCAGCAAGCAAGAGATCATGAAGTTATCCGATGAATATGAAATATTCCGCATCAATCTTCTGAACTTGGTCTGCACCCAATCCCAAAAGAACAACCGCAGACTGTTCAGAGTTCCTGCCAAGACACTGAGTGAGCGTCTGATCCGTTTCTTCGAGAGCCACAGCGTCCGCCCGGCAGGCGAGAAAATCTTTCATATCAAGATGACCCGTTTAGCAGAAGAGATGAATGTAAAGCGCATCTATGTATCCAAAGCCCTCAACGAACTACAGTCAGAAGGACTTATCCAGCTAGAACGAGGCAGAATCTATATCCCTGCACTGGAAAATCTCATCAAACGATAAAGAAAGTTGAACTTTCGCATGTGGTTCAAGAACGGGCTGAAGGCCCAAAAGCTCCTAGCCCAGGGCATCGCCCTGGGTATAATAGCAGTCAGCAAGGCGCCCTGTAAGGGCAAAAGCTTTATGTATTGCCTGGAGTTTTAAAGCTTTTGCCCTTACAGGGCGACAGGTTTGCGCCCGTAATAACCCAGGGCGATGCCCTGGGCTAGGAGCTTCTGCCCTTTCAGGGCGTGTGGGGCAAAACTTGCGAAACTTCAGTAAAGAAAGTATAACGACCGATAAATATTAGTTAAAAACGTTTATTATCAAGGCAATAAAGCATTTTTTTGCTAACTTTGCAGCTAAAAAGTAACAATATGCAAGACAATAAAATACAAAATAGAACCAACCCATTCTTCGTGCCTTACAATACACCGCACGATACAGTACCATTCGAGCGAATCCGTCTCGAAGATTATGAACCAGCATTCATGGAGGGAATCCGCCGTGATGACGAGGCTACAGACAAGATTGTAAACGATCCGGCAGAACCAACCTTTGAGAATACCATTGCAAGAGTTGATACCGAAAAGGGCGAACACTATTACGACCTCTTAAGCCGTGTATCTAACGTTTTCTCATGCATGATGAGTGCTGAAACCTGCGATGAGATGGAAGAGATTGCGCAGAAGATGAGTCCGATTCTCACCAAGCACGCAAATGACATCACGCTGAACAAGAAACTCTTCGAGCGCATCAAGTTCGTTCACGACCATCCAAACAGAGAACTGACTCCAGAAGAGAAGATGCTTCTGGACACCAGCTATGACGGATTCGTACGCAGCGGTGCGCTTTTAGATGAAGAAGGCAAAGAGAAACTTCGCAAACTTACAGAAGAAGCCAGTATGCTCACCCTGCAGTTCTCACAGAATCTCTTAAAAGAAAACAAGGCTTTTACACTCCATATCACAGACGAAGCTCAGCTCGACGGACTTCCAGAAACAGCAAAAGCAGCCGCTGCGCATACCGCCAAAGAGCAGGAAAAAGAAGGCTGGATCTTCACACTCGATTATCCAAGTTATTCTCCTTTCATGACCTACTCTACCCAGCGTGAGCTCCGCAAACAGATGTATATGGCACGCAATACGGTATGTACCCATGAAAATGAGCAGAACAACCTGGAAATCTGCAAACGACTGGTAAACCTGCGCAGAGAACTCGCCCAGTTGCTCGGTTTCGAAACCTATGCCGACTATGTTCTTCGCCATCGTATGGCAAGCAATACAGAACATGTATATAAACTTCTCAACGACCTGATAGAGGCTTATAAGCCAACGGCAGAAAAGGAAGTGAAAGAAGTGGAAGCCCTTGCCAAGAAGTTGGAGGGTGAAGATTTCGATATGAAACCATGGGATTTCGGCTTCTATTCTCATAAACTCCAGATGGAGAAATACAATCTCGATGCAGAAATGCTTCGTCCTTATTTCCAGCTGGACAAAGTGATAGACGGTGTGTTTGGCCTCGCCAACAAACTGTATGGCATCACCTTTAAGGAGAACAAAGAGATACCGGTATACCATCCAGACGTCAAGGCATACGAAGTATTTGATAAAGACGGCAGCTATCTGGCAGTATTCTATGCCGACTTCTTCCCTCGCAAGGGCAAGCAAGGAGGTGCCTGGATGACAGAGTTCCAGGGACAGTGGATAGACCATAAGGGCAACAACATACGTCCTCACGTAAGTGTGGTAATGAACTTTACCAAGCCAACAGAGGAAAAGCCTGCTCTCTTGACATTAGGAGAAGTAGAAACCTTCCTCCATGAGTTTGGTCACAGTCTTCACGGCATGTTTGCCAATACCCGCTTCGAGAGTCTTTCGGGAACCAACGTATGGTGGGACTTCGTAGAATTGCCATCACAGTTTATGGAGAATTATGCAATAGAGAAAGATTTTCTCCGTACATTTGCCTTCCACTATCAGACAGGTGAACCATTGCCAGATGAACTCATAGAGCGCATCATGAAGAGTCGCAACTTCATGACAGCCTACGGTTGCTTGCGCCAGGTAAGTTTCGGATTGCTTGATATGGCATACTATACCCAAAAGAAAGAATTTACTGCCGACATCATGCCTTATGAAAAGGAAGCCTGGAAAAAGGCGATGATATTGCCACAGTTGCAGGAAACCTGTATGACCGTACAGTTCTCCCACATCATGGCAGGAGGTTATGCCGCAGGATATTATAGCTACAAATGGGCAGAAGTATTGGATGCTGATGCTTTCAGTGTATTCAAGAAGAATGGAATCTTCGACCAGAAGACTGCTCAAAGTTTCCGTGACAACGTACTCTCTAAGGGTGGAACAGAGCATCCTATGGTTCTCTACAAACGGTTCCGTGGACAAGAGCCAACCATCGATGCACTGCTGGAACGTAACGAAATCAAGGTACAACATAAAGGATAAAGGATAAAAGGATGGCAAACGAACTTTCCAAACAAACCAAGCTCGACCTTCGCTATTTGCGAATGGCACGTATATGGGCTGAAAACAGCTATTGCAAACGCCGACAGGTAGGTGCACTGGTTGTAAAAGATAAAATGATTATCAGTGATGGCTACAATGGTACACCGAGCGGATTTGAAAATGTCTGTGAGGATAACAACGTGACCAAGCCATACGTTCTCCATGCGGAGGCTAATGCTATTACGAAACTGGCTCGCAGCAGCAATAACAGTGAGGGAAGTACGCTTTACGTCACCGCCTCTCCATGTATAGAATGTGCCAAACTGATCATACAGTCGGGCATCAAGCGTGTTGTATATGCAGAGAAATACCGTCTGGACGATGGTATCAAACTGATGCAACGAGCAGGAATCAAGGTAGAATACCTCAATCCTGATGAAAAGACATCTTCTGTAGAAGATTAGAGATAAGATAGATAAAACGTTAGTAAAAAGAGAATTGTTATGAACATGAGTAAGAATAAGACCAACCGCTTTATGCCATTCATCATGGCATTCTGTGTTGTGATAGGTATTATCATCGGAACATTCTTTTCCAACCATTTCTCTGGAAATCGCCTCAACGTTATCAATAGTGGAAGCAACCGTCTGAACAACCTGCTCCATCTTATTGACGACCAATATGTAGATCCTGTGAACATCGACTCGCTGGTAGATAAGGCAATTCCACAGATTTTAGCAGAACTGGATCCACATTCCGTATATATCAGTGCTAAAGACGCAGCTCAGGCCACCGACGATCTGAAAGGATCTTTCTCGGGTGTAGGCGTAGAGTTTGTCATCCGCCAAGATACAATACATATACAGAATGTGATACAGAATGGACCTGCCGAGAAAGCCGGACTTTTGGCAGGAGATAAGATTGTAGCCGTAGACGGCAAGCCTTTTGTCGGCAAGATTGTAACCAATCAGGAGGCAATGCATCGCCTGAAGGGTCCAAAGGATACCAAGGTGAAAATCGGAGTTATACGATATGGAAGCAAGAAGGTTCAGACCTTTACCGTAACCCGAGGTGAAATACCGACAAAGAGTGTTACAGCTGCCTACATGCTTAACGACAAAACTGGCTATATCCGTATCAAGAACTTTGGCGAGAACACCTATCCGGAAATGCTGATTGCTCTGGCCAAACTCTCACAGCAGGGATTCAGCAACCTCTGTATTGACCTTCGCGATAACTCTGGAGGTTACCTGACGGCAGCCGTAAACATGGCAAACGAATTCTTGCCAGACAAGAAGCTCATCGTTTACACACAGGGACGCAAATCGCCTAGACATAACTATATGAGTGACGGTAAGGGTGCCTACCAGAAGATTCCGATGGTAGTTCTCATCAATGAAGGTTCTGCATCATCTGCAGAAATCTTTGCGGGTGCCATGCAAGACAACGACCGCGCTACCATCATCGGACGACGCTCGTTTGGTAAGGGACTGGTTCAGCAACAGATAGAATTCCCTGACCACAGCCTCATCCGTCTGACCATTGCGCGCTACTATACTCCTTCAGGAAGATGCATCCAGAAGCCATATACTTTGGGAGATGACAAGGATTATGAGCAAGACTTGCTTGACAGATACCAGCACGGAGAGTTCTTCTCACAGGATAGCATCAAGCATACAGGACCAGCTTATCATACAGGTAACGGCCGTATTGTCTATGGTGGAGGTGGTATCACCCCAGACATCTTTGTTCCTGAAGATACGCTCGGCATGACATCCTATTTCAAGGAGGCTAGTCTGAGTGGTCTCATCTTGCAGTTTGCCTTCACTTATACAGACGATAACCGTCCGAAGTTGAACAACTTCAAGGAGATGATGGAACTTGCCGATTATCTTGACAGTCAGGACATGGTTGAAAAGTTTGCCAGCTATGCTGATAAACGTGGTTTGAAACGTAGAAATCTTTTGATCAAGAAATCACACAAACTATTAGACCGTGTCATCGACAGCCGTATCATCTACAATATGTTGGACGAGCAGGCATGGACCCAGTACATCAATCTTGATGATCCAGTCATCAAAAAGACGCTGGATGTATTTGAGAACCATGCAGCATTTCCAAAGAAACCAGAGCCAGCCAAAAAACGCGCTGCGAAGAAAGAAAAGATAGCTATGGCGAATACGCCCTACAACTATTCTTCCTTACACCATAATAATTGTATGATAGCAAATGCTTAAGGCATGGACAAGAAAGAATTAAGAAAAATCATAAAAGACAGAAAGCGACAGTATTCCTCAAGACAACTTGAGGAACTGTCGCTTTCTGTATTATCACGTTTAGATTCCAACCCGCATCTTCAGAATGCCCAAACCATACTGATGTACTATTCGCTTCCTGATGAAGTGGACACCCATCATTATATAGACCAACTTGTAGCCCGGGGAAAACGGGTGATACTTCCGGTTGTGCTGGATGATACGAATATGGAACTGAGAGAATATACCGGAGTTAAAGACCTGAAGGAAGGTGCCTATCATATACTTGAACCGAAAGGCAAGATTTATCCGGAGGAGAAATATCCTGAGATAGAACTTGCCGTAATCCCAGGTATGAGTTTCGATATGAAAGGCAACCGGTTAGGAAGAGGAAAAGGCTATTACGACAGATTTCTTGCCCAGATTCCACATGCATACAAAATAGGAATCTGTTTCGACTTCCAGAAAATCAAAGAGGAAGGGCTCCTTCCTGTTACCCCTACAGATATATGCATGGACGAAATCATATAGCATATAGAGCGGGGAATATTAATAAAAGCGTATATCTGCAATAACCTGTGCACCAACCTGTTCATTCAAACGGCGAACAAGGGTAGCACGGCTCATCGTGAGGTCAGCCCTCAATGCAGCATTCTCTACCTTTACATAGAGAGTCTGGTTCTTGATAAACTTATCACCACAATATGCAGCAATATTTTCCCCTACCACAGAATCCCAACTCATTATCAGGCGTTTCTGCTGTAAAGGAGTCTCCAACCCTTCCTTTCTCAGAAATTCAGGCAAGAGTTCTGCTATTGACTTAACTTTTCTTTTAAACATATTCTTACTTCATTATTTCCCCATTCTCTACATAGAATATCGTATGATCTCCCTGCATGTTCTGGAGAATCTTATCCAAATGATCACGGTTCGTATCCGTAATAAAAATCTGTCCGAAATGGTCACCGGCAACCAGTTTCACAATAGCCTCAACCCGCTGAGCATCCAACTTATCGAAAATATCATCTAAGAGGAGCAAAGGAAGTGTATTGGAACTCGTGCGTTGCAGGAAGGTAAATTGAGCCAGTTTCAGGGCAATCACAAAAGTTTTGTTCTGCCCCTGACTTCCCTCTCTCTTCATCGGATAATCACCGAGAAGAAACTCCAGGTCGTCACGGTGAACACCATGCAGCGAATACCCTACAGCACGGTCCTTAAACCGGTCGCGCTGGATAACATCCAGCAAAGGACCTCTCTGGCAATGAGAAACATAGTGAAGACGGACCTGCTCCTTATCACCCGAAATCTGCTGATAAATCTGCTGAAACAGCGGAACCAGTTCGTCAACGAAAGCCTGCCGTTTCCGGTACAGCAATTCACCATTACTCGCCATCTGCTGTTCCCAAAGTTCCAGCAGCGTAATATCAGGCTCCTCCTCCATTTTCAGCAAAGCATTTCTCTGTTGCAAAGCCTTATTATAGTTGGATAAAGCCTCTATATAAGAGTAATCATACTGAGAGATGACCACATCCATCAGTTTTCTGCGCTCTTCACTCCCCCCTTCTATCAGAGAAACATCAGATGGAGAAACCAGAATCAGAGGGATAAGCCCAATATGTTGCGAAAGACGCTTATACTCCTTCTTGTTTCTCTTGAAATGCTTCTTGGTGCCCCGTTTCATGCCACAGTAAACATTCTCTATCTCCCCCTTATCATTATCATAATTTCCCTCCAGCATAAAGAAAGGCTCATCATGAGTAATAATCTGGGAATCGATAGAATTATAGGCACTCCTACAGAAAGAGAGATAGTAGATGGCATCAAGGAAATTAGTCTTTCCCATGCCATTATGTCCTATCAGACAATTGATTTTGGGCGACAACTCCAGATTGGCGCTCTTTATATTTTTAAAGTTAATAATGGAAATATTCTTTAAAATCATAGTCTCTTTTCTGCTTTTATAGTGCAAAGTTAGCAGAAAAAGAGGAAAAAACAAAAAAAATAGGCTAGAAATTTCAATAATTGAATAAAATTGAGTAAATTTGCAGAAGTTTAGCGGCATTCCACAATTTGAAAGCTAACTTTCTATTGAACAGATTGCCCCAAAACCAGAAACGAAAAAGTATAGAATAATAAAAAAGCAAAATAAAAATGGCAAACAACAACGTACAGGCTCAGGAAACAGAGAGCCTAAACATTCGTGAGGCCTTCTTCTTGAAGAACAAGAAGGCAATTATCATTGCAGTAGTAGCTATCATTGTTATCATTGCAGGTGTATTCGGTTATGTATCTCAGATCTCAGGTCCTCGTGAGGACAAGGCTAGCACTATGCTTGCTAAGGGTCAGACCTACTTTGCTAACCAGATGTATGAGCAGGCATTGAAGGGTGATGGCGCTGGCTATGTAGGTTTTACTAAGATTGCTGACGAATACAGCAGCACAGATGCAGGTAACCTGGCAAACCTCTATGCAGGTCTTTGCTATGCAAACCTCGGCAAATGGGCAGAAGCTCAGAAGAGTCTGGAAGCTTTCTCTTCAGAAGACGACCAGATGATCAGTCCTGCTGCTGAATCTGCCTTAGGTGATGCTTATGCGCATCTCAACCAGCTCGACAAGGCTGTAGATGCTTTCAAGAAGGCTGCTTCTATGGCTGACAGCAAGGCCGAGGATGGTACAAACAACAGTCTTTCTCCTACATTCATTATCAAGGCTGGCGAGATTCTCGAAAGCCAGGGTAAGAAAGACGAAGCTTTGAAGCTTTATCAGGATGCTAAGAAGAAGTATGTTAACGCTATGCTCGTACAGAGTGGCGAAATCGACAAGTACATCGAGCGCGCTTCTAACTAATCTGTACTGATAACAATTCGAAATCAATATGGCAACAGCACTTCATAATTTATCTGAATACGACTTTACTAAAATACCAGACGCCAGTAACATGTGCTTTGGTATCGTTGTAGCAGAATGGAATCCTGAGATAACGGGCGCTTTGCTCGACGGAGCAGTAAAAACACTCGAAAAACATGGAGCTCTCACTGAGAATATCCATGTGAAAACTGTTCCAGGCAGCTTTGAGCTTATCTATGGAGCCCATCAAATGGTTTTGAATGGCGGCTATGATGCAGTCATCATTTTAGGTAGTGTGATACGTGGTGAAACTCCTCACTTCGATTACATCTGCGAGGGTGTTACCTACGGAATTGCCCGTCTGAATGCTACTCAGGAAATTCCTGTTATCTATGGTCTCTTGACTACCAACGATCTGCAGCAGGCTAAGGATCGTAGCGGCGGCAAGTTGGGTAACAAGGGTGATGAGTGTGCTATAGATGCTATCAAGATGGCTAAGTTCTAGTCTTCACAACGAGAGTTGACAAACTGAATGTTATATATATAATAAGGTATAAGCATATGAAACTCTACCAGCTATTGCAGTCGTTTGAATTTGAAGAGATATTTCCAACAGTCAATGTGATGTTTCCAAATGCACAGTTGCATCGCGATATTTTTGAAAAAGCATTCGATATGCTTTGCAATATCCAACCTATCACATCCAAAAAGGTTATCAAGTTTGAACTGATGGAAGATCCCAACTCAAATGATATGTTTGTTGGAGCAAATGATAGCTGTTTCCAGTCCACATGGGATGTATGCCTGGGAAAGGAAATCAAAAAAGGCAAAGGCGCTGATCTGAATGATGTAGAACTGGCAGCCAACTGCTTACTCAATGTTCTTTTCATCGGACGTCATCCTCAAGGATTTGACAAGGACTACAAAAAGTTATTGAAATAAACTATCTTTAAAGGGTAAAAAGGCTTTTAAAGGTAAAAAAGTAAAAAGGTAAAAAGGTAAAAAGAGCCTAGCGGAATGTAAGCTAGGGTGCTCTTTTTACCTTTTTACCTTTTTACCCTTTTACCTTTTTAACATTCTCTTTATGCCCCCGGCTCGCCCAGATATTCGAAGATGGTGGATACCTGGCGGGGAGGGAAATACTGGCTACGCTCCTGGTAGCCTAGGCGCTGCAGCTCGTTCCAGAGAGGCACGCAACGCTTGATCCATACCATGATATGACGGCGCGCTGTCGCCCCGTCGGTTGTGTCGGGAAAGTAGAGCAGACCGAGTTCGGTCTTGCTGTACATACGTTGGGGATAATTCATAAGCTTTATATTTTTTACAGTCCTTCTACACCATGATCCTTAAAGAAACCTACCATGGCTGTGGTCATATAGCCACCCGTGTTCATCTTCTTGTTCGAACGCCTGCAGTTGGCTATGTAATAATCCTTTCGCTGGAAAAAGTCCTCCAGGTCGCCAATCATATCTAACCTGAGATAGCCGCTCAACTGCTCAGCCTTCTTCTCGCTCACATCATAATTGCATTGCAGCCGGAGTTTCAGTTTGCTCCGCTGCCCTCTCAGTTCGCTGCTCACTTCTCCACCCTCTGCAGTTTCGCCTGAAGTGCGACGGTCGTGCAGGGTAAAGGTGATGTGTTCGGGCAGGTGATGCTTCACTTTTTCACCCTCTTCCAGAAAGAAAGGCTTATAGGTAAGATACTGGTCGATGATGCGGTTCCGGTAAAGGCGCTTGAGGTCTTTGCAGGCGAAAGTCAGACATTTTCTGTCCAGTTCCGACCAGGTCTTGTAGTAATCTTCCCTGCCATGCATCAGTTGCTGGAAATGCGCCGTTTTGCTGATGGTGAATCCATTTGCAGCCCAGCAGTTCATGATGAGATATAACTTGATGCTCGATGCGCTGCGGCATTGGTTGATGGCATTGAGGTCGATATGGCTGACTCCCTTGTCATAATTGTAGAAAAACCGTATCACGTTGTTGTCGAAGCGGAATTTTACCATCCAGTTCTTGTGCCGGTCTTGGTATATCTCACTCTTAAACAGGCATGCAAACTTCCGGTAGTATGTCTGGTCGCCCTGCTTGAACGGTAGCTGGATGGGTTGCGATTCTATACGCTGGATGGCATCGCGCAATTGCGGATAATGGTGAGCACCATAAGGAAACTCCGACAGTTTCATGATGACATCGGTGTGGCCTGCAGCTCTCTGTTCTGCGGTGAAGCCATTAAAAGTCTGTGAAGTTAATCGATAAGGGATTACATAGCCCAAGATTGCTTTCTGGGCATGCCTGATAATCTGTAGAACGATTTTGAGTTCTACCACAGAATAGTTCTGGTAAGACAATCCCTGTACGCCAAGGATGGCTATCAGTTGTTTCTCTTGTTGATTTGTCTGAGGGAAGGACTGCTGTCCGCCCGGAGGCTGTTGATTTCGTTGTTCCATATTCGTTTTTCTGTTTAAATCGTTAGTGGCCTACCGATTGGGGCAAGTCTTTGTTGTTGTTTATTGAAAACCGGCATGGAATTGGAGTAAGATTAAACATAACAAGATAAATGAACAATCACAAAGGAAAGTTTTTCCACCATCGTTCTTGCTTCCAAAAATAACCTTACTACGCATCCATGCCGATAAATCATTATCAAATTTATCAGGCATAGAATGCCCTGTAAGGATTACCTTTTGGTCACTCACTTTTCAGGGTGGAAAGTCCTACTCAATGAGCTATGTTCTAATCCTTAACCGAAAGCATATCCCGGTGTCCTTCATCGGGAGGAGAATCGCATTCTCCGCGCTTTCATGATGCAAAAGTAATATTTATTTCAGACTTATGCAAATTTTTGAAGAGAAAAATGCATTTTAGTGGCTGATTTGTTGAAAAAAAAATCTTTTTCCTCACGTATTACGTATAGTGTAAAAGGTGTAAATGTATATATATAATATACTTGGTATAGTATAGGAAAGAAAATTATTGTCTAACCATCTGATATTCAGTACCTTGTATTTTTATGATTTGCCCTGGTAGTCATTCGGGCATATCAGAAAACACATGATTGGCCCTGATGGTACCTATTATTGGCCCTCATGGTACCCTCTGAAAGACTAAATTGCCCTGATAGTCATTGCCCACCCAAATGAGGTGAAAAAATGATGTGCTTCCGTTTACCAACTGAAGCGGCTGAGCTGGGTTAAGGATATGGCTGAACTGGGTTACGCAGACGGCTGGACTCGCTTACGCAGACGGCTGGACTCGCTGATTGAGCCACTTGAGTAATCTGATTGAGCCACTTGAGTAAGCTGACTGAGCCACTTGAATAAGTTAACTGAGCCACTTGAATAAGTTAACTGAGCCACTTGAATATTCTGCTGCATACGCTTGCGTGCAAAAGTATACATAATTGAGCCAAATAGAGCACAACAGGTACTTATCGTACCAAAGTGGACAAGTGGGGCACCGCCGATGTTGTATCTTTGTATCAGCATTCGGGAAGAGACCGGTGCACAACATGATTATTCACAATTTTAAAATTTTATGTATTATGGCAATTAATTACAGTTTAGTAAAGCTTTCGTCAAAATTTGGTGACAAAGCAGGAGTTCCTCTTTTCTACGCCCGTGCTCAGATGAAAGACTCCATTTCGCTCAAGCAGTTTGCGAAGTTGATCTCTATGCAGACCACCGTATCCTATGCGGATGTAACAGCCGTTCTGGTCAGTATGCAGGAGAACATGGTCATCGAGTTGCAGCGTGGCAACCAGATTGATTTCGGCGAGTTGGGCAAGTTCCGCCTCCAGCTTACCTGTGAGGGTGCGGCAACCGCAGCCGAATTCAAGAGCGACATCAACATCAAGGGTGTGAACATCCAGTTTATCCCGGGCAGCGATCTTGCCAATATCTTTACGGGTATGGAGTTTGAGCAGGTTGCATCTCGTGCCGTACAGAAGGCTGCCCTCAAGGCTGAGAAGGAGGGTGCCAAGACCCTCGACATCGAGGAGGCTAAGAAAAAGCCTAACAAGGACAATGCTTCTTCTGGAGACAATACCAGCGGCGGCAACACTTCTGGCGAGCAGACCGGCGGCACAGGCAGCACTGGCAACGGTGACACTGGAGACGGATTAGAATAATTAACCTTTTAAAACAGAATAGATTATGACAGAAAAGAACAAACAGAAATGGAATGAGATTATCAAGTTTGCAGTAACCGTACTGACAGCTCTCCTCGGGGCGTTGGGCGTTTCGGCAGGTGGACTTTAGAAGGATGCCTATGAGAGACATCGATATGATAGTGGTGCATTGCAGCGGTAGCCGCTGCGATCACCGTTATACGATGAAGATGCTGCGCTACGACCATGTTCATAACAACGGCTGGACTGACATCGGCTACCATTTCTACATCACGTTGGATGGAGTGGTGCATGCGTGTCGCCCGGTAGAGCGTATGGGCTCTCATGCCCTCGGTTACAATGCGCACAGCATAGGCATCTGTTACGAGGGTGGTCTTTCGCCATCGGGCTGCATCAGCGACACCCGCACGCCTGAGCAGAAGGAGGCGATGAAGCATCTGATTCAGGAACTTCACCACCGTTTTCCGGGCATCCGTACCATCCTGGGGCATCGCGATTTGCCTGGCGTTCAGAAAGCCTGTCCGTGTTTTGATGCCACGAAGCTCCAGTACCTCCTGGATGCTTCCTGATCCTCTCAAATTAAGAGGGCTTTTCATGAGCAGAAATCCTCTGAATTTATTTAACAAGTTAGGGCGCATCCAATCCGGATGCGCCCTTTTTCTTTGTCGTCATATTTCTTTCATTCAACACTCAACATTCAACATTCAACACTCAACACTCAACATTCAACACTCAACATTCTCTAACTTTTTCTGTAACTTTTCCTAGAAAACTCTTGCAGATATGAAAATAAAACCGTAACTTTGCGCTATAGAATTTTAAAACAGATGGTTATGAAGTACTTAGATCCTAAGGCAGACCTTACGTTCAAGAAGATATTCGGCAATCATCCTAAAAGACTGATCAGTCTTCTGAACGCCCTCCTGCCACTCAGCGAAGAAGAGCAGATACACGAGATAGAGTATCTGCCAACGGAACTTGTGCCCCAGCTAGAAGGGGGCAAGAACACCATAGTTGATGTACTCTGCACCGACGTCAGAGGCAGGAAGTTCTGCGTGGAAATGCAGATGGAATGGTCTGACGCATTCCAGCAGCGAGTACTGTTCAATGCATCCAAACTCTATGTGAGTCAGGCTAAAAAGGGAGGAAGATACAGCGAACTGCAACCCGTGTATTCTCTCAACCTGATAAATGATATCTTTGCGCATGATACTCCGGATTTCATCCACAACTACCGCATCGTGCACGATAAGGACAGCAATAAGGTTATCGAGGGCTTGCATTTCACCTTCATTGAACTCCCTAAGTTCACTCCTCATTCCATTGCCGACAAGCGCATGATGGTCTTGTGGCTCCGTTTCCTCACAGAAATCAATTCCAATACGAAGGATATTCCTGCCGACCTGCTCAATGATCCAGAGATAGGAAAAGCCGTAGAAGATCTTGAAGTTTCCGGCTTTACAGATGCCGAGCTCCGCGCCTACGACAAGTTTTGGGATTCGGTAAGTGTTGAAAGAACCCTTCTGGATGACAGATATCAGAAAGGAATGGAAGAAGGCATGGAAAAAGGCAGAACTGAAGGCAAGCATGAGGCCAACACAGAAACAGCACAACGATTGCTGGCAATGGGACTTTCTGCCGAACAGGTTGCCAAAGCTACCCA